>CABRBD010000008.1:0-25786 GCA_902469185.1 uncultured Collinsella sp. | reverse complement strand
GTCGCCAGGCCGGCCGGGCCGCCGCCGATAACGGCAACGTTGCGCTCGCCGTCGTTGGCGATGGCCTGGGCGCGCAGCTTGGGCAGCACGGCGGCCATGGCCTCGCGGGCGGCCTTGAGCTTGCTGGCGCGAATCTGGGCGCCCTCGGGCTCGTAAAACGCACGCTCGCAGGCACGGCCGCAGGGATGCGGGCAGATGGTGCCGGTAATGAACGGCAGGGCGTTGCGCTCGATGATGATGTTGAGCGCGTCCTCGAAGCGACCTTCGTCAACAGCCGCCAGGTAGGCGGGAATATCCTGCTGGATGGGGCAGCTCGTACGGCACGGCGTGGTAAAGCAGTCGGAAAGCGGGCTCTTGCCGGCGACCTTGCGATCGGGCAGCGGGCGCAGCGGCTTCTTGTAGAGCGGGTTGGTGAGCGAGTCGGTCTGGATCGCGGTCACGGCCTCGAGCGAGACGCCCTCAAACGGCTTGCCGTCCAGGTCGGTAAACTCGCCGGCCATCTGGCTAAAGCGCTCGTAACCACCGGGCTTGAGCACGTCAGTCGCCAGGGTGACGGGCCAAATGCCGGCGTCATACAGGGCACGGATGTTGTAGACCGTGGCACCGCCGGAGTAGCTGATGCGCAGCTTGCCATCGAACTGCTCGGTAATGCGGCGGGCGGCCTCGATGGTCAGCGAGAACAGCGAACGGCCGGACATGTACATCTCGGTGGAAGGCAGCTCGTTCCTGGTCACGTCGACGGGAAACGTGTTGGTCAGCTTGACGCCGAACTCCAGACCGCGCTCGGCGCACAGGACAATCAGGCGCTCGAACATGGGCACGGCATCGGCCCACTGCAGATCCTCGCGGAAGTGCGTGTCATCAAAGACGATATAGTCAAAGCCCAGCTCGTTGAGGCGCTGACGTGCAAACTCATAGCCCAGCAGCGTGGGGTTGCACTTGATGTAGGTGTTGAGGCCCTTCTCGGTGATGAGGTAGGTCGCGATGCGCTCGATCTCCGCCGGCGGGCAGCCGTGCAGGGTAGACTCGGTGATGGAGTTGGAGACGCGCGCCGGGATGGACTCGACAAACGCAGCGTCGACATGCTCAAACTTGTCCAGGTTGGCAAGCGCCCAGGCACGGCACTCGTTCCAGACGTCGGAGCCGCTGGCATCCTTCATGCCCTCGATGTAGGCGTCGACCTTGGGGCTCTTAATGCCCTCCAGGTCATAGCCCACCGACATGTTGAAGACAAAGCCGTCCGGGCTGCCCAGACCGTACTCGCGAGCGATCAGGTGGCAGGCAAACCATGCCTTCACATACTCGGCAAAGGCCTGCGGAACCTCGAGCTCGGTCGACCATTCGCAGTTGTAGCACTCGTCCTGAGCCACGATGCAGGGCTTGTTGACGCACTTGGAGAGCTCCTCGCCGTCCATAACCTGGACGGTCTTGAGCTCAAAGAAGCGAGAACCGGCCACATAAGAGGCCACGATGTTCTGGGCCAGCTGCGTATTGGGACCGGCAGCCGGGCCAAACGGAGTCTCGATGCGCTCGTCAAAAATGGGAAGCGCACCCTCCTGGTTGGTCGTGACCATCTTACGCACGCCAAAGATGGCGTCCTGGGTCTTGTGCTCCTCGATGATCCAGTTCATCAGCTGCGAAAACGGGATCGGCCTCATGATGTCGCTCATAGTGAGCTCCTCTCTGTAACGCCCGGCGAGACCGCGCGGCGGGCGCAAATACGGTGTAGCGCTAGCACAGCGCCGGCGACCCCGCGGAGGCCGCCTATGCGCGCGTCGGATGCGGCGAAACATCCGACGCGCGCGAATCTACTTGTGAATTAGTAGGTTCGATCGTTGAGCGTGCTCCAGAGCTTCTTGGACTCGGCCATGGTCCACGCGTTGATCTTGTCCTCATCAATGCCAACGAACTCGCGATCCTTGTACAGGACGCGGCCGTTGATGATGGTGGTGCGGCAGTTTTTGCCCATCATGCCAAAGAGCATGTGGCCGTCGATATTCTCCTCGCTCAGCGGCGTAAAGGGCTTGTAGTCCATGACGATGACATCGGCGGCAGCGCCGGCCTCGAGCACGCCGAGCTTGCGATCGAAGTACTTGCTCGCCATCTTGGCGTTGTTCTCGAACAGCATGGTCATGGCCTCGCACCAGCCCACGTTGGGCATGGCGGCGTTGTGTCGCTGAATGATCAGGAAGACCTTAAGGCTCTCGAGCATATCGTGGGTGTAGGCGTCGGTGCCCATGCACACGGGGATGCCGCGGCGGAAGAACTCGAGCACGGGGGCGCAGCCCACGGCGTTGCCCATATTGGATTCGGGGTTGTTGACGAGCCAGGTACCGGACTCCTTGACGATATCCATCTCGGCGGGCGTCACGTGGATGCAGTGGCCGAGCATGGTGTCGGGACCCAGCAGATTGTGCTGCAGCAGGCGCTCGACGGGGCTGATGCCACCGCGGTTGAGGCGGGAGTCCCACACGTCATTCATGCCCTCGCACACATGGATGTGGAAGCCGGTCAGGCCGTTGTTGGCCTCGGCCATCTTATCCATGGTCTCGTCCGACAGCGTAAAGGTGGCGTGACCGCCAAACATGGCGGCAATCATGTGGTTGTCGTTATCGCGACGCTCCTTGGCGGCCCACTGGGCAAACTCGGCGTTCTCGGCAATGGCCTGGTCGCATTTTTCCTGACCGCGGCGGTCGGAGACCTCGTAGCACAGGCACGAACGCATGCCCAGCTCCTGAGCTGCATCCTTAATGGTAAAGAGGCTTCCCGGGATCTCGCAGAAGCTCGCATGGTGATCGAAGATCGTGGTGACGCCATCGCGGATGGAGTCCAAAATCGTGGCATAGGCGCTGGCCTTGGTGCCGTCGAGCGTCAGGTTGTCATCGATCTTCCACCACTGCTGCTCAAGATTCTCCAGGAAGTTGGTGGGGTTGCAGCCCTTAATGGCAAGGCCGCGGGCCAGACCCGAGTAGATGTGGGTGTGGCAGTTGATGAGTCCGGGCATGATGAGGTTGCCCTGGGCGTCAACGTACTCGGCATCCGGGTACTTGGCCTTGAGCTCGCACTCGGGGCCCACTTCGACGATCGTATCTCCGTCAATGGCGACCGCACCGTTTGGAATAAACGGGGTCTGAGCGTTGCGGGTAAAAACGGAACCGTTAGCGACCAGAAGCATGGATGCTCCCTTCAACATCAGAGGCGGGGTTTGACACCTCTGACATGGCGGAGTGCGAAGCGCCGGCCTACACCGGAAACGGGCCCTCTCCCGTCAACGCTTCACCAAAGGGACAAACCCTTTGAAGTGCGGCTTGGCGCCGCATGGCATCGGCGGACGAGGCGATGCGCCCGCCGACGAATAGCACCGAATTGGTTACTTCTTGCTCTCGGGCAAGACCAGATCCACGGCAGCGTCCTTGGCAGCATCGATGTGTTGAGCCACGACCGGCGTCTGCGGAAGGATCAGGTTAAGGACAATGGCCATGATGGCGGTGGGGGTTACGGCATTGGAACCGATGACGGTGGACACCCAGGCGGGCATACCCTCGCCGGCAAGGCAACCGCTGGCCATCCAGATACCCAGGCCAAAGACGACGGAGGTGCCGACGATGGTGGTAGTGCGCTGCGTGAGGCCCTCGCGGGTGAACATGCGCACGCCGTTCATGGTGATGGTGCCAAAGACGCCGACGGTCGCGCCGCCGATAACGGGCTGCGGGATAGCGGAAAGGACGGCAGAGAGCTGCGGGAACAGACCGGCGATGGCAAAGACGGCCGCGATGATCACAAAGACCCACTTGTTGACGACCTTGTTGGAGCAGATGATGCCCACGTTCTGGCCAAGGGCGCTGGTGGGAAGACCGCCCAGCAGGCCGCCGACCATAGAGGTGAGGCCCTGGGACACGATAGCGCCGGAGAGCTCGCGCTCGGTAGGCATACGGTCGATGGAGCCCAGGCAAGCGGCGGAGACGTCACCGATAACCTGGATGGCGACCATGGGGAACACGACGGCGAGGGTAATGCAGACTTCGGGATCAAACTCGAGCGCGTAGGGCATGAGCTTGGGAAGGGCGAAGACCTGAGCGGTGGCGACGCTGGAGAAGTCGATCATGCCAAAGGGGATCGAAACGATCATGCCAACGATCATGCCAAAGAACACGGATCCCAGCTTGAGCGTGCCCTTGCCAAAGTTGGCGAGCGCAAAGACCACGGCGAAGGTGATAAGAGCGACGCACCAGGCCTGCGGAGTGCCCCACAGCGGCGTACCCATACCGCCGGCCATATACTTGACGGCCGTGGGATACAGCGAAACGCCGATGGAGAAGATGACCGTACCGGTCACGACGGGCGGGAACAGCCACTTGATCTTGCTGTAGGCCAGACCAAAGAGGACCGCGACGGCGCCGCCGACGATCTCGCCGCCCAGCAGCGCACCAAAGCTAAAGCCCGAGGCACCCATGGCCTGCAGGGCCGGCAGGAACGCGAACGAAACGCCCATGACGATGGGCAGGCCGCCGCCGATGCGACGGAAGGGAGCGAAGGCCTGAAGGGCCGTATCGATCGCCGAAAGAATGAGCGCGACCTGGATGATGTCGGTGCTCTGCTGGCTATTAAAGCCGTAGACGCCGGCCATGATGACCGCCGGGGTAATGATGCCGGCAAACGATGCCAGTACGTGCTGAAGGGCACACGGGATCATTTCCTTAACGGGAGGCATGCCTTCGCGAGTGAACAGGGCTTCAGTGCCGTTCGTAACCGTCTCCTGGGTCATTTGACCACCAATCCTCGAAATAGTTGTTTTCGCATCTAACGCTCTATTGTGACGCAGTGCGGGGTTGAGGTTGTGCCTTCGTTGCATATCGTATTAAAGATGATTCTCATTCTCAATAATAATTTTTTGTTATCAGACTATTCTTCAGCTGAGATAATGCATTTCCGCAGGTCAGGAAAGTGTCTGGTCAAAATAGCATCTAACTTTTCTTTTGGTCAACCGTTTACCGCCAAATACCTACCGTTCGTCTGTATTACGCAATGTACCTGCGGATATACGAGATGATGGGCAGCGTGTTACCATGAGAAAAAATTGTTATGAACATTTCCGATTTCACCCAAAGGAGTTGCCCGTGAACGAGACCGTACGTCGCTTTTTGCCGATGGTCGATTTTCTGGAGCAGATACTCGGCAAAAACAGCGAAATCGTGCTGCACGATTTCTCGGATCCCGACCACGCCATCGTCGATATTCGCAACGGCATCGTGAGCGGCCGCAAGGTCGGCGGTCCCGCCACCGATCTGGCGCTCAAGATCATGCACGACGCCAAGTATCGCGACCTGCCGTTTATTACGGGCTACGAGGGGCGCGGTGCCGGCGGCAAGACGTTGGAGTCAGCGACGTACTTTATCCGCGAGAATGACGAGATCGTCGGTATGCTCTGCGTCAACACCGACCTCTCGACCGTACGCTCCATCAACGCCATGGCGCAGCAGCTCATGGCGTGCTTCGACGCAGCGCCGACGCGCACGGAGCCCGCCCCTATCGAGGTCGAAAGCCTTTCGGAGTCCACCCAGGAGCTCATCGACCGCAGCATTGCCGAGTTGCTGAGCGCGCGCGGGCTGGATGTAGCGTCGCTTGGTCAGAGCGACCGCGTGGACGTCATTCGCCACCTCAACGGCAACGGGGTGTTCATGCTCAAGGGCGCCGTGGCCTGCGCTGCCACCGCGTTGGGCATCTCGGAGCCCAGCGTGTACCGCTACCTGCAAAAAGTCCGCAAGGAGGGCTAAACGTGATCCCTTGGGGACGAAGGGAAACGGATCATTTTTGTCGCATCGCTTGACAAAAGACCCTGCAGCTCGCACGCGCTGCAGGGTCTTTTTGCATGTCATGTTTAGTTGTTACCAACACCTTAGAGAGCGGCGACAACCTCGATCTCGACCAGACCGCCAGCCGGAAGGGCGGCAACCTGGAAAGCGCTGCGCGCGGGGAACGGAGCCTCGAACTTGGAGGCGTAAATCTCGTTCACGGCGGCAAAGTCGGCGATGTCGGCCAGGTAGACCGTGGTCTTGACGACATCGGCAAACGTGGCGCCGGCAGCGGTCAGCAGAGCCTCGACGTTGGCGAGGGACTGCTTGGCCTGGGCCTCGACACCCTCGGGCAGCTTGCCGGTCGCGGGATCGATGCCCAGCT
Source organism: uncultured Collinsella sp. (assembly GCA_902469185.1). Lineage (GTDB taxonomy): Bacteria > Actinomycetota > Coriobacteriia > Coriobacteriales > Coriobacteriaceae > Collinsella. The sequence goes on along the minus strand of CABRBD010000008.1, from coordinate 19,609 downwards.
GGCCGGACAGAAACACCATGTTGCCAGTCTGGATACCGGGGGAATACGGGCCGATGGCTGCGGGTGCGTTATCGGAAGACACGACGGTCTTGCTCATGTTTTTCTCCTTACAAGTAAAAGGGAACGGGAGCGCGGCGTTCACACCGGGAGGCACAGTTCGGTCTGAACACCGCGCTTGATTGGGATAGTACTCAAGGTTTCCGCGCGATGCAAGATTATTATCACGTTGCGAGAATATTTTATCGCCCAACGGTTTCCCCGGACCGCTGAACGGTTCTCATGTGGAGCAGCCAGTCCAAGCTGCTGAAGACTTTATCCCGCTTAGAGCACGGGCATCGCCTGCCGCGACGGCACCACTATACTTTTGAGTATCTGAGCATTTTGAAAGGCAGGATATGACCGCAACCGCCAGTCGAACCACCAACCGCAGACCCGAGCTTTTGGCGCCCGCCGGAGGGCCCGAGCCCTTTGCCGCCGCACTCGCCGCCGGGGCAGACGCCATCTACTGCGGCATGGGCAGCTTCAACGCACGCCGCAAGGCCACCAACTTTACCGACGAGGCCTTTGAGCAGGCCTGCCGCGCCGCGCATCTGGCCGGCTCGCGCGTCTACGTCACGGTCAACATCATCATCAAGGAATCCGAGATGAGCGATGTGCTGCAGCTCATCCATCGCTGCTCCACGCTGGGCGCCGACGCCTTCATCATCCAGGACTGGGGCCTGTTCTTTGAGGTCAAGCGCACCATGCCCGGCATCGAGACGCATATCTCGACCCAGGCGAACATCCACGACGACCGCGGAACCCTTTGGTGCCGCGAGCAAGGCGCCGACCGCGTGACCCTCTCGCGCGAGCTTTCCATCGACGAGATTGCCGCCATTCACGATGCCGCGCCCGATGTGGACCTTGAGGTCTTTAGCCATGGCGCCATCTGCTTTTGCTACTCTGGCCTGTGTCTGCTTTCGAGCTTTGCCATGGCGGGCCGCTCGGCCAACCGCGGCATGTGCGCTCAACCCTGTCGCCTGCCCTACGAGCTGATCGACGAGAACGGCCGCTCGCTCTCCCCTGCCGGTCGCGAGCGCGCGCTGTGCCCGCGTGACACCAACACTTCACAACTTGTTCGCCGCCTGTATGACGCCGGCGCCGCGTCGCTCAAGCTCGAGGGCCGCATGAAGGCGCCCGATTACGTGTATTCCATCGTCGACGTGTATCGTCATCAGATTGATGACATGCTGGCCGGAACCACCGTTGCCAAGGACGAGAAAGCCGCCCGCCAGCGCCAGCTCAAGCGCTGCTTTAACCGCGACTTTACGCACGCCTATCAGGACGGCACCTCGGGCGACGAGATGATGAGCTATGAGCGTTCCAACAACCGCGGCCAGATCGTGGGCACGGTGCTCGGCAGCCGCCCGGCCAACCGCGATGTGCGCGGCCTCAAGCCCGACGACCGCCGTCGCCGCGCCGCCATCGCCCGCATTGAGCTGTTTGAGCCCGTGGGCACGGGCGACCTGCTGGAGCTTCGCCACGATAACGAGTTTGACCAGTTCCTAACCACTATCGCTACCGATGATGCCGCCGCGGGCGACATCATCGAATGTCGCGTGCCCCGCAGCATGCCCGAGGGCTGCCGCGTCCGCGTGATTCGCAGTCAGCGTGCCATCGACGCCGCCGGCGCCGCGCTCAAGCGCGATGTGCTGCGCCGCCGCGCCGTAGATGTGTCCGTCGTGGCGCGCCTGGGCGAGCCGTTTACCGTGACGCTCACCTGCTGTGACAACCCCGCGCTCACCGCCACCGCCACGGGCTTCACCGTCGAGGCCGCCAAGACCCGCGCCGTCGAGGCGGCGGACATGGTTGAGCATGTGGGCCGCATGGGTTCCTCTCCTTTTGAGGCTGCGAGCTTTGAGGTGGCGCTCGATGAGGGCTGTGGCATGGGTTTCTCCGCCGTACATAAGGTGCGCGCCGCCGCTTGCAAGGCGCTGGAAGAGGCCATTCTGGCGCCGTACGCGGAGCGCGCGAAAACGCTCGAGCTGCCGGCGATTGTCACCAGTGATTCCCGCCCCGCGCCCGAGCACTACCGCGACGAGCCGCAGATCTGCGCCACCGTCACCTCGCTCGAGGCCGCCGAGGCAGCGCGGGCGGATGGTGCAACGCGCATCTACATGACCACCGACGCGCTCGATGCGGCCAAGCTCTCCCCCGCCGATACGTTTGAGCAGGGCATCGTACCCGTGCTCGATGAGGTCTGCCGCGCCGTTGACCACGTCCGCGTTGACCCATGGGTTGTTGCCGGCGCCACGGTCGCTATTGGCAACATCTCTGAGCTTGCCCTGGCCGCCCAGGTTGGCGCCACGGCCGAGATTCGATCCTGCCTGCCCGTGCACAATGCGCCCTGCATGGAGGCACTCGCCGAACGCGGAGCCGGCGCGTTTTGGCTCTCGCCCGAGATCACGCTCGACGAGATTGTCTCGCTCGGCGCCGCCGCGCCCGCGGCTCTGGGCATCACCGTCTTTGGCCGCCCGCGCGTCATGACAAGCGAGCATTGCATTCTGCAGGTTGCCAACGGCTGCATCCACGATTGCGCCAACTGCCGCCTGCGTGCCCGCAAGCTCTCGCTCAAGAATATCGACGGAAAGGTCATGCCGGTGCGTACCGACATCCACGGCCGCTCACGCTTGTACGACGCCTACCCCATCGACCTTACGCCGCAGGTTCCGCAGCTGCTCGATGCCGGCGTGCGCCGCCTTATGGTCGACGGAACCCTGCTCGAGGCAGATGAGATTGGCCGCGCCGTCGCACGCGTCCGTCGCGCCGTCGAGGCCGCGCAGGCCGGCCGTAAGCCCGCCGCCCGCCTGCGCGGGGCGACCTCGGGCTGCATGTTTGTGGGAATCAGCTAACCGAAAGGCATACACGTGAACGAAGAACCTCAAGTCCTCTACTGCGACGCCTGGCTCATGGCCATCGACAAGCCTGCCGGTATGATCGTCCACGGCGACGGCACCGGCGAGCGCACGCTCACCGACTACGCCAGCGACCTGCTGCTGGCGATGGGCGACGGCTTTGCCGCGACCGACATGCAGCCGCTCAACCGCCTGGACCGCGACACCACCGGCGTGGTGCTGTTCTCGCTCGACAAGCAGACGCAGCCCGCCTTTGACCAGATGGTCATCGACCACGCTTTCGAAAAGCACTACCTGGCGCTCGCCGAGGGCAAGATCGACTGGAACGAAAAGCTCATCGACAAACCCATCGCCCGCGACCGACACGACAGTCGAAAGATGCGCGTCGGCGCCAGCGGCAAGCCGTCTCAAACGCGCGTGAAGGTACTCAAGCGTCTTAAGAGCCGTCGTGGCCTGCCTACGCGCTCGTATATCGATGTCGAGCTGCTCACCGGCCGCAAGCACCAGATCCGCGTGCACCTGGCCAGCGAGCATCATCCCTTGGTTGGCGACGACCTGTACGGAACGCCGCGCCCCTGCGGCCTGATGCTCCACGCCCACAGCGTGTCCTTTACGCATCCCGTAACCGGCGAGCACATCCACATCGAAGCCCCCTGCCCCTGGGAGCCCTAAATCCTGCCAAAAAGGGACATGTTTATTTTGACAGGTTTTATCTGGTCAAACGTCATGCCGCCACGATGACTCAGCCGCGGTCCCAAAACGTCTCGATCTGTAACAGTTAGAGCCCATTTTCCGGTCTATCTGCTACAGATCGAGACATTCGAATCCCCCTCAAGGGAAAATCTCAATCTGTAACAATAACTCGGCAAAATCGATCCCAAATGTTACAGATTGAGACAAAGGAACGGCGCAATTCGGAAGTATTTCAATCAGTAACACCTAGCCCACTTTAAGCGGTCCAGTTGTTACAGATTTAGACTAAACCGGTAGACAACGAAAGCGGCAACGCCCGTAATAGACGTTGCCGCTTTTCTATTGAGAAAACTACTCGGTTTTCATTACTAACCACCACAATGGGGACGGGCACCTTCGCGGTGGTTTTGGCCTTAGCCCGTCCCTGCCGTTAGACCGTGACGACGTTGTCCATTGCCCGGTACTTGGCGGGGACCTCGCCTGCGGTAATAATCGTTGCATCGCGGAAGTCCGCGAACTTGACGGGCGCCACCATGCCAAATTTACTGGCGTCCGAGATTACGAAGCGCTTGGCCGTATGGCGCATCGAGATACGCTTTACTTGCGCCTCCTCGATATCGGGCGCCGTGAAGCCCTGCTCGGCGGCAATGCCGTTAGAGCCCCAAAAGCCGCAGTTGAAGTTGTAACGGTCTAAGGTTGCCAAGGCATCGGGGCCAACGAGCGCCTCGGTCTCGGGTTTGAGCTCGCCGCCCAGCACCACGGTACGCATGCCGCGCAAAGCGAGATGCTGAGCATGGAGCACGGAATCAGTCACATAGGTGACACCTTCAAGGTGTGGAAGATGCTCGATGAGCCTGAGCGTCGTCGAGCCCGAGTCGATGTACACAAAGCTCTCGGGCTCCACCAGCGCCGCCGCACGGGCGCAGATACGTTCCTTGTCGTCGTTATGGAGATCGCTGCGCTCATTAAGCGTTAGGTCGCGCGTCACGTGCGCGCGCTCAAGGCTCGTCGCCCCACCGTGCACCTTGGCGATACGGTGTGCGCGATTGAGCGTCTGCAGGTCGCGCCGAATGGTAGACGCCGTCACGCCCAGGGCCTCAGCAAGCTCCGGTACGGTAACCGAGCCCGTCTGCTGCACCATCGACACGATTGCGTTGAGCCTATCTTCCGCAAGCATCGCTTACTCCTCCTCGGGGTACACGACTCCCCAATCGGCGCGAAGCTTGGTCATAAGCTCCATAACATCAGAAGCATAATCCAGAAGCTCGCGCTTGGAGTCGTCGCCGGCAACGGCCTTCTCAAGATCGGCCATCTCATAACACAGGGCGTAAGCCTCGGTGCCTGCGTGGACCTCCTCGCGGTGGCCGTCCGCAGTCCACACGATGGTCGCGTGATCGGCACGCGGATATTCGTTGACCTCGATGTAGCACTTGTCAAAGCTGATGACCGAGCGCTTGGGCTGCTTGGAGTGAAGCGTAAGGCTCACGACGCCCAGCTGCTGCTCGGCATTGCGGCAGACGATGCCGCCCGCAACATCGACTCCAGTCTCGCAGGTGTTGCCTAGAGACACGACCTCGGCGGGCTGGCTCGCCATAAACAGGCGCATGACGGACAGGGCATACACACCAATATCGAGCATGGCACCGCCGGCAAGGTTGCGATTGTAGAAACGGTTGGTCAGGTCGCCGTACTCCTTGTAGCTACCAAAGTTGAGCTGAGCGAGGTTCATGCGGCCGAACTCGCCGGCATCCATGCGGCGACGCAGCTCTTGATACAAGGGCATGTGGAGCACCGTGGTAGCGTCCATAAGGACCACGTTGTGCTCGGCGGCAATGGCACGGGCCTCATCGAGTTCAGCGGAATTGAGGGTAATGGCCTTCTCGCAGAGCACGTGCTTGCCGGCTGCCAGGGCAGCGCGCAGATAGGTGATATGAGTGTTGTGCGGGGTAGTGATGTAGACGGCGTCGATGCCAGGATCGGCGTAGAGGTCCTCAACCGTGTCGTAGACCTTCTCGATGCCATACTGCTCGGCAAAAGCCTGAGCCTTGGACGGCGTACGGTTGGCGACGCCCGCAAGCTTGCGACCGGCAAGAGCAAGGGACTGAGCCATCTGGTTGGCGATAACGCCGCAACCGATGACGGCCCAATGGAGCTCGGGAGCCGTAAAAATATCGTCGGGGAACGGCTTGTCCTGGACCGAAGCGAACGCTGCTTTGGCGGCTGCCGCGGCGTCGAGCGGAGCCTGCTTAGAATCTGCCATCATGTGCCTCCTGTGTCATAGAACGTCTTGCATTTCTGATAGCTCTATATTCGCACAAACACGCGCGTCTGTGCGCGTTTTTGCGTGTCTCGCCGCTAAACGGTCATTTTTGCCCCGTAAATGGCGCATATATACGCGGTAGTGCGCAATAGAACGCAAGAGAACGCGCACAGACACGCAAGCATGCAATTTACAGAGCACGACGCACGACCGATATTGGCTCTTAGGCGGATAAGAATCTATGCTTGATGCATCCAGTAGGTTGATCCCCGATACGTCTCAGGCCGAAGATTTGCACAGGAGATATCGGTCGAAAGGACCCTAGGAACGCCATGAAGATCGCCCTGCCCGCGAAGGACCTTCCCCAACGGCTAACCCACTCATTTAAGTCTGTCCCCAATGAGCAAGATAACTACTCATTTAAGTCTGTCCCCAATGAGTGCAATGAGTAGGGATAGAAAAAGGCCCGGGTGCCGTGGCATCCGGGCCTTTGCTAGCAACTTGATGTTGCGGGCAGCTTAGAACTTGTGGCCGCACTTCTTGCAGACGCGCAGCTTGTTCTTGCCGTCCTTCTCGTGACCGACGCGGGTAACCTTACCGCACTCGGGGCAGACGAGATTGACGTTGGAGGCGTCGATGGGAGCCTCCTGCGAAACGATGCCGCCCTGCTGGTTGGCAGCGTTGGGCTTGACGGCCTTCTTGACGACCGAAACGCCCTCGACAACGACCTTGTTCTCGGCGGGGAGAGCACGCAGGACAACGCCCTGCTTGCCGCGATCCTTACCAGAGAGAACCTGGACCTTATCGCCCTTCTTGATATACATATATCTCCCCTAACTACAGGGTCTCGGGAGCGAGCGAGACGATCTTCATGTACTTCTTGTCACGAAGCTCGCGAGCGACGGGCCCGAAGATACGGGTGCCGACGGGCGAACCATCGTTGTTGATGACAACGCAGGCGTTCTCATCAAAGCGAATGTAGGAGCCATCCTTGCGGCGGATCTCCTTAACGGTGCGAACGACGACGCAACGGACAACGTCCTTCTTCTTGACGTTGGCGCCAGGGGTAGCCTCCTGGACAGCACCGATGAACACATCGCCGATGCCTGCATAACGACGCTTGGAACCGCCAAGCACCTTGATGCAGCGAATCTTGCGAGCGCCGGAGTTGTCGGCGACGTTCAGCATGGTTTGCATCTGAATCATGGTAGATGTTCCTCCGAACTAAGAACCGAAGAGAGGTGCGCAGCCTTTATACGGCCCGTGGTATGCAAGCCAGGCATACGCACATCTTCGGAAACGTACAAGTCGTAAGAGCGACTGCTTATTTAGCGCGCTCGACGACCTCGATGAGGCGCCAACGCTTCATCTTGGACATAGGACGGGTCTCCATAACGCGGACGGTGTCGCCCACGCCAGCCGTGCACTCCTCGTCGTGAGCGTGCAGCTTCTTGGAGCTGGTCATCATCTTGCCGTACTTGGGGTGACGCTTGCGCTCGGTGATGGTGACAACAATGGTCTTGGCACCGGAGACGGAGGTAACGACACCCGTACGGACCTTACGCGAGTTACGCGAATCAGTCATGTTCTCTCCTTAGGTCCTACTCGGCGACAGCGGACTTCTCCGCTGCGATCTCGCGGGCGCGCTGCTCCGTGAGGACGCGAGCGATGTCCTTCTTCACGGTGTTGACGCGAGCGGTGTTGTCCAGCTGGCTGGTGGCCATCTGGAAACGAAGGTTAAAGAGCTCGGCGCGCATTTCCTTCAGCTTCTCAACGAGCTGAGCGTCCGAGAGCTCACGAATCTCTGCGGGCTTCATTAGTTCTCCTCCTTGGCGGCGGCGGCGTCCTCAGCAGCCCACTTGGCCTCGAGAGCGGCCTCCTCAGCCATCTCCTTCTCGATGCGCTGCTCAGCGTTCTTGGCAGCAACAATCTTGGTCTTGATGGGAAGCTTGTGCTGTGCAAGACGCAGAGCCTCGCGAGCGACCTCCTCGGGCACGCCCTTGACCTCGAACATGATGCGGCCGGGCTTGACGACGGCCACCCACTCCTCGGGGTTACCCTTACCAGAACCCATGCGAGTCTCGGCAGGCTTCTTGGTGATGGGCTTATCGGGGAAGATCGTGATGTAGACACGACCGCCACGCTTCATGTAGCGGGTCATGGCAATACGAGCGGCCTCGATCTGACGGTTGGTGATCCAATGGGCCTCGAGAGCCTGGATACCAAACTCGCCGAAATGCAGCTCGGTATTACCCTTGGCCTGGCCCTTCATGGAGCCACGCTGCACCTTGCGGTGAAGAATACGCTTAGGGGCAAGCACTACTGACCCCTCCTCTCGGAGTTACGACGACGAGGACGGGAAGAGCCCTCGAGTGCAGGGTTGGGAACAGGCTGGCCCGGGAGCTTCTCGCCCAGGTAGATCCAGACCTTCACGCCGCAAGCGCCCATGGTGGTGCTGGCGACAGCCGTGCCGTAGTCGATCTTGGCACGGAGGGTATGCAGAGGCACGCGACCCTCGCGGTACCACTCACGACGGCCCATCTCGGCACCGCCGAGACGACCGGAGCACTGGATACGGATGCCCTTAGCGCCGGCCTTGCGGGCAGACTGGACAGCCTTGCGCATAGCGCGACGGAAGGCAACGCGGCCCTCGAGCTGCTCGGCGATAGACTGAGCAACGAGGTTGGCGTCGAGCTCGGGGCGCTTAATCTCGACAACGTCGACGGAGAGCTGGCCCTTGGAGACGCCAGCGACCTTCTCGAGCTCGGTGCGGAGGGTATCGATCTCGGCACCCTTCTTACCGATGACAACGCCGGGGCGAGCGGTGAGGATGATGACCTTCACCTTGTCGCCAGCGCGCTCGATCTCGACGCGGGAGACAGCTGCGCGGGAAAGACGCTTCTCGAGGTACTTGCGGATCTCGAGATCGTTACCGAGGGTCTTAGCGTAATCCTTCTCTGCGAACCAGCGGGAGCGCCAGTTCTCGGTGATGCCAAGACGGAAGCCGGTGGGGTAGACTTTCTGACCCATACAGCTTTACGCCTCCTTTCGAGGAGCAACGACGACGGTGATGTGGGAAGTACGCTTCAGAATGCGAGAAGCGGAACCCTTGGCGCGGGGACGGATGCGCTTAAGCGTCGGACCCTCGTCAACATAGGCAGCGGCGACAACCAGGTTGTCGGCACGCAGACCGTTGTTGTTCTCGGCGTTCGCAACGGCGGAACGGAGAACCTTCTCGACATCCACGGCGACGGCGCGGTCGCAGAAGTGGAGGATGTCGAAGGCCTGAGCGACAGGCTTGCGGCGGATCAGATCGACCACCAGGCGGGCCTTGCTGGGGGAAACACGCACGTACTTAGCGACGGCGCGAACCTCGGTGGCCTCAGTTTCAATAGACTTAGTTGCCATTTACGGTTAACCCCCTATTTGGCCTTGTGGCCACGGAACGTACGAGTCGGCGCGAACTCGCCGAGCTTGTGACCAACCATGGACTCGGTAACATACACGGGCACATGCTTGCGGCCGTCGTGGACGGCGATGGTGTGACCAACCATCTCGGGGAAGATGGTGGACGCGCGGGACCAGGTCTTCACGACGTCCTTCTTGCCAGCCTCGTTCATCGCGGTGATACGCGAGAGAAGGCGAGTCTCCACGAACGGGCCCTTTTTGAGACTTCTGCTCATAAGTGCTTTCTCCTAAAACTCGGTATCCGAAATTACTTCTTACGGCGACGAATGATGTGCTGGTTCGAGACCTTCTTCTTCTTGCGCGTACGAAGGCCCTTCGTCGGCTTACCCCAGGGGGTAACAGAGGGACGACCAGAGGTGTGGTTCTTGCCCTCGCCACCGCCGTGCGGGTGGTCGACAGGGTTCATGACGGTACCGCGGACGGTCGGGCGCACGTTCATGTGACGCTTACGGCCGGCCTTGCCGATGACGATGTTGGCGTGATCGGCGTTGCCGACCTCACCGACGGTGGCGCGGCAGGTAACGAGGATGCGGCGCATCTCGGAGGAAGGCATACGGACGATAGCGTACTTGCCCTCCTTACCCATCAGCTGGCAGGAGTTACCGGCGGAACGGGCGATAGCAGCGCCCTTGCCCGGCTGGAACTCGACGGCGTGGATGAGCGTACCGACGGGGATGTCGGCGAGGGGCAGAGCGTTGCCCGGCTTGATGTCGGCGTCAGAACCGGACATGATGGTCTGACCGACCTCGAGGCCCTTGGGGGCCAGGATGTAGCGCTTCTCACCGTCAGCGTAGTGCAGCAGAGCGATGCGAGCGGAACGGTTCGGATCGTACTCGATCGTGGCAACCTTGGCGGGCACGCCGTCCTTGTTGCGCTTGAAGTCGATCACGCGGTAACGACGCTTCACGCCGCCGCCCTGGTGGCGGGTGGTGATGCGGCCGTTGTTGTTACGACCGGCCTTCTTGGGCAGGGGCTCGAGAAGAGACTTCTCGGGCTTGGTGCAGGTGATCTCGGAGAAGTCGGAGATCGTCTGCCAACGCCTACCAGCGGAGGTCGGCTTAAGGTGCTTTACAGCCATTACAATCCCTTTCAATAGGAATCCGTTAGCCATCGCAGACAGGGATTCGAGGTTCTGCCTCGGGTGCGATGACACCGGACGTATACACGGTTCCGGGCGTGTCCATTTTATACGCCCAAAACCTTGAGCTCCCGCCTCCCCTATTTGGGAGGCATGAGCTCACTCAACAGCAGCGAGTCTTAGGCCTGGTTGCCAAAGACCTCGATGGTGTCGCCCTCGGCCAGCGTGACGATGGCCTTCTTCCAAGAACGGGTCTTGCCGGCGACATAGCGCACGCGCTTGGTCTTGGGCTTGACCGTCAGGGTGTTCACGCGAACGACCTTGACGCCGAAGATCTCCTCGACAGCGTCCTTGATCTGATACTTGTTAGCATCCTTGGCGACCTCGAACGTGTACTTGTTCAGCTCCATGCCGGAGAAGGAACGCTCGGACACGATCGGACGGATGATGATCTCGTGGGCGGTCATTTATGCAAGCACCTCCCCGAAGTGAGCGGCGATGTCGGCGGGCATCAGCACAGCGTTGTTGTTGACGAGATCGTAGGTGTTGGCCTCGTCGGCAGTGATGATGAACGTCTTGGGAATGTTGCGGAACGACAGGTAGGCGTTGACGTCCTCATCGCGAACGATGATGGTCAGACGCTTGCCCTCAAGGCCGAGAGCCTTGAGCATGGCGACGGCAGCCTTGGTGGAAGGCTTCTCGAAGCCGTAGTCGTCGACGAGCACGAGCTCGCCATCGGCCAGCTTGGCGGACAGCGCGGAGCGCATAGCCAGCTTGACCTCCTTGTTGTTCATACGCTTAGCGTAGGAACGGGGCTTGGGGGCGAAGACAACGCCACCGTGACGCCACTGGGCAGCACGGATGGAACCCTGGCGGGCACGACCGGTGCCCTTCTGACGCCAAGGCTTCTTGCCGCCACCGGAAACCTCAGAGCGGCCCTTAGCAGACTGGGTGCCCTGACGCCAAGAGGCCATCTGGCACTTGACGATGTGGTGCATAACGTGGATGTTCGGCTCGATGCCGTACACCTCAGCGGCGAGCTCGGCCTCGGCGACCTTCTTGCCCTCGCTGTTCTTTACTTCAAACTTTGCCATTTAAGTGTTCTCCTTGGTATGACGCTGGGCTAAATGGGCTGGGCCCTTAGGCCATACGGATGGCGACGAGACCATTCTTGGCACCCGGGACAGCGCCCTTGACCAAGATGAGGTTCTGCTCGGCATCGATGCGGACAACGGAAAGGTTCTTGACGGTAACGCGCTCGTTACCCATGTGACCGGCCATCTTGACGCCCTTGAGGACGCGCGCAGGATAGGCGCACTGACCGATAGAACCGGGGTGACGCTGGAAGTGAGAACCATGCGTCATAGGACCGCGGCGCTGACCCCAGCGCTTGATGCGACCCTGGAAGCCCTTACCCTTGGAGGTACCGATGACGTCGACCTTCTCGACATCAGCGAAATCAGCGACGGTGACGACCTCGCCGACCTTGTGCTCCTCGCCGTTCTCGACGCGGACCTCACGAAGGAAGCGGACAGGCTCGACGCCGGCCTTGGCGAAGTGACCAGCCATGGGCTTGTTCACGTTCTTGGCCTTGATGTCGCCGAAACCGATCTGGACGGCGTCATAGCCGTCGGTTGCCTGAGTTTTAACCTGCGAGACAGCGCAGGGGCCAGCCTGGATGACCGTGACGGGAACGATGTTGTCGTCCTCGTCCCAAACCTGGGTCATGCCAATCTTGCGGCCGAGAATCATGCTGATCAAGATATGATCCCAACTCTCGCGTGGTCTTGGGACAATGCGTACGCCACCGAGCGTACGCCCCTAGAGGACCACTACTTACACGACGTGCTCCCCAGTCTTGTATTGCGTCCGGACTACCTGACAACCCTATTAAGCAGGCATTTTGTCCAGCCAGAATACTCCCCTGGTTACACACAGCTGTTTAGTATACACGGCTGCGGGCGTATCCATCGAGATTCATATTTCACTCACATTGTTTACGCAGGTAAAGTGCGTGGATGGCTCCCGAGCACGGCGGAGGGCCGGAGAAATATATTAAGGTCCCTGCTCTACAGTCCTGCGCAAGACGGAGAGCACATTAAGTGCTCTCCTTTGCGTGCGGAACTCGCGATGACCTTAATATATTTCTCCGGCCCTCCGCCGTGCTCGGGAGACGACACGTTGATGTCTGCTTAACTCTGCTCGCTCAGGCTAGTGACTTTGTTGGGGGTCCACTATTTGCTGGAGGGTGAACTTGCATTGCATTGGCTCGCCCTCTACTTGTGGCTCCGCCTCATCAAAATCGAAAATCATAATGGCGCAGTTGGGGAGTTTTGTTGGGAGCTCGAAGCCGTCTGGAGCTGCAGCCTTGATGAATTGGCGGCTGGCGCTGCCGTGGCTTACTGCTAGGAGGGTTTCGATGCCCTCGGAGCCCATGAGATTGGTGAGGGTGTCTACCATGCGCTCTTGCAGCGCGCGGCTTCCTTCTCCTCCGAAGGGGACCAGATCCTCGCCGGGATCCCAGACGTCGGTAGGTAGCGCGTCGTGCGGGCCCTCTTCGAAGGAGCCGTAGCAGCGTTCGATGATGCCTTCGCAGGGCTCGGCAGCGGCGTCCGGACCGAGGAGTTCGCATGCGACGAGACTTGCCGTGTCCATGGCTCGGCCTAAGGGTGATGAGATCACTTTGTCGGGGACGACGCCGTTGGCTTTGAGCCACGCGGCGGCTGCCTGTGCCTGTTGACGGCCCAGGCTGGTCAGCGGTGAATCGCAGCGGCCCTGGACCAGCTTTTTGACGTTGAATTCCGTCTGGCCGTGGCGGAGTAGATAGAGACGCTTCATGCTCTCCCCTTCTGCTTCAGTTACCTTGCCGGCACAGCCCTACTCGTGGGTATGGCCGACATAGTCCTCGTCGATCGTAATTTTGGCAATCGACTTGGGATATTCCGATTCGACCCGTTGTGCCAGCGCGTGCTTTAAGTCATCGGCACTCATCTGCAGATCCGAGGGACGCACGCAGTCAAAGATCACGTTGGTGTGCGTAGGACCCGGCACACAGCGTAGGTCATGAATCGAGAGGCGACTATCGATCTCCTGTGCCATGGCGTTAATGCGCAAGCGCATGCTCGCCACCTTGGGGTCGTCGGTCACGATGGGGTCGTAATGGAGCGTGACGATCATGCCGTCTTCGTTCCGAAACGACTGCTCGATGTTGTCGAGTGTGTCGTGGCTTTCCAAGGGGCTAACCTCGGCTGCCATCTCGGCGTGAGCGGTTGCGAACTTCCTGCCCGGGCCGTAGTCGTGAACCATAAGGTCGTGGACGCCCAAAACGCCGGGGTAGCTCATGATCTTGTCTCGGATATGTTTGACCAGCTTGGGATCGGGCGCCTGGCCCAAAAGCGGGCTCACCGTATCCTGGATGAGCTCAAAACCACTCCAGCCGATATAGGCGCCAACGGCAAGGCCGACCCAAGCATCAAGATTGATGCGCGTCACCTGCGAAACAATTGCGCACGCTAACACGGCGCCTGTGGCAAGGACATCGTTTTTGGAATCCTGAGCGGTCGCACGCAACGTCTCGGACTCAATGCGGTCACCGAGCTTTTGGTTGAGGGCCGCCATCCACAGCTTTACGACCATCGAAAGCACTAGAACTGCCACCAGGGCAAGCGAGAACTCGACAGGCTCCGGGTTGACAATTCGCTCAACCGAAGACTTCACCAGCTCAACGCCAATCAACAGCACGAGCGCCGCCACGACCAGGCCAGAGAGGTACTCGTAGCGGCCATGTCCGTAAGGATGCTCGGGATCTGCCGGCTTGCTCGCCAGCTTAAAGCCAAGCACGCTCACGATGTTTGAGCTGGCGTCGGACAGGTTGTTCATGGCGTCTGCCACGATTGAAACCGACCCCGACAGCACACCAATTACGCCCTTCGCAGCACATAGTGCCACATTGGCGAGAATACACACCACGCCCGTCAACGTGCCCACGCGCGCACGGTCGCCCTGCGCACGACGAACAATCCACTCAACCATCTATATCCGCCCCCACGGTACTACCTATATATCTATTGCTCAAACGGATTGTAGTGTAGCCACTTTGCCCCACAGATACAAAAAGGCCGCAACCCACACGGGCCACGACCTTGGAACATGACAAAGAAATCGCCCTTTGTCGCACAGGTTTATGCGCTTGCTTCGGCCACGCTCTTCGAGGTTTCGGGTGAATCAGCTCCGTCCCCCGTCGTCTGCCCCTTCGCCGGCACCACGCCAAAGCAGTAGCTCAGCGCCGCAGACACCGCAAATGCCACACCACCGGCAGCACAGCACCACAGCAGGTTCGAGATGCCGCCCGTGGCAAAGCCAATGACCATGAGGACATTCGTCATGCCAATGGTATAGGCCGTAACGTGACCCACGGCCGCAACAAGGCCTCCGACGGCACCGCCAATGGCCATGCACGTCAGGCACCTGCCATATTTAAAGCCGCAACCGTACAGCGCCGGCTCGCTTACGCCGCCAAGAACACCCGAGATTGAATAGCCCAGCATGAGCGCCTTCTCGTCCTTATCCGCAACGCGAAGCGACGCGCCAAAAGGCATGCCCCAAACGGCGAACGTCGCCATCGTTGCGGCAATCAGGATGCACGAATCCGTTCCCACACTCATAAACTGCGCGTACGCAAGCGATAGGACAACGTTGCTGATACCCGCGATCTTAAGAAACTCCCAACCCGCGGCAAGCCCCATGAGCGTGAGCAGCGACACGATGCCACCGGAATTGCCAAGCATAAACATAAGCTGGCCCAACAGCATGCCCAGATAGCTGCCCGCCGGCGCCGTAATACACAGCGAAACCGGAACCATGACAAGCATGGTTGTAAACGGAACGAACGAAAACGCCACGGCCTTAGGGATAATGCGCGAAAAGAAACACTCCACTCGCCATAGCACAGGCACCGAGATAAGGACCGGAATAACAGTCGTCGTGTAATCGTTGACCGGCGCGGGAAGCAGACCATACACGGAAGTCATCGATGCCCCCGTCGTCGATGCGGCATCGACGAGCTTAAGCAGATCGGGCGCAATCAATACGCCGCCCAGCATCATGCCCAGCTGCTCCGAGCAACCGAGCTGGCGAGCGGCCGCCCAACCAAGATAAATGGGCAAAAAGTAGTAGCCGGCGTTATAAAGCCAACTGTAGAACAGGCGATAGATTTCGGAATCGGCCGACCACAGGCCCAGCATGCCTTCGCCCATAATGACGGCGACGGTGCGGAACAACGCCGCGCAGACAATAAAGGGCAGCGCCGACATCATGCTTTTGGACAGATAGTCCACCACGGCCATGGCGTTTGATGAGACCGTCGTTGTAAACGAGGTGTTAGAAACTTGCGACATGGAACGCCTTTCCCAATGTGACATACGGGCTGCCCCTTTGTCACATCGTGCGGTACCGACCGATTGTGCGGTACTTTTCATAGCGGAGGTTTGTGAGGGTCGCGTCGTCGAGCTGCCCAAGCGTATCGAAGGCATCAAATGCCGAAGACATGACGGCACCGGCGATCTCCTCATGCGACAGGCCCCTATCGTCGACAATGCCGTCGATGATGCCGAGCGCCAGCAGATCGGGGGCCGTGAGCTTAAGCGCCTCGGCGGCCTCATTCGCGCGCTCGGTATCCTTCCACAGGATCGACGCGCAGGCCTCGGGACTCACGACCGAATAGGCCGAGCTCGAGAGCATCAGGATGCGGTCGGCCACGGATAGCGCCAGCGCGCCACCAGAGCCGCCCTCGCCTGTCACCACCGAGACAATCGGCGTCTTAAGGCCGCTCATCTCCATGAGATTCTGGGCAATCGCCTCGCCCTGGCCGCGCTCCTCGGCACCGATGCCGCAAAACGCGCCCGAAGTATCGACCAGGCACAGAACCGGTCGACCAAACTTTTCGGCCTGACGCATAAGGCGACGCGCCTTGCGGTAGCCCTCGGGATGCGCCATACCAAAGTTGCGGCGCATGCGCTCTTTGGTCGTGGTGCCGCGTTCGATGGCGATGACCGTTACGGGGCGTCCGTCTTTCCAGCCAATGCCAGCCACCACAGCGGCGTCGTCGCCAAAGTAGCGGTCCCCGTGCAGCTCCACAAATCCATCCAGGCCCAGCGAGATCATCTCGCCTGCCGTGGCGCGATCTGCCGAGCGGGTCTGCTTGACAATCTCGAGCGCGGTTTTTGGTACGGCCGAGCGCTTGAACAAGTGTCCCAACTTTTTGCCGCGGCGACCCGTATGCACGATCTCATGCGGTGCCCCCAGGCCGGGCGCGTGCCCCTCGTGCAGCGCCAGCAGCTCGCCTACCGTGAGCGCAATCTCGCCACGCGGAACAACGGCATCGCAAAAGCCGTGCTCCAGCAAAAACTCGGAGCGCTGGAATCCCTTGTGCAGGCGCTTGTGCATGTTCTGCTCGATCACGCGCGGGCCGGCAAATGCCGTCAGGGCATCGGGCTCGGCCAGGATAATGTCGCCCTCCATGGCAAAGCTCGCGGTCACGCCGCCAGTCGTGGGGTCGGTGAGCACCGTGATATACAGGCCGCCCGCCTCGCTGTGGCGCCTAACCGCCGCAGAAATCTTGGCCATCTGCATAAGCGATGTCACGCCCTCTTGCATGCGCGCACCGCCCGAAACGGTAAAGCCGACAACTGGCAATCCCATCTCGGTCGCGCGCTCAAATGTGCGACAGATCTTCTCGCCCACCACGGAACCCATCGAGCCCATCATAAAGTTGGCGTCCATAAAGAAGAGAGCTGTATCGCAACCGCAGATTTTGCCCCTGCCGCACACAACGGCATCGCGCTCGCCCGAACGCTCGCTCACGCTCTTGAGTTTGTCGGCATAACCGGGAAACGAGAGGAAGTCCTCCGACGCCAGATTAGCATCCCATTCCTCAAACGTGCCCTCGTCGACCGTCATGCGCATACGGTCGCGCCCGCTCACGCGAAAGTGCTTGCCGCAACGAGGGCAGACCTCGAGGTTGTCGTGCAGGCGTGCCTCATCGATTACGCGGCGGCACTCCGGGCACTTGATAAACACGTGACGCGCGGGAAACTCGGCGCACGACTCGGTCATCGGTCCCTCGAGGACGTTGACCGTCTTCGCTTTTCTATTCATCAGCATAGAGATGCCCCATCAGATCGGTGTGATACATGCCCGACAAGAACTCGTCGTTTGCCAGCACGTCGAGCTGAAGCTCGCTGTTTTCGCTCACGCCCTCAATCACGAGCTCGCCCAGGGCCGAGCGCATCTTGCGAATGGCGCCGTCACGCGTGGGCGCACACACGATGAGCTTGCCGAGCATGGAGTCGTAGTACGGCGGAACGTTCGCACCGGTAAACATGGCGGAATCCCAGCGCACGCGCGGACCACCCGGCACGCGCAACGCGGTGACCGTTCCGCATGACGGCAGAAAGTCCGGCGTTTCGGCATTGATGCGGCACTCCATGGCGTGGTTGCGAACCGGCATGTCCTCCTGCTCAAAGGGCAGAGGCTGGCCGGCTGCCACGCGCAGCTGCCACTTGACCAAGTCGGTATCGGTCACAAACTCCGTAACCGGATGCTCCACCTGCAAGCGCGTGTTCATTTCCATAAAGTAGAAATTGCCGTCGTCCGAATACAGGAACTCGATGGTACCGGCTCCTTCGTAGCCGACGGCACGAGCCAGGTCACGCGCCGCCTTGTGCATGCGAGCACGAATGTCGTCGTGTCCGTCGAGACACGGCGCGGGGCTCTCCTCGATCAGCTTTTGGTTGCGACGCTGCACCGAGCACTCGCGCTCGCCGAGCGAAAACACATGGCCCTGCTTATCGGCCATAATCTGCACCTCAACGTGGTGCGCCGGCGCGACGAACTTCTCCATGTAGCACTCGCCGTCGCCAAAAACGGCCTCGCCCTCGGCACGCGCCTCGATGAACGCCTTTGCCGCATCTTCCACGCGCTCGACTTTACGAATGCCGCGACCGCCACCGCCTGCACGCGCCTTAATGAGCACGGGACAGCCAATGCGCTCGGCCTCGGCCGTTGCCTCCTCGGGGCTTTTGAGCAAATCGCAGCCCGGCACGATGGGCACGCCCGCGGCAGCGGCCGTTCGGCGTGCGGCGTCCTTGTCGCCCATGCTGTCGATGACCTCGGCCGAGGGACCGACAAACGCCAGACCGTACTTGTCGCAGTCGCGCACGAAGCTCGCCTTCTCGGAAAAGAAACCGTAGCCAGGATGGATCGCCTTTGCCCCCGACTTTACGGCACAGGTGAGCACAGCATCGTCGTTGAGGTAGCTCTCGGCAAGACGCGGGCCGCCGATGCAATACGCCTCGTCGGCAAGTTGCACGTGCAACGCGTCCGCATCGGCCGTGGAATAAACGGCGACGGTCTTGATGCCCATATCGCGGCACGCGCGGATAACACGGACCGCGACTTCGCCGCGGTTGGCGATGAGCACTTTGTCGAACATGAAGCCTTCCTTAACTTTCGTGCATGAGTGCAAAAGACATATCGGCGCGGCAGCAAACCTCACCGTTGACGCTCGCGGTACCCGTCGCAAAGCGGAACGGCCCGCGCGCACGCGTGATGGAGCACACCAGATCCACCGTGTCGCCCGGGCGCACCGGACGCTTAAAGCGAACCTTGTCCAGACTCGTGTAGAACGGCGTCGCGCCGCGCGCCTCCTCATCGCCCATCAGCAGCACGCAGCAGTTCTGGGCGAGCATCTCGCACTGAATCACGCCGGGGACGACCGGGTTTCCCGGAAAATGCCCCTGCAAAAAGTACTCGTCGCCCGTGATCGTAATCTTGCCGTGGGCCTCGTCGCCCACCAGCTCGGCCTCGTCGAGCAAAAGCATCGGCTCGCGATGCGGCAACAGCTTCTTGAGCTCTTCTTTGTTCATGGATATCACCTATCCGATCCTCATGAGGCAGCTGCCAAACTCCACGAGGTCGCCGTCGGCCACGCAGATCTCGAGCACCTCGCCGTCTGCCTCTGCCGTCACCTCGTTGAGAACCTTCATGGCCTCGATGATGCAGAGGGTCTCGCCGGCCTTGACCTTGGAGCCCACGTGCACAAACGGCTCGTCGCCCGGCGCCGGGGCAGCATAGAACACGCCGACCATGGGAGCAGTCACCTCGGCGCCCTTGGGCTCCGGTGCGGCGGCGGGCGCCTGCGCGGCGGGCTCCGGTGCG
>CABRBD010000007.1:0-109681 GCA_902469185.1 uncultured Collinsella sp. | reverse complement strand
GCCACGGTCACCGCCGCGGCCACCGCGATCGCCAAAGCCACCGCGGCCACCACGGTCGCCGCCACGGCCACCGCGATCGTCACGGCCACCGCGAGGACCGCGGTCCTCGTCCAGGCCCATGGCGACGAGCGGAGCGATAACCTTATCGAGAGCGGCCATCAACTCGGTGGCCTCCTCGTAAGAAAGCTCGGGCAGGAGCTTCTCCTTCTTGTTGGCAAGCTCGACCAGGCCCTCGGCGGCATCCTCGGCAGCGAAGACGACGATCTTGCGCATATCGCCCTCGGCGTCGTCGATGCGGCCGACCAGATCGGCAGCCTCGGCCTCGGCCATCAGGCCATCGAGCTCACGAAGGCGCATGCCCAGCAGGTCGGACATCTCCTTCTGCTCCATCTTGGGCTTGAGGTCAAGCAGCTTGATGGCGCGCTCGATGTTCGCCATACGCTCGGCCTTGGCCTCCTCCTCCTTGGAAATAGCAAAGCGACGGCTACGCAGCAGGCGGGCGGCCTTCTGCATCTTGTCCATCAGCTCTTCGTCATCGTAATCAACGGCGGCCTCGACAACCTCGGCCTCCTCCTCGGCGGAAACCTCGTCAGCAGCCTCAACCTCGGCAACTTCGGTCTCCACGGTCTCGACTGCCTCAACCTCGGCAGCCATGGTCTCGTTCTCGGTCTCGTTCATGATCTCTTCGTTCTCGGACATGAGACTCCTTCTTGGCCCTCTCGGGCATCATCGCCCCATTCGCGGGGCCCGTCGCGCACTCTTTGCGCTTTAAACATTCATGCCTCTCGGCAAAACGTCAATTAGTTTATGGTGTCGCCATCCAATCTAGCTGCAGAATCTATGTGCACACATTAATGCGACATGTACGACTCGCGGCGAGCGTACACAACCGACACCGCGAACCCGACAACGGCAATCACAGCCGCCACGCGCACGGCAGCCGCAAATCCAATCGCCTGGGCAACGTCCGTCGCGACGCCGGCGGCACCGGCAGCCGCTGCAGAACTCGAAAGCAGGTCGATAAACAGCGACGGGCCAAACGACGCGGCAATCATGTTCCACGTGTTGAGCAATGCCGTTCCGTGAGGATGCTCGGCAGCGGGTAGCGTCTCCAATCCGGCCGTTTGCGAGGGGCTCAGCACCAAACCGACGCCGGCATACACTACAACGGTCAGTGCCGCGACAACGCCGATGTTCATGGTCGCCGCGGTCATCGAGATCGCAGTCTGTCCCACGGCAATCAGGGCAAAACCGACCGGCAGCAGCGGCCATGCGCCACGGGCATCCATCACGCGCCCGCCTACAATCGAGGTCACGGCATTGCAGGCAATCGTCGGCAAAATGAGCAAGCCCGCAACAAGTGCGGTCATGCCGTATGCGCCCTCAAAATAGAGCGGCAACAAAACACTCATCGAGAACGTTGTCATCATCGACACCACCACAAGCAGGCACGCAGGCCAAAAACGAACGCTCGCCATGGGACGCACGTTAAGCACCGGATGCTCGAGCTTGAGCTGACGGGCCGCAAACAAGCTGAGCAGCACAAGGGCGGCGAAAAGCGTCCCGATGCCGGAAATCAGATTGGTCGAGAACTCGCCTACGGAATACACAAATGCCGTAATGCCGGCAGCGAGCAAAACAACCGACAGAATATCAAGCGTGGTGTTCGAGCGCTCTCCGACATTCTGAACAAGCTTTACGCCCGCCGCAGCGACCGCAATGCCGCCCACCAACGGCACTACGAACACCGCTCTCCAGCCAAACAACGTGCACATAAGACCGCTGATCACGGGTCCAAACGCCGGCCCTAGCGTAATGCAGGCACCGCCCAGACTCAGGTACAGACCGAGCTTCTCACGCGGGGCGCAAGACAGCACCACGTTCATCATGAGCGGAAACAAGATGCCCGATCCCGCAGCCTGCAAAATGCGACTTGGCAGCAAGACGGTAAACGTTGGGGCGACCAAGCACAGGACTTCTCCGGCGACCAGGCATCCACATGCGAAAAACAGCAGCTTACGCGTCGAAAAACAACCAGACAGAAAGGCCATGATGGCCGTAAAGATCGACGTCACGATCATGTAGCCCGAAACAAGCCACTGCGCCGTGGTGGCACTCACCGAAAAGGCCGCCATAATGTCGTGCAGCGCCACGTTAATGATGTTCTCGTTAAACGCGGCAACAAAGGCTGCGATATACATAACGATGAGAAACGCCGAAGTGCCCGATGGCGTTGCCCTAACTTGTTGCTGAGATTTGCTCCCCTTGCATTTCCTTCCTCTTGGAACGACAGTCGTATCGCCCCAGAGGAACAGTCCAGGGCGAGGATGAGCCCTAGACTTACGCCAGACGCCGCACGCGACGAGTTTGGCAACATGGTCCAACGTCGAAAGATTGTAACGCGGACGCACAGCTTTCCTTCCGCGCTATTATCAAAAGTCCACGAAAGCATGAGACATGAGGAGCCCGCCATGATTAAGCCCATCATGAAATCCGAGTTCTTTTTGCGCCTGCCCTCCGAAGACGCAGGGCCCGATGATGCCGCGACCGGGCAGGACCTCCTGGATACGCTCCTCGAGCATGAGCACGAGTGCGTTGGCCTCGCCGCCAACATGATCGGCGTGCGCAAACGCATCATCTGCGTAAAGGACGGCAACAGGGCGCTGCTGATGTACAACCCTCAAATTCTTGAGCAGGTCAATGCCTATCAGACGAGCGAAGGATGCCTCTCGTTGATCGGCGAGCGCCCCTGTACCCGCTACCGTCGCATTAAGGTGGAGTATTTGGACGAGAACTTCGTCCACCGCATCAAGAACTTCTCGGGCTACACCGCCGAGATCATCCAACACGAAATCGACCACTGTTGCGGAATCGTTGTATAGTTCCGCCGTTCTACCGAACGGCGGACCGCTTGACGCTGCGCGAGCCGCATTCACACCAATCTGACGTTCAGCTTCAAGGGCGCGACCAAAAGGTCAGCGCCCTTTCGCTTCACGTCACCTTGGCGCAAATGCGGCTCGCTCGCTGTCGTTTGCCTATCCTGCGACGCTTCAGTTCTCGCGGCGGCACATATCTAATCCCCTACGACTGGCGATAGTGATCGAAGAAGTCAGCCAAGTCTTCGAGGGACTCCTTGAGCACTTCCATGCGCGGCAGGTACACGATGCGGAAGTGGTCGGGCTCGGCCCAGTTAAAGCCGCCGCCGCGGGTGATCAGGATCTTCTTCTCGTGTAGCAGGTCAAGGGCAAACTGCTCGTCATCGGTGATGTTGAATTTCTTGACATCCATCTTGGGGAAGATATAGAACGCCGCACGCGGCTTGACCACCGAGATGCCGTCAATCTTGTTGAGCGCCTCATACACAAAGTTGCGCTGCTCGTAGACACGGCCGCCGGGACGGATGTAGTCGTTGACGGACTGGTGTCCACCGAGTGCCGTCTGGACGATTGACTGAGCCGGCACGTTGGAGCACAGGCGCATGTTCGAGAGCATGTTGATGCCCATAATAAAGTCGCTCATGCAGCGCTGGTTGCCCGAAAGCACCATCCAGCCAATACGATAGCCCGCAATCATGTGCGACTTGGAAAGGCCGCTAAAGGTGACGCAGGGCAGGTCGGGAGCGAGCGAGGCAATCGAGACGTGCTCGTAGCCGTCCATGCACAGGCGGTCGTAGATCTCATCAGCAAAGATCATCAGCTGATGCCTGCGTGCAACCTCGACGATACCCTCGAGCACCTCGCGCGGATAGACGGAACCCGTGGGGTTGTTGGGGTTGATAATGACGAGGGCCTTGGTCGCGCTCGTGATCTTGGACTCCATATCCTCCAGATCGGGATACCAATCCGCTTGCTCATCACACAGATAGTGAACGGGATGACCGCCGGCAAGGGTTGCGCACGCCGTCCAGAGCGGATAGTCGGGGCTGGGGATCAGAATCTCGTCGCCATTGTCGAGCAGTGCGTTCATCGAAAGCTGAATGAGTTCGGACACGCCGTTGCCCGTGTAGATGTGCTCCATCTGAACATTGGGCAGGCCCTTGATCTGCGAGTACTGCATGATCGCCTTGCGCGCGGAGAACAGTCCGCGCGAGTTGGAATAGCCTTCGCAGTCGGGCAGCTGCTGGCGCATATCCTTAATGACCTCATCGGGCGTGCGAAAACCAAAGGGCGCAGGGTTGCCGATGTTGAGCTTGAGGATGCGCTCGCCTTCGTCCTCCATACGGGCGGCTTCATCGACGACGGGGCCGCGGACGTCGTAGAGGACGTTGTCGAGTTTGGTGGATTTAGAAAAAGTACGCATGGGGACGCTCCTTGCAATTTGGGCTGAGGGATTGAGTTCGGGCTTGGAAACGTTGCGGGGCGATGATGTCTCGCCTTGATCGGCGTCACCGGCGAGCAGCCAGGTAACATCGACCTCCAAAATACGGGCGAGCAGCTCTGCCACATCACGCCGCGGGATCGTCTTGCCGCTCACATATTGGCTCATCTGACTCTTGCCGAGTTTTTTGCCGAGCATCTCCGATGCGCGGATCACGTCCGACTGGCGAACGTCGCGATCGGACATAGCCTGTCGCAGGCGATCGCTAAACGTCTCTTGGGCCACAGGAACCTCCTTGCTGGCAAAGTTCAATTTATAGAACACGAATTGAACTAAGGTTCAATTTAGCAAGCAGTATAGCGCCGTGCTCTTTCGAAAAGTTCAATTTCAATAATAAAGCGAACCACACCTCGAGATTTATCCCAAAGCGACAACGGTATGCGCTCGCCTAGAGATATTCGAGAAAACGAGCGGCGGCAAGCGAAACGTCGGCCGTTCGATATATGGCGTTAATCTGCCGATGGGGACGTCCCTCGAGCGGACGAATGGCGACATTGAACTGGCAGCGCCGCAAGATGAGCGCCGGAAGGATGCTCACGCCCAAGCCGTCCTCGACCATGGCCATAATCGCATAGTCATCCCAGGTCGACAGTTTTGAGCGCACCGTCAGCCCCGCCCGACGGAACAGCGGCGTAATCTCGTCATCGGTGCCGCGTTCCAGCAGAATAAACTGCTCGTTGGCCAAGTCGGCAAGCGAGACGGCCCCCTCACTAGCAAGCAGAGAGTCTGTCGGCACCACCGCCATCAACTCGTCGCGCACCAAAGATCGCGATGTCATGCCATTTTCTCGGGACTCATGCGGGATAAAGCCCAGATCGCAGCGGCCCTGCGCCACCCATTGTTCAATCTCTGAATAGTCGCCCATCAGTAACTCGTAATCGACGTCTGGATAATCGGCGCGAAAACGCGCGATCACCGGCGGCAGCACGTGGGTCGCCACGCTCGAAAACGTACCGATGCAGATTTTGCCACGCATGAGCCCACGCATCTCATCCACACGCCGCTGCAAGCGAATGAATTCCTCGCAGAGCGCCTCGACAGCCGGCATGACCTGCCGCCCGTCGGCAGAAAGCGTCACGCCCTCGCGGCTGCGGTCGAGCACCTTAAAGCCCCAGTCGGCCTCGAGGTCGGCCACCATGCGGCTCACGCCCGATTGCGAATAGCTCAGGCGCTCTGCAGCACGCGTAAAGCTGCCGGCACGCACCGTCTCGAGCAGCACTTGCATCTTTTGGATATTGGTCTCCACGGTACACCCCCACCCTTGCATGAGTTTTTGTCATGTTTTCCATGCATTATATTCGCTTTTCTTCTAAAGCCAGTTCACCCATAGTGAACATGTTCGGATATATAGGGGATGTCAGCGCATGAACAACGGACTGTTTACGTACTTAGCAGCATTGCTATTGTTTGGCTCCAATGGCATCATCGCCGCTGCCATCGCGCTGCCGAGCTCCGATATCGTGCTCCTGCGCACGTTTTTGGGCGCTCTCACCCTTGCCGCCATCCTCTTCATAACCAAGCGCCATAACCTGCAGGCTCCGTCTCGCCCCCGTGAGGCCGCAGCGCTCATCGTCTCGGGCGCCGCGCTGGGCGCCAGCTGGATTTTCCTGTTCCGCGCCTATCAGACGATCGGTGTTGGCATCTCCTCGCTGTTGTATTACTGCGGCCCCATCATCGTTATGGCCCTCTCCCCGCTCATTTTTGGCGAAAAGCTGACCGGCGGCAAAATCGCCGGGTTTATCGCCGTTGCCTGCGGCGCCTTTCTCATTGCGGCACAAGGTCTAGGCGGCAATATGCCCATTGCGGGTATCGCTTGCGGCATCGCCTCGGCCTTCTGCTACGCGTTGATGGTCATCGCTAGCAAGGGTGCGCCACACGTCGAAGGCCTCGAAAACTCCGCGCTCCAGGTGAGCGCCGCCTTTATGACCGCGCTGGTCCTTACGCTCCTCACGCAGGGCGCCCCCTCGTTCCTCTCCCCCAGCATTGCCGCCGGCATCGATTGGCGCGCCGTCGCCATGCTCGGCGTCGTCAACACCGGCATCGGCTGCCTGCTCTACTTTAGTGCTGTCGCCAAGCTGCCCGTGCAGACCGTCGCGGTTGTCGGCTACCTCGAGCCGCTTTCGGCAGTCGTGTTCTCCGCCGTCCTTTTGGGCGAGACCATGACGCCAATCCGCCTCATGGGCGCCGCGCTCATCATCGGCGGCGCGGTCTTTTGCGAACTCGCCGGCAAACGCGCAAGCACCAAGGCCGGTATCGCCCAGGCAGCACGCGCTTAAGGGACATTTTCTCGGGGCGCATGCGGGATAAAGCCCAGGTCGCAGCGCCCCTGCACCTCACAGGAGATGCAGGGGCGCTTTGCACTGCAGTAAAGCTATGGGCTACGAACGACGCGGCTCGGGAACCACGAGCCTATCGGGGCTCGCGCCCTCGGCATCCATCAGGCTCACGTAACGAATCGACGGATCCCCATACATCGCGTAGTAATAATTGCCCGTGCGCGCGCTAAAGCATCCGGTATAGATAGTCTTCTCGAACTTGCCATCGCCCATCCTGGACGCCCCCTCAATCATCACCACGCCCTCGAGCGAGCGGAACATGCGAACGACGTTTTCGGTCTCGCTCTCCTTTTGCGGGTAATTGGCATTGAGGTACGCCGCCTTTACAAAACGGCTCGGCGAATAGCAATCGCCCGGAATGCCGCGCATGCCGGCACCGGCTCCATAGGGCTTAAGCTCGGCGCCACGCCATGTCGCCGTCTGCGGAAAATCGCTTGTGGCGGTGATATAGGTGCGCAGGTTTTCCATGTGCCACGGGAAGGTCGGCTGGTTGGCAAGGGTGTCGACCGGATCGTCGTATACATGCAGGCCGTCAGCCATCATCTCGACCACGATGCTGCGCTGGCTGTCGCCGATAATCCAATGGAGCAGCGACACGCCCAGCCCCTCTCCGGCAGATTTGGCGACAATCACCGTGTCGCGCAGCGCGGCCTCGACCTCATCGACCGTCGAGAACGTCGCTGCCACCCACAGGGGAAACTCATAGGCCGCGATATTGTTCTTGCCGTCGACAGGGCCCTCGGCATACTCGGCATAGCCGGGAAAGTTGAGCCCCGCCACAGCCAGACCCGCATCGTTACCACAGTCGAAAAACATGGGATAGTTCTTGTAATCGATGCACATGCCGATTACCGCGTGTGCCGCCGACGCATCGTCGATAAACGAATACGGAATGTGGAACCCGCACGGCATCACGCGAACCTGTTGGCCGTAGTCAAAGCTCCAGTCGAGGTTGCGGCCCAGATACATGTGGCCAGAATTATCGGTAAATCGAATGCTCGTGCACATAGCGCCTCCTAGCTTTACGGTCCTGCTAAGGTTATTGTCACCAAACAAAAAGGCGCTAAACACAAAAGCCCGGACATGACAACAATGTCACGCCCGGACCAAAAGAGACGAAGTGCGGTGCTTTGGTCCCCTTAGACCAACTTTCCAAGACAGTGGTCGATCATATGCTGGACCATCTGCGCCTCGAAGCCCACAAAGTCCTGCTTGCGCTCGCGCATCTTGCCATCGACGATCTGGTCAAAGGCAACCTTGCACTTGATATAGCGCGTGGACTTGGTGACCTCCTCGTGCGTCAGGCAGCTCTCCTCCATCTTGCTGGCGCCCAGGCCAAACACCAGACGGGGGTTGTAGAGCACGTGGGGCTCGCCGGCGTCGTCCAGGTAGACGCAGACCTTCTTGGTAACGCCGATCTGGTTGGCGGCCAAGCAGCCGGCATCATCGAGCGACTTGATGGTATCGATCAGGTCCTGAGCAACCGACTCGTCCTCGACGGTCGCAACCTCGCAACGCTGGGACAGGATAGCCTCGTCGTGGCAAAGCTCTTTAATCATACGTTCCTCCATAGGGGTCGTTGTAACCGCTTAAGTATACGGTACCCACACATTTTCATGCGATAAATACCGTCCGTCTGTTACAAAGCGCCGAACATCAACATGCGAGGAACAGCAAGGTTGTAAAGGCGATATAGTAAATGAGTTCGTGTCAATCGGCCTAAACTCGGGGCCGAACAAGGAAAGGGTATGCATGGACGAACTTTTTCACGTCAGTGAGCGCAAGTCCACAATCGGGACCGAACTTCGCGCTGGACTGACAACATTCCTGGCGATGGCCTACATCATCGCCGTCAACCCCGCAGTGCTCTCGGGCGCCGGCATCGATGCGGGAGCGCTCGCCTGCGCCACTTGCCTGGGCGCCGGCATCATGACCATCTGCATGGGCATCTTCGCCAACCGTCCGCTCGCATGCGCGTCGGGCCTGGGCATCAACGCCATGATTGCGGGCATCACCACCACCATGTGCGGCGGTGACTGGCACGTGGCCATGAGCGTCATCTTCCTCGAGGGTGTCGTCATCTTGCTGCTCGTCCTTTGCGGCCTGCGCGAGGCCATTATGGACGCCATCCCCGTGGTTCTGCGCCACGCTATCTCGGTGGGCCTGGGTCTGTTCATCGCCATGATCGGCCTGTGCGACGCCGGCATTATCACCGCTGGCGCCGGTACACTCGTCGGTCTGGGCGACATCACCTCCCCCACCTTTATCGTCGGCATCATCTCCATCGTCGTGACGGTTGCCCTGGCCTCCCGCAACGTGCCGGGCTCGCTGCTCATCGGTATCATCGTCGCCGTTATCGCCGGCATCCCGCTGGGCGTCACCCATGCGCCCGAGGGCCTCATCGCACCGCTCGACTTCTCGACCTTCGGCGCCCCGTTTGCCAGCACTGCCGACGGCAACCTTGCCATCGTGAAGGTCCTGACCGACCCGATGCTGCTCGTCGTTGCCTTCTCGCTGCTCATGAGCGACTTCTTCGACACCATGGGCACCGCGATGGCCGTCGCCAAGCAGGGCGAGTTCTTGACCGAGGACGGCAATGTCGAGGACATCCGTCCCATCCTGGTCGTCGACTCCGTGGCCGCTGCTGCCGGTGGCTTTATGGGCGTCTCCTCCATCACCACCTTCGTCGAGTCCACCTCTGGCGCTGCCGACGGTGGCCGCACGGGCCTCACCTCCGTCACCACCGGCGTGCTGTTCATTCTCGCCGCGTTCTTCTCCCCCATCGTCACCATCGTTTCCAGCGCCGCCACCTGCGGTGCTCTGGTCTACGTCGGTTACCTCATGATGAGCGAGGCCTCCGAGATCGACTGGTCCGACGTGTCGCAGGGTTTCCCGGCGTTCATGATTGTCGCCGGCGTGCCCTTCACCTACTCCATCTCTGCCGGCATTGGCCTGGGCTTTATCGCCTACGTGATCGTCGCGCTCTTTAAGGGCGAGGCCTCCAAGATCAAGCCGCTCATGTGGATCGCAGCCCTCGCCTTCCTCGTCTACTTCTTTGTAGCGTAGGCGCAAGATTCGCAATACCAAACAGCAAAGCGCGGAGTCGCATCGAGCGGCTCCGCGCTTTGCTTTTAAAGCCAGGCGCCACACGGACGCGCGATGTATTGCTTCGCAAGTTTTGGACGTTTTGCTCTCCAAACGGCACTACCGCCGGCTGCATCCTGCAGATATGCTGGGCGTAATCGCATAGGCCCTATGAGGATGGGAGTAACCATGGCCGCCTTGTTCACGACCCCCAAGCGCAATGACAAAACCTCTGGAGCCCATTTTGTCGAGCCCGACGTGCGCCGTCGCACGCTGCTCGCACACGGCAGCTGGCGCCGCGTGACACGCCGCATCGTTGTAGGCGCCGTATGCGCGCTCACGGTAAGTTCGCTGCTCATGCCGAGCGTCTCGCTCGCGGCCGAGTGGGTGGACGTCGGCGGCACCCAATACAACGCCGGCACCGCGGCGGGCGACGCCGCCGGCACCTGGAGCTGGGACGGCGCCGACGACATGAAGCTCAACGGCTATAACGGCGGCGCGATCGAGGCAGCGGGCAAGCTCAACGTGAGCTACGAGGGCAACAACACCGTCACTAACGACAACGGCCGCGGCATCAAGGTTAAGGATGGCGCGAACGAGAACGCCGAGCTTAATATTCAGGGCGACGCGTCCAGCACGCTCAACGTGACATCTTCTCGTGACGCCATCACTTCCGTCGGCAACATCAACATCGACGGCGCTGGCACTGTCAACGCCACGAGCACCGAGCACGATGCCATCGATGCCGGGGGCGATGTCACCATCAAGGGCTCGGGAAACGTTAACGCCACGGGCGATTCGGATGGCATCAGGGCCGACGGCAACATCACGATCGACAACAGCGGAACCGTCACCGCCAAGGCCACCGAGGATCAGGGTATCGATGCTAACGAGAACCTCATCATAAAGGGCGGCGGCAAGGTAGAGGCAAGCTCTATCAAAGACAATGCGATTTGGGCCGACGGCAACATCGAGATCTCGGGTGGCAGCCAGGTCAAGGCAAGCTCCGAGGAAGACGCCGCCATCGACGGTAAAAACAGCCTCACGGTCACGAACGCTTCCCTCAACGCAAGTGGCGTTGGGTATGGCATCTATGTCTACAAGGGCATCACGCTCGATGGCGCGACCGTGACGGTCCGCGCAAGCTCAGATGGCGGGGAAGCCAGCGCACTCTTCACCGATGAGGACAACATCGTCATCAAGAACGGCTCGACTGTGGATGCGCTCGCAGAAGGCAGGTTCTCGGTTGCAATCTCCACCAGTAATTTCTACTCCGACGAAGCGGGTGGCCATATCTACATCAGCGACTCCGTTGTCAAGGCCATAGCCCGCTATGCCGAGACCGGCGGCGACGGCCCCGACCACTACAGTGGAGACCAAAACGACGAAATCATCCCTGAGTCCGAGGGCCTGAACATCGGCATCTTCGCGCAGACCGAGAAGGGCATCACGCCCGCGACCATCTCGATCGTCCGCAGCAAGGTCACGGCCGAGGGAGACACGGCGGCTATCTTCGCCCTTGCCATGAGCGCGGACGGCAAGGCGATCGGCACCATCGAAATCAAGGACGCCATCATCCAGACGCCTGCAGGCGGCAAAGTCATTGACTATCGCAACAAGGAAGAGCTCAGCGACGGCATCGTCTACGAGGCGGGGCAGACCATTGGCACGGGCGATGCCACGATTGACTCCCCCTATGACGCCGCTGTCGCCAAGAGCACGGTCATCGTGCCTCCCGAGGAGACCAAGCCCGAGGAAAAGCACGGCAAGACCAAGCCCGAGGGTTCCAAGTCCGAGGGCACGAAGACAACCAAGACCGTTGCAGTTGCAGCCAAGGGAGCCAAGACCGTCGGCAAGCTCGCGGCAACCGGCGACACCTCGAACGCAGCCATCGTGGCAGCCGCCCTTGCGGGAACAGCCGCCATCGCCGCAGGCGCCCTGGCGAGTCGCAAACGTTCGTAAACACTTTTTCGCACAGGACGGGTGGATCGCAGCCCTTGCCTTCCCCGTCTACTTCTTCGTAGCGTAAGGGCAAGGCTGCAAAAGCTGAACAATAAAGCGCGGAGTCGCCATGCGGCCCCGCGCTTTTCTTTTAGCGTCGGTCCCTGCGCCGGCGTGCGGCCTATTTCTCCCCCATTTTGGCCATTTTGCCCTCCAAACGGCACTACCGCCGGCAACATCCAGCAGATACGCTGAACCTAGCCGTATAGGCCCTATGAGAACGGGAGCAACCATGGCAGCCTTGTTCACGACCCCCAAACGCAATGACACTACCGCCGGAACCCATGTTGCCGAACCCGACGTTCGCCGTCGCATAGGACTCGCGCACGGCAGCTGGCGCCGCGTGACGCGCCGCATCGTCGTAGGCGCCGTGTGCGCGCTCACGGTGAGCTCGCTGCTCATGCCGAGCGTCTCGCTCGCGGCGGAATGGGTCAAGGTCGGCGAAACCAAATACAACGCCGGCACTGCGGCGGGCGACGAGACCGGCACCTGGTCGTGGGACGGCGCCGACGACTTGAAGCTCAACAACTATAACGGCGGCGAGATCCAGGCCGCAGGCAAGCTCAACGTGAATTACTCGGGAAACAACATCGTCACTGCCGACTGGATCGAAGGCATCAAGGCTTCTCATGGCAAGAATGAGAACGCCGAGCTCAATATCCAAGGCGACGCGGGCAGCACGCTCAGCGTGACATCTACTGAGGACGCTATCCTCTCCACGGGTAATATCAACATCGACGGAGCCGGATCCGTCAACGCCACGAGCGCTGGGTTTGATGCCATCGACGCCGAGGGCGATCTCGCTATCAAAGGTTCGGGCAACGTCAACGCCACGGGCGTATCGGATGGCATCAGGGCAAACGGCAATATCACGATTGACGACAGCGGGGCCGTCACCGCCAGGGCTACCAAGGACAAGGGTATCGGAACCGACAAGAACCTCACCATCAAGGGTGGCGGCACAGTCGAGGCAAGCTCAGCCGATGGTGAGGCCATTTGGAGCGGCGGCAACATCAATATCTCGGACGGCAGCCAGGTCAAGGCGAGCTCCGAGAAAGACGCCGCCGTCGAGGCCAAGGGCAGCCTCGCAGCCACAAACGCCTCCCTCAACGCAAACGGTGTTGAATATGGCGTCTATGCCCACAAGGGCATCACACTCGATCATGCAAACGTGACAGTCCGCGCAAGTAAAGGCAGATACGGTGACGCCATTGCCCTCTTCACCTACCAAGACGATATCGTCGTCAAGAACGGCTCCACCGTGGACGCGTTTGCGGAAGGCGAGGTTTCGGCTGCATTCTCCACCAGAAACGATCGACCCAACGAGAAGGGTGGCCACATCTACATCAGCGACTCCGTTGTCAAGGCCATAGCCCGCTATGTCGAGAACGGCGACGGCCCCATCCCCTACAGCGAAAACCAAGATGGCGAGACGAGGCGCGAACCCCAAGGCGAGAACATCGGCATCATCGCCCAGACCAGCGAGGGCGTCACACCCGCAGTCATCTCGATCATCCGCAGCAAGGTAACGGTCGAAGGAGATACAGCGGCAATCTTTGCCCGTGCCATGAGCGCTGACGGCAAGACAATCGGCACCATCAAGATTGAGAACGCCGCCATCCAGACGCCCGAAGGCGGCAAGGTCATTGACTATCGCAAGCTCCGTGACGGCATCTACGAAGCAGGCCAAGCCATCGGCACGGGCGACGCCACGGTCGACTCCCTCTATATCAAAGCAGTCGCCAAAAGCACGACCATCGCACCTCCCGAGGTAGCCAAGCCGGAAGACCCCAAGCCCGACGAGACCAAGCAGAACCCCAAGCCTGAGGGCTCAAAGCCGACCAAGGCCGTTGCGGCTTCAACCACGAAAGCCAAGACTACCGGCGTGCTCGCGGCAACCGGCGACACCTCGGGTGCGGCCATCGTGGCAACCGTCCTTGCGGGAACAGCCGCTATCGCCGCAGGCACCATGGCGAGCCGTAAGCGCTCTTAGACGCCTCTGCGCACATGGCAGCTCCCGCGAAGGCCCCGAGCCCCAGCACCGTTTAACAACGCCGCCGCCGAGCTCCCCTCCGGCGGTGGCGTTTTCCATATGCGTCCGCAGGGGATGCACGAGATTGTCTTTGGTCTAGCCCAACCGGCATACGCTGGCGTGCGACAATTGGGGCTGCCGATATCACAACACTGAGAGAAGCCCGTCATGGAAGCGCATCAAAAGCAGATAACCGTTTATTCGAATCATACGGAAAGCGCGCCTGTCATCTACCTTCCTGTGGTCGTGGGCGACGGCAGCGAGGTTTATAAGTGTTGCCGAGAGCTCGACTGTCCGCCATTCGCCCTCGTCACCATTGGCGGGCTCGATTGGAATCGCGAGCTGAGCCCCTGGGCATGCGACGGGACCGTACGCGATGCCGAGCCTTTCGGCGGCCAAGCTGCCGGTTTTCTTGATGAGCTGCTGAATCAGATAATCCCCCAGGTCGAGTCATCGCTTCCTCAGCCGCCCACCTGGCGTGGCATTGCCGGTTACTCGCTCGCGGGCCTCTTCGCACTCTGGTCCCTCTGGCAAACCGACGCATTTGACCGCGCCGCGAGCGCATCGGGGTCGCTATGGTTTCCCGACTTTGTCGATCGCGCCAGCACGGCGCCATTTGCCGGCAGCCCGCAGGCTGTCTATCTGTCGCTCGGTAAAAAGGAGACCAAGACTCCCAACCGCATGATGCGGCACGTACTCGACGATACGCGCGCAATGGAAAAGCTGCTCGGCGAACGTGGTATTCCCACGACGCTGGAGCTCAACCCCGGCAATCACTTTTCCCAGACCGACTTGCGCATGGCCCGCGGCATCCACTGGATACTGACGCATTAAAAATGGTGCCCACGCGCATATACGCATGGGCACCATATCTTGTTTTAGCTGGACGCAGTTGTTACTCAGCAGCCTCCTCAAGCTCGGAGACGTCAAACTCAAAGTCGTTACCCGGCAGGATGGCGTTGAGCACGATGCCCACCAGCGAGCCCACGGCAAGGCCGGAAAGCGAAATCGTCACGCCGCCCAGCTCAAGCACGATGGCGCCGGCGGTGCTGTACGCAATGCCGAGCGAAAGCACGAGCACCAGGGCGGCCACCAGCACGTTGCGGTTGTTTTGGAAATCGACCTGGTTCTCGATGAGGTTGCGGACGCCCACGGCGCTGATCATGCCATAGAGCACGAGCGACACGCCGCCGATTACACACGCCGGCATGGCCGCAATGACAGCCGCGAACTTGGGGCAGAACGAGAGCACAATGGCACAACATGCGGCAATGCGA
Source organism: uncultured Collinsella sp. (assembly GCA_902469185.1). Taxonomy (GTDB): domain Bacteria; phylum Actinomycetota; class Coriobacteriia; order Coriobacteriales; family Coriobacteriaceae; genus Collinsella. Next base: position 94,574 of record CABRBD010000007.1, on the reverse strand, counting down.
ATCACGCGCGGGTCAAACACACGCGTTAGGGCAAGCACACCGGTGTTCTCGCCATAGGTGGTGTTAGCCGGAGCGCCAAAGAGCGATGCGAGAATGGTCGCCAGGCCGTCGCCAAGCAGCGTGCGATGCAGGCCAGGATCGGCGATGTAGTTACGCTCGCAAGTGGAGCCGATAGCCGAGATGTCACCGATATGCTCGATCATGGTCGCAAAGGCCAGCGGCATAATGGTGATGATGGCCGTCGTGGCAAGACCGCTATCGAACTGCGGGCCAAAGAGCGCAAACACGGTGTTATCCCACACGACGGGCAAGCCAACCCAGGGAGCGGCTGCGACGCCCGAGAAATCAACCTCGCCGAGCGCAGTCGCAACGGCATAGCTCACCACAACGCCCAGCAGAATCGGCACGATCTTGACCATGCCACGGCCCCAGATGTTGCAGATGACGATCACCGCCACAGCGACAACGGCAACAAGCCAATTGGTCTGGCAGTTGGCGATGGCAGAGCTTGCCAAGATCAGGCCGATGGAAATGACGATGGGGCCAGTCACTACCGGCGGGAAGAAGCGCATAACGCGCTTGGCACCAAACGCGCGAAACAGGGCCGCCAGCACCGGATAGAGCAGGCCGGCACAGGCTACACCTAGGCAGGCGTAGGGCAAAAGCTCGGCCTCGCCGTTGGGCGCGATGGCGGCATAGCCCGCGATAAAGGCAAACGAAGATCCCAAAAACGCTGGCACCTTGCCGCGCGATAGGAAGTGGAAGAGCAGCGTGCCCAGGCCGGCAAACAAAAGGGTCGCCGACACCGAGAGACCGGTGAGCACGGGTACGAGCACCGTGGCACCGAACATCGCGAATAGATGCTGCAGACCGAGTAGGAACATGCGCGGGCGACCGAGCGACGACGCATCGTAGATGGCATCGGCGACGGCGGGCGTCGAGGATTGGGACATGGATGTCCTTTCATAATGGAAGGGCGCTCGGGCATATCGGATTACCTGCCCGAACGATACGATCCGAACCATTGTACGCGATGCATGCCGCTCCGACCACGACGCCCCCTGCGAACGGCAGCACTACTTCCAGATGCGCTCGGCGATGCGTTTGACCAGGGCGATCTTTGCCCACTGCTCGTCCTCGGTCAGCTTGTTGCCAATCTCGCAGCTGGCAAAGCCGCACTGGGGAGACAGATACAGGTTCTCGAGCGGCACGTACTTTGCGGCTTCGCGGATGCGCTCGACGATAACATCCTCGTTCTCGAGCTCTGCGGCCTTGGTGGTCACCAAGCCCAGCACGACCTTCTTGCCCGGGGCAACGTAGCTGAGCGGCTCAAAACCGCCGGCGCGCGGCGTATCGAACTCCAGGTAGAATGCGTCGACATCCTCATGTGCAAACAGGTACGGCGCGATGGGGTCATAGCCGCCCTCGAAAGCATAGGTAGAGTGGTAGTTGCCGCGGCACACGTGCGTGTTAATGACGAGGTCGTCGGGCTTGTCCTCGATGGCGGCGTTGTTGAGCGCCACGCCCAGCTCGCTCACCCTTTGCAGGTCAACCGGGCTCATGCCAGTCTTGGACACAAAGTCGGTATCGCAGTAGATGCCCCAGGTGCAGTCATCAAACTGGATGTTGCGGCAGCCCGCGGCATACAGGTCAGCAATCACGGTGCGGTATGCTGCGGCAATGGCATCGACGAGTTCTTCGTCGGTCTTGTAGACGGCGTGCAGACTCTCCTGCTGGCCATCGCAGCGGTCGAGTGTGACTTCGGAGAACGTCTGGATCGGCGCCGGAATGGTCTGGCGCGCGACCTGGCCCTCTCCCTCGAGCGACTTGATAAATTTGAAGTGCTCGACGAACGGATGATTCTCACCGCTAATGGGACCGGTTACCACGGCGGTGTCGGCGGTAGTCTCCTCATCGTGGAACATGTAGCCCGTGCGCGAGGCGCGGCGCTCAATGCCGTTGAGGCCCCACATAAAATCGAGGTGCCAGTAGCTGCGGCGGAACTCGCCATCGGTAATCACCTGCAGGCCGGCAGCCTTCTGCTTGGCCACTAAGTCGCGGATGGCCTCGTCCTCGACGGCCTTAAGGCCGGAAGCGTCGAGTTTACCCGCGACATAGGCGGCACGGGCGTCCTTTACAGCCTGCGGACGAAGAAAACTGCCGACGATATCGGCACGAAACGGCGCGTTCGGTTGAATCGAAGTGCTCATAGATATCTCCCTTTGCATTGGTTGCTTTACTGGGACAGAGTATGAGCGCTCATATGGACATCGTAAAATATGCGTTTATAACAGTTTGATATAGATGCTTCCTATATTAGTTGGGACTGCCATAAAGAGATTTGACCCGTGCAGAACGCAGCAGTCTAGATGTGCTGACGAATCGCTTCGATATAGGCCTGCCCGTAGCGCGTAAGTGTCGTGTTCTTGCGCGTGATGATGCCGATCTCCATGTACTCGTCTACATCGAGCGGAATGGAGATAATGCCGGGGCCGTTAAGTTCATGGCTGATCACGCCCGAACACACCGTGTAACCGTTAAGGCCCATAGCTAGGTTGAACAGCGTCGCACGGTCGCGCACGCGGATATTCTTGCGGCGCTCAAAGGTCGAGGTCAGCTCCTCGGAATAGTAAAACGAGTTGTAGCTGCCCTGCTCATAGGACAGGAACGGGTAGTCTTCCAAGTCCTCGAGCGTCACACTCGAGCGACCCGCCAGCGGATGGTCGGAGCACACAAAGACATGCGGCGTAGCGCAGAAGAGTCCTTCGAATACGAGCTCGTTGGCCGCCAGCATGCGCTCGATGACCTCGCGATTGTGCTCCGACAGATACAGGATGCCGAGCTCGCTTTTCATATGCGCGACGTCCTCGATAATCTCGTGGGTCTGCTCCTCGCGCAGGGTAAAGTCGTAGCGCGCGGCATCGAACTCGCGGATCACATCGACAAATGCATTAACGGCAAAGGAATAATGCTGGCAGCTCACACTAAAGTGCGGCACCTGCTCGGACGTGCCTTTGTACTTGCCCTCGAGCAGGTCGGCCTGGTCGAGCACCTGGCGCGCGTAGCCCAAGAAGGTCTCGCCTTCCTCGGACACAATGACGCCCTTGTTGGTGCGCTCAAAGATGTGTACACCCATCTCGTTTTCGAGATCGCGAATTGACGCGGTAATCGAAGGCTGCGACACAAAGAGCCGGCGCGAGGCCTCGGTGATGCTGCCGCATTCGGCAACTTTGACGACATATCTGAGCTGCTGGAGCTTCATGGCTTTCTCCCTAGACGTTCGTGACGTCGAAACCCGTCGCGTCCATCTGACGCATAAACGACGGCATCTCCCCCGTCGCGGCGCAGGCGGCAATCTGATGCAGAGCCCCGGCAACCGCATCATCTGCCGCAGCGCCGATATGCCAGCGCGCGGCAGCCGTGACGGCCTCGTTGGCATTGGCGACTGCAACGGAATTGGGAACGGCATCGATCATGGGCAAATCGTTATCGGAATCGCCGAATACGGCCACCTCGTCGGGCGTCAGGCCCAAAGCGCGCGCCAGCTCCAGCGCAGCACAGCCCTTGTCCCAGCCGGTCGGAAGAACGTCGAACAGGCGCACGCGGTTGTTGGGAAACACGAGCGAGAGCTCCGGCACCTCGGCGGCAACACGCTCGCGCAGCTCGGCGAGCTCCTCGCGCGAACGGGCACTCCAGATATTCGCCTTGTATACCGGGGCATCGTCAACGACAGGGCGACAGGGAGCCTCTTCGCCCTTGAGCCACGCGTTGCCGCCTGACTCCATGGCGCGACGCACACGCTCGGGATCGCTTGTCACGCAATAGGCGTCGTTGTCCCAAAAGTCATCACCCAGACGGTAGACCTTCAAATAGGTATCGTCGGTCTCTTGCTCCAGGTAGTCGGCCAGGCGCATAAGGGCATCGTTATCAGTTGCGCGCGAGGCAACCGCCTCGCCATCGACAAACATCACCTGGCCGTTGCAAAACGCACCGGTCGAGAAGCACTCGGAGCGATTGCGGAACATCCAGCTCATCGCGGACGGCTGGCGACCCGAAACCGGGCCAAAATGCAGGCCCGCCGCCTGCATGGCATGAATGCCCTCGATGGCGCAGTCGCTGGCGCCATCGTGTCCAGCAGGAATCAGCGTATCGTCCATATCGGTCAGAACAAGTTTGATCATAAGGTCCCCTCGGTCATTCTTTATCCCGTCTATTGTAACGACCTGCCAATAAGGGACAGGTTTATCTTGGCAGGTTTTATCTGGGAAAATGCAGCGCCCCTGTTGCCACCTGCCAAAATAAACCTGTCCCATATTGGCAGGTGCGCTAGTATAGGGAACAACAGATTCGATGCGGGAGTGCCGGCGGTGCAAACCACAAGGCTGAGAGGGCATAGGGCCCAATCCTTTGAACCTGTCAGTTAATGCTGGCGTAGGGAGCATGCCGCCTTTACAGGGGCGCTGTCTATGCACAGCGCCCCTTTTCTATGCCAAGGAGGCATGTGCAGTGATTGATTCGGAACAGCTTAAGCAACATATGGTCAAGGCCGTAGAGGAGATTCGAGCCACCAATCCGATGGCCGGCTCCATCACCAACACGGTGACGATCGACTTTGTCGCCAACGCGCAGCTCGCCGTGGGCGGTTCGGCCGCCATGGTCTATCTGCCCGACGAGGGCGAGGCGCTCGTTGCCGGCGGCGCCGCCATCTATCTCAACATGGGCACGCTCTTCCCCATCTACGAGCAGACGATTCCCCGCGCGGCCAAGGCGGCACACGACGCCGGCAAGCCCTGGGTGCTCGATCCGGTGGGTCTGGGCATCGGTAGCCTGCGCACCCAGCTGGTAAACGAGCTCAAGCAGTACAAGCCCGCCATCGTACGCGGCAACGCCTCCGAGATCATCGCACTCTCCGGCCTGTGGGGTCTTGAGGGCGAGTCGGCCGATCTGAGCCGCGTACGTGGTGTCGATACCACCGACACGGTCGACGCCGCCCGCGATGCCGCCGTGGCGCTCGCTCGCTACACCGGCGGCGCCGTTGTGGTCTCGGGCGAAGTCGACCTGATTACCGACGGCACGACCGTGGCCAAATCCCACGGCGGCAGCCCGCTCATGTCCAAGATTACCGGCTGCGGTTGCTCGCAGGGCGGCGTGCTGGCCGTGTACGCCTGCGCTGCCGATCCGTTTACGGCAGCCGTCTGCGGTACCGCCGTCTACAACGTCGCCGGCACGCGTGCCGCCGCCGTCGCCGATGCCCCGGCAAGCTTTAAGGTCGCCTTTATCGACGAGCTCTACCGCGCAACCGCCCAAGACATCGCCGATAACCAACTCGAGCTCGAGGAGGCATAAGCCATGTCCGAGCCCGCAACCAATGCCGGCATGAACACGCTCGTCGCTGTGGCCATCGCCCCGTGCGGCACCGGCGATGAACTGTCCGCCGAGGTCGCCGAGGTCGTGCGCGTCATTCGCGAGAGCGGCCTTCCCAACCGCACCACCTCGATGTTCACCGAGATCGAGGGCGACTGGGACGAGGTCATGCAGGTCGTGCGCGACGCGACCTTTGTGTTAGCGAACAAGGGCATCCGAACCGAAGTCGTGCTCAAAGCCGATATTCGACCTGGATTTACCGACACCATGACCGGCAAACTCGAGCGCATGGAAGCGCAGATCAAAAAGCAGGAGGAAGCACGATGAGCATCCGCGACAACCTTGATATCTCGGCCTATCTGGTGCTCGGCCCCGAAAACACCCTCGGACGCCCCGTGGGCGATGTGGTGGCCCAGGCGCTCGACGCCGGCTTTACCTGCATTCAGGTGCGCTCCAAGGTGGCAAGCGCCCGCGAGATCATTGCGCTGACCGGCGACGCCGCGCAGGCAATCGCACAGGCCGGCAAGACCGGTCAGGTCGCCTTGCTGATCGATGACCGCCTTGACTGCGTACTCGCCGCACGCGAGCAGGGCATTGCGGTCGACGGCGTGCACGTGGGCCAGAGCGATATTCCCGTCGAGGTCTGTCGCAAGCTGCTGGGCCCCGACGCCATCGTGGGCCTTTCGGCCCGTTGCGAGGAAATGCTCGAGTACGTCAAGACCGCCGACATGAGTCTGGTCGACTACCTGGGCATCGGCCCGCTCCACGAGACCGAGACCAAGCGCGACTGCGGACGCGCAGCCGATGGCTCCATCATCACCAAGAGCTTTGAGGACCTGGCCGCACTCCACGCGGCAAGCCCCGTGCCCATCGTGGTGGGCGGCGGCGTTAAGACGGCCGACTTGCCGCAGCTTAAGGCAACCGGCGTCGACGGCTTCTTTGTGGTGAGCGCCGTCTGCAGCGCCGACGATCCCTACGCCGCGGCCAAGGAGCTTGTCGACACCTGGCAGCAGGCATAGGCATAGGCCGAACAGCTGATTCGCAGCCTCATATCTTCAGCAATGGAAAGCGCATCCCAGTTTGGGCCTCCATTCCGGGATGCGCTTTCCGTATGCGACCCTTACCCCGCCAGATACGCTTCCAACGCCGGCAAAGTCGCCTCTGCATCGTGGCGGCCGACCTGGTAGATGCGCTCGAGCTCATCCGGTTCGCGGCACAGCGACGGCACCTTCACCGATTCGCTCGGCCGCACCACAAAGATTTCCCCGGCAGCCTCTCGACGTGCCAGGTCATCGAGCGTGGCATTGTAGACCTCATGCCGATGCTCAAGCGCTGCAACAAACTCCGGATAGTGACGGAACACGCGCCGCAGCATGGGCATCACGCTGTTGGGCTGCTTCACAAAGCCCGCCGGCTGCGTGAGTACCACGATATTGCGGTCATACCCCTGCGCAAACAGCCATGCGCTGGGAATAGAATCAGCCACGCCACCATCCAGATACTTATGCCCGTCAATAGCAACGGGACGCGTCGCCACAGGAATCGCCGACGATGCCCGGATCCACTCGATATCCCGCTCGTCGCCATAGGGCAGGTCGTGGTAGACGGCCTTGCCCGTCTCGATATCGGTGCACACGCACGTAAACCGCATGGGGCAGGCGCGATACGCCTCCAGGTCGATGGGATCGCGCTCGATGGGCACCTCGTGATAGGCAAAATCGGCATTGAACATATCGCCGGTTCGCAGCCAGCTGGTCACGCTCGCATAGCGTTTGTCGGCGCAATAGGCCTTGTTATAGCGAATGGCGCGGCCGATCTGGCGCGATTTAAAGTTGTAGCCAAATGCCGCGCCCGCCGAGACGCCCACCATATGGTCGCAGGTCAAACCGTGCTCCATCCAAACGTCGAGCACGCCCGCCGTATACATACCGCGGTAGCCGCCTCCCTCGAGCGCCAGCCCCACCGTGCGCGTCATATTTGACTGTGCCATGCGACCATCTCCGTTCCTGCGTTTTAAAACGGAACAAGTATACCCATCAACAAATATCGTCTCAGTCGCATTTTCATCGAACATCGTCGCGTTACCGTTTGGCGAATAATGGCCGCCCGCACCATGGGCACCCCTACATAATTCCATACACTTGTTTATACTACTCAGTAGTTATCAGCCGAGAGCACGAACCGACAAATAAACCCAACGACGCAGCAAGGCGGGGGCTTGGAAACACGCAAGGCGTTGAGCAGCAACGCATGTGCACAACGAGCTCGCCCGACGCAATCCGCCCCGACCTCAGAAAGCCGCTTACAGTATGGATAACGCCAGCAATAATACCGAAACGCTCGAAAAGACCATCCGTGACCTTCTGGAGCGTCAGGACGATCTGATCAGGACCGCCTTTACCGACGAGCTCACCGGACTTGGCAACCGCGGCGGCTTTACCCGTTCCTTAGAGGAACTCTGGGAGCAGGAACTGCCCGTGACCATGGCGTTTATCGACATCGATAACCTTAAGCACTGCAACGACATCTTTGGACATGACGAGGGCAACCGCTATATCTTGCAGGTGAGCCTCTATCTCAAACTGTATATGAAGGTGGACGAGGCGGCATTTCGTCTGGGGGGCGACGAGTTCGCCATCCTATCTACGATTGCGACCGAGGACGACCTTGCCGAACGTCTGGAACACTGCCGAACGGTACTGCTCGAAAACAACGCTTCCAAGATGCCTCACTCGTTTAGCTACGGAGTGGCACACGCCGACCCCGCCCTGGGCGAAGCCCCCAATCGCTTGACGAACGATGCCGATCATCGCATGTACGACTACAAGCTACGTCATGCCGTGCACCTTGATCGACGCAATATCGCACAAGCCCACACCGACGACTTCGAAATAAGCGATCGCATTTTCGACGCCCTTTCGATGCTCAACGAAGGCCGATATTTCTTTATCGAGAACTTGGACAAACATCGAACCCTTTGGTCACAAGGCGCCTTGCGCGATCTTGGTCTTCCTTCGGAGCATATAGACAACTGCCACGATTACTGGAAAACGCGTGTCCATCCCGATGACCTTGAGGCCTATACCAACGACATCGACCAAATCTATGACGGCTCCAAACATCGTCACGTCATGCAGTACCGCGTGCGCAATGCCGCCGGCGATTACATCCTCGGCCGTGCTCGCGGGTTTCGTATCGACGGCGACGGAAATGTCCCCTCGCTCTATGTCGGCGAGCTCGTCAACCACTCGCTTGCCGAGACCGTCGACGCCGCCACGGGTCTCGGAACACAGCGCACGCTGATCAACGCTATCGATGCCTGCCGTCGCGACCGTTGCGAGACGGGGCTTATAGCAGTGCGCGTTCGCGGCACGGCAAAGCTCAACGAGCTCTACGGGGCCGAGGCCGTCGACAACATGCTCGCCGAATACGCAGGCCGCATGCTGTCGATTACTCGCGGCAGGAGTCGCGTCTTCCGTTCACGCAACGCCCAGTTCGTCGTGCTTAGCAACAATTTGGATCACGAAGCATTCGAGCAACTGATCCAACATCTCAAAGAGGCCGTTTTCACTCCCGTTCGAATCGCGGGCGACACTATTACCCCCGTCTGTCTTGTCGTTCCGGCCTTTTACGAGCACCTGACCAATCAAACGGCCGCCGTTTTAGGCGAACTCGACCGTCGCATTCGCACGGCCGGCGGGCTTGTTCCCAACGACAGCCTCCCCATACCCGAGGTGGAGCGCAAAAGCGCCATCGCCGAACGCATCGATCCGCTCACGGGTCTCTATCGACCCAGCGAGTTTATGCGCCGCGCCAACGAATTTCTCGAGACAAGGCGCAACGGCGCCTGGTGTATCGCCACCGTCGATATGGGGCACATGCGACTGTTCAACGAATGGCACGGACAGGCCGAGGGCGACCGCGTACTCGCCGATGTGGGCACGGTTCTCAAGGACATCGAGAATGCCGCCATGGGCGTCGCAGGGTACTGGGGCCAAGACGATTTTTGCGTACTCATCCCCTTTGAACACGACACCGTCCATCAGATCTATAGCCGCATTCGCCAGGCCGTGGCCAAGCATGATGACGGCGTGGGCTTCTGGCCGTCCATGGGCGTCTACCCCATCGACTCCAACGAGGAAATCACCATCGATGCGCAGGCCAAGGCCATGTTTACCAATCGGCGCGCAAAAAACGACTTTAAGGAGCGCATTGCCATTTTCCGCCCCGAGGAATACGAACACGAAATCGCGTTCCACCGCACGCTGACCGAATTCCAGTATGCGCTCTCAAACGGCCGCATTACCTACTACTTGCAGCCCCAGGTCGACATGGAAACCGGCGAGATCGTTGGCGCCGAGGCGCTCACACGCTGGATTGACAAGGATGGCTCCCTCATTTCACCTACCACCTTTATCCCCGCTCTCGAGGAAAGCGGTTTTGTGGTGACGCTCGACAAATATGTTTGGCAGGGCGTCGCCTCGTGGCTGCGTGAGTGCATCGATCGAGGGCTGCGCGTAGTTCCGATCTCGCTCAATGTGTCGCGCGTGGATATCCTTGCCTGCGACGTCGCCGAGCATATGGGGGCGCTTGCCGCCCAATACAACCTACCGCCCGAGCTCATGCGCATTGAGATCACCGAGACGGCTTATACGGGAGAGTCCGAGGCCGTGGATAAGCTGACGGCCGACCTACACACTCGCGGTTTCTCGACCTACATGGACGATTTTGGCACCGGCCAGTCTACGCTCGCGATGCTCAAGAACGTCAACGTCGACGTCATCAAGCTCGACCGCACGTTTGTGCCCACCGACCGCGATCAAAGCCGTAGCGCGCAAATCGTTTCATCAATGCTCGAGATGGCGCAATCGCTCCATCTGCCCGTTGTAATCGAAGGCGTCGAGACAAACGAGCAGGCGAACATGCTGCTCCAAATGGGTGCCCACTACGCTCAGGGCTTCCTCTACTACCGCCCCATGCAGGCAAAGGATTTTGAGGCATTGCTCGATGGCGGTAACAAAAACTGATACGCTCGCGCGCAAAACGATACCGCCGAAGGGGCGCTTGTCCCCATTGGCTAACTTATGCCCCCAATCCAAACCGAATTGGGGATATGATGCAAACCACTGTTGTGCCCAAGGAGGTTATCCATCATGAACGAGTCGTATCGCCTGGGCGAGCAATCGATCATTGCCTATCTTCAGCGACTTGCGAACGGGGTCTCGACCGCCGAGCTCGATGTTGCCGCGCTGCCCACGGAGCTGTGCGCCATCGGCGAGCAGCTACAGAAGACATTTGCCATCCTGCAGCAAGAACGCGAGCTGCTTGAGCGCGGCGCCTATATCGATTCGCTCACCAATCTTGGCAACCGTGCTGGACTCCACCGTTATGCCGAGCTGCTTTGGCACAAAGGCACCCCCTTCACCTGCGCTTATATCGATATCGATCGCCTTAAGCATTGCAACGATACGTTTGGCCACACCGAGGGCAACCGCTACATTCTGGGCATCTGCCGTGCACTCACCGAGACAATGGAACCCAATGACCTGCTGTTCCGTATCGGTGGAGACGAATTTGTACTCGTATCCCCCACGACAGATGAAGCCGAACTCGAGCAGCGCCTGGAGCGGACGCGCACCGACCTTATCGAGGCAACATCGGGCGGCAAAGCGCCCATGATCGCTAGCTTTAGCTTTGGCTGCTCGCGCGTCGACCCACTCGCTGGCGATACGCGTCGCCAGATGACCATGGACGCCGACCGCAAAATGTATCGCTACAAGCTCATGCACCGTGTGCAGCAGCCGAAGGAAAACGACGCATCCATGCGCCCGATCGCCGATCAGCCTCCCTGCAACGACCGGGTGTTCCAAGCGATCTCCATGAGCTCCGAGACGCGCTATCCGTTTATCCTTAACCTCGATACCGGCGAATCGCAATGGTCGATTAATGCCGTGCGCGATTTTGACCTGCCCTCCCAGCATCCCTATAACTCGCTCGATATGTGGCTCGCCCGCGTTCACCCCGAGGACCGCGACAACGTGCGCAGCGAGCTCGATATGGTGGTAAACGGCGCGTGGCACTTCCATTACATGCAGTATCGCGTCATGAATACCGCTGGTAAATATGCGCTGTGCGAGTGTACGGGCTACCGCTTGGATAGCACCGAAACCGAGCCCAACATGTATGTGGGCATTATCATCAACCGAAGCTTGGCGGATACGACCGATTCCGTGACCGGCCTGGGCGATATCCACGCCCTGGTCAACGCCATTGGCGAAATGCGTCGCGTGGCGCGCAAGGCAGGCCTGGTCGCCATCAAAATCGACGACATCGCCAAGGTCAATGCCCGCTTTGGCTTTGATGCGGGCGACCGCGTTTTGGCAGAAAGTGCCGCCTGCCTCATGGACTGTTCGCGCGGCAAGGGCCGTCTGTTCCGCTCGACCGGACCGATGTTCGTGGCGCTTTTCGATGACCTTGATCCCGAAGAGACCGACGCGATCGCAGAAGAAATCGAGCGGTTCTTGGGGTCGCCCGTACTCTTTGGCTCATTTGAATATCAGCCGCCCATTCGTGTGGCCACACTTCATCTAGATGCCGTCGACCGACAGCCCGTTTTCATTTTGAACGAGCTCAAAGCGCTACTTGAAGAGGCACCACAAGTACCGGGCACCAAGCTGGACTAGCGTTATGGGGCGCATGATGGTTAATTTCCGATCTCAACCGAACACATTGGGCAAATAGGTCGTACCCGCAGTTAGCCGAACGTCCCCGCAGTCCCTCCCGGGGCCCGGGGGCACCGTTTCGATACTCTTGGTTTACTTTGCCTGATGCAAATAAGTGCTCAACAAGATAGAACCTATCCCTCGCCACGGATATGCCCTCGAGTAAATCTGTTAAGCCAAGCCTATCAAATTCTATTGACAATTGGCTGCATTGGTCCATTTTGTCGTCCAGCCACTTCCGCTGGCTACCGCCTCATAAACACAAACCTAACGAGCCGCACGAACGACAAAGAGGCCAAGCTGAACAGAAGTAGAACCAAAACTTCAAAAACGCTGGTATTCCAATCGCGTACCCAGTCCTCTACCGCCCACAAGAAAAACAGCAGCCCCATCCATAACGTCACAGAAGAAATCAGCTTTGCGTAAGGGCGTATATCAATCTCGCTCTCCCTTTTTGTGACATCATATCCAGCAATTGAGCAGAGCCATCTTCCTCTTCGGTATTGGATTGAAAGGACAATCAAGGCAATCGAAGTCATCAAGCAAACAGCATCCTCTGTTTCCATAGAGTTTCCTTTGCTTTCCATCCTAGTTACGCATTCACAATCGAATCAAACCAAGTATGAATTACTCGATAGCAACCGCCTTAGTATAAACCATAGCCGCCGCAGCAGCCCGCCTTCCAAGGCCTCAAAGCTCGCCATCGAGGGCGACCCGCCCAGACCCCTTACAATCTGCTCGCACGAGGCCCCGCACTCCAACATCCTCTGGACCGTATCCCGCTCGTACCTGGTGAGCGTGCCTGCCGTGGGCCCTCGGGGCCGGCATCGTGCCCCACGCCATCTACCCTCTCGTGCGATAATCCTCCGCAGAAGTCACCGACAGCAGAGGGAGTTTGTGATGAAGGTTCTTTTGGTCAATGGCAGCCCCAAGGCAAACGGCAACACCGCCCGCGCACTCACCGAGGTCGCAGAGCAACTTAATGCAGAAGGCATTGATACCGAGGTGTTTCAGCTGGGCGCCAAGCCCATTCGCGATTGCATCGGTTGCGGCCAGTGTGGCAAGCTTGGCGGTCGCTGCACCTTTGACGACGACGTGGTCAACGAGCTGATCGCTGCCGCCGAACAGGCCGACGGCTTTGTCTTTGGCTCGCCTGTCTACTACGCGCACCCCAGCGGCCGCATTCTCTCGGCACTCGATCGCGCATTCTATGCCGGTAGCAAAGCTTTTGCACACAAGCCGGGCGCTGCCGTCGCCGTCGCCCGTCGCGGCGGTACGTCGACAACGTTCGATGTACTCAACAAGTACTTCACCATCAACCAGATGCCCGTGGTCGCCTCCACCTACTGGAACAACGTCTTTGGCGCTGCGCCGGGCGAGGCCGATGGAGATGCCGAGGGTCTGGCCACCATGCGAAACATCGGCAAAAACATGGCCTGGCTCCTTCGTTGCATCGAAGCAGGAAAGGCCGCTGGCATCGAAGCTCCCGAGGCCGATCGCGCTAGGACCAACTTCATCAGATAATTCCAGCGGCGGTCACCTCGATGTTCCATCAATGTCAGCGAAAAGCCAGCTGATGAGGCAAGGTGCCTTGAAAGAGGAGGGCGCTGGGCTTTTGCCCGCGCCCGACGATTGAAGGGCAGATTGCCCATCAGATGGCTTTGCAGCGTCGAGGTGACCGCCGTTCGTTAGAACGGCGGAACATAAATATGAACGTGCAAATCTTCGGGACTAAGAAGTCGTTCGATACCAAGAAGGCGCAGCGTTATTTTAAGGAGCGCCGCATTAAGGTGCAGTTTATTGACCTGAAGGAAAAGGAGATGAGCAAGGGCGAGCTCACGAGCGTGATGCAGGCGGTCGGCGGCATCGACAAGCTGCTCAATCCCAAGGCCAAGGACGAGGAGACGCTCGCGCTCATCCAGCACCTCACCCCTAGCCAGCGCTTCGACAAGTTGCTCGAGAACCAGCAGGTTCTAGCCGAGCCCATCGTGCGCAACGGCAAAAAGGCCACCGTCGGTTATTGCCCCGATGTATGGGGAGCCTGGGAGTAGCCTGTGTTATTTGCCGGCGCGTGGGTATAAGAGCAGGCGTTTGGCATAAGATTCAACTGTAAGCCACGTCTAACAAAGGAGGGCACATGCCCAACAAACCCGTGAAGATCATCATGCTTACCGGATACCTCGGTGCCGGCAAGACCACACTGCTCAACCACATCCTCGCTAACGACGGCGGCATCCGCGCCGCCGTGATCGTCAACGATATCGGCGAGATCAACGTCGACGCCAGCCTCATCGCCGACGGCGGCCTTTCCGAGACCGACGACCTCATCCCGCTCACCAACGGCTGCATCTGCTGCACGCTTTCGGACGACCTGGCCAACCAGCTGCAGGGCATCGCCGATTCGGGCAAGTTCGACTACATCATCATCGAGGCCTCGGGCATTTGCGAGCCTATCCCCATCGCCTACACCATCTCGAGCTTCTGCGACGAGGCCAAGGTGGGCGGCGAGCCCAAGCTTGCGCTCGACAACATCGTGGCCGTGGTCGACTGCGCCCGCATGTACGACGAGTTCAACGGCGGTCGCGACCTGCTGGCCGAGGACATTGACGAGGACGACATCGAGAGCCTGCTCATCCAGCAGATCGAGTTTTGCTCCACGCTGATCCTCAACAAGACCGATACCGTCACGCCTGAGCAGATTGCCGAGCTCAAGGCCATCGTGCGTAGCCTGCAGAAGGACGCCGTGATTGTCGAGGCCCAAAACGGCGAGGTCCCCATGGAGGAGCTGCTCGACACCGGCCGCTTCGACTTTATGCGCGCCTACAACTCCGCCGCTTGGATCGAGGCCATGGAGCATCCCGAGGAGCACGACGACCCCGAGGTGCTCGAGTACGACATCGAGACCTTTGTGTACTCGCGCCGCAAGCCGTTTGACCTGCAAAAGTTCACCGATTTTGTTGAGCAGGAGTGGCCCGACGAAGTCATTCGCGTCAAGGGTCCGCTGTGGCAGACCGGCGATCCGGACATGTGCTACATGTTTGAGCAGGCCGGCCACCAGATGCGCCTGATGGAGAACGGTCTGTTCGTTGACTCCGCGCCCGAGGGCGAGAAGCAGAAGATCATCGACGAGAACCCCGAGATCATGCAGATTTGGGACGACGAGACGGGCGACCGCATGACGAGCCTGTGCATCATCGGCCGTCACATGGACAAGGATGCGCTCATCGCCTCCCTCGATGCCTGCCTGACCGACTGGCACCGCGCCTAGATTTATCCAAGCGGGCATTTTTCCGCCTACGTAACCGCCAAACCACCACGAAGGTGCCCTTCGTGGTGGTTTTTCGTTCTGAGCCAAGGAGATTCATGTTCAACATTGTGCTGTATGCGCCCGAGATTCCGGCCAATACGGGCAATATCGGCCGCACCTGCGTGGTTACCGGCGCCCGCCTGCATCTGGTGGAGCCGCTGGGGTTTTCGCTCGACGACAAGACGGTGCGTCGCGCCGGCCTGGGCTACTGGCAAAATTTGGACGTGACGACCTATGCCGGCTGGGAGGATTTCCTTGCGCGCAACGGCCTCTCCCCCGCCGACGAACGCCTGCATCTGCTGACCAAAAAGGCGCGCCGCACCTATGCGCAAAGTACCTACCGCGACGGTGACTTTTTGGTCTTTGGCAGCGAGAGCTCGGGGATTCCCGAGCCACTGCTTGCCGCGGCGCCCGAGCGCTGCGAGCGCATCCCCATGTTGCGCGATTGCGACTCGCTCGAAAACGCCGACGCCTGGGAGGCCCACGAGGAGTCGCTCGGGCATACCGAGGACAGCCACGAAGCCATCCTTCGACAGGATATCTGCGGCAACTTCGTCAATCCGGACGACTACCGCATCAGCGCACTCAACCTCTCCAACAGCGCCGCCATCGTCCTCTACGAGGCTCTGCGCCAAACAGGCTTTCTGGGAATGTGACAAAGGGACAGTCCCTTTGTCACATTCGGTTATAGGTAGCGGCCGGTAATGCTCTTAGGGCAGGCCGCGATGTCGCCCGGCGTGCCGACGCAGACAATCTGCCCGCCCGCGTCGCCACCGCCCGGACCCATATCGATCACGTAATCGGCGTTACGGATAAGGTCGAGGTCGTGCTCGATCACGATAACCGTGGCGCCCCTGGCAACAAGGCCATCAAACACACTCAGCAACACCTGAACATCGAGCGGATGCAGGCCAATCGTGGGCTCGTCGAATACGAATACGGCATCGTCCTGCACGCGGCCCATCTCGCTCGCAAGCTTAAGGCGCTGCGCCTCGCCGCCCGAAAGCGCCGGCGTGGGCTCACCAAGCGTGAGATAACCCAAGCCCAGGTCGTGCAAGATCTGTAAACGCACCTGAACCTTCTTGAGTCCGACGGTCGCGTCGAGGGCCTCATCCACGCTCATATCCATAAGTTGCGGCAACGTAAGCAGGCTGCCGTCCTTGCCCTCGCGATGAATATGCGAAGCCGCGTCTGCATAACGCGAGCCACGGCATGCAGGGCAGACGATCTCGACATCGGGCAAAAACTGCACGTCAAGCGATATCGAGCCCGTGCCATCGCATGTGGGGCAGCGCAAGGCGCCGGTGTTGTAGCTAAAGGCACCCGCCTTATACCCTGCCGCCTTGGCCTCGGGCGTACGGGCAAAGGCGCGGCGCAGCTCATCATGGATGTCAGCATAGGTCGCTACCGTCGAGCGCACGTTGGCGCCAATGGGCGTGGCGTCAATCAGGTTGGCGCGCGCGATGCCCTCGGCATCGACCCAACGCACGTGCCTCGGCAGGCGCTCGCCGGCCGCTTGCGCCTTGAGCGCCGGGATGAGCGTCTCGAGCACCAGTGTCGTCTTGCCCGAACCCGAAACACCCGTCACCGCGACAAGGCGGCCGCGCGGGATATCGACTTTGAGTGGTTTGACGGTATGGATGGCATCGGTCGCCATGCGGATATGGCCTAGGTCGAACATTTCGTCGTCAGCCACCTGCGGGCGTAAGCGCTTGGGGTCCGAGCGCAAGAACGGCGCGATGCGGCTGTCCCTCGCGTGTTCGACCTCGTCCACCGAACCGGCGGCGATTACATGACCGCCGCCCGCTCCGGCAACGGGGCCCATCTCGACCAGATAGTCGGCTTCTGCCAGCACGCGCGTGTCGTGGTCGACAACAACCACGGTGTTGCCGTCGTCCACCAGATCGCGCATCACTCCTACCAAGCCGTCGACATTGGCAGGATGCAAGCCGATCGAAGGCTCGTCCAGCACATACAGCACGCCCGTCGATCGGTTGCGCACCACGCGGGCAAGCTGCACGCGCTGGCGCTCACCCGTGGAAAGCGTAGCACCGGCGCGGTCGAGCGAAAGATAATCGAGGCCCAGGTCGATCAGGCGACAGGCCGTGCTCAAAAACGAATCGCAGATGTCCGTCGCCATGGGCCGCATCTCGGTCGGCAAGGATGCGGGCACCCCGCGCACCCACTCAATCGCCTCGCCCAGTGTCATGGCCGCTGCCTGTGCCAGATTGATACCGCGCACCTGGGGCTGGCGCGCGGCGTCGGAAAGACGCGTGCCGCCGCAATCGCGGCACGGCCCCTCGCACAAAAAGCGTGCCACGCGCTTAAGTCCCTTGTCGTCCTTAACCTTGGCGAGCGCATTCTCGACGGTATAGACGGCGTTGTAATAGGTAAAGTCGAGCGGCGTGGCGCCCTCGCCATTTTTGGGAACGTAGAGAATGTGCTTCTTAACTGCCGGGCCATGGAACACGATATCGCGCTCTTCAGGCGTGAGCTGGTTGAACGGCACGTCGGTGCGCACGCCCATCTCGCCGGCCACCTGCTTCATCAGATCCCACATGAGCGTGCCCCAGGGAAGTACCGCGCCCTCGTTGATTGTCTTTGACTCGTCGGGCACCAGGCTCGCCTCGTCCACCTCGCGCATGACGCCGGTGCCTCCGCAGGTAGGACACGCGCCGCCACTGTTAAAGGCAAGGTCCTCGGCACCCGGCGCATAGAACTCGCGCCCGCATGCGGGGCATGTGAGCGACAGGCCCGCGGCCACGTTAAGGCTCGGCTCCACGCGCGCCCCGCAATGCGGGCACACGTGATGTGCGCAGCGGCTAAAGAGCAGGCGCAGGCTGTTGTTGAGCTCGGTCATGGTGCCAAAGGTCGAACGCACGCCTGGCACACTGGGGCGCTGATGCAATGCGAGCGCCGCCGGCACGTGCAGCACTTCATCCACTTGAGCATGCTCTGCCTGCGTCAAACGACGGCGGGTATAGGTGCTGAGCGCCTCCAGGTAACGACGCGAGCCCTCGGCATACAGAACCCCCAGCGCCAGCGAGCTCTTGCCCGAACCCGACACGCCGGCAATACCCACGAGCCTTCCCAGCGGAATATCGATATCGATGTCCTTGAGATTATGGACGCGCGCACCGCGCACCTCGATAGCACTTGGCTGTTGCGACACCGTCATCGCTTCCTTTCCTGTTGATCGAATGTGACAAAGGGACAGTCCCTTTGTCACATTAAAACGCAATCGCGAATGTACTTGCTCAGCATGGGCACGGTAAACCGGACGAGACCGTATCCGGCAGCCTCGATGACGCGCTCGCGAATCAGGCTTGCGCGATATTTACTCGCCCAGCTCTGGGTACGGTCGCAGCGCTCAATGATATCCGCCATACGCGTCGGCTTGTCCTCGTCAACCGCCATGGCCTCGATAAAGAGGCGCTGCGGACTGCGTAACCCGTAATACAGAGGCGCGTCAACCGCTTCGTAGAACTCGGAGACGGCATCCGCATGGCCATCCTCGACATCGCGCCTTTCAATGACCTGCGAGCCACGCCGGACAGCAGACCGCCACATGTAATATCCCACCAGCTGAACCATATAGGGATGCCCCATGCTCTTGTGTGCCGCAAGGTTCGCCGTCTCCGCATCAACGGAAAGGCCGGCGTACTCGATCGTCTGGACATATGAATCGCGCACCTGGGGCAAAGAAATCGCCCCCAACGTACGCTGCTGGGCGCGTCGCAAAAACGTCACGCTCGGCTCTTCGAGCAGATCGTCAACCATACTGGGCAAGCTGGCAAAAACCAGCGCAAGACCACGCTGGTCGCTATCGGGCAAGCCCGTGGCATCCTGATCTCCGAGCACCTGCTGATAGAGAACGGCGAGAGCCGCCAGTTCCTCGATAGACGCAGATTGAGCCTCGTCAATCGCAAACAGAATGCCCTTGCTTGGGCCGAGTTTCTTGAGACGTTCGTTGACCAGCCCTCGCAACGTCTCGCCTTTTGCCCGCGCCGCCTCAACCGACATTCGGCCAAATGACGGGCCAAACTCCATTGACGTCACAACGGGCTTATTCGAGCGAAGCGCGTCGGCCAAGCGGTCGCATAAGCCAAGCGAAGCGGAATCGGAGACAACCGCCCATCCGCGCTCACTGGCCAGACGTTGCAGCTCCCGCAGGAGAACTGTTTTGCCACAGCCGCGGTTTCCTGTAATGAGCATGAGTCTGCCCGGCGCTCCGGCACCGTTATCGAGCCCTTCCTCGAAATCTTCGATGACCGACTCGCGACCGATGAGTATCGGAGGTCGCTTACCAGCCGTTGGCTTAAAGGGATTTGGATGCATGTCGGCCTCCTCGGATTGGCAAACGCTGCCTATAGTTATACCAACTTATACCGAGTTATACCAACAGCAGGTGACAAAGAGGCCGCCCTTCTATCACCTATGGCCGAAAAACTCGGCGTCTGCTGCTCGCCAGGGGCGGAAGGTGGCGGGATCGATCTTTACGTGCGCCGCGGCGGGTACGTCGTACCATTTGACCGTGTAACCGGCGCCGTGAGCGCAAAAGACCGAGTCGGGCGTGTTGGGCAGATCGGCCTCGGGCTCATAGGCGGCCGCCTCGATTACGCGCTCCGCATCATGACAGGCCGCATAACCGGCGAACTCCAGGTACAGATGCCCGCGACCGCCCGTGTAGGCAGCCACCTCCAGCGCATAATCCTGCACCTCGGATGCCGGCACGCGACCCACAAGCTTCGCCCGGTCTCCCGCCATCGTCGGCGGCTCGTACTCGGCACTCATGCGCGTGGCATCCGAGAGCGCCCGGCCCACGCACTCCCCCGGCACCTCGAGCTCAAAGCGATACCACGGCTCCAACAGTACCGCCGCGCCGGCCTCGCGCGCCTGCATCAAACCCTGGCGAATCGCGCGGTACGTGGCCTGGCGAAAATCGCCGCCCTCGGTGTGTTTGGCATGCGCGCGGCCGCCCGTGAGCGTAATGCGCACATCGGTGATGGGCGAGCCCGTCAACACGCCCAGGTGGTCGCGCTCCATGGCATTGGTGAGCGCCAAACGCTGCCAGTTAAGATCGAGCTCATCGGTCGAGGTCACGGTGCCAAATTGCACGCCCGAGCCTGCCGGTAACGGCTCCAGGCGCAGGTGCACCTCGGCATAGTGGCGCAGCGGCTCAAAGTGGCCCACGCCCTCGACCGACTGCGAGATAGTCTCCTTATAGAGAATTCCGCCGGGCTCAAACCCAACCGTAAGGCCAAAGCGATCGGCCAGCACCCGCTGCACGACCTCGAGCTGCACGGCGCCCATCAACTGCAAATGAATCTGCTCAAGATGCGTATTCCAGCTTACGCCGAGCATGGGGTCTTCGTCCGCTAACTCAGTCAATGCTTTGAACACCGTATGGACGTCATGTTCGCCCGGCAGCACCGTATAGGTGAGGACTGGCGCAATGACGGGTGCATCGCCCGCGGGCTCCGCACCCAGGGCGTCCCCTGGGCGAACGTGCGCAAGACCCGTCACGGCACAAATACCGCCAGCAGCAACTTCTTGCGCAAGCTCATACTTCTCGCCGTTATAGATGCGTACTTGATCGACCTTCTGCTCCCATGCCTCGGCACCGGAACGTCCGTCAATCATCTGCTTGGCGTGCAGCGTGCCGCCGGTCACTTTAACCCAAGCCAAACGCTCGCCGCGAACGCCTCGGCTGACACGATAGACGCGCGCGGCAAACTCCGGAAGCCATGCCTGTTCACGCATCAGCGCGCATATGCCGTCCAGCAGCTCGTCCACGCCTTGGTCCTTGAGCGCCGAGCCGGCAAAGCAGGGAAAGAGCTTGCGCTCGGCAACCATGCGCGACAGCGTTGCGACGGAAAGCTCGCCTGCCTCAAGAAACTCTTCGAGCGCCGCCTCGTCTAACGCGGCAGCGTCCTCCTGAACGGCACCGCCCGCCAACAGTTCGTTGGCATCCAGGCAGCCTTCGGAAAGACGCTGCCCAAGTTGTGCCAGCAAAACATCGCGGCCAGGATTCTCCAAATCGATTTTGTTGATATAGATGAACGTCGGGATGTCATAGCGTGTAAGCAAGCGCCACAGGGTTTCGGTGTGCCCCTGCACGCCATCGTTAGCACCCACAACTAAAATCGCGTAGTCGAGCGCGCGCAATGTGCGCTCCGCCTCGGCAGAAAAATCGACATGCCCTGGTGCATCCACGAGCATGACGTGGGTATCGCCATGGTCGAGCACGGCCTGCGACGAGAAGATCGTAATGCCGCGCTCGCGCTCGATCGCGTTAGTGTCCAGGTACGAATCGCCATCGTCCACGCGGCCGCGCTTGCGAATGCGACCTGCGTTGAACAGCATGGCCTCGGCCAGCGTGGTCTTGCCGGCATCGACATGCGCCAAGATTCCAACGACCGCTTGCTTCGACATGGCTCTCCCCTTATTGCAAGCCCATCGCACGCGGCAACGGGCATCCTCGTTCCACACTGGATGATACAATTTACGGGCCGGCGGGCGAAGCGGGCCCTATCCCCCGACCGAGCTCATCGCCCCGCGTTGCCGCGCGGCGATTTTCGTAGGTTCGCGCCTTGCGAAAGCCGGCACCTCCCCTTTTTGTCTGCCCTGGTTCATCTGGGACAGTAACAACGCGAGCCTCACAACAACGCGTTTTACCAAAAATGGCCCCACTCGGGGCCATTTTCATTTCGATGAAACGCTGGTATGTGACTCGGCCCTTATGCCTCGCGCAGCCAGTCGAACGCAACACGCGGCGTGCCGTCCGACACATACACGACGCCGGCGCGCTCGAACCCCGCCTTCATGCTCGCGCCCTGCATGGGCAGGTTGTCCGCATGCGTATCGATACGCAGGTGGTCAGCGCGCTCCTTGGCAAAGGCAAACATCGCGGCCGCGATACCGTGCACGGTGCCGTCGGATGCCACGCGATGCAGCACGGCATACGGAGTGTCGCTGCGCCATTGACCGTCCTCGATGACGTCATAGCACTCGTCCGGACCCGGTAAAAAGGCAAACGTCGCCACCACGCGGCCGTCGACTTCGCACACGTAACTGCCACCAGCGGCAATATCGGCAGCCAGCTGCTCGGCCGAAGGCGTGCCCTCGGGCCACTGCGTGGCGTTGCCATGTGCGCGCATATAGGCGCGGGCCGCGTCATAGATAGCCATGACGGCGGGAATGTCGGTATCGAGGGTTTTTCTGATCATCACGCGGCGACCTCACGTTTATTGATATCACTTTGATTGAGCAATAATACCAACGTTTGGAGAGGGTGCGAAGCAGATGGGGAGCAAAAAGCGAGCCGCCTGGTCAAAAGCCAAAAGCGAGTTTTTGGGCGCTGCCACCGGCGGCGATATGAGCGACCTGTTTGCACGCGAAGATGAGCGCTGCGACGAACTAGACGCCGAGCGCGATGAAGCCTGGCGCTACAAGTCGTGCGAGCGTAAAAACCGTTACGACACGCGAGCCGAGGCCGAGGCCGTTATGGCCGACTGCGAAAACCGCGGACGGCGCGGCCTGGCCTGCTACAAATGCGAATACTGCGGCGGATGGCATCTGACGTCGCACCCTTGGAAATAGGCTCCGCATCGGCGCGACGCCGACGCAGCGGCACGGCACCGACACATCGCCGGCCATCGCGCGCAGGCTACGGACGCGGCGGCACCAAAACATCGTAGCGGACGGCCTTGCCCGCAAGCTGATAGCTCGGCTTAACGCCGGCAAGCAGCGGCCCCTTCACCGGCCGCTTGATAACGACCTTGCGCGGGCGCGGCACAAGCGCGGCCTCGACCAACGTCTCCTCATCGGCGCACGGCTGCTCCAAATGGTGCAAGAGCTGGAACTTCTTTTTAACCGCCGCGCTCTTGGTGCGCTCGGGAAACATGGGATCCAGATACACCACATCGGGAGCCGCGAGCTCACCACGCTCGACCAGCTCAGCCGCATGGCGAAGGCCGGCAACACTGTCCTCGCCCGCATGTAAGCGCATGCGCGCCACGGCAGCCGCAAGCGCCGGATCATCTGCCGCGCGATCCAGGGCATCCTGAAGGAGCGCCGCGATCACGCAGTCCTGTTCATACAAATCGACGGTAAAGCCCACAGCGGCCAACAGCAGCGAATCCTCGCCAAAACCTGCCGTGGCGTCAATCGCCCAGGGGTTCTCGATACCTTTTGTGCGCGCAGCCTTCACCAGTAGCTCTTGCTGCAAACGGCCCTGTTTGAGCCGTGGAAGCATGCGGCCAAAATCGGCACGCAACTCCATCGTGCCGTCGGTGAGCGTAAGGCCCTCGGGCTTCCCGGTCAGCTCAAGCCCCGCGGCCCGAGCAACAGAAAAGGGATCGACGACGCCCATGGACACTCCTTAGCAAGCAAAACGAATACGTGAGCGCCACCTCAGTTGGCACCCAACCGTCCGTTATTGTCCCACATGCGACATGGTCCACAGCATCCCAATGCAAAGCACAGCCATCAATACCGTGCACACGGCAGCGATCACAGAATCACTCATGCGCCTTCCCAGTGACCGCGGCTCATCCACTTGCTTGACTCCGTACATCATGGCTCCTCCTTCGGTCCAGCTCTTACCATGGCCTCATCATCGCAGCGCCGCGCATGCGCTGCCATCGATTTGACTTACGTCCAGCTTTCCTTTTTGAAAGGTTGAACCGTGCAGGCAAGAGACGCTTTCAGGCGCATGCATCGCCGCGTTGAACTACAATGTGCTTCACCATATGTGCAGCACATAGGGTGCGCCAGGTTGGCGTACTCGTATCGAAAGGACCAGCCATGAGCTTCACTCGCAAGACTCTCAAAATCCTTGCCCTGATTTATTTTGTTCTGGGCATCGCCAGTCTCGTCATTGGAATCGCCGGCATCGCGACCGGCAAGTTCGAGTCCACCTACGGATCGAACGCCATGCTCGCCGCGGCCGTGATTATCGCCAAGGGCCTCATCGATCTTGCCGCGGGCGTTGCGGGCATCAAGGGTGCCAACAAGCCTTCGCAGGTTGACGGCGCGTTTAAGCTCGGTATCGTTGCTGCAGTCGCCACGCTTGCCCAGGCGGTGCTCACGCTTCCCGCGTTTGGCGGCGACGCCATCAACTTTGGCGCCTTTGTCATCGTGGTCTACGACCTGTTCTTTGTTCAGCAGGCGCACACCGTTAAGGCCGAGAACAAGGACCGCCTGTAAGCGCTCGCTTCTCAAAACCTTTGTAGCCAAGCAACTAAAAAGGGCCGATCGCGCATCTCCGCGGTCGGCCCTTTACGTTTGCCCAGATAAAACCTGCCAAAATAAACCTGTCCCTTTTTGGTAGGTTAGTGGCGGTACTCGGCGATGATGAAGTCGATATCGGTCTGAAGGGTGTCCAGGTTTGCCAGGCGCTCTTTGTCGGCAGGGCGCGTGCGGTAGTAGTACGGCGTCATCTGGAACACCGCCTCGATGTCGGCCTGCGTCTGGAGCGTAATGTTCGCAGACACCCGCTGCGTTCCCACCAACTCGAGCTCGGTTGTCTTCGGCAGCTTCTCGTCGTTAAGGTACGGCGTGTCGTAGAGCACCTCCTTGAGCCCAAAGAGATGACGGGCGCCCGGCACCACGGTGTAGAGCGAGCCCTCGGGCGCCAGCACGCGGGCAAACTCGCGCTCGTTAAAGGGGGCAAAGAGCTCGGTCACCATATCGAAGGTGCCATCGGCCACGGGGATGTCCTTCATGTTGGCCACAAAGTAGGTCGCGTCGCCGCGCTTGGCGGCCAGGCGCACCATCTCTTTGCCCAGGTCAAAGCCGTAAGCGCCCACACCCGGCACCGCGCCCATGGCACTCGTGTAATAGCCCTCGCCGCAGCAAATATCGAGCAAGGCCAGCGGCTTGTCCGACGTAGCCGCGCACCGCTGAGCTCGTTCGCGCACTAGCTCGACCATCGCATCGCGCAACGGCGCATAGTAACCGCGATTCAGGAAGTCACGACGGCTGCGTGCCTGCGACTTGGGATCGCCCATGGAGTCACCGCCCTTGGACGAGCACAGTAGATATAGATAGCCCTCACGAGCGCGGTCAAACCGGTGTCCGCCCGCGCATGCAGCACCGCGTTCGTCATCCACCAGCGGCTCATGGCAAACGGGACACAACAACATGGCAACTCCTTAGCGCGAACAACACAACGCCCACTATTGTCTCACGCCTCCCCCGCCTAGTCATTTAAGAACGTCCCCAATGACTAGGTAATTAGGAGTATCATCGACTGCGCAAATGAGTATTGAAGCGCATGTTAGAGATTGAGAGCGCATGGCTGACACCGCATCTAAGCACATTGACATGACCACCGGCTCGCTGTGGCGCAATATTCCCCTGTTCGCCTTCCCCGTGGCCGCCACGAGCATCTTGGAGCAGCTGTCGAACCTCATCGCCACGGTCATCATCGGTAACTTCTCGGGCGACCAGGGAACCCTCGCCATGGCGGCGGTCGGCTCCAATGTTCCGCTTACCAGTCTTATGCTCAACCTGTTTATTGGCATGTCGCTTGGCTCCAACGTGGTCATCGCCAATGCTATCGGCCGCAACGATCAGAACATGGTCAAACGCGCCGTCCATACTTCGATTTTAATGGCGCTCGTGGGCTTTGTCGTCATCGCGCTGGGCGAGATCTTTGCCGAGCCCATGCTCGCCGCGCTCAACGTTCCCGCCGAGACCATGCCGCTCGCTTCGCTCTACCTGCGCGTCTTTTTACTGAGCATGCCCTCGATTTTGCTTTACAACTTTGAGGCCGCCATCTTCCGCTCCGTCGGCATCACCCGCATGCCGCTGCAGGCGCTTGCCGTGTCCACCGTCCTCAACATTGGCCTGGACCTCATCTTTGTCCCCGTACTCCACTGGGGCGTCGCGGGCGTCGCCATCGCCACCGCCATCGCCTACACCGTCAGCGCCGCTACGCTCTTTATCCGCCTGCTCAAGACCGACTCCGTCGTCCGCGTCACCCCACGCGACCTGGCTATCGACCCCGTCGCCCTCAAGCGCATCGTCAAGATCGGCCTGCCCGCCGGCATCCAAAGCGCCGTCTTCGCCGTCGCCAACATCATCATCCAGTCCGCCATCAACAGCTTGGGCACCGAGGTCATGGCGGCATCGAGCGCTGCCATGAGCTTGGAGTACGTGTGCTATAACCTGCTCAACAGCTTTAGCCAGGCTTGCACCACCTTTGTGGGACAAAACCACGGTGCCCGCCAGATCGACCGCTGCACCAAAACGCTTAAGGTCTGCCTGGTCGAAGGCGGCATCGTTGCGCTCACCACCATCGTCATCATCGTCGGCTTGGGGCGCGAGATCCTGGCGCTCTTCAACAGCGATCCCAACATCGTCTCGATCGGCTATATCCGCGTGTGTTCGATCTTTCCGGCGTACGCCTTTAGCATGTTCTACGAAAACATGTCCGGCTATCTGCGCGGCTTTGGTATCTCGCTCATGCCCGCCCTCATTACCATGATCTGCGTCTGCGGCATCCGCTTCTATTGGGTATTCTGCGTGTTCCCGCACTTCCGCACCTTTGCGAACATCATGATGGTCTACCCCATCAGTCTGGGCACCACGGCGTTCTTTATGGTCGTGGCGGTATTGCTCTGCCACCCGGCACGCACCTACCGTCTAGCACAAGCCAAAGCGACAGCCCACTAAACACCGCGTTCAACGCCATGCCAGTCATTAATTGACAATATGCGAGCTCATATAGTCGATAAAGTGCCTCGTGGCGATAGGCATGGTGTCCCAGCTGCGCCAGGCTGCCACTACGTCACGCGAGGGAGCGTGCACGATGGGACGCACGCGAATATCGGCCCGCATGCCCTCGACGGTGCGGCGATAGAGCATACTCACGCCTAGGCCCTCCTCAACCATCGCCATGATGGTGTAGTCGTCGGTCACCTCGCTCGTCACGTGCGGCGACAGCCCATGCGCCGCGAATGCATCAAGCACCAGGCTCTGTTCGCCCTCATCCAGCAGCACAAACGGCTCGGACGCCAGGTCGGCGAGCGTCACCTTTTCCTTTGCCGTCAGCGGATGCGCGGCCGGCAACAATGCTACCAACTCGTCGTGATAGACCACGCGCTTCTCGAGCCCTGCGGTAAAACCGCGTGCCGTAAAGCAAAAGTCAACCACGCCATCGTGCACCCACTGGGCGTTGCGCGTGTAATCGCCCTGCTTGAGGGTAAAGTGCACGCCCGGATGCAGAGCCCCAAAGTCGCGAATCACGCGCGGCAATACGGTGCGGCTCACGTTAGTAAACGTCGCGATTCGAATATCAGTCGAGGAGAGTCCCAGCAACTCCTGACGCTTGCCCTCAAGCTCGGCCTCGGCAGTTACGATTTGGCGCAGATACGGCAGGTACTGCTTGCCGTCGCGCGTAAGCGAAACGCCCTGCTTACCGCGCTCGATAAGCGTGGTACCCAGCTCGCGCTCGAGCGCCTTGACGGCTTGGCTCACCGCGCTTTGCGTATAGCCCAGCTCGTCGGCAGCGCCCTTAAGACTGCCGCGATCGACCACCATACAAACAATCTGATACCGCGATGCCATCGTGCCTCCACATCGATGTAGCCGTAAAACGTTTTGCCAGCGCTTTTTCTAGTAGCATTAGTATTTCTTAATCATACTGAAGATACATTCGCTTTACTACATCCACATCTGGGAGCAGAATCCTTTTTGCGAAACCGTTCTGTAACAAAAGGAGTCCCATGGATCGCAAAAAAGCAATCGCGCTCTCATTTTCCGTTCCCGTCGCATGGGGCTTTTCGTACCCCCTCATGAAGATTGGCATGGACAGTATGAACGCCACGAGCATCGTCGCGCTTCGTTGTATCATCGCCTTTGCGGCCTGTCTGCTGCTCTTCCATAAGCATGCATTCCGTATCAACCGCGACCTTATGGTCCGCGCCGCCATCATCGGCGCCATCATGGCAACCGAGCTCACCTGCATGTGCCTGGGCTCCAGCCTCACCTCCGCCTCCACTGCCGGCTTTTTGCAGAGCCTGACGGTCGTGATCGTGCCATTTGCCAACGCCGCCCTGCTGCGCCGCGCCCCCGCGCGCAAAGCGCTCGTCGGCACCGCCATCGTCACCTGCGGTATGTTGCTGCTCTCGGGCGCCGACTTTACCAGCCTGAACCCTGGCGCGATCATCATGCTGCTCTCGGCATTTATCTATGCCAGCCACATTATCGTGGCCAAGCGTTTTGTCGAAGAAGTCGATCCGCTTGCTCTGGGCGTTTGGCAGCTGGGCTTTGGCGGTCTGTTCTCGGGCATCGCTGCATTCACTTTTGGCGGCTTCACGCTTCCCGGCACGCCTAACGAGATCGTCGTTGTCGTCGCGCTCGCACTCATCTGCTCTGCCTACGGCTTTATCACCCAGACGCTCGTGCAGCCCCACGTGCCCGCCGAGACCACCGGCTTCGCTTTCTCACTCGAGCCGGTCTGCTCCGCTATCTTCTCGTTTTTCCTGGTCGGCGAGGTCCTGAGCCCCATCGCCTTCTTTGGCGCCGCCCTCATCCTCACCGGCGTCATGGTGGCAACCGTCGAGCTTCCGCGCCTTCGCGCACATGGACAGGCTCGCATGGCAGGAGCGCCCGAGCACGTCTCGTAGACCCCACTCTTCATACAGCCGCGGCATAAAGGCAACCGGTGCGCCTTTACAATAGATGCAAACAGAGCATCTGACGTAAAGGAGCCCCATGGACGCCGCGACCCGCGACCGAAACATAGCAACTTGGTTGGGCGATGCGCCGCAGCCGGTACGTGACACGACGAACCAGCTGCTCGAGCGCATCGCCCTTTTACGTGCCGAGCAGACCATCTATCCGGCGCAAGACGACATCCTCAATGCCCTCGCCTACACGCCGGCCGACCAGGTCAAGGTTGTCATCTTGGGTCAAGACCCCTATCACGGACCCAACCAGGCCATGGGGCTTTCGTTCTCGGTTCCTGCGACGCAAACCAAGTTGCCGCCGAGCCTGCGCAACATCTATAAGGAACTCAAAGCCGACCTGGGCTGCGCCATTCCAGTCACGGGAGACCTAACCCCCTGGGCACAACAGGGCGTCCTGCTCCTCAACACCACGCTCACCGTGCGCGAGCATGCCGCGAACTCGCACGCCAAGCTGGGCTGGAGCACGCTCACCGACTACGTTATCGAACGCTGCTGCCAGCTGCCCCAGCCGGTCGTCTTTTTGGCATGGGGTCGCTTTGCCCAGCAGATGGTTGAGGGCAAGCTCGCCGCAATCGGCGCGGGCAAGGCAACCGGCAAGTTCCGCCTTGCCTCCACGCACCCCTCGCCGCTTTCGGCCAACCGTGCCACGGCAGAACTCCCCGCTTTTATGGGGTCGCGTCCCTTCTCCGCTGCCAATGAATTGCTCGAGCAAAACGGCAGCAGCCCCATCGACTGGGGCTGCCTCGGCTAGAAACGAAAATAAAAAAACGCGCCCGACGGCTTTCCATCGGGCGCGTTTCCTATTCGGGCCAAATAAATTGTGTGCGGCCGGCCTCGCCACCGTCAATGAGCAGGCTCTGTCCGGTCATAAACCGGTTGGTCACGCCCACAAAGTAGATCCACTCGGCGATCTCTTGGGCGGTGGCCCAGCGTTTAAGCGGCGTGAGCTCCATAATCTGGTTCCACAGGTGTTCGTCTTCCATCACGCAACGGTTGAGCGGCGTGATAACGCCGCCCGGGTCCACACTGTTGGCGATGGCCTGCGGTGCCAGGCGGTTTGCAAGGTTCTTGGTGTAGGCGATAACGCCGCCTTTGCTGGCGGCATAGGCGGGAAACTCCGATCCCGTATGTCCACTCGCCGACCCCACATTGACCACGGATTTGATAGCCGGCGCCGGCTTGGCGGCAAGCCCCTCCCCCACAAAGGCGTAGCGCTCGGCCACGTTGATGGTGCCACACAGGTTGGCGGCAATGTCATCGGCCGAGTCCTGCGTGCCGGCAACGTTCACGATCACCTGGGGCTCAAGGTCGCCTGGAAACGAGCCCGGCTCGCGGACATCAACAATCAGATGGCGGTAGCGCTCGTGTTCGATCGCCGCCGGCAGCAGATCAAAGCCCACGACCTCGTGGCCCTCGTCCAAAAAGCGCTGCACGCATGCGGCTCCGATACCGCCCGAAGCACCCGTGATCAAAACCCGCATACTTGCTCCTTAGGCGGTTGCGTGGCGCTCGAGGTACTCGGAGCCCACATTCTCGCGCTCCCAGCCGCGCACGACCTTGTAGCCAACGGGGCTTAGGAAGACCTCACACAGCAGCTCGGCGATGGCACCCGTCAGCGAGCACATAAGGACCTGCACCCAGGTCCAGCCAAAGAACGTGTGGCTCACCACAATGGCAAAGACCAGGTTGTCGATAAACTGGCCAACACCCGTAGACACATAGGAGCGGAAGGCGAAGCTCGCAAAATTATTCTTTTTGAGCATACGACCGAGCGACTGGTTGAGTGTGGAATTAACCACAGCAGAAACGAGCATTGCCAGCGAAGAGCCCAGCACCACGTACCAGGTGCCGCCAATGGTGGCGTTAAGGGCAGTGTTGACCTCGATCATGCCCGTGTCGTAGTAGGCGCCCCACATGCCGGGCGTGAGCGAGCATGCCCAAAAGCACAGGCTCACGGCCAGGTTGACCAGCAGCGCGAGGATAGAGATTTTGATGGATGCCTTGGCGCCAAAGCGCTTGCAGATCATGTCCTGGCACAAAAACGAAACCCAGCTCACCACAAAGCCGCAGTCGAGTGCCAGATACGGCAGGCTGATAAGCTCTTTGTTGGCCAGCAGGTTCATCATGATGACGCTCACGAAAAACAGCGAAACCGTTGCCGCGGGAATGCTCCGCAACAGGACCTTGTAGTCCTCCATGACCTTCTTGATCATTATGTACTCCTTTGGTTTTAGTTTTAACGAGCAGGATATCGGACCCGAACTGCTCGGACGCCCCGGTCTTGAGACGCCGGTGGGTATGATAGCCGCTCACACGGCATCAGGCAAGCAAACGGCGCGGCAGCCCCGCAGGACCACCGCACTGGTGCGTTAAAAGGCTACGTTGCCAAACTCCGACAGGATAAGGTCGGGGTTGTGGTCGGTTGCCCAATCCACGTTCCACGGGCTCGTAAACAGCAGCAACTTACCGCCGCGCATGTCCTCGACGCGCAGGGTGTCGCGCGTGAGCGAAAGAGCCGGGATATCGATGGTATCGGGATCGTTCTGGATCCAACGGATGTCCGTATAGGGCAGCGGCTGGCGACGAACCTCAACACGGTACTCGGCCTTGAGGCGGCGCTCGAGCACCTCAAACTGCAGCACGCCAACCACGCCCACAATGACGCTCTCCATGCCGGCACCCAGCTCGCGGAAGATCTGGATGGCGCCCTCCTGGGCAAGCTCCTCCATACCCTTGACGAACTGCTTGCGCTTGAGCGTGTCGACCTGCGTAATGCGAGCGAACATCTCGGGGGCAAACGTCGGGATCTGCGGATACTGCACGTGACGCTTGCCGGAGCACACGGTGTCACCGATGCTAAAGATACCCGGGTCGAACAGGCCTACGATATCGCCCGCGTATGCCTCGTCCACGATGGCGCGATCATCGGCCATCATCGAGGTACCCGTGGCAAGCTTGAGTTTGCGATTGCCCTGCATGTGGAAGGCGTCCATACCGCGCTCGAACTTGCCCGAGCAAATGCGCACAAAGGCGATGCGGTCACGGTGGTTCTTGTCCATATTGGCCTGGATCTTAAACACAAAGCCGCTAAAGTCGTCGCGGCAGGGATCGACCGGTTCGCTGGTAAGCGTATCGGTATAGGCGCGCGGCGTCGGGGCCAGACGCAGGAACTCCTTGAGGAAGGGCTCCACGCCAAAGTTGGTAAGTGCCGAGCCAAAGAACGCCGGGCTCAGCTTGCCGCAGGCCACGGCATCCAAGTCGAGCTCGTCGCCGGCGCCGTCGAGCAGCTCGATATCGTCCATCAGGTTCTTATGGTTTTCCTCGCCGATAAGCTCATCCATGGAAGGATCGCCCAACTCGGCCTCGACCTCGGCAACCTTCTTGGTGGCGTTGGCGTGACCGTCGCCCTCAAAGGCGATAACGCGACGGGTCTGACGGTCGAACACGCCGCGGAAGTTGCGGCCGCTGCCGATCGGCCAGTTCATGGGATACGTATTGATACCCAGGACGTTCTCGATCTCTTCCATGAGCTCAAACGGATCGCGAGCCTCGTGGTCGAGCTTGTTCACAAAGGTGAAGATGGGAATGTGGCGCAGCGTACAGACCTTAAAGAGCTTTTTGGTCTGGGCCTCGACGCCCTTAGCGCCGTCGATGACCATGACCGCGGCGTCGGCGGCCATAAGCGTACGGTAGGTATCCTCCGAGAAGTCCTGGTGGCCGGGGGTATCGAGGATGTTGACGCAGGCGCCATTATAGGTGAACTGCAGCACCGAGGAGGTAACGGAGATACCGCGCTCCTTCTCGATGTCCATCCAGTCCGAGACGGCATGCTTGGCCGAACTCTTGCCCTTGACCGAGCCGGCGGTCTGAATGCTACCGGTATAGAGCAGCAGTTTCTCGGTAAGCGTGGTCTTACCGGCGTCCGGGTGGCTGATGATCGCGAATGTGCGGCGCGACGAGATTTCATCCGACAGGCTTGCCATGCGGATCCTTTCTTGCATTGAGTGCATTACGTCGTTGTAACCGCACTATTGTAGCCGCGAAATCCCGCTCTAGGGCGCCTATCAGGACAAATTCATCAGCCGAGCTCGCTGTGCACCGGGCAGCCGTCTCAAGGACTGTCTCGATCTGTAACAGTAAGACGGGTTTTGAGCCCCTACCTGTTACAGATCGAGACAAACTGGCAGGCGGGCAGCCAATGTCTCAATCTGTAACATCTAGCCATCAAAATCAGGCCTAAGTGTTACAGATTGAGATAAACCAGCAGGAAGATCGAGGCTGTCTCGATCTGTAACATCTAGCCGCCAAAATTGACTTCAGATGTTACAGATCGAGATAAACGAACGGGGGGACAGACGAGCCCATATTTCCCTCTTGCGCAACTGTGCATAGTGTATATATACTGTGCTTACCGGTTATATACACGTGTAGCCCAACAGCTAAGGAGCCGCTGTGGACATCATCCTATCCAATTCGAGCGACAAGCCCATCTACGAGCAGATAACCTCGCAGGTCAAAGCCCAGATCCTTTCGGGCTCACTCGCTGCGGGAGCCAAGCTCCCCAGTATCCGCGCGCTGGCGAGCGACCTGGGCGTGAGCGTCATCACCACCAAGCGCGCCTATGCCGACCTGGAGCAACTCGGTTTTATCTGCACCGTGCAGGGCAAGGGCTGTTTTGTCGCCGAGGGCAACCAAGAACTCTTGCGCGAAAACCAGCTCTGCCATATCGAAGAGCTGCTTGCGAAAGCGGCGAACCAAGCCGAAGCCCTGGGCGTCACGCGCGACAAGCTGCACGAGATGCTCGACCTTGTAGCCCCCGAAACCATGCAGTAGCCATCTGCAAGAAAGGCTATACCATGCAAAACCTTTTAGAACTCAAAGGCATCTCACGCCGCGTGAGCGACCGTTTTTCGTTGCGAGACGTCACACTCGCCGTGGAGCCCGGCCAGATCGTCGGCTTTGTGGGCGCAAACGGCGCCGGCAAGACAACGACCATTCTCGCCGCGCTCGGGCTTATAAAGCTCGATGCCGGCGAGGTACATCTGCTTGGACAGCGCTGCGATGCCAACGCACCCGACGAGACGCAGCGCCACCTGCGCTCCCGCGTCGGCCTTGTCCTGGACACGTGCCCCTTCCCCTCCACGCTCAAGGTGGGCCAGATCGAGACGCTCGTAGGCCCAGCGTACCCCACATGGAGTCGCGAAACGTTCGCCGGATTCATCGACCGATTTGGCCTCGATCCCAAGACGAAGGTCAAGGACCTCTCCCGCGGTATGGGCATGAAGCTGCAGCTCGCCTGCGCGCTCAGCCACCATGCCAAGCTGCTCGTTTTGGACGAAGCCACCGCGGGCCTCGATCCCATGGCACGCGAAGAGCTGCTTGACGAGCTGCTCGCCTTTGTTTCCGACGGCCAGCGCAGCGTGCTGCTCTCGAGCCATATTACGTCCGACCTCGATCGCGCCGCCGACCGCGTCATCTGCATCGATAACGGCTCGATTGTATTTGACCTGCCGCGGGAGGACATTACCGACCGCGCCGGCATCGCCCATTGCACGCAGGCGCAGGCGTCCGAGCTCATGGCTTGCGTCGAAGGCGCCCATGCCGCTCGCCACGCCTATAGCGTGGACGTGCTCGTGCCCAACCGTCGCGAGGCGCTCGAGGCCTTCCCCGAGATTCCCTGCGACCGGGCAACCATTGATGATTACCTGCGCCTCATGCTGAAAGGGGCTTCGAAATGAAACGCGCCTTTATGTCCGAGCTCGCCATCGTTCGCTCGCTTGTCCCAAGCATCGCGGGCGTCGGCCTGTTCATCTTCGTCGTGTTGACCCTCGCCAACGCATCGGATGGCGATTCCGGCATGAGCGCCGGCGCCTGCGCGGTCAGTGCCATGTCGCCCATCATGGTTATGAGCTCGCTGGCCGGCTTCGACAATCAAAACGGATGGGAACGTTATCGGGCAACGCTGCCCCTCTCGCGCAAAGACATCATCTGTGCACGCTACCTGAGCATCATTGTCTTCTCGGCTGTCATGGCGTGCGCCGCCGCGCTTCTGCGCATCGTCTCTATCCCGCTCTTCAACAGCGCGGGTATCCCCTCGACGAGACAGATCGTCTTTGAGACCACAATAGCCTCCGCCGCATCGATGCTTATCTCCCTCATGATGGTGTTTTTGGCACAGCCGCTGTTCTTTCGATTTGGACACATGGAGGCGCTGCGCCTATCCGTTGCCCTGTTTGCCCTGCTCGGGTGCCTTGCCATGGCCACGCTGAGCTCCTCCAACCCCATTAGCAACGGGCTCATGTCGATTGCCGGGGCGAACCCCGATTCTGCCGTCCTCGGCTGCCTGTGCGCAGGAATTGCCGTACTGGCCCTCGTGCTCTTTGCACTGAGTTGCGCCATCAGTACCAAGGTCTATCGAGCACGCGACCTGTAGGCAAGCGCGGTATCATCGGGCATGCGCCGCAGATCTGGCGCGGTCTTTTATGAGGAGGCGCTCAACCCGTGTCGTGGGTTACAGCAGCATTTGCATCAGCTTTCTTTGCCGGCATCACATCCATTTTGGCCAAATGCGGCATCAGGCACACCGACTCCGACGTTGCAACCGCCATCCGTACTTGCGTGGTGCTCGTATTTGCCTGGGCAATGGCGGGCATTTCTGGATCCATCGGAGCAATCGGCGCCATTCCCGCCAAAGCCTGGCTATTCCTCACCCTCTCGGGACTCGCCACCGGCGCCTCGTGGATCTGTTACTTTAAGGCGCTCAGCATCGGAGACGTCAACAAGGTTGTACCCGTCGACAAGATGAGCACCGTGCTCGCCGTGCTGATCGCCATAGTGCTTTTTGGTGAGACAGGCAACCTGGCGGTCAAGCTCGTGGGAACCGCAGTTATCACGCTCGGCACGTTTTTGATGATCGAGAAAAAGCAGTCCGTCGGCGCAGAGCAAAAGCAAGACCGAGCCTGGCTCGCTTACGCCCTCGGCGCCGCCGTGTTCGCGGCACTCACCTCCGTCCTCGCCAAGATCGGCATCGAAGGTGTCGAGTCAAACCTGGCCACGGCAATCCGCACCTGTGTGGTACTTGTTATGGCATGGGCAATCGTGGCTGCCAAGGGAAAGCTGGAGCAGGTCGCGCGCATTGACCCGCGCGAACTCGCATTTCTTGCGGCATCGGGCATTGCGACCGGCGCGTCGTGGCTGCTGTACTACTACGCCATCGCTGCAGGCCAGGTGAGCGTCGTCGTGCAAATCGACAAACTATCGATTGTCGTATCGGTGCTGTTCGCACGACTGGCCTTCAACGAAAAGCTGTCGCATCGAAGCGCCATCGGCCTTTTCCTCATCGTGCTGGGCACCGCCGCGCTCGCGATTTGGAAGTAGCGTCGGTGCCAGGCGAGATTCAGTCCACCCGCAAATCCGTGACACAGCGCCCACACCGGGCTTGAGATGTTTGTATTGCCCGCGCGCTACCGTGCTACTTGCGCAGCGGCTTGGGCAGCGGAATGCCCGCCGCGATGACGGCGGCGATGATCATGCAAACGATACCCTTGAGCGGGAAGCACATGAGCAGCAGGCCCACGACCATGACGGGCTGACGCATGACCGCGCCCATCGTCGAGGCCGTGCAGACGGCGACGCAAAAGACCGGATCGGCGCCGGTGAGGATGGCAAGGCCATAGCCCAGGCTCACACCCGAGAAGATAACCGGGAAGAAGTGGCCGCCGCGCCAACCAAGGTTGATGAGGGCGGGCGTCAGCATAGCCTTAACAAGACCAGTCGCGATAAGCACGCCGGCGGGAATGGTCAGATAGGTCTCCATGAGCACGTCGGCTTGGGTCTCGCCGGCAAACATGGTGTAGGGCAGGACCGTGCCACAGATGGCGAGCGCCAGACCGGCTAGCATGGCCTTGACGACAGGGCGCTCCCCTATGGCATGGGACAGTGCCTCGCTTGCATGCTCAGAGACAAAGTACAGCCAGCCGCAGGCCGTACCAATGAGTGCCAGGGGAATGAGCCAGGCAAGCTCAAGGTTGCCCACCTGGGCAGCCTCGAACCTCGGCATACCCATACCGCCGCCCATGAGCTGGCCGAGCAGCAGATAGGTACCCAGGCCGCCGGCAATTGCGATGCCGTAGACCACGGTCTTTTGCGCCTTGGGGAGCTTGATGGTGATCTCGTCGGACTCAGAGTCCTCGTCGTCGTTGGCGCCCTGGCCGTCGGCGCTACCGGCGAGCGGCGCCACAAAGCCAAAGACGGGCGCGGTGAAGAGCGCCGTCAGGGCAGCCTGGGTGCCCAGAAGCGTGAGCTGCCTAAACTCGGCGCCAAAGTGACGCATGCGGTCGCCGACCCAGCTGCACAGACCCGCGATAACGCCGGTCAGGCCGGCCTCCGGTCCAATACTTCCGCCAAACAGCAGCGGCAGCAATGCCGCGAGCGAAAGCTTGCCCAGATTGTCATACGGGTAGCGTCCGTCTTGTTTGACCTTGGCCATCACCTGGTTGAGGTCGTCGGTCTTGGTGCCCGTAAGCTTTTCGTACAGACCGATCAGCAGGCCGCCCAGCAGGCAGACGAAAAACGGGTACGGCAAAAAACCGAACGGACCGCTCGCGAGCTCGGGCGAAGCGACGCCCAGCATATGAGGGATCTCGGTCCATAGATAGTCGATACCGTGCTCCATCGCAAAGAAAAACAGCCAGACCGCGGCGCCCGCAAACGCACCGGTCACGACCACGCTCACTAAAAACAGCGCACGGTTTTTGGGTTTTGCAAGGTTATCCATCGGGACCTCCCGTGGTCAAAATCGACAAAGATACGTTTTATTGTAGAGCGAGCGTTGCCTGAACGAGCCAACCGTCTGCGCCGCAAACGGCACCATTGGGAGTCATAGTGGGGCAGGCTCAAGACTTATCCGGTAATAATCGAGGCAATCTCGCGCAAATCGTCGGCAAAGTAGATGCCGTGCTGGCGCTGCGGGCTCGATAAGCCCTTATCAATCATGTGTCCGAGCAGCGCCTTGAGGTCGTTGTAGTAACCGTCCAGGTTATACAGGATGCACGGCGCACTCAGATGCCCCAGCGACACGGCCGACATGACCTCGGCAATCTCCTCGAGCGTACCCGTCCCACCGGGAAAGGCGATGAACGCGTCACCGAGCTCAATCATCTTGGCCTTGCGCTCGGCCATGTCGCTCGTCACGATGAGGTCGTCGATGCCATCGTGCTGAAACTCGGCCTCGATAAAAAAGCTCGGCTCCACGCCCGTCACGTGTCCACCGGCATCGAGTACGCTATCGGCGAGCGCACCCATCAGGCCCGATTTGGACCCGCCGTATACCAGCGCGTGCCCGTTGGAGCCAATCCACGTGCCGAGCTCTCGCACTGCAGGCAGAAACGCCGGGTCGTTGCCGACGCTCGCGCCCAGGTATACCGTGATATTCATATTCAGTCCCCCTCGTCGTGACGCGCGTCGCCCGTTCTAGCGTTGGCGTCGGCGATATTCGCGCACACGGCGCGATAGGTCGGCAAGCTCGTCACGATCGAGCTCTTCCAAATGCTCAAGATCGTCCATAAAGCGCGCCATGGTATCCTTTTGGCGCATCTTGATGAGCGTATTGCAGTAGTTCACCGCCACGCCCGTGAGCATGGCGATGTAGAAGATGCTGATGACGCTCAAAACGACAGTGATAGCGCGGGCAACCGGCGTTTCGGCCGGGATATCGCCAAAGCCGATGGTCGATACGGTCTCAAAGCTAAACCAGAGGCCGTCGCCAAACGTAAGGGTCGTGGG
The DNA here is from genome assembly GCA_902469185.1 of uncultured Collinsella sp. Taxonomy (GTDB): domain Bacteria; phylum Actinomycetota; class Coriobacteriia; order Coriobacteriales; family Coriobacteriaceae; genus Collinsella. The sequence goes on along the minus strand of CABRBD010000007.1, from coordinate 55,698 downwards.
CTCGGACAGCCAGACGGCCGTCGAGCACAGCAGATAGAAGACGAGAAACAGGCCCGTGATGCGTGCAAAGCCAGCCTGGCGCAACACGTCGGCAAGCGTCCTCAACTTGTTCATCGCGACCCCTTTTCCAGACGCCCAATCACATTCGCTCGTTATTGTCCCACACCCGGCAGAAAGGGACTGTCCCCAACTGCCGGGAGTGACCGTTTAGCGGTGCGGCGGCTGAATGGGCAGGCTGAGCTGGTATCCTTATGCGAAACTGTCTCAACTCGATAGGATTTCATGTGAAACCTTCCGCCGTCCTTCGCTTGGCTCTATATCGCACCCTGGCCGTCGCGCTTGCCGCGCTCGCCATACTGAGCGCCGTCATGCCCACCCCAGCCTTTGCCGCCGACTCCGACCAGCAGGTCAAGACGGTCCGCGTTGGCTGGCTCGTCAACAACAAAGGCTTCCAGGAAGGCACGCCGGGCGAGCGCCTCTCGGGATGGGGCTACGAGTACCTCCAGACCCTCTCGTATTACACAAAGGGCTGGCAATACGAATACGTTAGCGGCACCTTCTCCGAGCTTATGGACATGCTCGAGGCGGGCGAAATCGACCTCATGCCCAACATCTCGTATTCGGCAGAGCGCGAGCAGAAGCTGCTCTTTTCCTCGAACCCCGAGGGCACTGAGCGCTACTACATCTACGCCAGGCCCGATCGCGACGACCTTGCCAAAGGCGACCCCCAGGCGCTCCAAGGCCTTACCATCGGCTGCAACGCCGGCGTTATGCAAACTATCGTCGGCCAGCAGTGGCTCGCCGACGAAGGCGTTACCTGCACCTATAAAGAAATCGACACCGGCAGTGCCCTCTTTGAGGCGCTTGCAGACGGCGAGGTCGACGCCGTCATCATGAACGACACCATTTCGTCGCCCGATGCGTCACCCATGTTCTACGTAGGCTCGAGCGACTACTATTTTGCCGTTCCCAAAAGCCGCCCTGACCTGATGAACGACATCAACGCCGCCATGGCGACCATCGCCCGCGATAACCCGCGCTATAACGAGGAAGTCAAATCGAGTTACTCGACCCAAAACAGTGGCTCGTCATCGCTCACCGGCACCGAGACCACCTGGCTCAAAGAAAACGGCAATACCATCACGCTCGGCTATCTTAAAAACCAACTTCCCTACTGTACGCAAAATGACGACGGCGAAATGGAAGGGTCGCTCGCCTCGCTTGCAACGACGTTGCACGACAAGTTTGGCATTACGGTCAATACAATCGCACTCTCGAACAACAAGCAAATGATCAAAGCCCTTTCCAACGGAACCATCGATGTCGCCCTGCCGTTGTTTCGCGACTACTGGCTCGCCGAGCAGACAGGGGTCATCCAGTCAAACTCGATGGGAACGGTTTCGCTGACCGCCATTCACAGTGGCAAAAACCTGAACAGCGACCTTAAGAACATCGCTTGTACAAAGAGCACAATCGTTAACCGTTTTGAGCTCGAAAGTCTCTTTCCGAACGCAACGGTAACCGAGTATTCGAATGACGGCGAGGTGCTCAAAGCCCTCAATGAGGGGAAGGCACGTTGCATCATTGTCCCCAGCACGCGCCTGGAAACTCTCCGCGACATCTACGACATCGAGGATTTCGAAACACAGGAACTCACCAACACGGCGCAACTATCGTGTTTAATTTCGCGCGGCAAGCCCGAGCTGCTGGGAATCATCAATAAGGGCATCGTCAATGCAGGTGAATCGCTCTCTGCAAACAGCTATTTCCCCACATCGTACTCGGCGCAAGAATCGGACACGTTCCAGTTTTTCTATCGTAACCGCACCGCCATTGCGACTGTTATCATCTGCATCTTGCTCACCAGCATCGCCATCCTTGTCTGGTCGCTTTACCGCGCACAGGAGGAACGGCAGAAAGCCGATGCCGCCAACGCCGCCAAAACCGCTTTCCTCACGCGCATGAGCCACGACATCCGCACGCCGCTCAACGGCATCCTGGGCCTTATCGAAATTGAGGAATTGAGAGAAGGCGACATGCAGGTCGCCCGCGAAAGCCGCGCCAAGGCGCGCGTTGCCGCCAATCACCTTCTGTCACTGATTAACGACATCCTCGAGATGGGCAGGATCGAGGAGCGCAAAGTGACGCTCGAGCACGAATCATTCAACCTTAAAGAGCTGTGCGACAATGCGCTCGTACTGTGCAAGCTCCGCGCATCGGACCGCGGCATAACCATGCTCGACACCAGCGAGCCCTACGCTGTCGACCAATATATGATCGGCAGCCCCACCCATATTCGGCAGATCCTTGTCAACCTGCTCGACAACAGCATCAAGTACAACAAGCACGGAGGCACCGTCACGTTCTCATCGACCATCAAACCGGTCGACGACGAGCACGCCGTGTTTTGCTTTAGCGTCTCGGATACCGGCATTGGTATGACATCCGAGTTTTTGGCACACATTTACGAGCCGTTTGCCCAGGAAGGCGACGATGCGCGCAGCAAGTTCCAAGGAACCGGCATTGGCATGTCTATCGTCAAATCGCTCATCGATATGATGAGCGGCACGATTGAGATTTCGAGTGAGGTTGGCGTGGGAAGTACGTTTAACGTCCAGATTCCGCTCGAGATCGACAAGAACCCTCAGGCAAAAGAACGTACGGACGAGCAGGCATACAGTTGCTCGCTTGCAGACATGAACGTTCTTTTGGCAGAAGATAACGAGCTCAATGCCGAGATTGCCCAGGCTCTGCTCGAAAGCGAGGGCATCGTCGTAACTCGCGCCGCCGACGGCAACGAAGCGGTCGACCTATACGTTGGCCGTCCCGCGGGTAGCTTCGATGCGATTCTAATGGACATCATGATGCCGGGCATGGACGGCTACGAGGCAACCCGCGCGATCCGCCTGAGCGAAAAGGCCGATGCGGCCGACATCCCCATCATCGCGCTCACCGCCAACGCCTTTGCCGAAGACGCCAAGGCGGCACACGACGCTGGCATGAACGCCCATCTGCCCAAACCGCTCGACTTTAACAAGCTCAAAAACATACTCGCCTGTATCAAGAAAAACGGGGCTGTTTCGCTATAGTTTGTGCTCAACCACCATGCGCAGTAGAAAGGAAGCCAACGATGTTTAGGCCCTTACGTCGAAAGAAACGCGCCATCACCGACGAGGAAGCGCGCGAACTGCTCGCTACCTGCAAGCGCGGCGTCTTTGCCGTCAACGGCGATGATGGCTACCCCTATGCCATTCCCGTCAACTACTTCTTTGACGCCGAGCACGACAAGATTTATTTCCATGGCGCCAAAGCCGGCCACAAGGTCGACGCACTCAAGCGCGATGACAAGATCTGCTTTACCGTTTACGGCAACGAGTGGTACAAGGACGGCGACTGGGCTCCCTACGTTATGAGTGCCGTTGTCTTTGGTCGTTGTCGCCTGGTAGATGAAGCGCCCGCGTTTATCGAGGACAAAGTCCGTCAGCTCGCGCTTAAGTACTACCCTTCTGCCGAAGAAGTCGAGGAGGAGATCGCCAAAGACATAAAGGGCGTCCAACTCTACGAGATTTCGATTGAGCATCTTTGCGGTAAACAGATTCACGAAAAGTAGCGAATGCGAAAAACGCGCTCGCTACCCTCTGCGCCCCATGTGCCCACGCATTTTGACGGCGTGGGCACATGGGGCAGCACTCGAATCGAGCGCCCCCTATACCCCAAAAACGTAGCGGTCCAGGCGCTCACACGCCTCCTTTACCCGCGAAAGCGGCAGTGCCAGATTCACGCGGATGTGACAAGGCCCGTGGAACGGACGGCCATCCTGATACCCCACGCCCACGCGCGCCCCCTCGTCAAGCAGCCACTGAATATCGCGGCCATGCTCGCGACACCACTCGGTGCAGTCCAGAAACACCATGTACGTGCCCTGCGGACGCGAATAGGACACGCCCTCAAAATGCTCGTCAACGTAATTGCAAAAGTAGTCAACGTTGGCATCGATGACCTCATTGAGCTCATCGAGCCACTCGTAGCCTTGCGGCTGGTAGGCACCGATAAGCGCATGCATGGAGAGGACGTTCATCTCGTTGTAGTGAGTCTTGTTGGACACGGCGCACACGCGGTCGCGCAGCGTCTCGTTATAGATGATGTGGTAGCTGCCGACCAGGCCCGCCAGGTTAAACGTCTTGCTGGGCGCATAGAGGGCAACCGTGCGCATGCGGGCATCCTCGCTCACCGACTGCGTCGGGATATGCTTGTGACCCGGCAGGATGATATCGGACCAAATCTCATCCGAGATCACCACGCAATCGTGCTGGCGATAGATATCCATGGCGCGCTCGATCTCGTCGCGCTCCCATACGCGGCCGCAGGGATTGTGCGGCGAGCAGAACACGGCGGCATGGATGTGGTTTTGGGCGAGCTTGCGCTCCATGTCCTCAAAATCCATGCGCCACACGCCCTGATCGTCGAGCTTAAGCGGGCTGTGGACAATGCGATAGCCCGCGGCCTCGATGGACTTGGTAAAGCCGATGTAGGTGGGACTGTGGACCAGCACCGCATCGCCCGGCTGGACATATGCGCGCAACGTCGACACGACACCGCCCAGTACGCCGTTTTCGTAGCCGATATGCTCAGGGAGCAGGCCTTCGATGCCATTACGGCGGGTCTGCCATTCGATGATGCGGTCGAAGTACTCGTCGCGCGGATTGAAATAGCCAAACATGGGATGCTGGGCGCGCTGAATGATGTACTCCTGGACCGTGGGCACCGTGGCAAAGTTCATGTCCGCTACCCACATGGGGATGCGGTCGAAGCCCTCGTCGGGTGCGTTCGGAGCCATGCCGGGAATTTCTCCCCAGGAGTCAACGGCGATGGCGTCCATGCCGTGGCGGTCGATAAGCGAGGTAAAGTCGTATTTCATGCTGAGCTCCCGTGCAAAGCGGATTGTTTCGGTAGGCGTTATTGTCCACCAGCGTGGGCGGTTTTGACATGGGGTTTGGCGCTTAATTTGACGGGTGCGGACGAATGGCTGGTTAGTCTTGCGCGTCGTTGATGGCGGTTACCGTCAGCCTTGTTCCGTCGACCGTAAACGATATGTCGAGCCCGGCGTAGGCCAAGTGGTAAACGCGGTTGGGCTCGTGCTTGCTACCCGCACGGCGCGGATCTTGGCGAAGGACCTCGACCAAGCCGGGGAGCTTTGCAGGCGGGACCATATCTTTCAGCGCTTGTGGGAACTCAACATCGAGCTCTTGCCACGGCGCGTCCTCAATCCAGCCGCCCGTCGCATCCGGGTGACAGTCGGCAAATGGAATGTAGGGCTTGATGTCGTAGATGGGCGTGCCGTCGCGCAGGTCGGCCCCCAGTATATGGATGATCGGGCCATCATCGGTGAGCTCAACACGGCTGAGCTTGACGCAGGTGAGCCCGATGGGATTAGGGCGAAACGGACTGCGTGTGGCAAACACGCCCACACGCTCGGCTCCACCCAGACGCGGCGGGCGCACGGTTTTCGACCATTTTGCGTTGGTGCCGGACCTGTCCTGCGTTTTGGCATCGGCGGCTATGTCCTTAGCCGTGCCACCGGGCGTTCCGTTTTCGAAGCACCATAGCAGCCATAGGTGAGAGAAGGAGTCCAGACCCTCAACTGCAGCGTTGGAGGCAAATTCCGGCTCAAAGACGATGCGCCCCTGCAGATGGGGCGCCAAAAAGCTGTTGCGTGGGATGCCGAACTTCTGCGGCAGGTCGGTATGTATGTGTGCAATAGGTTCCATGCCGGTCATTGTACGGCATGAAGGTGTGAGGCGTCGTGCGCAATTCTTTGTCGCGGCCCCCCGTCGTGCAACCAACGGTTGCTTGGAAGGGCGTCTGCCGCCGCGTATGCTTAAAGCCATCAACCAGCAGAAAGGAGCCGCTATGGCCTTCGCAGAAAAGCTCATTGCTGTCCGTCGCGCCCATCACCTAACTCAGGAGCAGCTCGCCGCCAAGCTCTTCGTCACACGCCAAGCCGTCAGCCGTTGGGAGCGCGGCGAGGTCACACCGGGCATCGACATGATGAAGCTCATTGCCGCCGTGACCGGCGAGCCACTGTCTCATCTGCTCGAAATGCCCGAGTACTATTGTCAGAGCTGCGGCATGATACTCACGCCCGACGACTGCGGTACCGATGCTCACGGCGCAACGACCGACCATTACTGCAAGTGGTGCTACGACCACGGCAAGTACACCTACGAGACCACGATGGAGGCAATGATCGAGGACTGCGCCCCGCGTCTGGCGCAAAACACCGGCATGTCGCTCGACGAGGCAGTCTCGCTCATGGGTGCCGTGCTGCCGCAACTGGAGCGCTGGCGTACCGTGCAGGAAAACGAGGAGCGCTACGGCGCCGAGGCACGGGCGCGCTATGGCGATGAGGCTATCGATGCAGCAAACGAAACGTTACTGGACATGGATCCCCAGACATGGAACGACATGAAGGAACTCGAGCGTGCCATTCTGGGTCAGCTCTCGATTGCCATGGGCGACGGCGATCCAAAGAGCAGAAAGGCCCAAAAACTTGTTGCGATGCATCGTCGTTGGATTGGCCTCAACTGGGGAAGCGAACCCCAAGACGAGGCATACCTGGGGCTCGCCCACGGCTACCTCGCCGACCAGCGCTTTGTTGACTACTACGACAAGCCCTGCGGCACCGGAGCCACGGCGTTTCTGGTCCAAGCAATCGAGTCATCGCTGACTCGCGCATAGACCGCGGCGGCATTGGGTATCTCAATCGAAACCTCAACCGATTGGAGACCTATGGCTACTGATCACAAGCTCGAGCTGTACGTTATGACCGGCTGCCCGTATTGCATAAAGGTCAAGCGCTTTTTGGCCGATAACGGCGTGACCATCCCCGAGCGCAATATCTCGACCGACCCCGATGCCGAGCAGACGCTCATCGCCGTCGGCGGCAAGCGCCAGGTTCCCTGCCTGTTCATTGACGGCGCGCCGCTCTACGAGTCGGGCGACATCATCGCGTGGGTGCAGGAGAATTTGCTCTAGCGTTCTATTGCGGTCGGCCGGCCCCAACGCACAAACCCATACGAACCAAACATGTACGTCAGCATCCAAAGTCGACATTTTTCGACATCTTTGGATGCTGGCGTACAGCTTTTCAATCTAGTCATTGGGGACGTTCTTGAATGACTAGTCGTTAAAGAACGTCCCCAACGACTAGTAGCCACAAAAGCGGGCAACAGGCGCGAGCGGCTGCTCGCGAAAGACGCGCTCGACGGCGGCGCGGTATTCGTCGACCTTTTTGGTCTTGCGCACGAGCTTGTGCACGGTAGCGGGATCGGCGAAGGCACATTTGGCGTAGAACCACCATTCCTTCATGCGAAAGACCGCGTTGCCCCCAATCTCGTCCGCATAGGCCGCAAACAGCGTGTCGTGGAAGCGCTGCAACTCGGCAGCCGTGGCGGCAGGGCCGCCCTTAACCATGCGAGCCAGCGCGGGGTTCGCGAGCAAGCCGCGCCCCAACATTACGTGGCGTGTTCCGGGATAGGCCCCCACCAGCGCATCCATGTCCTCAAGATCAAAGATGTCGCCGTTATAGGCCACGGGAAACGGCGCCCGCTCCAACGTCTCGCCGTAAAACTCTTTACGCGGCGAGCCCGTATAACGGTCCTTTTGCACGCGCGGATGCACGATCAGCTCTGCCAGCGGCATGCGGCAATAGAGGTCGAGCACGCGTTCGTACTCGTCATCGCTTTCCAACCCCAGCCTGGTCTTGACCGACACCGGCAAGGGTGAGCGTTCGCACACGTCGCTCAAGAACACCTCGAGCTCATCCAGGTTGCGCAGAAAGCCCGAACCCTTGCCTTTGGCAACAACCGTACCCGAGGGGCAGCCAAGGTTGAGATTGACCTCGCGGTACCCCATCTCGGCGAGCACCTGCGCCGCCCACACAAACTCGTCCGCATTCTTGGACATCAGCTGAGGTACTACGTTAAGCCCCTGGTTATTGGCAGGATCGACCTCTTTAAACGCCTTGCCACCAAAGCGGTTGCCCACCCGCGGCGGCGGCAAAAACGGCGTGTAATAACAATCGAGCGCGCCAAAGCACTCCGCATGCACGCGACGGAACACATGCCCGGTAATCCCCTCCATAGGGGCCAGCGATAAATTCATCAACATCCACTCTCAAATCAATGTGACAAAGGGACAGTCCCTTTGTCACATCCCATTCAAGCGGTTCAGGAACTCTTCGCAGGCGCGAGAACGCAGGCGATATTTTTTCCACACCAGATACGATGCAATGGTGAAGGGGCAAAAGGGCAGTCCCTTTGCCCCAAGTGCCGGCTACCGGACGCAAGCTAGTTGCCGTTCGCGAACGCCGCCCATATTTCGAGGTCTAATACTTTTCCCGAGAAGTGAACGGCTCTATTTGGACCCCCGAAGCATTGACATTTTTAGGCGTCAAAACCGCAGGATTTGACTGGCAAAACCGCAGGAAATTGCACGCCAAAAGTGTCGATGCTTCGGGAGTCCGTTTTCACTCGTTCACTTCTCGGGAAAAGTATTAGACCTCGATTCCGCAGTCCCCGATGTGACAAAGGAACAGTCCATTTGTCACATTCAGAATTGACCCCCCCCCCGCAATAGCTCATCGATGGCGGGATTCTCTATACTGGGTCACATATGACGGTATCGCGCCAAAGGAGAACGCCGTGACCACGTCGCAGATATCCCTGCTCGCGCTCATCTTGGTTGGGGGCATCGGCATCCTGCTTATCGGAGTGAGCGCGCTCATGAAAGCCGCCGCTCGCAAGAAAGCCAAGGCCTGTACCGCCGTGACCATGGGAACGGTCATCGACCATCGCTTTATGGGCGAAGGCAGGATGTATCCCGTTTTGGAATACGCCGTCGACGGCACGCAATACCGCGCGAAAAACAATTCCGTGGCATAATGACCAAAAGCTTGTCGGGACTCCCCATCCGCACGCAAGCCACCGCCTACGAAGACGCCAAGGGCTGGCTGCACGTGCAGACAGGCCCCATCGCCCGCCTAGGCACCCTCGCGGAGCAGCTTTGGCCCCTCGGTAGCCAAATGACCGTGTACTACAACCCCAGCAACCCAGACAAAAGCTATGTCGAACGCCCCATCGTGGGCAACTTTGCCACACTGATGTTTAACATCGCAGGCTTCTTGCTCATCGCGATGAGCATCTTGCTCTATGTTCTTATCCAGCGCTAGCTCAAACTGATGCGCCCCGCGCCCCATGCGCCGCAACGACCGTTACGACACCAAGGACCAGCCATGGCAACAATTTCCGAACAAGAACGCAAGCGTATCCAGCGATACTGCATCTATCCCAAGATTGCCGGTGCAGCGCTTGCCATGGCGTTCGTGCTGCCTTTTTTGATCATTCCCTTCGAAATGATCGACGATATCGTCTTCCATCACGAAGGCTTCCAAGAGACGGGCATGATGACCGCCTTGGCGCTCACTGCCATCGAGCTCGTCATATTCTGCTACTGCGCGCTCGCGCCGCGCTTTGGCATGCGCGGCAAGCAGTGGAAGGAAATGCAGCACCGACTCGTCGTCGAGCAGACCGAGAAAGACCGCTCGGCACAAATCGCAGGCGTTATCGGTACGCAGGCTGCCGCGCGCCTGCTTAAGAACAGCGATAACGCGACCGTGCGCAACCTGGGCGGCGCGGCAGAAGTCGCCGCTGCCGTAGGCGCCGTCGCCACCGCAGCGGACGTACTTACCGAAAGCTATGCCAACGCAAAGGCCATGGCGGAGGCCTATAGCGTGCCTATCCCCCGTGCAAAAAAGTGGATCATCGCACTTGTGGCGCTGCCCCTCGCAATCGTGTGCGGTGCTTATATCCCGCAGCTGGCACAGGGAAACATCGAGATGCAGGAGAATGCCGCGGCCGCGGCCGAGCAGATCGCCATCGCCCGCAAGACGCTAGAGCCCGCATGCGAGTACGTGTCCGCCGATGACCCCTACGAGCGATATCAAGATTACGGCTATCATGTCCGCGGCTATCTGCACGAAGGCGACTCCGACGCCCAGAAGACCTATACGTATCTGGACTTTGACAACAAGGGAACGCTCAAGGAAGTGAGTTACATAGCAGAGATCGACCCCGACGCGAGCCTTGAGGACAACCTCGCCCGCATCGAGCTCGACTTGGACGAACTTTCCTCTGTCGTCCAAACCGTAGACGTCAAGACCATGAGTCCCGGGCTCCTAGCACCGCAAAAGCTCCCCGAAGAGTTTAGGCAGGCTTTTTTGAACGGTTCGCTCTACGAGAGAATCTCCCTCAGGACGAGTGACAACCCCATCAAAACGTACTATTCGTTTGACACGGAGCCCGAGGACGAGTTTGACGAGTACACCCATCCAAGCATCCGTATCACGTTGGTGGGCAAAACGAGCTAGGCGCCCAATGTGACAAAGGGACTGTCCCTTTGTCACATTCCATGAAAAAGGGCACCGGCGTTAGCCGATGCCCTAAAGCTGCTGCAGATTAACTCCTACAGCGTATGACTAAGACGAATCGAACTATTCGTCCCAAGAGAGGCTCTTACCAGTCTTCTTTGCCAGCAGCAAGAACAGACCGATGATGACGTTGCATGCAATACAGAAGATGAAAACGCCCTGGAAGGAGCCGACAAGCTCGTATACCTTCATCATGACGGGCATGCCAAAGGCGCCGACGATATAGCCCACGGAGCAGATGAGCGCGAAGATGCGACCAAAGTCACGGGAGCCAAAGACGTCCATCACCAAAACGGTCAGAGCGGTGCCGGCGATGACGTACATGACGTCGTTAACACCGGCAGCAAGAATGCTGAGCGTCGAGTTGCCGCTGCTCATCATGAGCATGACAAAGGAGAGAATCGAGACGGCGAGCCAGCTCAGAATGGCCTTGGTGCTGCCAAACTTATCGCAAGTGGTACCGACGATCGGGTTGAGGAACAGGTCGAACAGCGATGCGGCGGAAACCATGAAGCCACCCACCATGGGGCTAAAGCCGACCTCGGCGGCATAGGTGGGGAACAGCTGGTTCATGCAGCAAGTAAGCTGAACGAGGCAGAGGAAGCCGATGCAGAAAAAGAATGCAGGCGACTTAATAGCGCGTGCGTAGCTAACGCCACGTGCACTATCCTCGGTCGTCTCCTCGGTCTCGGCGACCGTCTCGCCTTCGACATAGCCATAGGGCAGCATGCCCTTGTCCTGGGGCTTATAGCGGATAATCAGGATGGAAGCGGGAAGAATGAGCACGGCGGAGACGCCAGCGAGCACCAGATAACCAGTCCTCCAGCCAGCAGCCTCAATGACAGAGGTGATGACGGGACTCATGATGAGCATGTAAATCGAGTTCACTGCCCAAGCGAGACCAATTGCCAGGCCGCCAGATTTTTTGAACCACTGGTCAATAACATCGGACATGGCGACGCCGGTAGTGAAGGCGAAGCAAACGCCAATCAAAGCACCAGCTGCGATGAACATCCAGACTTCGGTGTAGAAGGCCATGCCTGCGCCAGCGGCGAGCAGAATAAGCTCGACGACGGGGAGCCAAAACTTGCCAACAACCTTGGGGATGAGTTTTCCGACAAACGGAAGAGCCGCTGCAAGACCAATGAGCGTTGCAGTGAAGTAATACGAGAAGATGGAGTAGTCAAATCCGAACTCCTCGCACACGGGCGCGACGAAGGAGCCAGCGATTACGCTATAGGATCCGGTCGTACCGGCAGACATGAGGCCGAGCGCGATCACGAGAACCCATGCGTAAACCTTGCTGCTCTTTAACTTTGCATTTTCCATTGATACAGCTCCTAGAGACCCAGAAGGGCGCACATAACGGCCTTAATGGTGTGCTGACGGTTCTCTGCCTCACGGAAGATGACCGACGCGTTGGCCTCAAAGCACTCGTCCGCAATCTCAAAGCCCTCGGTGATGATTTCACGATGCAGGTCGTTCTTGCACTGGTCGAGCAACATCTTGCCAACGCGGTGATTTGCGTTGTGAACAGAGGGGAGCTCGTGCATGCAGAAGATGTCGGGGTTGTTGGTGCGCTTGCACAGCTCACTGGTGACGCGATAGGGGTACAGGGACTCGGCGTCGCCAAGCCAAGAGTTGTAGTCGTCGGGGTCCAGAACCTCGTCGCCGCACTCGGGGTTGATGTAGCGCCACTCCTCGGTAACGATTACGTCGACACCGTCCAGAGCATCAAGGTCAGAGGTGATGGTGAAGGTCCTGTTAGGCGCGTACTTGGCGTAGCAGGCCTCAACCTCCTCGATCATTTCCTTGCACATCTGGTGACGGAGGTCGTCGGGGCCGATGGCGAGGAAGTCCATGTCGAGCATCGCGCACAGACGGCCATACCACACGGGGGCGCCGGCGCAGTTGCCAACGAAGGCCATCTTCTTGCCACGGCTCGTGCGCAGACCACCCCACTGCTCCTCCATCGTGAGAGCGTCAGCGAGCATCTGGGTCGGGTGATCGCCGAGGGTGAGGGCATTGATGACTGGAATATCGACCAAGTCGGCGACATCATAGAGGAACTGCTCGTCCTTTTGTGCACGATAGACAATGAGATCATACATGCCGTTGAAGACGCGCATGGCATCCTCGATGGTCTCGCAATCGCCCATGTGGGAGTTGGTCAGATAGGTGAAGCCCATGCCCAGGTCGTTGCAAGAGGTCTCAAAGGCGCAACGAGTGCGGGTCGAGCCCCACTCAAAGTTGGCGAGAACGTTCTTGCCGGGGAAGTAGCGCTGGTCGACACCGGACTTTTTCTGGGCCTTGAGGTTCCAGGCAAGATCGATGAGGTAACGGAAATCCTCAGAGGAAAGATCGTGGATGTTGAGGTAGTCGCGACCGCGAAGGCTGTTGTTCATGCCTATTTCCTTTCAATTGTTTGATGGGTAAGTGTCGAATGCGCCCCCGAGGGAAACACGGATATCCCTCGGGGACTGTAAATGTGGCGCTTGGATCAGGCAGCGCAAGTTTAAGAACTTGCTAGCAGCTGGCGGCCACGTCCTTGGTCCAGCAGTGCACGCCGCCGCCGGACAGGTTAAGCGCGAGAGAGTCGATCATGATGACCTTGCGATCGGGGAAGCAGCTCTCAAGAACCGCCTTGGCCTGCTCGTCCTTCTCCTTCACGACTTCGCTCATGCCTTCGTGGTAATAACGCTGGCCAAGAACGACGCCGTTGCAGATGAGGAAGTTGCAGTAGCTTGCTGCGGCATAAAAGTGAACGGGGCCTTCGGGCCAAGGGGTGCCATCCATGAACTTGCCGCCCATTTCGTCGATGAAGCCCTTATACAGCTCGTAGTCCTCGTCGCCGGGGGCGATGACAACCTCGATCGGCTCGGCAGTGGGCATGCGGACGATTTCGAAGGGCTTGCCCTCCCAGTCCGTCTCGGCGCGTAGGATCTCGTAGGCGGCGTCGATGCGACGACGCGATTCCGCGCCCGCCTTGCTCGAGGCGGCCTCCTCATCGGATACCTCGGCAAGAAGAATCTTGTTCGGGGTGATAAAGCGGCACATCTCATCGATGTGGGCGGCGAAGCTCATGCCGAAGACAGGAGTTCCATCATCCTTCTCGTCGAGGATGCCCAGTCGATAGTCGTCGTCCTCAAGCATAGGCTGCGGCAGCCAGATAACCTTGTTGAGGTTGTAGATGCGCTTGTACTCGGCCTCCACTTCCTCTTTTGAGAACTCGGGGTTGCGCTTGCGGCATTCCGTGTCCTCGATGGCGATCAGGGTGCCGTGACCGTCAAACTCGCGGTCGCCGCCCTCCGAAACCATTTCGGAATTGACGATATCGAAACACCCGAGCGCAACCGCCATGTGAACAGCTGCCCTGCGTGCGGACTGGCACTCTGGGGAGTTCTTGTCCCACACGCCGTAATAGGTCCAAGCGGGGTTGACCATATAGGAATGGCCTTCGTCGTCGACCATGATGCTGGGGCCGTTGTCGCGAACGTAGAAGTTGGAGTCTTCGAACTGCGTAATCTGGATACGGTCGAGATCCACCCCTTCCTCTTTAAGGCGCGAGCAGGCTTCCTCGTAGGAGCCGGGGGTGCCACAGTTGAGGTTGACCGTAACGTCGCCATACTCAAGCAAGGCTTTAATTACGTCAACGCAGGGCTGGCGATTATCGAAGCCCTCTGCGCGAATGTAATCGGGAAGCCATGTCACATAGACGTTGGAGCGCTTCTCAAACTCGCCCGGCATACGATAGTTCTCGTACATGGTTGGTCCTTCCGTCGGGTTTCCCGCAATGCTGTCCGGCCGCGACAATAGCGGGGTTACACCAGCTATAGTACTACTATACCTACCGTTCGGTAGGTATTTTTGTATAATTGCCGTTCGCCTGTCGATACCTACCGTTCACCGTTTATAGTGGTCGTGTTTGGACACGAATTGATGTTCCGTTGCCATTCTTAATAATGTTGGCAATGCGGAAGTGATTTGCAATGGAGAAATGAAGCGTGAGCACAAAGGGAAAAATATTGGACGCAATGTATGATCTTGTGGCAGAAGTCGGTTACGACAAGGCGTCCATTGGAAAAATCTGCGACCGTGTCGGCATATCCAAGCCATCGGTGTACTACTACTTTCCCTCTAAAGAGGATATTTTCACCACGCTCTTAGATAGTATGTTTCCGACTATCGACTATCAGCGCGACTACTCGCTAATAGTCGATAGGGACGGATTCAAGGCGGCGCTTATCGAGCTCGGTAATTCGGTTATAGGTGGCTATCGTAGTGATGAAAAGCGCCGTCGCGTGCTGGCCGAGGTCAGTATTCAGGCAAATCGAATCCCTGCAGTTCAGGAACGTCAGGCAACGGCGATCAACCGAACTATGGACGCGCTTAAAGACATCCTTCTCCATGGCCTAGAAATTGGCGCGTTTTCCGATGAAACAGACGTCATGCTGTACGTGCAGATTCTTTACACCGTACTTGAGGGAGCGAGCAATACCGTTGCCCAAGATGAAGACATCGATGAAAAGGCTGTTTGGGCAGGGATCGTCGAACTCATGTTTAAATAGGCGCGTAATAACAGAGGCACCTTGGCAAGCGCGATGCGACGACTTGCGGGGTCGCGGAATGGTTCGAAACCCGTGTTCGCGATGATTGCAAAAGTTGTTGAATAGAAATTGGGGCCGATTCCAGCTATGTTGGAATCAGCCCCAATTTCGTTGTAACTTGCAGAGACAAATGACAGGGCTGAAGGGCAGTTCGTTGGTCAGGTTATTTCGCGGTAGCCTTATTGAGGAGACCGGAAACTAAAGCAAATGTCGCAATCAGAAGGTTACAAATGATACAGAAGACGAATACTCCTTGGAAAGACCCTGCCATACCGTAAACCTTCATCATGACTGGCATTCCGAAAGCTCCGACAACATAGCCCGCTGAGCAAATAATCGAATAGATCCTTCCAAAATCGCGTGATCCGAAGAGCGAGAGGAGAATCATCGGCATTGCAGTTCCAACGATGGCGAACATGACGTCGTTTACGCCGGCCGCGATGATGGAAACGGTCTCGTTGCTTCCGCCAAAGATGAGAAGTAGGAATGAAAGAATGCTGACTCCCGTCCATGCGACCGTTGCTTTAATAGCACCGAGCTTGTCGCATGTTTTGCCTACGAAGGGATTTAGGAAAATATCGGAGAGCGAAGCCGCCGAAACCATTAGGCTTCCCACGATGGGATTGAAGCCGACCTCGCTTGCATAGGTCGGGAACAGCTGGTTCATGCAGCAGGTGAGTTGCGCCACGCAGAGCAGAAGGGCGCAGAGAATAAAAGACGGCGTTTTCGCGGCATCGCGGAGCGCCGTGCCCGAAGAGACATCTTCCTTTTCATCGGCGCTGTAGCTCTCATGGGTTTCGGAGGTAGTCTCTCCGTACGGAAGCATATTGCGATCAGAGGGCTTAAGGCGAATGATAAATGCGCTTGTGGGCAATATCATGGCTGCAGAAACGGCCGCAAGTACGATGTAACCCGTACGCCAGCCTTGCTGCTCGATGACCAGTGTAATGACAGGACTCAATAGCAGCGTGCAGAGAGAATTAACGCCCCACGCAAGGCCGATGGCAAGACCAGACGATTTACTGAACCATTGGTCAATGACATCGGACATGCAGACACCCGTTGTGAACGAAAAGCAGATGCCGATCACTGCGGCGGAGACGATGAACATCCAGACCTCGGTGTAGAACGCCATTGCGGCGCCGGCGGCAATAAGGACGAGTTCAACGCAAATATGCCATGGTTTGCCGATTACTTTTGGAATGAAACGACTCAAAAGTGGAAGCCCAAGCGCAAGGCCAAGAAGAATCGCGGTGAAATAGAAAGAGAAAGAAGTGTAGTCAAAGCCCAGGTCTTCACATACAGGAGCGATGAATGAGCCGGCAATGATGCTGTAGGTGCCGGTTGTTCCCGCAGACATTAAACCGAGCGCAATAACGACAATCCAAGCAAATGCGCCGCTCTCACGGGGGCGGTCCTTTTCGGCTGGTGCGATGAGAGCCATGGTTACTCCGTTTCTATCGGCAATGCAACCTATATGCCTACCGATAGGTATATAAAGATGGAGATTCTTCGTCAAGTGTTAAGCGGGGAGCGGGGGCCCTTAACGTGCCGAACGGTAATTGGGCCCCCAATGCGACAAAGGGACAGTCCCTTTGTCGCATTATTCGGAGCGCAGGGCTTCGACGGGGTCTTTTTTGGATGCGCTTCGGGCCGGCAGCAGACCGGCAACGACCGTCAGCAGCACCGAAATTGCAATGAGCACCAGCGCATCCTGCACGGGCAGACTCATTAGGTTGGGGACCTGTTTGGCCGCAAGCGCCCAGGTATTAACCGGGAAGCTCACGAGCACCACGACGACAACAGCAAAGACGCCGGCAATGAGGCCCTCGATAAAGGTCTCGGCGTTGAACACGTTTGCCACGTTACGCTTCGACGCGCCAATCGCACGCAGAATGCCAATCTCCTTTTTGCGCTCCAGCACGCTAATGTACGTGATGATGCCGATCATGATGGAGCTCACCACCAGGCTGATGCTTACGAATGCGATGAGCACCAAGCTGATGGTGTTCACGATGTCGGTCACCGAACCCATGATGATGCCCATGTAGTCGGTGTACGAAATTGCCCGATCATCGTGGCCAGCGGCTTTGACCTGCTTGTTGTACGCATCGATGTGATCGAGTACGCGCTCCTTGGCCTCAAAGTCGCGCGGGAAAATCTTGACCGAAATGGGGTCCGCCTCGTCCGCATAGCCCAACGTGGTCAGATTGTTGTCGTAGGTGAGCTTCGACGCCTTGGCATAGCTCATCATGAGCGAACTCAGGTCCTCAGCGTCCATGTTAAAGTGGATAGCGCGAGCAAAGGCGTTCGCATCCACGCGCATGGCGCTCGCCAAGTTGGCAAAACTCGAAGACATCTGCGTCGCCATTTGGTCCATGAGCCCTGCCGCACCCGCCTTGAGCTGGGTTGATACCGTCGTCGCAATCTGCTCGCTGACCGCCTTCATCACCTGGTCCATAGCCTGCTGCAAATACGGAGCCAGCTGCTTTTGCACATAGTCGCCCATCGCCCGCTGCAGGCGCTCGGCCAAGGCATCGCCGCCCAACGCCTTGAGCTGAGCCAGGCATTGCTGGGCTGCGGCATCATTCTCAAGATACGCCGAGAATGCGGCAGCAAGCTTTGACGCGTCCTTAAGATCTTCGGGCGACAGCGCCTTAAACTGATCAGACTGCAGAAAGCCCTCAAACAGCTGGTTGGCAAGCGTTCCTACCTGCTGCATCTGCTCGGGCGTGAGTTCCAGACCGTCAAAGATGCCCGAGAAATCTGGGGCCGGCGCTTTGGCCATGATGTCGCTGAAGTCAATGCCCTTCCCAACGCCCGAAAGGTCAATGTCCAACCCCGACAGATCGATGCCAGAAAGGTCCATACCGCCGGCTGCACCCGAGAGCGCAGATGTATCGAACGAAAACGCACTCTTCAGCGCCGCCTCGTCCACACTAAACATGCTGCCCAGATCCACGCCTTGCTTGGCCTCGCCCTGCAGTTCATCGAAAGACTTGCCCGTAAAGACATCCGTCTCGGGGTGGGCGAGTTGCTCCTGCACAATCTGCGAATCGGCGGCGCGTTCCATAAGCTGACGAGTCAGTGCATGCGTATAGGCAATGCCCGGGGTCAATGCGCTCGCGTTGGCCGTCTCGTTTGGTCGCACCACGCCCACAATGCGCACGTCGATACCGTCAGCAACCTTGGACGCCATAAAGTCGGCATCGCCAGACATGTCAGTCCACATGCCAGTCTCTTCGTTTTTGCGATAGGCATCGGCCGGCGACAACACCTTAAATGTCGTGGACAGCGCATCGTCGTAGGTAAAGTCGGTGCCGGTCTCGGGCGTCTCGACCTTGCCGTCGGCCGTCATGGCGCTGTTGACCAGGTCATTGAGCTCATCGATATTCAGCGCACCGATGCTATAGAGCGTATAGTCGCCCACCGTGCCGCGGCTCGAAAGCACCATCACGGCCTCGTTGGCGGACGTGGGCCAATGGCCGGCAACGACATCGTACTGGCTGTCGAGCAGGCTCTGGTCGTCAATCATCTCGTTAAAGACCGAGGTTCCCATGGAATCCATGCTCACCGTTGCCGCCGAGCTCGCGCCTCCGCTCATGGCCTCGGTCATGGCGTTGGGCACCAGCCGGACAGGCTTCTCATCGCCCTTGCCGGCACGATAGAAAACCGGCGATACACCGTAGCCGTACTGAATGGCGTTGACCTCTTTATCGATGCCGTCGCCACCGGCATCGAGCCATGCCTTAAAGCTCGTCATGTCATTGGACTTAACGCTCGCAAACATATCCTTTACGGCCGTGACCACAGGAATCTTATCGGTTCCCTTAGCCTCGCCGCCGGCACTGTCGTCGGACGAATCCACGCTTTCAGACGAACCGTCATCCGTGGCCCCCTCTCCGCCCATCATGGACGACAGGTCGTAATCCTGCTTGGAAATGGTGAGTGGGTAGCTCGAAAGCGTGTCCTCCTCGACCTTTTTGATGTAGCCGTTTACGCCGTTGGACAGCGCCAGGATCGCTGCGATGCCGATAATGCCAATCGAGCCCGCAAAGGCCGTCATGGCCGTGCGGCCCTTCTTGGTCATGAGGTTTCGGGCAGAAAGCTCCAGCGCCGTCATAAAGCTCATCGAGGTTTTGCGCGTGGGTTTTGCCTCGCGATGTGCGTCCGTGGCCACATCAAAGGGGTCGGAATCGTCGGTGACCTTGCCGTCCGCCAGGCTGACGATGCGCGTGGCGTACTTGTACGCCAGCTCGGGATTGTGCGTGACCATGATGACCAGACGATCGCGCGCAACGTCCTTGAGCAAATCCATAACCTGCACGGATGTCGTTGAGTCCAAGGCGCCGGTCGGCTCGTCAGCCAGCACGATTTCGGGGTCGTTGATCAAGGCGCGGGCAATGGCCACGCGCTGCATCTGCCCGCCCGAAAGCTGGTTCGGGCGTTTGTCAACGTGCCCGCCCAGACCAACCGCCTCGAGCGCCTTACGCGCACGCTGGCGGCGCTCGGCATGTCCCACGCCCGTGAGTGTAAGCGCCAATTCCACGTTTTCCAAAATGGTCTGATGCGGAATGAGGTTGTAGCTCTGAAACACAAAGCCAATGCGATTGTTTCTGTAGGCATCCCAATCGCGGTCGCTGAAGTCCTTGGTCGAGATGCCATCGATCAGCAGGTCGCCGGAATCGAAATGGTCGAGTCCACCAATGACGTTGAGCATCGTAGTTTTACCCGAGCCCGAAGGACCCAGGATGGCTACAAACTCGTTATCGCGAAAAGACAGGCTTACGCTGTCGAGCGCTACCTGCGTAAACGACTGCGTAACGTACCTTTTGCAAATAACTCTGAGATCCAGCATGGACGGCAACCTCTCCTGCGCAGGCACCCTGCCCGCTCTTCCCCACCGTTCGTATTCGACGCGTTTGTCCTACTCTATCCTCATTTTTGGCCGATACCAGTGAGGAATGTAACGAACCGCGCCAAAAAACGAACGGGACAGCACGCCGCATGGCGCACCATCCCGCATATAACATCCCCGATGTGACAAAGAGGCTGTCACTTTGTCACATTCCAATGCGCGCTACTTTTCGAGCCCGCACGGCATAACGTTAGCGCTGCCGCGGCGAGCCTCAGTCACGGCTGCAAAGAAGCGATAGCCGCCCGAGAAGTTAAAGCACTCAAAGCCATGCTGCGCCAAAATGCGGCAAGCAATGTAGCTGCGAATGCCGCTCTGGCAAATCACGTAGACCGGCTTGGCCCGGTCGAGCTCGCTCAGGCGATTGCGCAGATCATCGACGGGAATGTTTACGAAACCATCGATATGCCCGCGCTCATACTCCCCTTCCGTACGAACATCGAGCAGCCGCACGCTGCCATCGCGTGGCAAGTTGGGCTCATCCTCCCAATGCCACTGCGCCAGTATGCCGCGATTGAGGTTCTCGATCATAAAGCCCGCCATATTGACGGGATCCTTCGCCGATGAATACGGCGGCGCGTATGCTAGGTCCAAATCCTTAAGCCTATCGCCGCGCATGCCTGCCTGGATGGCAGTCGCCAGAACGTCGATACGCTTGTCCACACCATCGATGCCCACGATTTGCGCACCCAGCAGGCGCAATCCCTGCTTCTCGAAGACAACCTTCATGGTCATGGGCGTTGCACCCGGATAATAACCCGCATGCGAACCGGGCGACAGGACCACGCTGTCGCAGTCAATTCCCGCCGCGCGTGCTGCCTTTTCGGATAGTCCCGTGCTTGCCGCCGTCAAGTCGAATACCTTGATAACCGATGAGCCCAACGATCCGCGGTAGCAGCTGTCCATGCCGGCTATGACATCGGCGACGACACGCCCCTGCTTGTTGGCGGGGCCGGCGAGCGAAATGACCGCGTCCTCGCCGGTCACCTGATGCGTGACCTGCACGGCATCGCCCACGGCATACACGTCGGCAGCAGAGGTCTCCATGCGGTCGTTGACCACAATAGCCCCCTTGATGCCCAGTTCGAGCCCCGCCTCTTGCGCCAGATGGCTCTCAGGTGCCACGCCAATGGCAAGCAGCACCATATCGGCTCCGATAGGGTCATCGCCCGCAACATGGGTGACAACGCGGCCATCAACTTCCTCAAAACCTGTCACATCGGCCTTGAGGCGCAGATCGATACCGTGCTCACGCACCTCGGTATGCAAAAGGGTCGCCATGTCGTAATCCAGGTTGTTCATAAGCTGGACGGGACGCTGCAGAAGGGTCACCTGGAGCCCCAGCTCACACAGATTCTCCGCCGTCTCGACGCCAATGAAGCCGCCGCCGATCACGACGGCACTGCTCGGTCGCCGCTCTCGAACATAGCTGTGAATACGCAGCGTGTCCTCAACGGTGCGTAGGCTAAAGATTTTATCCGAGTCGATGCCCGGCAACGCAGGGCGAATCGGCTTTGCACCCGGCGACAGGATGAGCTTGTCATACGTCTCGACAAATTCCTCGCCCGTCAGCATATTGCGAACCTCGACCGTATGCGAATCGGGATGGATGGCAAACACCTCGTGACTCGTCTTGACCGCAATGCGAAAGCGATCCCAAAAGCCCTTGGGAGACTGCAGCGTCAATGCGCTCTCTTCTTCTATCACGCCGCCAATGTAGTACGGAAGCCCACAGTTGGCATACGATACAAAACCCGTGCGCTCAAAGATGACAATTTGGGCCTGCTCGTCGAGTCTGCGCAAACGTGCCGCCGCCGATGCGCCGCCCGCGACGCCTCCAA
This sequence comes from uncultured Collinsella sp., assembly GCA_902469185.1. GTDB lineage: Bacteria > Actinomycetota > Coriobacteriia > Coriobacteriales > Coriobacteriaceae > Collinsella. The sequence continues at coordinate 33,849 of CABRBD010000007.1, read as the reverse complement.
CGATAACCACCTTCATAGCTAACGCACCACCTTTCCCGTGTAGCCGCTTATGCCGCCGATATTCTTGACACTGCCATACCCAGAACGCTTAAGAAAACTCACAGCTTGGTTGCTTCGCGCACCGCTCAGGCAATGCACGAAAAGCTGCGTGCCCTTTCGACGTATACCCATGATGCTACCCCGAAGCAGAAAAAAGAGTCGCTGTTTCCAGCGACTCCCCTTCAGTTGTCTGTCCCACGGACTTACTGTTCGCTCTTCGCGAGTGCCTGATCGATCAGTTTGTTGAGCGCCTCGCGCTGCTCAGCGGAGTTGATGCCGCCCATGATCGGCTCTCCCACAATGTTACCGTTCTGGTCGATCACGTAGGTGGTCGGGAACGAGTACAGGTTGGAGGTGAACTTTCCGGCCTCGCTGTCCGACTTAAACCAGATGTTCTTATACGTCACGCCCTTCTTGGAAAGCACGTCCTTGGCATCAGCCACCTCGTCTTTGTTGCCATCGAGCGTAAAGGAATTAACGCCCACGACCTGGCCGCCCTTCTCGGCAAGCTCCTTGTTGAGCTTCTCCAGATCGCCCAGCTCTCCCACGCACGGCTTGCAGGTGGTAAACCAGAAGTTCATGACGGTGACCTTGTTCTTGGAGAACAGCTCGTCGCTGTTTACATCGTTGCCGTCCAAGTCCTTGCCCTTAAAGCTGGGGAACTTCGTCTCCCCGCTCTCGCCGTTGGCCATGCCTGCGGTCGAGGCATCGACGCTCTCCCCCTCGCCGGGCGTGCTGCCGCATCCGGGGAACTCCTTCTCCAGCGCCATGAGCTTGTCCTCGATCTCCTTGACCTGCTGCGCGCCGGCCTTAAGCGTCTTAAGCTCGTCAGCCGCAAACTGATCCTTGGCGCCCTCGATGGTATCGAGCAAGAAGTCACCGTAGTTCTTGCCGTCCTCAATCATGGGAGTGTCTTTGTTGGCCGCAAGGAACACCTTTTCCCATAGGGCGTTATCGCTCGCAAAGATCTCGTTTTCCTTTTGCAGCAGCTGCCGGTACAGCTTGGCCGCCTCCTCGGCGCTCGACGGCTTTTGTGCCACAAGCTCGGCAATCTGCGCATCGCCGCTCGTGGCATCCTTCGCGTCGCCCTTGGGGGCAGAGCACGCCGCGAGAGTCAGCGCCAGCACGGGCAGCATCAACAGAGCCGCAATTTTTGACAGTTTCATGGTTCCTCCGTTTATATCGAAACTTATATAGGTACCTATTTGTTTTCGCAGGCTTGCGTGGACTGCGCGGGTTTGTCACCCGTCACACCCAGCCCGTAGCGAAAGCTAATAGCATCGACGGGGCACGCGCCCACGCATTTGCCGCAACGAATGCACTCGGCATGGTCGGGCGTACGCGTAACGTCCACGTCCATCTGGCACACCTTGGCGCACTTGCCGCACGAGACGCATTTACAATGATCGACCTGGATCCCCAGTAACGACACCTTGTTCATGAGCGCATAAAACGCACCGAGGGGGCAAACCCATTTACAGAAGGGGCGATAGAACAGCACGCTCAGCACCGCAACCACAATGAGGATCGCGAGCTTCCAGGTAAAGAGCTTTCCCAGCGCGGAGCGGATTCCCACGTTCATGATGGACAGCGGAATCGCGCCCTCGAGCACACCTTGCGGGCAGATGTACTTGCAAAAGAACGGGTCGCCCATGCCCACATCGTTGACCACCAAGACGGGCAGCAGCACCACGGCAAACAGCAGCACGGCATACTTGATGTACGTGAGCGGCTTGAGCTTTTTCGTGGAGAGCTTTTTGCCGGGAATCTTATGCAGAAGCTCTTGCAGCCATCCAAACGGGCACAAAAAGCCGCATACAAAACGTCCCAGCAGCACGCCGATTAGAATGAGCGTTCCGGTGACGTAATACGAAAAGCTGAACTTAGACGAACCCACCACCGACTGAAACGACCCGATGGGGCACGCGCCCGAAGCCGCCGGACACGAGTAGCAATTGAGCCCCGGCACGCAGACGGCTTTGCCCGCTCCCTGGTAGATGCCGCCCTTGGCAAAGTTAGGCAGGTGAATATTGGTCGCAAGCGTCGCTGCCGCCTGAATCAATCCACGAAATCTCGCCAAAAGATGCGATGCAGTGTTTTTTCTTTTATCCAATTCCGATACACTCCAAGCACAGCCTGATTGCCTTGGCCAACACGGCATCTGCCTCGCCGCGCATAATTCCAAAGCCAACCATGGCTACCCCAACGATCAGCAAAGCCACCTGCGCCACAGGCTTAATCGCTTTGAACAATCTGACCACTCCTTTCGTTTCGCGACCCATTGGACCATACCGACTATAAAATCCGTGTTAAGCGTGAATGACTATGCAAGGAGAACGTTATGCGCATCTTGGTCGTCGAGGACGAGCGGGCGCTGTGCGATGCGATCGCACGCAGCCTGCGCAACTTGGCCTATAGCGTCGACTGCTGCTACGACGGGCAGCAAGCCCTCGATCTGCTCGATGTCGAGACATTTGATCTTGTCGTGCTCGACCTCAATCTCCCCCATGTCGACGGCATGACCGTGCTCAGGCAACTCAGAACAACTGATTGCGAGACCAAGGTGCTCGTGCTCTCGGCACGTGGCGAGGTCTCCGACAAGGTAGCGGGGCTCGATGCGGGCGCCAACGACTACCTCACCAAGCCGTTCCATCTTGAGGAGCTGGCGGCACGCATACGCAGCCTCACGCTCAGACGCTTTACGCAAAGCGATGTCGTCCTGGCCTGCGGACCGCTGAACTTTGACACTAAAGCACGCGCCGCCTCCGTAGGCGACGAGGTTCTATCCCTCACGCGCAAGGAGACCGGCATCTTGGAATACCTGATGCTTAACCAGGGACGGCCGGTGAGCCAGGAGGAGCTCATCGACCACGTATGGGATAGCAGCGTAAACAGCTTTAGCAACGCAACCCGCGTTCATATCTCGTCGCTGCGCAAAAAGCTGCGCGGCGCGTTGGGGCACGACCCCATCCGCAACCGAATCGGCGAAGGCTACGTTATGGAGGACGGCAAATGAAGCGGCTGTCGCTGCAGTGGCGCATCACGTTAATGACGGCCCTGCTGGTATGTTCGACCTGCGTACTTATGAATTGCCTGGTTGGTTACTCCGGCATGCGCTACATGGACTCGATTGGTGCAGAAGCGTCGGCGCACAGCAAGGTGGAGACCGCATCGCCCAGCTCATTTGACCCGGCAAGCAAAGAGCTCGATGACGAGCTGACCATCGTCGTGAGTGACGCCCAAGCATCGTTTAGCGCGACGAGCTGGTGCATAACCGCGGCGGTGACGCTGCTCGGTGGCGTGCTGGCCTACTTTGTGAGCGGACATGCGCTGCAGCCGTTGCGCTCCTTTGCGGCGCAAGTCGAGAGCGTGCGGCCCGACAACCTCGCCGACACAAAGATCAGCGAGGACGTGCCCTCTGAACTCAGGCGCTGCAGCGCATCGTTTAACGACATGATTTCCCGCCTTGACGAGGGATTTTCCGCACAAAAACAGTTTACGGGCAATGCGGCGCACGAGCTGCGCACGCCACTTGCGCTCATGCAAGCCCAGGTTGAGCTGTTTTGCGCCGAGCACCCCGACGCCGATGCGGATACAGCGAGCCTGCTCCGGCTGCTGCAGGAGCAGACCGAGCGAATGACGCACATGACAAAGACCCTGCTCGAGATGAGCGAGCTGCGCAGCGTCCCCTGCAACGATGCGATTGACTTGGCGCCGATGATCGAAGAAGTACTCACCGACCTGGCGCCCCTTGCCGAGCAAAAAGACATCACGCTTGCAAGCGAGGGCGACGCGCAGACGATCGGCAGCGACACGTTGATCTATCGGCTACTGTTCAACCTGGCTGAGAATGCCATACGTTACAGCGCGCCCAACTCGACCGTGCAAATCAACGCCCGCACCGAAGACGACCGTGTGCTGCTACGTGTGCGTGACCAAGGGCCGGGCATTCCCGAGCAATACCAGACGAGCATCTTTCAGCCCTTCTTTCGCGTCGACAAATCGCGCAGCAGGGCATATGGCGGTGTGGGGCTGGGGCTTGCGCTGGTCTGGGAGATCGCCGCGCTTCACGGCGGCTCCATCGAGGTCGAAGAGAGCTCGGAGCGCGGAACGACCATGCTCGTAACCCTTCCAAAACGATCCGCAGCGTTAACCGAGCAGTAAAACGAAAGGGGGTCCCGCACACGTTTGCACGGGACCCCCTTCTCCGTCAATGCAATTCGTCCAAAAGAGTAGAAGCTTACTCCCACTCAACGGTGCCGACGGGCTTGGGCGTGAGGTCGTAGCACACGCGGCAGATGCCGGGGACCTCCCTTTATACGTTCGGCATAATCGTAGACGATACCAACAAATTCCAGTCCCGAGCAACAGGAGTACAATTGCTGCTATTGTTGCCAGCTGTTGGGAGATGGAAGATGGACTGCGATGGCTACCCATGCGTCCCCATGCCGTTGATGTGCACCGCCTTTGCGCCGGGGCAGATTGACGCTGCGGTTGCAGGCATTTCCGACCCCGATTCGCGCGCCATTGCCACGGCAGAAGCGCTGTACTTTCGCGGACAGGCCGCCCTCGCTGCCAAGACGGCGCGCCCCTATCTTGACGCCACCGATCCAGCGCTACGCTATTCCGCATGCTTTATCTGCGGATACGCCAGTCTGTCGCTCAACCGTATCGCCGACGCCCGCCGGTGCCTTGCTGGCATCCTCGATACGCCGGCCGGCGAGGAATCACCCGCCATCCACGCCACGCATATCCTGTTCGCCTCGGCCGCGAGTGTCCTGCTGCACTTGCCTTCCCCGTATTCTGCCGAAGAGTTTTATCCACTTGCGGCGCATCTGCCCGAAGGCCTGCGCCTGTTCGCCAGCTACGTGATGGCGCATGCCCTGTACCTGCGCGGCGAATATGGCCGCAGTCTGGGCATGGCGGAAAACGCCCTGATCATGAAACAGGGAAGCTATCCGATCTCGGAACTGTTCCTGCACCTGGCAGCTTCCATGGCATGCATGAGCCTCAAGGACATCGACGCCGCAAAGGCACACTTCGGAACCGCTTGGGACATTGCGCGCCCCGACGGCCTTATCGAACTCATCGGCGAACACCATGGCCTTTTGCAGGGACTCATCGAGGCATGCCTAAAATCGCAATACCCTGACGATTTCGCACGCATCATCGAGATTACGTATCGATTCAGCTACGGCTGGCGGCGCATCCACAACCCCGATTCGGGCGAGGACGTGGCCGACGATCTAACGACCACGGAGTTCACCATGGCCATGCTCGCCTGCCGCGGGTGGACCAACGTCGAAATCGCACGCCATATGGGAGTATCGCCGGGCACCGTCAAAAACCGCCTATCCGGCGTATACGCCAAGCTTGGCATCGGCACGCGCGCGGAGCTGGTCGCGCATATGTTGCGTTAGCGACCGGGCTGCCAAGCGCATCGAACACGTTCCGGAACCCGACGCTTCGCTCGATCAATTTGGACATTTTGACCCTTGAACGGCACTACCGCCACGGGGCGCCTTCTCGCAAAATTGGATTATTTCCACCGATATTTGCGGGATGGGAGCCCAAGATGCTTGATCGCCGTTCGTTACTTGTTGCCGGAGCGTCCTCGCTAGCGAGCATCATGTTGCCTCGCGTGCCGGGAAGCGAAAATGCCTTCCTGCTGCCGTTCGCGCCCACCGAAGCCTATGCCGACGAAAAAGACCCCTTCAGGGTGCTCGTTCTCTCGCGCACCATGTTTGGTGTGGTCGTGGTCGACGTCGCCAACAAGAATATGCCCATCAAGGGAGCGCAGGTCACGCTCACGTCGCGCTATGCCGCAGGCAAGCAGCTCACCGCCACTACCGATGACGAAGGCACGGCCATCTTTGAGGTCGCGCCGCTTTCGGAAGGCTACGTAGACGAGGCGACGCTTCTCGACGCGTACGACTTTAACGGCGGCATCTCCATTAGCATGGCGGGCTACCGCGATGTCGAGATTCCCCTTGCGCGTATCCAGGGCGGCACCGCCATAACCGCGCCCACGCGTCCGCTTTCTGACGGCGAGCCGTACTTTCGCCAGCTCACATTCGACGAATGGGACATCCAATACGCTGAAGCCACGTTCATGGCATTGCCGAAGAACGACACGGCAAACGAGCAGCCCGATACGCACGCCTTTACCGTGCAGGCACATCTGCCACAGGGTGGACAGGCAACGCTGCGCATCAACAAAGTGACGCCCGCCGCGGGCAGCTCGCCCGAAACCGTCACGCAGATCGGTCAGATCAAGGCCAGCGCATCGGGTTCGGATAATCTGGCAACGTTCACACTCGAAGACAAGTTTCTCGACGCGGCATCGGGCCTTCTGGAAGAAGGGTGCAAGCTGCGCTTTGTCCTCGACTATCAGGGCAAGACCTACACGCTCTCCTCCCCCATGGCCGTTGTCACCGCGCCGGCCGCAAAGTCGGAATCGGGCTCGACCACCATCATTCCCACCACTATGGACCAAGAGATCACTCCGTTTGATTTCCCAGCGGCGTTTCCCGGCATCGGCGGCAACAAGTTCACCTGCTGGATGCCCTCGTTCCCCATTCTGTTCGATTTCTCGTTTGCCGGGTACGTACTGTTTGGCGGAGGATACAAACCAGCCAGCTATATGAACGATTCGGGCAATCCGGATCCGGAGTACTGGAAGAAGTCACCGCGTGAGTCGGGCGCCAAGCAGGCAAACCGCTACCTCGACGAGATGGAGGGGAAGTGGAATCAGTACAAGAGCATGAGTGCCGGTTCGGGTACCGATCCAAGGAACACCAAGCTGCTTCGCCATCACTGCACACTGCTGTTCACGATGGATATCGCCACGCAGCTGTACGGATCGCTCGCCTACGACTGGGTGGGCAAAACCTGGGGTGACAACAACGATCCCGCATATGGCAATATTAAGGCCCTCTTCCAAGTAAGAACCGACCTCAATTGGACTGAGCAGTTTACCCTGGGACCGGTGCCGTTTTTCCTAAACGTCAACCCCTGGGTGCTGGCAAAACTGGCGCTCGCCGTGGGCGCCCACACGCACGGCAGCGGCGCGGCGTTTTTCAAGAACATTTCGCTCGACTATTCCAACACGTCGGGCTCTTTCACCATCCAGATCGGGCTTGCCGTCACCTTTGGAGCCGGCGTTGCAGGCGTCGCCTCGTCTGCCGTGCGCGGCGCCGCATCCCTCACGTTGTTCATTGGGTACGAGAAGGCGGATGGACACCAGCTTCCGCGACTGCGCGTAGGTGCAGACGTCGATGTCGATGTGATACTCCAGTTCGTCATGTTCAAGTGGACCACCAAAGCTTGGTCGGGATCGTGGCCCACACTCCTCGATTCGTGGAATATGTCGGTGAACAACGGCGACCAGTATGTACTCCAGCGCTCTGAACTCGCATTGGGCGGAGATACGCCTTACACGCTGGATGCCTGCTTCGGCACGCCCGGCGACATCAAGGCGGGCGGCGTGCCGCAATTTATCGCATCGGCCACCATCGTCACCAACGCCGAGCTGCTCGCACGCGCCGAGGTTTATGCCACTGCCGCAAACGTTGCGCCTGTCGTGCGCGATTGGGATCAAGCGGTCACGCGCATTGAGCTCGAGGCGGATGCAGAGAGCGACGACACGGGACAGGTCGAGCATTTCGTCCACGCACTGATAGAGAACGACGAAAACGCCGCGCCGATGTATGAGTATACCTACATCGTTCAGGCGACGAACGCCGTTGCGGACCCCAACGCCAATTCTGCCGGCGTGTCGGAGGACGAGCGTGGCGGTATCAAACCCTCGAGCGACAGTGTGCTGTTTTCCGGCGTGCTCAGCGAAGCTCACATGAGGCTAACGATGATCGCCGGCGTGGAGTGCCTATTCCGTATCGCCTCGGTGCGCTACGGCGACAATGGCCGCTCGCGCCTGGTAGTGCACACAAAGGCGAACGGCACGTGGTCTGCCCCCACGCCCGTGGACTTCCCCCTTGGGTTTGGCGAGGGCGACGTGGAGCGCGACGGCATATACGATTACGACTTCGACGTGGTGGAATATACGGACGGGAGGGGAAACCGGGACGCCTACGTGTTGCTGGTCTCGGGCGAGCGCCGCGACGGCGACAACACCCTTTTCGATACGGCGAGCACAGCCGGCATACTGTCCGTCGTGCGCCTGCGCATAAGTAATGACGAGATCCGCGTGGTGTCGCATACGTCATGGCGCAGCATCTCGCGCGGCCGCCTTCAGGAGGATGGCTACCATTGCCTGCAGTGCCCGCATATCACGGTGGGCAAGACGCTGGTCGACGGACGTCTGTCGGGCGCCTACCTCCACCGCCGCGGAACCACCGCAGAAAAGGCGCTCGGCAGCGAGGCTGAGGTTGCGCTGGAATGTTTCACCCTGTGGTCGGACGTTTCGGGCGACAGCCTCACGTTCCGTCAGGTCCTCCGCTTTCCGCAAGCACCGTCGAGCATCGAGCTGGGCGCACCCGAAACCATCAACGGCAAAATGGTGGTGCCCGTTGCGTACGAGACCGCAGACGGTTGCGGCTGCGCATCGTACGCCGTGATCGGCCAGTCCATTGCGGGCTGGGGCGTTATGCCGCCGGACGCCGCGGTGCCCCGTGCGGTGCCATGGCCGCAGCACACGGGCTTTTTGGCAACCGTCAACGAGCAACTGCAGCATATTACTTGGACGCGAGGCGCATCGGCATTTGGAACGCAGCCCGTGGGTGCCGCAGGCTGTGGCCCGGCATCGTTTAGCGTAAGCAACAACGGCAGGTGCGTGCTCTATGTGGAGAACACCGATGGCAAGGTTGGACAAACCTACGACGAAGAAGGCAACCCGGTAGCAGTGATGGGCAAGCACTTCCGCATCTTCGCCAGCACCTTGGCACGCGATCTGTTCACGGAGCCGTTCGTGATGTGCGAGCTGGACCATCCCGTCGATCAGATAACGACATTTTTGACGTCGGGAGGCATGCTCTCCGCGCTCGCCACGCACATTGTGAGCGCGGAGAAGAGCGAGGCAGAGCTGCACGGCATCGAAGTACCCTTGGTGGCATGTGCCACTCCGACGGGCGCGGTCGCCACCTCGGGCGCAGTGGTGCCCGGAGCAGCAGGCGAATCCTTCATGGTCACGGTGCGAAACGACGGCAACACCTTGCTGACCGCCGGCACGATCGATCTGTATCGAGAGGGCTTTAGCCAGCCGTTCTCCAGCGCATCCATCGGATTCGGAGTGAACGCACGTATGGCATCGATCTACGATCCAGAGCTTGCCGAGGACGCTTCGGCCAACGACATGGCACACGTGAAGTACGCACTCGAGACGCTGGGCGAACATTTTGCGACGCACCCGTTGGTAGCCGACAACGGCAACGCCGTGCTGGCACCGGGTTGCACGGCACAGTTCCGCATGAGCTTCGCCATCCCCGAGAGTTGGAGCGACGAAGTGGGCAAACGCGTAACGCTGTATGCGAAGGCACGTAATCTGGTGGCGCTCGACCCCGTGACGCTCGAGGAAATCCGACCCGGCGCAAACTCGGCGCTGGGTGCCGTACTGCACGAACTTCATGTGTCCGACGCGGCATGCGAACGCTCAGAAGTTCAGGTCGGCGTATGCGACAGCGCGGATACGACAGGACTTCACGACGCCCCGATGACGGCGGACGGCGATGGAGGCTCGAGTGGCGGCGGTTCCGGTGGAAGCAGCTCCGGTGGTGGCAGCAGCTCCGGCAGCGGCAAGGACCACGGCAATAACAAGCGCTCCGGAAAAGCGGGCGCGCTTGCGGGCACGGGCGATGTCAACGCTCCCCTTACGGCAGCCGCTGCAGCACTCGCCGCGGCAGGCGCCGGCCTCGTCGCCTACAGCGCCCGCCGCACGGCGCTCGAAACCGACACCGCCAATGAGGTCAAATCGGATAGGCCTCGCTAGCTCCCAGTTACTTTTGTGAGAGACGTCGACTCGGCTCATCGAACACCAAAAAGGGCTGGCCTCGGGTACCCGAAGCCAGCCCTGAGTCGCCTGACGTGAGAATCGCGGCGCTACTTGAGCTTCAGAGCCTCCATCATGGGCACGGCGGCATCCCAGTCGATCTTCCAGCCGATCGACACGCGGACGGTTTCACCCGTTGCGGGAGCCGTCGCAAACAGCGTATGGCCGTTGTCGGGACCGGTAAAGCGCAGCCACGTTATGCCGTTGTACTCGACCTGGTCGGTTGTCGTCTCTTTGCCTTCGTAAACCTGCTCTAGGCTTGCAACCTCTTCCTCCGGCGAGCGCGGGAAGATGCTGATGTTCAGGCGTCCTCCAGTCTCGTCGTGGAAGAAGTTTGCCTTTTCGCACTCTTCGTCGGACGAATCCAGCGTGTACCCATCGGCGGCCTCGATGCTGTACGATGCGCAGTCGATGCCCGTTAAATCTGCCTTCTCGCCAGAATCGGCCACGTCGCCGGCCGCCTTGAACTCCTTGGTCTCGCATCCCGTGGTGTCAAAGTGCATGGCCTCATGATTCTTGGCGGGGGCGTAAGCGTCTACGAACTCGACAGTGATGGGCCCGTAGTACGCCGTCTTGGGCGCCCAGAAATACACGTACTCAACGGTCTCGCCCGGGCCGATATCTGGCCTCTTGGAAAGATCGATGCCCTCGTGAAGCTCATCGGGAGCCTCGCTTGCAACGTAGTCGAGCACGGCCGCCTTGCCGGAAGTAAACAACGGGTCGCCTGCCTCAAGATCACCCTGGGCAGCATGCACGTTAAAGGAACTGAACGTCCTGTTCTTTGTGTTGTTGTTGGTAATCTTGATGTGCAGGTAAAAGCCATCCTGCTTCTTGGCATCACCGCGATAGAACGTACCGTGAGCCACCGACTCATAGGTAATGCCAGCCACCTCGACCGTCTGCGACTCATAGGCCTTGGCCTTCTTGGACTTCTCCTGCACAGGTGCGCTCCCGCCCGAGCCACTCGGCGCATTACCGCCGCAGCCGGCAAGTGTACACGCCAACACAGCCGAAAGCGTCACGGTGGGAATTCCTAACAGCAGCTTCCTTGTCATGGGCTTCATCATCCTCACCGCTCCTTTCGGCTTGCCGCTCATCCGTTGCCCGAATCGCAAGTCGACTCCGTGGCATCGGCTTCCACTATGAGCGTATGGCAAGAAGCAGCGCCGGCGAAGTGACCCGTGGCCCAAATAACGACCCGCCAGCGTTCCTTATGGGCCAAAGGGACTCGCACACGCACGCCCGTGGCCCATAAAACGAGACGTCTGTCCCAATGTTCGATTCGATCCATCCGCAAACAAGGTAGGGCGCCTCCAGCCGCCTTCAAACTTACTCGGACAGAACCGACTCGGTTTTGTCCGAGTAAACGAATCTCCATCAGACTCCGAACGATTGTTCGATGGATTTCGTGTTAGGTGGAATCGCCTATGGGCTGGGCTATGCTACCTTGACTATCTATATGACTTAAACGCAGCAAAGGAGCACCGAGAGAGCGAGTATGGCAAAAAACACCGCAAACTATGGTAACGACAGTATCCGCCAGCTCAAGGACGAGGAGCGCGTACGCCTGCGCCCTGCCGTCATCTTTGGCTCGGACGGACTCGACGGTTGCGCGCATGCCGCCTTCGAGATCCTGTCCAACGCCGTTGACGAGGCACGCCAGGGCTACGGCAAGCTCATCACCCTTACCGCCTTTCGCGATGGCTCCATTCAGGTAGAGGACAATGGCCGCGGCTGCCCACTCGACTGGAACCCTTCCGAGAAGCGCTTTAACTGGGAGCTCGTCTTTTGCGAGCTCTACGCCGGCGGCAAGTATAACAACAACCAGGGCGGCGACTACGACTTCTCGCTCGGCACCAACGGCTTGGGCTCCTGCGCGACCCAGTACGCTTCCGAGTACATGGACGTCACGGTTTGGCGCGACGGCAACAAGTACTCCCTGCACTTTAAGAAGGGCAAGGTCGTCGGCGCCAAAAAGAAGGCACTCGAGATTGAGCCCAGCGACGAGAACCGTACCGGCACCACCATCAAATGGCGCCCCGATCTTGAGGTCTTTACCTCCATCAGCATCCCCCACGATTGGTATCGCGAGACCATGCGCCGCCAGGCCGTGGTCAACGCCAACGTGACCTTCCGCCTGCGCATCGAGGGCGACGACGGCGAGTTCTCCGAAGAGGACTTCTGCTATCCCAAGGGCATCGAGGACTACGTGCTCGAGAAGGTCGGTACCGACTACCTCACCGAGCCCTTCTTTATCGAGGCCGACCGTCGCGGTCGCGATCGCGAGGACCTGCCCGATTACAACGTAAAAATCACTGCTTGTATGTGCTTCTCGCGCACTTTCATGATGCAGGAGTACTACCACAATTCCTCCTGGCTCGAGAACGGCGGTTCGCCCGAGAAGGCGGCCCGCAGTGCTCTGACCAGCGCCATCGATGCCTACATTAAGCAACAGGGCAAGTACAACAAAAACGAGAGCGGCATCAAATGGCAGGACGTCCAGGACTGCCTGGTGCTGGTGACCAACTGCTTCTCCACCCAGACGTCCTACGAAAACCAGACTAAGAAGGCCATCAACAACCGCTTTATCCAGCAGGCCATGACGGCATTCTTTAAGGAGCGCCTCTCGACCTACCTGATCGAGAACAAAGACGCCGCCAACAAGATCATGGAGCAGGTGCTCATCAACAAGCGCTCGCGCGAGAACGCCGAAAAGACGCGCCAGAGTATCAAGACCAACCTGCAGCAGAAGACCGACATGGCCAACCGCGTGCAGAAGTTCATCGACTGCCGCTCCAAGGACAAGAACCGTCGCGAGATCTACATCGTAGAGGGCGACTCGGCAGCAGGCGCCATCCGCACGTCGCGCGATGCCGAGTTCCAGGGCGTTATGCCCGTTCGAGGCAAGATCCTCAACTGCCTGAAGGAGGATTATCCGCGCATCTTTAAGTCCGACATCATCATGGACCTCATGCGCGTACTGGGCTGCGGTGTGGAGATCAAGGACAAGCGGATCAAGAACCTCGGTGCCTTCGACCTGGACAACCTCAACTGGAACAAGGTCATCATCTGTACAGACGCCGACGTCGACGGCTATCACATCCGCACGCTCGTGCTCACCATGCTCTATCGCCTGGTGCCCACGCTTATCGACGAAGGCTACGTGTATATCGCCGAGTCGCCGCTCTACGAGATCAACTGCAAAGAGAAGACCTACTTTGCCTACACCGAGCTCGAGAAAAACGGCATCCTTAAAGAGATTGGCGACCAGAAGTGTTCCATCAACCGCTCCAAGGGTCTTGGTGAAAACGATCCGGACATGATGTGGCTCACCACCATGAACCCCGAGACGCGCCGCCTGATCAAGGTGGAGCCCGAGGACGTCACCAAGATGGAGACCATGTTCAACCTTTTGCTGGGTAACGACGAGGCGGGCCGCAAGCGTCACATCTCCGAGCACGGCAAGGAATACCTGGACCAACTGGACCTGCAGTAGCAGCAAATCGATAACGACGGCCCATAAGAAGTTCAAGAGGAAATCGTGGCAAAGAAGAAGACGAAGAACCAGCCAAAGAAAAAACAGGTCAACGCCGAGAACGTCATCGGCCTGCACTCCGAGGTCACCGATCAGCCGATCACGCAGACGCTCGAGGTCAACTACATGCCCTACGCTATGAGCGTCAACGTCTCGCGTGCATTCCCCGAGATCGACGGCTTTAAGCCCTCGCACCGCAAGCTGCTCTACACCATGTACAAGATGGGTCTGCTCAAGGGCGAGCGCCAGAAGAGCGCCAACATTGTGGGCCAGACCATGAAGCTCAACCCACACGGCGATGCCGCGATCTACGAGACGATGGTGCGCCTGGCCACCGGCAACGAGGCACTGCTCGCGCCGTTCGTTGAGTCGAAGGGCAACTTCGGCAAGTATTATTCGGGCGACCTGAGCTACGCCGCCTCGCGTTATACCGAAGCCAAGCTCTCCCCCATTAGCGCCGAGATCTTCAAGGACATCGACAAGGACCCGGTCGACTTCGTCGACAGCTACGACGGCGCCATGAAGGAACCGCGCCTGCTGCCCACCACGTTCCCCAACATCCTCGTCTCGGCCAACAAGGGCATCGGCGTCGCTATGGCGTCCGATATCTGCGGCTTCAACCTCAACGAGGTCTGCACCGCCACGATGCACTACCTGAAGGACCCCGACTGCGACCTGCTCGAGTACATGCCCATGCCCGACTTCTCGACCGGCGGCGAGATCATCTACCGCCGCGAGGAGATGGAAAAGATCGTCGAGACCGGCCTTGGCAGTTTCCAGATTCGCTCCCGCTGGCGTTGGATCCCCGAAGAGCGCATCATCGAGGTGTACGAGATCCCCTACACCACCAAGACCGATGTCATCATCGAGCGCATCGTTAAGCTCTCCAAAGAGGGCAAGGTCAAGGAGATTGCTGACATCCGCGACGAAACCGACCTCTCGGGCTTGCGCATTGCCATCGACCTTAAGCGCGGCGTCGACCCCGACAAGCTCATGGCTAAGCTCTATCGCTCGACCACGCTGCAGGATTCATTCTCGTGCAACTTCAACGTGCTGGTCGACGGCTATCCCCGCGTTATGGGCGTGCGCCAGATCTTGCACGAGTGGGTCAAGTGGCGTATTGAGTCCACGCGTCGCCGCATTAACTTTGACCTGGGAAAAAAGTCCGAGCGTCTGCACCTGCTGCACGGCCTCGAGGCGATTCTGCTCGACATCGACAAGGCCATCGCCATCATCCGCGGCACCAAACTCGAGGCCGAGGTCGTGCCCAACCTTATGAAGGGTTTCGACATCGACGAGACCCAGGCCGAGTTTGTTGCCGAGCTCAAGCTCCGCAACATCAACGAGGAGTACATCCTCAACCGCACCAAGGACATTGCCAAGCTTGAGGGCGAGATTGCCGAACTTGAGGAGATCCTCTCCAGCGAGGAGAACATCAAGAAGGTCATCAGCGACGAGCTGGCTGCGGTCAACAAGAAGTATGTGATGCCGCGCCGTACGGGCAGGATTGAGCCCCATGAGGTCGTCGAGGTGAGCCTGGAGCCCGAGGTCGAGGAGTACCCGGTGACCATCATGCTCTCGCGCGATGGCTACCTAAAGAAGATGACGGACCGCGTGCTCAAGAAGGCGACCACGCTCAAGTACAAGGACGGCGACAAACCCTTTATCGAGTTCCCGTCCTCCAACACCCACGAGCTGCTGGTCTTTACCAACAAGAGCCAGGTGTACAAGTGCAAGGTTGCGGCGTTTGAGGACACCAAGTCGGCCCAGCTGGGCTCGTACCTGCCGACCGATCTTGAGATGGAACCCGACGAGTGCGTGATTTGGGTCATCGACCCCGAGGACTATAAGGCCGACGCTCTGTTTGTCTTTGAGAACGGCCGCGTGGTGCGCGTCGCGCTTGCCGGATACGTCACCAAGACCAACCGCAAGCGCCTGAAGAACGCCATCTACGGCGGCAGCAAGCTGCTGTATGCGCAGGTGCTCAACACAGATCGCGACATCGCGCTGGTCTCGAGCGACTACCGTCTGATGAACTTCAACACCTCGCTGCTCAAGACCAAGACGACCACCAACACGCAGGGCGTTCAGGCTTTTACGGCCAAGAAGGGCCGCTCGGTCACCACTGTCGGCACGACCGAGGAAATCCTTGGCGCCGGCGTCTCGGCCGAAAAGTTCACCGCGCAGAGCCTCCCCTCTGCCGGTGCCTTCATGAAAGAAAACGACATGCCGAGCCTGTTTGACTAAAACAACGGCGACCAAACCGTCATGGTTTTACAAAGCAGCGGGGCCCGGAGCGCAGTAAACGCTGTGCCCTGGGCCCCATGCATTACACCAGCATCATCCCTATAGACAAAATGCCGCATAAAGTGGAACAGACATAAGCCCATCATTCATTCCAAAGGGCTTAGTCGATAGCCTGATAAGGCGTACGCCCGGATGGGTCTTTTTAAGTGAGGACAGGCTTCGAGATCTTGTGTTCTCTCCCGCCTTGACTTCAATCGCAGACAAGCATCCCTGCTTCTCTACTACAAAGTCGATTTCCGCACGATTATCTCGCGCCCAATAATGCAGCGGATAGCCCATGGCTGAAAGCTGTTGGGCGACGTAGTTTTCGGTAAGTGCACCCATGAATGTGCCGCCGATGCCGGCAAGAATATCGGCGCGTTGAGCACCGGCCTTGGAGACGAGCAGCCCTGTATCCGCCTGATAGATTTTAAAAGCAGAAGGGTTAACGAAGGCCTCTAAAGGGCTTTCGATCTGCCCGACTAGGCTGCAGCGCGCCACCGTACCCGACAATACAAGCCAGTCGAGAGCATCTCCAAAGAGAGACGCATTGCCCCCCGCTCGCACTACCTTGTATTGAAATTTACGATTCTCTTTGGCAAGCTGCTGTGGAATGGAATCGAAGCACGCACGCGTCTTTGCGCTCAAGCGCTCATCAGCATATTTATTAGTGTCGGCGGAGTATCCGTCGAGAATAATCCGATGCTTTTCGGCCACATCAATGATTGACTGATCATCGATGTACGTTTGGACCGCCTCGGGCATTCCGCCAACAACAAGATACTGCCGATAGAGCCCAAGCGCCTTATCATGAAGGCTTGGCGCAAGAGGACCCATTAACTCGAATGACGAGCGTATCTCGTCGACCAGCTGATCGTTCCCCATCGCCCAGAGAAACTCCTCGAAATCGAGTGGAGTCATCTCGATCAAGTCGGTCTTTCCGACGGGGAACGAATACGACTGATGGTTAATGGCAACCCCAAGAAGCGACCCAGCAGCCGCAACGTAATACTCGGGAGCATCTTCGCAAAAGTATTTAAGGGAAGTAAGCGCTTCCTCGCATGCCTGGATCTCGTCAATGAACAGTAAGGTTTTGCCAGGCACGATACGCTGTCCCGTACGAGCCTCGATCGCGCGTACGATCGAATGAGGGTCAAGACCGCCCGAAAAATCCGCTCGCGCCGACCGGTCGTTCTCAAGATTAACGTAGACAACCGATTCGAAAAGATCCTGAGCGTACGTTCTGAGCAGATAGGTCTTGCCACACTGGCGCACGCCTTTGACCAGCAAAGGTTTTCCATCAGCCCTGTCTCGCCATTCCCTAAGGAGCTCGTCTGCCTTGCGACGCATACGCAACCTTCCCTCATGAACTTCTGTTTGACAATATTTTAACGCGGATTAATTTGTTTTCAGTTATTTTTCTGCGTTTAATAATTGTTCTATACGCGCTTGAGGGAATGCGCCCCTATTCATGTACTCGCGCTACATTCGATTGCACGAGACACCAGCGAAAGGGACCCAATGCAGAACGATAAAAACGGCATTGCACAGCTCACCCCGGAGCAGATCACGCTCTTCAACGCCATGTTCGGTATGCAGAGCTAGCCAAAATGGATGCAAGCGGTGGCTGACGGAATTGTCCGCGGGAGCATCAACGCATGGCAATCAGCACTCCTCTTGGTAAGGGCAGCAAGCATTTCCGCTAGTGCTGATTGCCATGCAATCTTCTTGTTCATAGCTGCGCCGCCTGCCTGAAATGACCCGCAGTCAAGATGAACTGCAGGAATCATGGCGAGTCGTAACCGCTCGCAAGCCTCCTTCGGAATAGGTGCTGAGCAGTTCCTGGGCATGGGTGAACTCGGGTCCCCGCCTCCAACCGAGCAGGCGGTTGACCGCGAGATTTCCCTGAACGCTGTGGACAAAGAGCAGATAAGCGTCCTCGCGCGAAAGCCCGGTCTTCTCCATCATCTGGGGAACGACCTGCTCTGCCCCGCGCTCGATGACGCGCTGCGCCACGCGGGCGTACGCGTCGTCATCCGAGTAGAGCAGATAATAGTCATCGTTTGCCGGTGCCCGCTGGCAAAGGGCCCCCGACTCCGCCCCCTCGAGCGGAGGTGCCGCCGCCAGAGCCTCATCGATAAGCACATCAAGCAGCGCAAACTTATCCTCGTAATGCAGATAGAACGTACCGCGGTTGATATCCGCGCGGCGGCAGATATCCGCCACCGTCATCTTTGCGAAGCCGACCTCGGCCAGCAGCGCAAAGAACGCCTCCCGTATGACCGAAAGCGTATAGCGTCGGCGACGATCGATCTTCCCCGCTTCCATGGCTCCTCCAATTGCAACGCTCAACAATGCCCGGCAGACGTTTGTTTATCGACAGCGCCTCAAAGCTGTTCATTGCTCTCACGCAAATCAACATTGATACTTTTTATAGACACCTGTTCATTGTAGCCGAAAGAGAGCTTTGCATGACTTTTTACGAGAAACTCGTCGTCGAACTCACCAACCGGTCGTTTTCCCATCAGGCAGCCTACCGCGGCGGTGGCACGCCCTACGACCTGAGTGACTGCGAGCCTAAACCCTACGACCGGCAGATCGAGGACTTTGCCCGCATGATCGATGAGGCCGATTGCGTGCTTGTGGGCGGTGCCTCCGGTCTCTCCGCGGCGGGCGGCGGCGACTTCTACTACGAGGACAACGCGACCTATCGCAGGCATTTCGGCAAGTTCGCCGAGCGCTATGGCTTCAAGGGTGCTTTCGAGGGTTCATTCTATCGCTGGCCTACCGCCGAGGCGCGCTGGGGCTATCTTGCCACCTTCCTCGACACCACGCTCAACGCCCCGCTGCGCAAGCCCTACAAGGACCTCGACGCCATCCTTGCTCAGAAGGACTTCTTTGTGCTCACCACTAACCAGGACACGCAGTTCGTAAAGATCTACCCGTGGGAGAAGGTGGCAGAGATCCAGGGCGACCATCGCTTTTTCCAATGTTCCCGCTGCTGCACCGATGACGTATGGGACGCAATCGAGCCGGTCTCCCGCATGGTCGAGGCCATGGGAGACGGCTTAGAGGTTCCAACAGAGCTCGTGCCGCGCTGCCCGCACTGCGGGGCCGAGGCGTTCCCCTGGGTTCGCGGCTACGGCAACTTTTTGCAGGGCGAGCTCTACGAGGAGCAGTACCGCAAGGTCTCCGACTGGCTCGACGCGCACGCGCATCAGACGATTCTTTTCCTTGAGCTGGGCGTGGGCCGCATCACGCCTGCATTTATCCAGGAGCCGTTCTGGGCCCTCACGGCGCAGTTGCCGCAAGCGAGCTACATCGCCGTAAACAATCAGACGCAGTTTCTCCCCCGCGCGATCGAGGACCGAGGCATGGCGATCCGCGCCGACATCGCCGACGTGCTCGCCGACGTGCACAAGACGTTGGGAAGGTAGCGCGTGGAAACAGCGAAAGCAGTTCGCATCGACCGGGCGCTTGCCGAGGCGAATCTGATCGTCATCGGCGCCAGCAACGGGCTCGACATGGCGGAGGGGCTCAACCTCTTTCGCGCTGACGATCATTTTTGGGAGACGTACGGGGACCTCGCCCAGGCCGACGGCATCGGCTGCATACTGCAGGGACTCAGCTCCCCGGATGCAAACGTGCGACGTCGATGGGCCGAGCGGTTCCATCAAAAGGAGCATCTCGAATATGAACCCAGCCCGCTCATGAACACGTTGCGGCGTCTCACGGAGCACGCCGATGCCTTCGTGATCACCTGCAATATCGACGGGCATTTTGCGCGCGCAGGGTTCGATGTGAACCGCGTGCTCGAGACGGAGGGGAGCACGCGCACGTCGATCGACGAGCGACGTCTCGCTCACCCAGATGCCCTCGCCGCAGCCCAGCTCGAAGAGCTTGCGCGCCTTGTGCGAGCCCATCGCAACGGCAGGGTTGCCATCCTCGAGCTTGGCGTGGGACTGCGCAACGGCGTCATAAAGCGCATGCTTGCTCAAATCGCAAACGTCTGCGAGCACGCCACCTATATCGTGTTCAACTACAGCCAGGCCATGACGCCCGACACTTCATGTGAGGCCATTCTCGTTAATGGCGATATGGCACCGGCTTTTGAGGAGGTCGCCCAATGCCGTCTCTAGAAAGAGCAGCAGATAGGCTTCGAAGCCTTATCGCCAATGCCGACGCCATCATCGTCGGCATCGGCTCGGGCATGTCGAGCGCCGCCGGGTTCAACCATTACAACCGCGCAGGCATGACGCGCGCCGGAATGGAGGACTGGCAGCAGGCCTTTGGCTTCAAGAGCCTTTTCGACGGCTTCTACTACCTCTACCCCAGCCTCGAGCAGCAATGGGCCTACTACGCGCGATACATCGATTTCATGCTGCGCGAGCCTGCCTCACAGCCCTATCTCGACCTGCGGTCCCTCATCGGCCATAAGGACTACTTCATCCTGAGCACCAATGTGGACGCCCAGGTCGAGAAGACGTTTCCCGCCGAGAGAATCTGCAACTATCAGGGAAGCTTTGCGTACCTTCAATGTAAGCAGCCATGCTGCGACGAGCTCTTCGACGCGAGCCCCTACGTCGAGCGCATGCTAGCGGGCATGGCGGGATTCGAGATCCGCAGCGAGGATGTCCCCCGATGCCCGCACTGCGGCTGGCAGCTTGTACCGTGGGTGCGCGACGACACATTTCTGCAGGGCGCGGCGTGGCGCGAGAGCCTCGGACGATACGAGCGCTTCGTGCGCGAGCGCAGCGATTGCCGCGTGCTGTTGCTGGAGCTTGGCGTGGGCGAGATGACCCCTGGCATCATCACGCTCCCGTTCTGGAGCATGACCTCAAAGCTGCCGGATGCGCACCTGTTGAGCGTAAATATCTCGGGCGACTCGGCTCCGCTGCAGCTTGGAAGCAAGGCAGAGGCGATTCAGGCCGATTTGAGCACGCTGCTCTCGGCGGCGCGAGCAGATGGCGAGTAACGCGGAGCGGTAGACGCGCAATGAGGTTTTAGCCGCAGCCTCCGAACGAGAGGGCTCGGAGGCTGGTATTCCTGAATCGCAGGTCACGATGGGTTATCGGAATCGCGAAGAGCGGATACCGCCAGTAATCCCCCTTCGGAATAGGCGTTGAGCAGCTCCTGGGCATGGGCGAACTCGGGGCTTCGTCTCCAGCCGAGCAGGCGGTTGACGGCCAGATTGCCCTGGACGTTGTGGACGAAGAGCAGGAAGGCGTCTTCGCGTGAAAGCCCTGTTTTCTCCATGACCCAGGGAACCATCTGCTCCGCTCCGCGTTCTATGACGCGCTGGGCTACGCGAGCGTATGCGTCGCTGTCCGAATAAAGCAGGCGATAATCGTCGTCTGCCGGCGGACGCTGGCAAAGCGTTGCCGATTCAACCCCCTCAAGCGGGGGAGCCGCTGCCAATGCCTCGTCGATAAGCGCATCGAGCAGCGCGTACTTATCCTCGTAATGCAGATAGAACGTTCCCCGGTTGATCTCGGCGCGGCGTCAGATGTCCGCCACCGTCATCTTCGCGAAGCCGACCTCGGCCAGCAGCGCGAAGAACGACTCCTGTATGACCGAGAGGGTGTAGCGCCGCCGGCGGTCGATCTTGGTTTCTCCCATCGCCTCCCCAATCTGAGTCGTTTGACAATGTCCAGTAGCTGTTCGTTTATCGACAGGTGCACGCGTTTGTTCATTGCCCCTGCGAAAATCAACAAGGATACTGTTTATAGACACCTGTTTATTATAGTTGAAAGGGAGCACGGATGACCCTGTGCGAGAAGCTCGGCATCGGGCTTGTCAGCCGATCGTTTTCCCATCGGGCCGTCTATCGAAACGGCGGCACGTCATACGATTTGAGCGATTGCGAGCCTGCTGCTTGCAAGCAAGATATCGAGGCTTTTGCCCGCAAGGTGGGGGAGGCTGATTGCGTGTTTACGGGAGAGGCAGGTAGGCAGGCGTTATGAGCATCTGCATCAAAAATCAGATTCAGAATATGAATATCGTCATCGGCTGCACGGTGGGGTGTCCATATTGCTATGCCCGTAACAATGTGAAACGTTGGCATATGATTGACGACTTCGCTGATCCTGCGTTCTTCCCGAGCAAGCTCAAGATGATGGAAAAGAAACGCCCGCAGAACTTTCTCCTTACCGGCATGAGCGATCTCTCCGGGTGGAAGCTGGAATGGCGAGACGAGGTATTTGCAAAGATCCATGAGAATCCACAGCATCAGTTCCTGTTCCTGACCAAGAGACCCGATTTGCTGGATTTAAATACCGACCTGGAAAACGCATGGTTCGGCGTTACGGTGACGAGGAAAGCGGAGCTGTGGCGTATCGACGCCCTTCGGAAAAACGTCAAAGCAAATCACTTCTTCGTTACTTTTGAGCCGCTATTCGACGATCCCGGTACGGTCGACCTTTCCGGAATCAACTGGATCGTCGTCGGTACCATGACCGGGGCGCAGAGCAGGAAGGTTCATACGGAACCGGAGTGGGCATGGTCTTTGACGGACCAGGCGCACGCGCTTGGCATTCCAATGTTTATGAAGGAAGACCTCGTCTCTGTCATAGGGGACGAAAACATGATCCAGGAATTGCCGGAAGAATTCGAAAGAGTGCTGGAGGTACAGAGAACATGGCGGAAGTGATCGATGGAATCCTCATCAATGAGATGGAAGCAAAGAACATCATGACCAAGTCCAGCCTGCCGGTAGGCGGCTACTCGGTCAATCCCTATGTAGGCTGCACGCATGCCTGCAAGTATTGCTATGCCTCCTTTATGAAGCGCTTTACCGGACACAAGGAGGAATGGGGCACCTTTCTTGATGTGAAGCATTGGCCGGAAATCAAGAATCCGAAGAAATACGCTGGACAGCGGGTGGTTATCGGTTCTGTGACGGACGGCTACAATCCACAGGAGGAGCGATTCGGGAATACCAGGAAACTCCTGGAGCAGCTGATTGGCAGCGATGCAGATATTCTGATCTGCACAAAGTCCGATCTTGTGGTACGGGATATCGATCTGCTGAAGAAGCTTGGACGAGTGACCGTTTCATGGTCGATCAACACGCTGGATGAGAACTTCAAGAACGATATGGACTCCGCGCCGAGCATCGAGCGTCGCATCGCTGCTATGAAGCAGGTGTATGACGAAGGTATCCGTACGGTCTGCTTCGTGTCCCCGGTATTTCCCGGCATCACGGATTTTGAGATGATTTTTGAGCGAGTAAAGGATCGGTGCGATTTGTTTTGGCTCGAAAATCTCAATCTTCGGGGTGGTTTCAAAAAAGCGATCCTGGATTATATCGCCGAGAAACACCCCGATCTCGTACCGCTTTACGATGAGATCTATAACAAGCGCAACCGTAGCTATTTTGAAGCGCTTGAAGTAAAAGCCGAGGAAATGGCCAAGAAGTACGATTGCCCCTTTGTGGACAACGAAATGCCTTATGGCAGAGTCCCCCAGGGGCATCCGGTGATCGTGGACTACTTCTATCACGAGGAAGTCCGAGGGTCGGATAATAGCGGAAAAAGAAATCGTTAAACGGAAACCGACGACGATTCGCTCGAGCGATTAGCGTCCACGCGTGGCTTCTGCCGATTGGCGCAACGGGCGACGGATTAAGGGATCGTTCGGGCGGATGATCCCGCTGCAGTACAGGCGGTCGCTCAATTTGGCGGCATGAGCGTTTTCGCACGGAAAACCAGTATCCCCTGTGCCGAGTTTAAACGTAGCGAATACAATGGGCACTGAGCATCAATCGAAAGTGGTCGATGGAGATGGATATGCAACTGGCAACCGAGCGGCTGATACTGCGCCCGTGGGCCGAAACGGACGCAGAGGACCTGTACAGATACGCGAAGGACGACAGGGTGGGGCCGATTGCCGGCTGGCCGCCTCACTCGAGCGTTGACGACAGCGCCGAAATCATCCGCACCGTGTTTTCCGCGCCGGAGACGTACGCCGTTTGCCTGAAGGAAGACAACAGGGCCATCGGAAGCATAGGGTTGATGATTGGCGCGCGGTCCGACAAGGAGATTCCGGACACTGAGGGAGAAATAGGCTACTGGATCGGTGTCCCGTTCTGGGGCAAGGGGCTGATACCGGAGGCGGTTCGAGAGCTCGTCCGCCATGGTTTCGAGGACTTGAAACTGGACAAAATCTGGTGCGGGTATTTCGACGGGAACGAGAAATCGAAACGCGTTCAGGAAAAATGCGGCTTTGTTTGGCACCACACCCGCAAGGACGTCTGCTGCGAGCTGATGGGCGACATCCGTACAGAACAGATCACTTGCCTGACGAGAAGTGATTGGCTGAGTCAGTCTAAAGCTTGATATGCAACATGGGTTCTGCGAGCAGCTCGCAAACCCCAGGTCGCAAGTCTTCGTCAGCGGTGAGCAAAGTGAGTGGTCTCAGGTGGCTTGCCTATGGGCTGGCGCGCAGGCTGGGGCTTCGCCATTGGAGCGATCGTTTCATGTACTAGCCTTTTCGCACAGCCCATGATTTAAAAATAATTGGTTTTCCGCAAGCAAGGCTTCCAAGTGCCAGGGACGTTTTCCCCGGCTTTTTCTTATCCAGTTGAGCGCACTTGCCGTCCAGGTCGTCAGATAACGAAGGCAAGCAGCATAGTCATTGGGATCGTTCTTAAATGACTAGTCGTTAAAGAACGTCCCCGACCACTAACTATCGCAAGTGACGAAATCGGGCAGGCGGATGCACGAGATAAAGTTGAAGTCGTCTTTCCTCGTGTAATCGATCTCGCCATCGGCGCGGTCTTGCCACCAGAAGCCCTCGAGCGGCGGCACGACGAAGTCGAAATAGCCTTCGATTTCCCGCAGGCCCTTCTTCGACCTCTTGATGGCATAGGCAACGCCGTAGAGCAGCGGCAACGCGCTCTGCTACGCGCCGCCTTCGGCATTGGGATCGCCCTTGCCCCGCACGGCAACGTAGCTCATAGACGGAACGATCAGAATGCTCGGCTTGTCAGGCGGTTTGCCCGCGATGTTGTAGCGCACCGTAGACGCTGATGGAGATGGCTGCGCGCAGGCACGAGTGCGCCGCCGCACCTCATGGCCTGTTTCTCGGGTATTTGGGGCGCGCGGCGTTCAAAAATGCGGAGCGACTCCGCATGGCTCGAGACTGAGCCGAGGTGCCCTACTTCTCGCCCTCCAGCAGCCCCACGATACGGTCGATGTCGACGGCAAAGCGAGGCCTTCCCTCGCGCTCGTAGCGATCGAGGTATGCCTGGCACTCGGAGACAATGCGCTTGGTGTTGCCGTCGATGATGTGCTGGAGCGTCTCGTAGTAGGCCGAGCCCTCGGTCCTGAAGCGGCGCTGCCCCTACAGGTGAGCGATACTCTACGCCTTGCGGCACCCCGTCGCCCACGGAGGTTAAACGTGCACGTAAGCCGTACTCTGAAAGCCGCGGCTTCCGGCAAGTAGTTTTTACCACGAAAACTCGCCTTAGATGCGTGTAGCTCTCAAAATAACACTCGCCGAGCCGTTACTTAACCGCCGACCTCGCTTGATGCAGAGGACATTGGGGCAACGATAATGCGGATGAGTGCCGTGGATTCAAGTGGGCCTCGTGCCGTCCTTTCTGCGTTCATGCGCCCGTCTTCATTGCCTGAACTAAATTCCCCAAATAGAGCGTTATGGAGCGCATCGCGGCGTTACATGAAGAAGCCCCAGATAGCCAATTCTACCTGGGGCTTCATTGCTATTCACTACCTTTTGTGACGTGCCGTTTTAGACCCTCGGCTACTCCCACTCGATGGCGTCGGTTCTGCCGTCCCGTCATTCCAGTTACACCCAGTTTTCGGCATCGACACGGAACGCGTGCCGCCGAATGACGCGATGTCGCGTTTCGTCGGCTTCGGGGACAAAAGTTGGGACAACCTCAAAAAACTTTTTTCAAACTCAGGGCTTTGAGTTTTTATTTTTGTCCCAAGGGGCACGGAGAGCCGCCTTTGGAGGCTCGATATCGCCGAAAACGCCCGTTTTGAAACTCAACCGCCTTTGAGCCTGCAAGCCACCAGCTTCAACAGTAAGTGAGTCGACGCGGGTGGCTTACGAGCCGTTCACAAAACCGCAGGCCACAGGTCTTTGTCAACGATAAGCAAGGTGAATAGTCTCAGGTGGCTTGCCCATGAGTTGGCGTAAGCCTGTTTAGCAAAAGGCTAATCGGACACGACAGGCCGCCCGCATGGCGACGGCGTTTCCCGTGCGGGCACAAACAGCCCTGCGTGCCCTGTCGCGCGATATCCCAATGCGACGTTCAGAACCCTACCCGCCAAGCAGCCACCTCGCGAAATTCAGCACGAGCACGCCCTCCCGGGTATGGGGCTCATGCCTCGTGCGAGTGGTGAGAATCTTCGGGAATGCATCCCCGATGGATAGAATCGGCGCAATCTCCCTCTCGAGCGTCGAATCGGCGCCGATATCGTCGCTCACATACACTCTCCTTCCCGGTTTCGAAACCTGGAAGGCAGTATGCGCAAGGATGCGTCGAGGTGCGATCCCAGTCGTACCATGCCAGCAGAGATGTCGAGGCACATTCGTTCATGCTGCAATGCGGGCATCGGAGATGAAAAAAAGCCCGTCGGGTAGTCATGGGCGTGCGGGAGCCCGCATCAGTAACCTGCCTCCTCGGTTGTCCCTTCTTTGCATGGTCGTCTACATAAAGGAGGAACCAGCCATGCAGATCAGCATGCTTGCCCTTCTTGGGTCACGGACCGGGGAGGCGAGGGCCTCCGTCGGGACCGCCCCGAGCAACCGGCATATCCAAGGAATGACAAGGCTCGATCGCTGTGCTGGTCAGGATGCCGAAGCGGGCCGTCCGCCAATCGGAATGCGGGTCAGGATGCTGCAACGTGATTCCAGCTGCAGGATACGGCTCCTTTGCGGTTGCCGCAAAACCTGCTGGCAACATTCTTACTATCCGAATGATGTACGCATCCCTTGGGATCGTTTCGCCTGACCAGGGCCATCTTCAGCGCCTCATCGGCCAGCTCGGCAGGCGCCTCTTCCACGCGTAATAGCCCTGGCGGGTCACCTACGCAACCAAAGATACAAAAGGGATCGAATGGCCAGAAAGGATTGTCCTTGCCGACAGGCAATCCTTGACAAACGAGCTTCAGCCTCCTTAAAATTGCGTGGTTTGCCGAACTGAGTCAGCGAAGGAGGGGTGTCGTGGTTGGTCTTTTCCGCACGTGGATGAGCGCCTAAAAAGCGGCGCTGTTATGGCGTCGCGCTGTTTTGCACGCCATTCCACGATTGGACATAACCATGATGTTTGAAACCTCTCGGCGCAGGTCTGTTTCGCTGTGCCATTCATGGCAATTTAAGATTTGTTTCGTATGGGGCGGGGAGCTCGTGTCGACATTGACGAGCTCGATTCTCCAAATGGGTCTCATTTGGCATATCGCCCTCACGACAGGATCATCTTCCCTCCTCTCCCTGGCATCGTTAGCAGGCTTTCTGCCGATTGCTTTGTTCGGAGTCCTTGCGGGCGCCGTTGTCGACAGACTGCCTTTGAAACGTGTTCTCATCGGCGCCGACCTCTTCGTTGCCGCGGTGGGCGCCGCCTTGGCGATTGCCTCGTTGGCCGGCAGCTTACCTGCGTGGTCAATACTCATCGCCCTGTTTCTCCGCGCAGCTGGCACTTCGTTCTACACGCCGGCCTCCCAATCCCTCACGCCCCATCTCGCCCCGCCAGAGCATCTCGTTCGCCTATCGGGAGTGATGCAAGCGATTCAGTCCGCCGGATACATTCTTGGCGCCGCGCTCGCGGCAGTGATTTATCCTGTGGCGGGCATTACCGCCATGATTGCCCTCGACGTGCTGGGGGCGCTTTTCGCTTCTCTAGCTGTCCTCGCCGCTCAGATAGACGCAGGAGGACTCGACGAAGCCGACCGCAGCTCGTCCTTTTCCAATAAAGTTCGAGAACTTTTCTCTGAGATTTCGGACGGCTACAAGCTGATCAGGGGATACAGGGGGCTGTTCGCCATTCTTTGGTGCGGGTTCGTCTTCGCTTTCGCGTTCTCCCCACTCGCGGCATTGTTCCCAATAATGACCTTGGGACATTTTGGCGGTAGCACGGGGGATGCTGCTTTGGTGGAGGTCCTTTTCTCCGCAGGCATGCTGGCTGGGTCCGGCATTTTGGCGGCCACGGGAGGGTTCCGCAATAGGTCGCTCACCATGGTCGCCGCAATCGCCGGCTTCGGCGTCGTCGCAATCGCATCCGGATTGCTCGGCCCGTCGCTGTTCGCCGCTTTCCTACCGGCGAGCTTTCTTATGGGCGCATGCTCCCCGCTGTACGCGGGAACCCAGACTGCCCTTATGCAGGAGCAGATACCTCCTGAGTACCTAGGCCGCGTTTTTGGTCTCTATGGAACCATTATGGCGTGGGCCATGCCCATGGGCCTCGCAGCCCCCTCCGTTTTTGCGCACCTGCTCGGAGCTCCGTTGTGGTCCGTCGGTTCTGGAGCGACCATGACACTGCTTGCGTTGGCGATGCTTCTCGCTCCAAGCGTCCGAAACGTGGGGAAAAAAGATTCCGGGCAGATTCAATAGCCCAAGCATTCGAAAAAAGAGGCGGCAGCCATCGGTTCGCGCGTCAGCCTTCAAGCCCTTGCGACGACGAGGTATTGCGCCGACATCCCACATCGCGCTCCTTATTCGCCGCCAACTATCATTTTCGGATTTGCCGGCTTGCGCAAGGCCAAAACGCTCACGCCGGCAATCGGGCAAAGGCGAAAAATCGACGTGAGCGATTCTTTATTGGCATGGCTGCGCTTCCAGAAAACGACAATACACAAAAGGTGGTTCAACTTATGGAACTCATAGTCAAAGCTAAAGACATCTTTTTGGAATATGCCGGCCGCGATATTCTGGACATCGAAGAATTGGAAATCTACCCCTACGATCGCATCGGCTTGGTAGGAGACAACGGTGCAGGCAAAACCAGCCTGCTAAAAATCCTGAGCGGCAATCTAACCATTGCGGACGCCGACGTCAGGCGCTTCGGCAGCATTGCCCTCATCGGCCAGCTCGACGAACTCGACCTTGATGCGGCTCAGGACAACGGCGAGATGCTCTCCCGTCTCAACGTCGCCGAAGTGGCGCAGGAGACGATGAGCGGCGGGGAGGAAACACGCGCCAAGATTGCCTCTGCGCTCTCCCAGCATGCAAGCGCGATCTTCGCCGACGAGCCTACGAGCCACCTCGACCAAGACGGCATCCGCCTTCTCGTCGGACAGCTCAAGGCATTTGATGGGGCCCTGCTCATCGTGAGCCATGACCGTCATTTTCTCGACCAGGTGGTAGACAAGATCTGGGAGCTCAAAGACGGCGGTATTTCCGAATTCTGGGGTGACTACTCCGACTATCTGCGACAGAAAGAAGAAGAGCGCAAAGCTCAGGCGACTCGATACGAAGAGGCGATGCGCGAGCGCGATCGCCTCGAAGCCGCCATCGAAAAACAGCGGAATAAAGCACGGCAGGTCGACGCCAAGCGGAAGGGTGCGAAAAAAAGCAACGAGTATGCAGGTCGCTTGGGGCATCAGAAAACAACCGGCACCAAGCAGAAGAAAATGCATCAGGCAGCTAAGAACATGGAGAAGCGCCTCGAAGCGCTCGAAGGGATCGAGGCCCCAGATAGCATTCGCGCCGTGCGCTTCCGCCAGAGCAAGGCCCTGGAACTGCACAGCAAATTTCCCATCTCGGCAGATGATTTCAGCTTGAGCTTCGGCAACTGCGTGCTCTATGACCACGCGAAATTCGAGATACCGCTCGGTGCCAAAGTGGCCATCACCGGTGGCAACGGCACAGGAAAGACCAGCCTGCTGAAGGCAATCGTTCGACGCG
The DNA here is from genome assembly GCA_902469185.1 of uncultured Collinsella sp. Lineage (GTDB taxonomy): Bacteria > Actinomycetota > Coriobacteriia > Coriobacteriales > Coriobacteriaceae > Collinsella. The sequence goes on along the minus strand of CABRBD010000007.1, from coordinate 4,117 downwards.
CCGACGGTATCAACATCTCTCCCAAAGCAGAGATCGGCTACTTCGAACAGACAGGTTACAAGTTCGACGCCCGCCAGTCTGTGATCTCGTTCATGCAGAATGGTTGCGAGTACAGCATGACCGAAATTCGAGGCATCCTCGCCTCTATGGGAATCGGACCGCGCGACCTGACAAAGGACGTTGGCGTTCTCTCGGGAGGCGAAGTCATCAAGCTGCTACTCGCGAAGATGCTGCTGGGCAGATACAACATCTTGCTCATGGACGAGCCTGGAAATTACCTGGACATCAAGAGCGCCGAAGCCCTCGAGCAGATGATGAGCGCCTATGCCGGAACGATAGTGTTCGTCTCCCACGATAAGAGGCTGGTCGAGAACGTCGCAGACATTGTCTACGAAATAAAGGACACCAAGCTAGTCAAAATCTTTCAGCGCGAATAGCCCTAAATGAGCAGGAAATAATCCCCGAACGGAGACAAGGGAGTAAAACGGCAAAGAAAGAGCCTCCGTCCCAACGCAGGGAACGGAGGCTCTTTAATCGCTTTTACTCATCTCCGTCGCTGGTGGCTTTGTCATGACTCTCGTACGAAACGAAACTCAGCGGCATAGTGCGGCACTCAAAATCGCAGGTCAGAACCCTGTCGTCCTACTCCCACTCGATGGCTTTGGTTCTGTCGTCCCGTCATTCCAGTTGCATCCAGTTTTCGGCATCGACATGGAACGCGTGCCGCCGAATGCCGCGATGTCGCGTTTCGTCGGCTTCGGGGACAAAAGTTGGGACAACCTCAAAAACTTTTTCCAAACTCAGGGCATTGAGTTTTTGTTTTTGTCCCAAAGGAGCTTCCGGCCGTGATTCGGGTGCCCGATTGGGCGGAATCGCCCGTTTCTGAAACTCAACCGCAGCATCACGCGCAAGCCACTCGCAACAACTGCAAATGATTGGTCGCGGGCGGCTTCCAACGCGATTCCAAAGCCGCAGGTCAGGCGACTGCGCTGCTGACAGGGAAAGGGAGTCGTATCAGGCGGCTTGCCCATGAGTCGACGATGAGGCCTCCATCGAATGTCGAGAACATGCTGGTAAAATAGGCAATACTTTTTATGACAGGAGACCGAGCATGGCCGAACCCCACGATAGGAAGCCGATCCTCACGATCGAGCAGCAGATAGAGCACCTCAAGCAGAAGGGCGTAGCCTTCGAGCTGTGTTCCGAGGAAGAGGCCGCGGACTACCTGCGCGACAAGTGCAACTTCTTCAAGCTCGCATCCTACCGCAAACTCTTCTCGAAATACGAGGGAGGCCCGCGCGACGGCCGCTACGTAGACCTCGACTTCGGCCAGCTGCGCCTGCTCGCGGCGCTCGACCAGGAGCTGCGCCACGCCCTGCTCGGCATGACGCTCGACATCGAGCATTTCCAGAAGGTGACACTGCTTCGCGAGATGGAGGACCGCGGAGAGGACGGCTACGCCATCGTGGCCGACTACATGGCATCGCTTACCACTGCAAACAGGGAGTACCGCCTGCGCGAGCTCAAGATGAGCGGCCGCAGCCCCTACAGCTCGAGCCTCTACGCGAAGTACTCCGGCGACATGCCTGCCTGGGCCTTCCTTGAGCTCACCTCGTTCGGCACCCTCATCGACTTCGTGCGCTTCTGCGCCAGGCGATGGGGCGACAGGCGCCTCGAGGCCTCCCACTACGACCTCAAGCGCGTGAAGTCCGTCCGCAACTGCGCCGCGCACGGCTCGTGCCTGATCAACTGCTTCGCCGAGAGGGGCGCCGCCCGGGGCTCGGCGTCCAGCGGCGTCTCCCGAAGGGTCGCCGCCGTGGGAATTCCCAAGGCGACCAGGAGGAAGTGGATGGGGAACACGGCCATGCAGGAGGTCGCGACCGTGCTCGTGGCGCACTCCGGCTTGGTACCCGAGGGCTCCTCGCGCTCGCGCGCCGCATCCGAGCTCGCCGGGATGTTCGCCAGGGCCGACGGCGAAACCGAGGCGCTGCCCGACAAGGGGCCCGACGCCGCAGCTCGCTCCGCGCTCGAGTTCCTTCGCAGGTTGACAGAATCGCTCGGGTTGGTAGAATAGCCTGCAGATAGCAAAACCTTCACGGTTTTAGGGGCGGACTTGCGCAAGCGACTCTGCCCTATTTTTATATTCACTCGCTATAGGAGACGGGTGATACCTGGGTCAATGACAGAACTGAGAGGCCCGGAATAATGGAGCCAGTTAGAAACCCTCGGGTTTGCGGGGCGGGATCGTGAGAGCGGTTCTGCCCTATTTTTTTCCTCCGTCTGCCCCAAACCAAGTAGTTCGAAGATAGCCTGTAGGTGTCCTCATGGGTGCCTATTATTTTTCAGGGAATCAGACGCCCGTTCATGAACGCGGCCATCGGCCGCTTCATGAACGGGCGACCGGCTTGACCTGGATCGAACCGCCTTCATCCCCGTCTAGGCGCCGGCAATCAACACCGTAAATCCGCGCGTGCTACAATGCGGGCACCAGAGATGAAAACACAGTCCCCGTCGGGTAGTCGTGGGCGTGCGGGAGTCCGCATCAGTAACCTGCCTCCTTGGTTGTCCCTTCTCTGCATGGTCATCTACATAAAGGAGGAACCAGCCATGCAGATCAGCGCGTCGTCCACCCTGACCGTATATCACGACGGCCAATTCTGGGTCGGGCTGGCGGAGCATGTCGAGGACGGCAGATACGGCGTCGCCCGCATCGTCTTCGGCACAGAGCCGTCCAACGAGGAAATCCTGCAATTCACTACAAGCAAATGGGCGAAGCTCACGTTCTTCGGCGACGAGGCCACGGAAACAAGCAAGCCCGCGAAGAATCCCAAGCGACGCGCTCGCGAGGCAGCGAAAGCCCTTAAGCGGCCCGCGGTGAGCACCAAGGCACAACAGGCGCTCGCAGCACAGCGGGAAGCGATGAAGCGGGAGTCGGCTCGAGCAAGAAGCCAGCGTCGCGCGGATGAGGCGGAGGCGCGCTTCGAGCAGCGAAAGCTGAAGCGCAAGCAGAAGCATCGTGGGCATTGATCGCCATGTGCAGCAAGGCAAACCATATACAGCAGTGGGGCCAGTTCCACTTGAAGCCGACGCCGCGTAGACGCTAAAGGTGACGGCTATGCACGGGCACGGGCGAGCCACTGCACTTCACAGCTTGTTTCTCAAGTATTTGGGACGCACACGCGGCGTTCAAAAATGCGGAGCGACTCCACATGGCTCGAGACTGAGCCGAAGTGCCCTACTTCTCGCCCTCCAGCAGCCCCACGATACGGTCGATGTCGACGGCGAAGTGGGGCCTTCCCTCGCGCTCGTAGCGGTCGAGGTACGCCTGGCACTCGGAGACAATGCGCTTGGTGTTGCCGTCGATGATGCGCTGGAGCGTCTCGTAGTAGGCCGAGCCCTCGGTCCTGAAGCGGCGCTGGTAGGACTTGGTTATGGGGAACATCTTGATGTAGTGGATGCCGTGGCGACAGCCGGGGCGCGTCGTGGGGCGGGGTGGCAACGCAAAGTACTGGTCTTTGGGCACGTTGGGGGCGATGTTGGAATGCAGCGGCACGGCGAAGTCCCTGCGCTTCCCGCGGAAACGCAGCCTCACCACCACGATGCAGGGGCGATTGTGCTTAAGCATGAGCTCGCGTTCGCCCTCGACGAGGTCGAAGAAATCCTGGGGATGGATACGATCTTCATCGGCTACGCCCCCTTCATACGAAGCGGGGCCCGCATCGCTGCAGACCCCTACAGGTGGGCGATATTCTACGCCTTGCGGCACCCCGTCGCCCACGGAGGTTAAACGTACACGTAAGCCGTACTCTGAAAGCCGCGGCTTCCGGCAAGTAGTTTATACCACGAAAGGTCGCTTTCAACGCGCATAGCTCGCAAAATAACACTCGCTGGGCCGTCACCCCTGGCCGTTACCCTCCAATCTTCATTGGAGTCAGCAGGTCAATTCATATAGTTATGGGGGTGTATCCTAAAGGAAATCAAATTAATACCCCCATAACTAAGGAATTTTCTATTCCTCCTCTACAAAGACTAACGCTTTTTGTTTAGGAATTATTCTCTGTAATGTTTCTCGTTCTTTTGATTATTTGATATATCCATATTATCCTGCCTATACGAG
>CABRBD010000006.1:0-158737 GCA_902469185.1 uncultured Collinsella sp. | reverse complement strand
CTCGTCGCCGGGACGGTGCAGGCAGACCTTCCTGAGCTTGCCGATCTCGGAAGGCACGTGCAGACCTTTCGTCATGGCCTCCTACCTTTCTTTCGGGCCTTTCGGCCGAATCTCTCAGCACCCTTCCGTAACGGGTGCTGCTTGCTGACAGCTCTAGTTATATCCAAATTCCAACCGCAATTCCACCTCGCCCCCGAACGGTCAACAAAGTTCGATGAACGGTATATCGAATATGATTCTCCCATAATGCACTTCGGCGTTCTAAAGTAGCTTTTCTAAGGTAAATGCTCTTTTTTCTTAAAAATCATTCGCAATTACAACTCCAATCTTTCGATTAAGAATTGCATATCTAAAACGGTTTTATGTATATAAATGACGCTTGTTCGTGTTTCTGTCTGTATTCGATGATATTCAGCTACCTATCATTCTTATTCACACATACTCACCAGTTGAGTGAGGATATAGACCGTTTTTCACAACGCGAAGGGCGTCAGCTCTATGGCTTGTCAGCGTAAGAAGTAGGTAAAGATACCGTTCACGCGATACGTCCGTGCCATAGGCCGACTAAATTGAGACAATAGTGAATAGTGTTAGGCAACCGTCCCCCACGGGGACTGAACGGACAGATGCATATGCCGAGCAAAATCGAAAAAAAGCAAGCCGCTGCAAAGCTGCGTAAGCCGCCGCGCGACTTCTCGTACACGCAGAACCGAGAGCTCAGCTGGCTGCGCTTTGACAACCGTGTGCTTGACGAAGCCTTCGACGAGACCGTTCCGCTGTTCGAGCGGCTAAAGTTCGTGTCGATTTTCGAGTCTAACCTCGATGAGTTTCTCATGGTGCGCGTGGGCGGCCTGTCCGATCTGGCAGAGCTCAAAAAACAGCCTGTCGACAACAAGAGCAATATGACCGCCTCCGAACAAGTCGATGCTGTCATGGCCGAAATGCCCGGGCTCCTTACCCGATGGGAGTCCATCTTTAAGAGCATCGAGGGCAAGCTCGACACCCTGGGCGTTCACCGCGCCCGCATCGATTCGCTTACGCCCGAGGAGCGCACCTTTGTCACCCGTTACTTCCAGGCCTACGTGTCGCCGGTCATCTCACCGCTGGTGATTGACCCGCGCCACCCCTTCCCCAACCTGCGCAACGGCGCACTCTACCTGGCCTGCGGCCTGGACGGCGTCACCGACGAGGAGAGTCTGCTGGGCCTTATCGAGATTCCCACCTCGATGAACCGCGTGGTCGAGATCCCCTCGCCCACCGGCACCTACTCCTACATCTTGCTCGAGGACGTCATCCTCGCCTGCCTGGACAGCTGCTTTGGCTCCTATAAGCCGCTCGACCGCGCGCTCATCCGCGTCACCCGCAACGCCGACATCGACCCGGACGGCGAGGGCGTCGAGGAGGAAGAGGATTACCGTCAGCACATGAAGCGCATCCTCAAGAAACGCTTGCGCCTGCAGCCGGTGGTGCTCGCGGTCTCGGGGTCGCTCGAGAAGGCGACGCTCAAGACCATCCGCAAGGCGCTCGAGCTTTCGCGCCGCTCTGTCTTTACCTGCGATATCCCGCTCGACCTAGGCTACGTCTTTGGCATTGAGGGCAAGATTCCCGAGCACCTGCGCAACGAGCTGCTCTTTACACCGTTTAAGCCGCAGCCCAACCCCACCATCGATATGACCCGCTCCATCCGCGAGCAGGTACTTCAGCACGACAAGCTGCTCTTTTATCCCTATGAGGCCATGAACCCCTTCCTGGATCTGGTGCACGAGGCCGCCTACGACCCCGAGTGCATCTCACTGCGCATCACGCTCTACCGCGTGGCCAAGCAGAGCCGCCTGTGCGAGTCACTGATCGATGCCGCCGAGAACGGCAAAGAGGTCACGGTGCTCATGGAGCTCCGCGCGCGCTTTGACGAGCAGAACAACATCGAGTGGGCCGAGCGCCTGGAAGAGGCCGGCTGCACCGTCATCTACGGCTCCGAGGGCTTTAAGTGCCACTCCAAGATCTGCCAGCTCACCTATCGCGAGGGCATGGCGCTAACGCGCCTGACGCTGCTGGGCACCGGCAACTTTAACGAGAAGACGGCCAAACTCTACAGCGACTTTATGCTCATGACCGCTCACCCCGGCATCGGCGAGGACGCCAACCTGTTCTTCCGCAACCTGTCGTTGGGCAACCTGCGCGGCGATTACCGCTTCCTGGGTGTGGCGCCCGTCGGACTGAAACCGCTCATCATGCGCGGGCTTGACCGCGAGATCCAGCGCGCCCTCGCCGGCGAGCCCGCCCGCGTGTTCTTTAAACTCAACTCGCTCACCGACCGCGAGGTCATCGACAAGATCGCCGAGGCATCGTGCGCAGGAGTCCGCGTGGACATGATCATCCGCGGCATCTCGTGCCTCAAGCCGGGCGTTCCTGGCAAGACCGAGAACGTGCATGTCCGTTCTATCGTCGGACGCTTTTTGGAGCATGCGCGCGTTTACGCCTTTGGCGTGGACTCGGACATGATCTATCTGAGCTCGGCCGACATGATGACACGCAACACCGAGCACCGCGTGGAGATCGCCTTCCCCGTGCTCGACCCCACCTGCCGCGCCCTGGTGCACGAGTACATGAGCATGCAGCTGCGCGACAACGTGAAGGCCCGCAGCCTCACGAGCGACGGCACCTGGGTCCCCGTGGAGCGCGCAGAGGGTGAGAAACCCTTCAACTCGCAGGAAGCCCTGCTGGAGCGTGCCTACCGCAACGCCGAGGCCGCGCCCGAGCCCGTCATTGAGGCAAAGCCCGCCCCTGCTCCTAAGCCGCAGCCGGCCACACCCGAGGTTCAGAAGGTCCAGGCGACCGTCATTGAGCCCGAGCCCGCACCTGCACCTCAGCCCGAGCCGCAGGCAGCTAAGCCCGCACCCGAGACGAGCGCCCGTCGCGATAAGCCCGCCGGCAAGACCAAGGCCATCGAGCGCCATCGCCCCGGTCGTGTGCGCATGGGCCTGGGCCTGATCGGCCTGGGTCTTAAGACGCTCATTACCGGCAAGACGAAATAGTCGTTTGTAGAAGCAGTTTGTAGAAGCGCCCCGCATTTGAGGAAAGCCTCGGATGCGGGGCGCTTTTCCCTGCTACCATGGTGCGAGCAACAACACGAATGACAGGCAGGGATATGAAGCTCACTATAGAATCGATGACCTACGGCGCCGACGGGCTGGCGCACGCCGACAACGGCAAAGCCGTCTTTGTGCAGGGTGCCGTGGCAGGCGACACCGTCGAGGCCGAGGTCGTACAGGACGGCAAGTCGTTCATGCGCGCCCGCACCACCGAGATTCTGGAGCCGAGCCCCGATCGCATTCAGCCCCCCTGCCCCTACGTGGGCATCTGCGGCGGCTGCTCGTGGGGCAATCTCTCACGCACGGCACAGCTCGCCGCCAAGGAGCAAAACCTGCGCTCCACGCTCGAGCGCATCGGCAAGTTCGCTCCTGAGCAGGTCGATGAGTTGGTGCAGCCCATCTGCCACACCAAGGACGACTGGGGCTACCGCAATAAAATCGAGCTCGAACCGACCGTCGTCAACGGTCGCGTGCGCCTTGGCATGCACGGTGTCGACCCCAGCAAAATCGTGACCGTCGATGCGTGTCCGCTGTTCGATAAACGTTTTCCCAAGGCGCTCAAATCGGTCGTCGGCGCACTCAACTATCTAAGCGGCAGCCATGACTTAGGGCTCGAACGCGTGGGCATTCGCGCATCGCGCCGCACCAAGGCGCTCGAGGTTGCACTCTGGACGCCCACGGGCTCTTTTCCGCGCTCGCAAGTCTCCCGCGTGCTGGCGGTCGCCGCTCATCCCACGAGCATCGTGCGTGTGATGAGCAAGGGCGAAAAGAAGGCCCGCCGTGTCTCCAAGGTCGAAATGCTCGCCGGAGAGGGCTCATGGACCGAGAATATCGCCGAGGGTCAGATGCGCTTGTCTGCCCCGTCTTTTTTCCAAGTCAACACCAAGGGTGCTGAGATTTTGATCGAGCTTGTCATGGAAGCGCTCGACCCGCAAGAAGACGAGCTTGCCGTGGACCTGTACTGCGGCGCCGGAACCTTTACCCTGCCGCTCGCCCGCCGCTGCGACTTCGTCGCCGCCGTCGAGGCCTACGGCCCGGCCGTGCGCGACCTGCGCCGTAACCTGGAAATCAACAAGCTTGATAACGTCGACGTCATTGGCGGAGACGCGGTGCGCGAGTTCCCCGACCAGGATGCCGACGTCTTGGTGGTCGACCCGCCGCGCGCAGGCCTCGCCCCCGAGGCGATCGACCTTATCGCCAGCACGAGCGCTCGCGATGTCGCCTACGTGAGCTGCGACCCCGCCACCCTGGCACGCGACCTTAAGCGCTTTGTCGAGGAAGGTACCTTCTCCCCCGTCAAGATCACGCCGGTCGATCTGTTCCCGCAAACCTTCCACTGCGAAACCGTCGTCCACCTCAAGCGCAACTAGACTGTTTGCCCCAGACCACGCCCGATGATTTTTCTGGCACGGAGATAAAAATAGATTTGCTCCGAATGATTATTTAATCCCCGTCCCGAAATTGAACCGCCCCTCATTTCTTGAACATTAGAAATGGGGGCTTCTTTATGGACGGGAGAGTCAGGCACGACGCCACGCTGAGGACTCTTGCAGCAGAGCTTTGCGACAGGGGGTGCGGGCGCGCCGAAGGCCAGCGGGAGGCCGAAGGGTGCCCGGACCCGGCCGGGGCCGGCGGCGTGCGAGGGCAAGCTCATGCGACGGAGCTGCTGCCCGGGCGCCTGAAGGACGAATTCTACAGGAGCCGGACGTGGCGGAGCTTCGAGGAGTTCAAGCGGGACCTCGAAGCCTATACCGTTCACTGGAACAAGAGGAGGCGGGTTAAGCAAAAGGGACTGACCCCGGAGGAGTTCCGAAATCAGTCCCCATGTGCGGCATAGGCCGCTAATTGACCCGTCCAAGTATCGGGGCGCAGTTCATTTCAGCGCCGCCCGAGAAAGCTAAACGCCTTCTGGCAGGTTGTCCCGGGCCGAGGGCGGCCACCTTGATCGCCCTCGGCCCTCACCCACCTCAACTGCCCCTCAATTACATAGAGCTGATTGAGGAGGGCGCAGGCTAGCGGGTGCCTTCCTCATCGTCGTTGGGCCGGTAGGTGATGAACTCGATAACAAAGGCCAGGACGGCAGAGACGAGCGAGGCGATGATCGCGAAGATCATGTGGGAGATCCCGGCGCCACCAGGGGTCCCGTCGATAAAGTTGAGCAGGTTGAAGACGCCGAGGCCGCCCGAGATGTACATGAGAGCGCCAGTCATTCCCACGATGGCGCCGCCCACGGCGGAGCTCAGGCATGCCACGACGAACGCGCGCTTGTTGGGGAGGGCGATGCCGTAGATGCCCGGCTCGGTGACGCCGAAGAAGAAGGCGGAGATCATCGCGGGAAGGGCGATGCCGCGGAAGCGCTCGTCCTTGTTTCTGAGGTACATGGCAAAGATGACCGCTCCGAGCGCGAACCCGTGGCCGATGGTGGCGGCGAGCACGCTGTCGTGGCCGAGGGTGTTCAGATTCATGATGGAGATGGGGATGAGGCTCCAGTGGAAGCCAAAGATGACGAGGCACATCCACAGTCCGCCAACCAGGGCGCTGCCCAGGACGGAACCAACCACGGGGAGCTGGAAGATGAACGAGAATGCCGCGCTCAGCAGGTTGGTGATGAGGGTGGCCACCGGGCCGATGATGAGGTAGCCCAAGACGATGGAGACCGTCATCGTGGCGAGCGGGACAAGGAACATCTTGAGCGCAGCCGGCATCCAGCTCTTGAGCCAGCGCTCAAGGATAGAGCCGAACCACACCATGAGAAGGACGGGGATCACCGAGCTCACGTAGCCGGACACGGGCATGATGATGGGGAGCCCGAGGGCGGTGGCGTACCACGAGAACGTGCCGGCCACGCCGAGGTCGATGCTGCCGAGCGCCTCGCCCGAGGTCAGGGCGACCATCGTCGGGTAGAGGAGCGCCACGCCGATTGCCACGCCGGTGAACTCGTTCATGCGGAACTTGCGTGCGGCACTGAACGCCAGGGCGACGGGAAGGAAGTAGAAGAAGCCGTCAGCCACGGTGTAGAGCAGCGTGTAGAGGCCGTCGTTTGCAAAGGCCGGGACGAAGTAGGTGATGAGGGCAAGCAGTCCCTTCATGATGCCTGCGGCGGCAAGCGGTCCCAGGATGGGCTGGAAGATGCCAGAGATGAGGTCGATGACGACGGAGGCAACGGTCTTATCGCCCTGGGGCTCGTCGTCGGCGCTTGCGCCGCCCGAGAAGTTGCCGGCCTCCAGGACCGCGTCGTAGACGTCCTCGACGATGTTACCCACGACCACCTGGTACTGGCCGTTGGCCTGGATGACCTGGATGACGCCCTTGAGGGCCTCGATCTTGGCAGTGTTGGCGCGGGACTCGTCCTTGAGTTTGAAGCGCACGCGCGTGATGCAGTGCGCGACGCTGGCGACGTTCTCTGTGCCGCCTACGTTCTCGAGTATGGATCTGGCCAGATCGTCGTATTTTTCAGCCATTATTTTCTCCTTAGTGATATTGCCCGGGCGGCTAGCCCAGGTCGCCTCCGTTGGTGGCGATGGCCTGTTGATACCAGTAGAAGCTCTTCTTGCGCCTGCGCTCGAGCGTGCCGTTGCCCAGGTTGTCGCGGTCCACGTAGATGAAGCCGTAGCGCTTCTCCATCTCGCCGGAGCCCGCGCTCACGAGGTCGATCGGCCCCCAGGTGGTGTAGCCGAGCATCTCGACGCCGTCCTGCTCGATGGCGTCACGCATGGCCTCGATGTGCTCGCGCAGGTAGGCGATGCGGTAGTCGTCCTCGATCGTGCCGTCGGGAAGCACCTCGTCATAGGCGCCGAGGCCGTTCTCCACCACAAAGAGCGGCTTCTGGTAGCGGTCCCAGAGGTCGTTGATCGTGATGCGGAATCCCAGCGGGTCGATGACCCAGCCCCAGTCGCTCGTGCGCACGTAGGGGTTCTCCACGCCGGCGAAGGCGTTGCCCTCGGCGACGCCGCCCACGGAGTCGGGGTCGCCCGCGGTGCAGCGCGAGGAGTAGTAGCTAAACGAGATGAAGTCGACGGTGTTCTCCGCAAGGATGCGCTCGTCCTCGGCGGTCATGCCCACGTCGATGCCCTCGCGCTCGAGCATCTTGAGCGCGTAGCCGGGGTAGCGACCGCGCGCCTGCACGTCCACGAAGAAGAGGTCCTCCTGGTTCTTGACCTGCGCCGCGCGAACGTCCTCGGGACGACAGGAGTAGGGGTAGTAGCTTCCCGCGGCGAGCATGCAGCCCACCTTGTTCTCCGGATCGACCTCGTGGGCGATCTTGGTGGCCCAGGCGCTCGCCACGAGCTCGTTGTGCGCGGCGCGGTACTCGGCCTCGCGGGCATTCTCCCCGGGCTCGAGGACGATGCCGGCACCCATGAAGGGACGGTGCAAGATCATGTTCATCTCGTTGAACGTGATCCACCAGCGCACGAGGCCGCGGTAGCGGTTGAAGAGCACCGTCACAAGCCGCTTGTAGAGCTCGATAAGGGTGCGGTTTCGCCAGGCGCCGTACTTCTTGACGAGGTGGATGGGGCAGTCGAAGTGCGTGATGGTCACGAGGGGCTCGATCCCGTGCTCGCGGCAGCAGCGGAACACGTCCTCGTAGAAAGCGAGCCCGGCCTCGTTGGGCTCCTCCTCGTCGCCATTGGGGAAGATGCGGCTCCAGGCGATGGAGAGGCGAAAGACCTTAAAGCCCATCTCCGCGAAGAGGGCTATGTCCTCGCGGTAGTGGTGGTAGAAGTCGATGCCCGTCTGGGCCGGGTAGTAGTACCCGGGCTCGAAGTCGAGCATGCGCCTCAGGCCGCGGCTTACGTCGTTGCGCTCCGGCCCGTGTGGGATGACGTCGACGTTGGCAAGGCCGCGGCCGCCCTCGTCATAACCTCCCTCGCATTGGTTGGCGGCGGTGGCTCCTCCCCAAAGGAACCCTTTTGGAAATGGCATGGTGCCTCCTTCTCTCTGGCGCCCCCATCTCTGCGGGGGACGCTTTATAACGTCCTTGCGGCCTCGCGCGCCTGGCCCGTGGCCCTTTCCCTGATGCGCGCGGGCCGCCTGTGAAGGGGTGACTAGCTGACGGCTTGTCCTGCGGCGGCGCGACGTGCCTCCCGGCCTCCAAGCAGGGAGGGGACCTGTGCCAGGCACACGCCGGCGAGGATGATGGCGACGCCCAGCCACTCGACGACGCCGAGCGGCTCGCCGAGGACGATCATGGCGATGAGCAGGCCGGCGGGGAGTTCCGCGGCGGCCATGACGGTGGACAGGCCCGCGGGCAGGTGCGGAGAGCCCATGCCGAAGAGCAGGACCGGGCAGAGCATGCCAAAGAAGCCGGCGATGACGGCAAAGGGCAGGATGCCCTGGGCGAGGACGCCCGAGACGACGTAGTCCGGACACACCGTGAGCGACATGACCACGGAGCCCGCGCATACGATGACGCCACGCTGCTCGGACGAGCAGGGGGCCTCGACCTTGCCGGAGAGGGTGACAAAGAGGGAGCAGGACACGGCCGCCCCCAGCGCGCAGAGCAGGGCCACGGGGTCGTACCCGGTGATGCCGGTCTTGTAGACGCCGCTGGCGAACACCGTTCCGAAGACGATGACCAGGGCGGAGGCCACTTGGAGGAGCCTCGGCGGCCGGCGCGTCATGACGGTCTGCCACACGAGCCCCAGCCACGTGAACTGGAAGAGGAGCGTGAGTGCCACCGGGGCGGGCAGCACGCTCATGGCGTAGCAGTAGAGGATTGAGGTGAGGCAGGTGAGGGCTCCCAGGCCCATGAGCTTGAGGGCGAGCTTCCAGCCCACGCGCTGCCAGCGGTGCCCGAGTGCGTGCCCTGCGAGCGTGGCGAGGGCGAAGAAGAGGCAGCCGAACCACGCCTGGCTCGCCACCACCTGCGCTGAGGTGAAGCCCGCGGCGTAGGCGAGCTTGTAGGTCGTGGCCATCGCGCCGTAGCAGGCGCCGCCCGCAAAGACCTGGAGCGCCGCCTTGACCTGCCCCGCGCCCGCGGCTCCCGCCTCGGCGGTCTGTTGCTTGATTGTGTTTGTTTCTGCCATTTGGCTCCCTTCCGTCTGCTGTCTTGCAGATGCACGTCTCGTGCGTCTGTTCCCTGCAGTCGGAAGGTGGGCTCGTGCGGTCTTCTGGCGGTGCATGTGGTACCTGCTGCCAAGACGAAAAAAGCCACGCAACCGACTGCTCGGTTGCGTGGCAAAAAGGTGGCTAGCGCCCAGAAAAGTCCACGCGTTTTTAGACTGGGACAAAGTACTACAACAGGTGAGATTCCGTCAAGAAAAACCGAAGAAAAAAGTGAGCCTCTGCCCGCCGTACCTGTAGCGGTCGTTTCCCCGAACGGGGCGGTGCTGTTGGGGGCTGTCTCGATCTGTAACAGTAAGACCCGGTTTTGGTCCGTAGATGTTACAGATTTAGACGTTTTGTCGGGGCGGTTTCCGTTTGTCTTGATCTGTAACAGTTAGGGGTCAAAAGTGGGTCTAGATGTTACAGATTGAGATTGTTGAGGATGGGTGAGGGTAGCTAAAATAGCCCCGTCCCTTTTTAAACAATGGAAAATCGAGCGTGGCAAGCGGAGGTCTTCGGGGTATAAGACGGCTAATTGTATGCCGCCCATGAAAGGAGCCCTCATGCCCAGCGTTGCCGTTCTCGCCGCCGATGGCTTTGAAACTATTGAATGCTTGACCATGGTCGATGTCATGCGTCGCGGCGGCGTGCGTGCCACGCTCGTCTCGATCATGCCCACGCGTGAGGTCGTAAGCTCGCTGCAGATCCCCGTGACCTGCGATGCGCTCTTTGATGAGATCAACTTTGACGAGTACGACTGCGTCGTGCTGCCCGGCGGCCTGCCCGGTGCCACCAACCTGCGCGCCGATCAGCGCGTCTGCGACGTGGTCTGCGAGTTCGCCGCGACCAAGCACGTTGCCGCCATCTGCGCCGCCCCGTTTATCCTGGGCGAGCTCGACCTACTCGAGGGGCGCCAGGCCACGTGCTTCCCTGGCTTTGAGAAAAGCTTCCCCGAAGGCGCCTATACCGGCGAGAAGGTTACGCAAGACGGCAACATCATCACCGCCAGCGGCATGGCCCAGTCGCTCCCCTTTGCGCTTGAGCTGCTGCGCACACTCGCCGGCGACAAGGCCGTCGAGAAGGTCGCCGAGGGCATTCAGCTATGATTTTGGCTTCGCAATCACCGCGCCGCATCGAGTTGATGCGCGAGGCGGGCTATGACATTCACGTGATTCCCGCAGATATCGACGAAACGCCTTTTGATGGCGAGGCCCCGCTTACGCTCGTTGAACGCTTAGCACGCGCCAAAGCCGCCTCCGTTGCCGCCGAGCATGCCGAGCCCAACGAACTGACCGTCGCGGCCGATACTATTGTCACCTTCGATGGCAAGATTCTGGGCAAGCCGGCAACCGAGGACGAGGCGCGCACCATGCTCCGCGAGCTTTCGGGCCGCACGCACCAGGTCGCAACCGGCGTCTGCATCGTAAAGGCAGGCGACACGGCCGCTCCGCATGCCGCCGAGAGCCTGTCGTTTGTCGATGTGACCGACGTGACGTTCTATGAGCTTACCGAAGAGCAGATCGAGCGCTATGTTGCCTCCGGCGAACCCATGGACAAGGCCGGGGCCTACGGCATCCAAGGCACAGGCGGCCGCATGCTTGTGCACGATATTTCGGGTGACTTCTACAACGTGGTGGGCTTGCCCATCGCTCGCGTCGCACGCGCGATTCAAAAACTCTCGTAATTGCATCTGGCGCTGGTTATCCCCCAGCGCCTACAATTTTGCCGTACCGTACGGATCCCGACCGGGCATAAGGCCCGGCGGAAAACCGATAGGAGAAAACATGGACACACTGCTCGAAGCCATCGATGTTTGCAATGTCGATGGCTTTTGCTTTGGCAACTATACGGACGAGGAGGCTGGCACCGGCTGCACCGTAATCGTGGCGCCCGAGGGTGCCACCGGTGGCGTTGACGTACGTGGTGGCGCCCCCGCTTCGCGTGAGACCGACCTGCTGCGTCCCGAAAACACCGTCGATAAGGTCCACGCCGTCTGCCTTTCGGGCGGATCGGCCTTTGGCCTCGAGGCTGCAAGCGGCGTGGCCCGCGAACTCGAGAGCCGCGGCATTGGTCTGCCCGTCGGCCCCACGCAGGTGCCCATCGTGTGCTCCAGCTGTATCTTCGACCTTGCCTTTGGCGACCCCACCGTTCGCCCCGACATTGAGGCCGGCATCGCCGCCGTGCGCGAGGCGCTCGACAACACCCCCACCATGCTCGAGCAAGGCAATGTGGGCGCCGGCACCGGTGCCACCGTAGGTAAGCTCATGGGCCCTGCCACCTGCATGAAGGCCGGCCTTGGCACTGCCGCCGTGGCGCTCGGTCCCGTTAAGGTAGGCGCCGTGGTTTCGGTCAACGCCTGCGGCAACGTTGTCGACCCCCTCACCGGCGAGTGGGTCGCCGGCATGCGCGCCTCAGCCGATAGCGACCAGATCGTCGACATGGAACTCGCAGCCTTTGCCGCCGCCGGATCCATGCAGATGCCGCTCGACCGCACCAACACCACCATCAGCTGCATCGTCACCAACGTGGAGCTCACTAAGGCCCAGGCCACCAAGGTCTCCCAGATGGCAGCAGACGCCTACGCGCACGCCATTCGCCCCACGCATACCACCAACGACGGCGACACCATCTACACCCTCGCCAGCGGCAAACTGGGCGCCCAGGCAAGCGCTGCCGTTCCCCTAGACCTGCTGGGCATGCTCGCCGTAAGGGCCCTACAGACCGCCATCGTAAACGGAGCCAAAAACGCCAAAACCTCCCACGGCATACCCGGCGCCGCAAAGTAAACTAGCTCGTCCGGTTGCCCGGTGGGTTTTGGTTATGTTTGCTGCTCTACAGTCCTGGCTCGCACGAAGAGCACATTAAGTGCTCTTCGGCTCGTGCGGAACTCGCGACAAACATAACCAAACCCCACCGGGCAACCTACCAACCAGATTCTTTTCAGCCCAGGCCCCTGTGTACCGCGCGTCGAAGATCTTCAAATTCAAATAACCTGACAATCGATTCTTATAGCAGAGGCCCCTTGGCCTTTAGTTTGCTACAAGTTCCGCACGAGCCGGAAAGCACTCAATGTGCTTTCCGTGCGAGCAGGACTGTTCGCAGTAGCAAACTAAAGGCCAAGGGGCCCTGTCAACCTATCAGCAGCGATTACTCAGCAGTTAGTTGAATTTGAAGATCTTTGAGGCAAGACGGTATAGGCCGAGTGTGGTTTTGTCTCCGGCACGACCGCGGAGGTTAGTGAAGAAGCCGACCACACCGTAACGTGCACGACGATACATACGCTCGTCATAGGCCTTCAAATCATTCCACAGCGTCTTCAGACGCTCATCGGCACAATCCTCGTCGGAAAGCTTGGTGAGCACCGAGCAGATCGCCATCATCATGGTGAAGTAGCCCATCATGTACGAACGCAGACGCGACGACTCGACATCGCTGTACAGGTGGTACGACTCCATCATGATACGCGTAACACGGAACTGCTGGTCCAGACGCTTGACCATCGTGGCCTCGTTGACACTCTGGCCCTCGCGACCGATAAAGTAGCGATAGAGGTCGATGTCGGCGTAGTACATGGTCTTGCAACGCGGCAGCGGCACGTAGGCGTAGATGTTGTCCACATAGAACGTGTGCGGCGGCATGGGCAGGTTGGACTCGCGCAGCACATCCGTGCGATAGCACAGGCTGTGCATGAGCAGATTCTGGTCCAAACGGAAATGGCCGATCTGGTCCCAGGTAAAGATCTTTTTTCGAGGCAGGGCAAACTTGTAACCAATGGCCGTATGCGTGCCCTCGTAAACCTTCTCGTACACGTAGTTCGAGATAAACAGGTCGACGCGCTGGTCGCGCTCCTCAAAGCCGCGCAGGATCGAAAGCATGGTCGAAAGGGCAGCGCCGTCGAGCCAGTCGTCCGAGTCGACAACCTTGTAGTAGGTGCCCTGCGCCTCGCGCAAGCCCGAAAGGACGGCGATACCGTGGCCGCCATTCTCCTGATGCACCGCGCGGATAATACCGGGGTAACGCGCCTCCCACTCGTCGGCCTTAGCGGCCGTCTCGTCTTTGGAACCGTCATCGACAATGATGATCTCGATATCGGTGGCGTAATTGCTCCCCTCCAGAATGGAGGTGATGCAATGGTCCATGTCCTTGGCGGCGTTATACGAGGGAATACCGAATGTTATGACTTTATGCATGGCAGGCGATAATCTCATCCGAAAGATCGAGGGCGGAGTTGGTCACGGCATCCATATCGTAGTAACGATACTCGGCCAGGCGACCCACCGGGTGGAAGTTCGTCAGGTTCTGGACGCGCTCGAGATAGCGCTCGTAGAGCTCGCGGTTCTCGGGCTCCAAAATGGCGTAATAGGGCGTCTCGCCCGAGCCGGGCGTATAGGCCTTGGAGTACTCCTTCATGATGGTGGTCTTGCCGGGCAGGACCTGACCAGTCATGTTCTTGAACTCGGTGATACGCGTGTAATCCTCACTCGTGGTGTAATTGACGGTGCCCACGGGCTGGAACTGGTCCATATCGAGCGTCTCGAACTTCATATCGAGCGTGCGGTACGGCAACGCACCCAAGTCGAGGTTGAACAGTTCATCGAGCGGGCCGGTGTAGACGATCTCGCCGCCGTAGACCTTGCCGTCGACCTTGACGGTGGTCTCATCGATCTCGAAGAGGTCGCGGGCGTCCACGTCGCAGAACACATCAATCAGATCGTGGTCGAGCATATGCTCGAACAGCGCGGTATAGCCGTCCTGCGGCATGCCCTGGAAGGGAGCTTGCGGGAAGTAGCGGTCATCATCGCCCACAAAGACGGGAACGCGGCCGGTGATCGAGGGGTCGATCTGATCGGGCGTCTGGCCCCACTGCTTCATGGTGTAATGCAAAAAGACGTTCTCGTATACGTAATCGGCGACCTCGGCAAGATCCGGGTCGTTCTTCTTGCGCAGCTCCATAATGGGCACCTTGACATCCTTGCCAAAGGTCTCCACGAGCTTCTGATACAGCTCCTCGCCGCGCTCGTCACCAAAGGCGAGCTTGAGACTCGCATGGTTGAAGGGCACAGGCATAAGAGTGCCGTTGATGTTGGCGAGCACCTTGTGCTGATAATCCGTCCACTTGGTAAAGCGCGACAGGAAATTGTGCACGCGCTCGTTAAAGGTGTGATAGATATGCGGACCGTACTCGTGGATCAGGATTCCGGCCTCGTCAGCGCAGTCATAGGCATTGCCCGCAATGTGGCTACGGCGCTCCAAAACGGCAACACGATAGCCGATGGTCTCGGCAAGACGGCGGGCGCAAACGGCACCGGCATATCCAGCACCGACGACAATCATGTCGTACGCGCCGGCGTTAAAGCCTTCAGGCAGGCCTGAGGTAATCTGCATCGATACTCCTTGTCAAAAGCCACGGGCTCGTTAGCTGGGCTTTTCTCGAACATTCTTCGAGACATATTTATCAGAGCGATTATAGCGCTAATGCGTCCTATAATGAGCTTGCCACACAAGGAAAGCTCAAGCACCGCGGCGTACAAATTTGAAAGGTAAACCCGCTAGCAGCGGGTTTATTCGTGAACAGCCGGGCGCCTGGAGCTTAGTGAAACGCTTGTAAGGAGTAACATGAGCGATTTCCTTAACCGTATGAAGTCTGCCGCCAAGGCCGACCTTAAGACGATCGTCCTGCCCGAGGGCGAGGATCCGCGCACCATCGTCGCGGCCACCAAGATCATCGAGGAGGGCCTGGCAAAGATCGTCATCCTGGGCAACCCCGACGAGATCAACGTTCCCGGCGCCACCGTCATCGATCCGCGCAATGCCGAGAAGCACGAGGAGTACGCGCAGAAGTTTGCCGAGCTCCGCGCCAAGAAGGGTGTCACCATCGAGCAGGCTCGCGCCCAGGTGATGGACGCCACCTACTTTGGCACCATGATGGTCAAGATGGGCGACGCCGACGGCCTGGTCTCCGGCGCTTGCCACTCCACCGCCGACACCCTGCGCCCCGCGCTGCAGATCCTCAAGACCGCCCCGGGCACCAAGCTGGTCTCGGCCTTCTTCGTGATGTGCACCGACACCCCGCAGTTCGGCACCGACGGTACGCTGATCTTCGCCGACTGCGGCCTCAACATCAACCCGTCCTCCGACGAGCTCTCCGAGATCGCCATCGCCTCCGCTCACTCCTGGTCCACCTTTATGGGCAGCGTCGAGCCGCACGTGGCCATGCTCTCCTACTCCACCATGGGCTCCGCCGGCGGCGAGGTCGCCAAGAAGGTCCAGGAGGCCGTGAAGTTCTGCAAGGAGAAGGCTCCCGAGCTCGCCATCGATGGCGACCTGCAGCTCGACGCCGCCATCGTTCCCACCGTCGCCCAGCTCAAGGCCCCCGGCTCCTCCGTTGCCGGCAAGGCCAACGTGCTTGTGTTCCCCGACCTCGAGGCCGGCAACATCGGCTACAAGCTGGTCCAGCGCTTCGCCGGCGCCGACGCTTACGGCCCCATCCTGCAGGGCATCGCCAAGCCGGTTAACGACCTTTCGCGCGGCTGCTCTGCCGACGACATCGTGGGTGTCGTGGCCATCACCGCCGTCCAGGCTCAGATGGCTGAGTAGCGTACGCACTCCCCCGAAGGCCGTACGGGCTAACCCCTGAAAACCTCCTCGACCAATGAAACGCCCCCGTTCTGCTCCTTCGGAGCTACGAACGGGGGCGTTTCTGGTCTGCGGATTGTTTTCAGGGGTTAGCCCGTACGGCCTTCTAGCACTACGTAGTAATTCAGGGTATCTGGGGTGGACGGCGGCTTGGCTACGAGCTGGAGCTGAGGATCTGAATGGTCGGGTGCCGCTGTTGGGAGCGCAGGCGTTGCTGGTGATGATCACGTTGGGACTGGAATTTCCGCCTGCCAGCAAAAAGGCCTCCTGAGCTGTTGCTCTGGAGGCCTTTTTTCAATTACAAACGAATGCGTTAGTTGTTCTTGGTCAGGCGCTCGACGTCGTGGGCGATCATGTATTCTTCGTCGGTGGGGATGACCATGACCGTAACGGCGGAGCCGGCGGCGCTGATGACCTGTGGTCCGTTGCCCACGGCCTCGCGGTTCTTGTTGTTGTCGATGCGCACGCCCAGCCACTCAAAGCAGTCGCAGAAGGCCTTGCGGATCGACCAGTCGTTCTCGCCGATGCCGGCGGTAAAGGTTATGGTGTCCACGCCCGCCATGGAAGCGATCATGGAGCCAGCCTGCTGCATGGCCTTGTAGGCGAACATATCGAAGGCGAGCAGGCAGCGCTCGTCGCCCTCGGAGGCGCGCGTACGGATGTCGCGGGCGTCGTTGGAGATGCCCGAGATGGCAAGCAGGCCAGACTGCTTGTTCATCATGTCGTCGACTTCCTGGTAGGTGTAGCCGCCCTCGCGCTGCAGATAGCACACGGTGGCCGGGTCGATGGAGCCGCAGCGGGTACCCATCATCAAGCCGTCGAGCGGCGTGAGGCCCATCGTGGTATCGCGGCAGACACCGTCCTCGATAGCGGCGAGCGAGGCGCCGTTACCCAGATGGCACGAAAGCAGACGGTGGCAGCGCGAACCCAGGATCTCCTTGGCCATCATCCACTCGTAGCGGTGGCTCGTTCCATGGGCGCCGTACTTGCGCACGTGGTACTTGTCGCACACGTCCTTGGGCAGCGCGTAGGTGTAGGCGACCTCGGGCATGGTCATGTGGAACGAGGTGTCGAAGACGGCCACGTTGGGCAGCTCCGGATACTTCTCGCGGCAATATTCGATGGCCGCGGCCTCGCCGTAATTGTGCAGCGGAGCGAGCGGGGCCACCTCAAGAATCTTGGCCATGACTTCGTCGTCGACGACCGCAGAATCATCGAAGTGCCAGCCACCCTGAACGATACGATGTCCAATGCCGTCAATCGTAAAGTCGGTCTTCTCGAGCTCCTCGAGTACGCGCGCAATGGCCGAACGATGATCGGGGAAGGGAACCTCTTCGGTCTGCTTGGCGCCACCGTTCTCGGCGTGACCAAAGATGCCCATGTCCGAGCCGATACGCTCGCAGTTGCCCTTGGCGAAAACCTCGCGGGTATCGGTATCCAAGAGTTGATATTTAAGGCTTGAGCTGCCAGCGTTAACAACAAGTACGTTCATGAGACTCCTTTGCAATGCAATACGGTCGGCGCAGACCCCTTAAGGCGGCCGCATGTTAATAAGAAGTTATCACAACTTAATAAATAACTATCAGGCATATCGCCCAACGAGCACAAAAGAGGGGCCGAACGGCGCTCGGTCGTCCAGCCCCTCCCCTTTTGCAATTACTTGCCGTTGACGATGCGCTCGACGTCGGAAGCGATCATGAACTCCTCGTCCGTGGGGATAACGAAAATCTTAACCTTGGAATCCTTGGCAGACAGGCACCATGCGCCGTCACCACGCAGGGCGTTGCGGGCATGATCCATCTTGACGCCCATAAAGGCCAGGCGGTCGGCCACGCCGGCGCGGACGGCAGGAGCGTGCTCACCGATGCCGGCAGTGAAGACCAGAGTGTCCATACCGCACATGGAGGTGGCCATCTCGGCAGCCTTGGCGGCAATCTTGTAGACGAACATATCGAAGGCGAGCTGGGCCTCGGGGTCACCGGCAGCGGCGAGCTCCTCGACGTTGCGGCAGTCGTTGGTCTTGCCGCCGGTCACAGCCAAAAGGCCGGACTTCTTGTTCATCATCTCGTCGACCTCGTCGAAGGTGTAGCCGCCCTCGCGCTGCAGGTAGCACACGGTAGCCGGGTCGATGGAGCCGCAGCGGGTGCCCATCATAACGCCGTCGAGCGGCGTCAAGCCCATGGTGGTGTCCATGCACTTGCCGTCCTCGATGGCGCACAGGGAAGCGCCGGAGCCGATATGGCACACGACGACCTTGCGGGCCTCGCCGTTGGTCATCTCGGCGACCTTCTTGGAGATGTAACGGTAGCTGGTGCCGTGGGCGCCGTACTTACGGATGTGCAGCTTGTCGCAGACATCCTTGGGCAGAGCGTAAGTCTTGGCGACCTCGGGCATGTTGAAGTGGAAAGCGGTGTCGTAGACCGTGACGTTGGGCAGGTCGGGATACTGCTCCAGGCAGTACTCGATAACGTTGGCCTCGGGGTTGTTGTGCAGCGGGGCGAGCGGAGCGACCTCGCGGATCTTGGCGAGGACGTCCTCGTCGACGAGGGAGGAATCGCCAAAGTACCAACCGCCCTGAACGATGCGGTGGCCGATGCCCTCGATCTTGACGCCGTTGGCCTCGAGGTCCTTGAGGACGACCTCGATGGCGACCTTGTGGTCGGGGAACTCGATGTTCTCGGTCACCTTCTTGGAGCCGTTGGCAGCGTGGGTGAAGGTGCCGCCGGTAAAGCAGACGCGCTCGCAGGAGCCCTTTGCGGACACCTTGTGGGACTTGGTATCGATGACCTGATACTTAAGGGTCGAAGATCCTGCGTTGACGACCAGAACGTTCATGTGTCTCCCTACTAACAGGCGGTGTGGCGCCGCCAGGTTACATACGCTTCAATAATAAACCCAAACGCCCTCGCGCTCGGGTTTATTGCGTTGATATATAAGTTATCGGTGCCCAAATACTCATGACCTTTGGCGTGTAAGACGAAAGAGCGCGGGGATATACACAAGGGAAGAAATCCCGAGCGCGACAAGCAATACGACTCGAATGCCCGCAACGCTACTCAACACAGCGTTGAGCAGATAGAAAAGAACGGCACCCACCGCCACCATCTGGCTTTGAACCGAAATCAGTGAACAGCGCATCGAAGAATCGGCTGCCTTTTGAAAAATTGAGTATTTAATTGGAGCAAATAACGAGTACGCAACCGTCTGCAGCACATAGAACACGGGCAGCAAATTAGCCGGAGTAAGGGGAATCAAAAACAAAGCTGTCAGGAAAAGGCGCACGATGCCGCAAATACGCGCAAAGCGGCCCTTGTCGACATGAGCAATCGCACAGGGCACAATAAGTCCCATGGAGGCCGAGGCAAGGAGCTGGACCGCAATGGTCACACCCGAAGCGACGGCATTCATTCCGCGACCCGCAAGCAGCAGTGAGAAAAAGTCTTCCAGGGCGACAAAAGCAAATGCCTGAGAACAGTCCATGATGAACGCTGAACGAAGAATGCCATTACCCGCAATAGCGGTACCGATCATCTTCGGGCTAATCCCATGTTCAGGTGTCGTCGCAGTGCCCCCTCTTCGCATTTCAGGAATGCAGACAACGACAACCAACGTCAACACCATTGCGATGATATCTGCCGAAAGACCAATGAGATATGCACCGACGGACGAAATGAAACCGCCCACGCAAGCGGAGATGGCATAAGAGGCATAGAAAACAAATCGCTCAACGACATTAAGTCTTACGAGCTGGTCCTGAGAGACGCTGTCAATGTAAATCGCTTCGATGGATCCGCTCACACACGCAACGGCAAAACCCTTGAGAGCGAACGCACCGATTAAAAGCAGGGGAGAACGGACGAGAAGCAGGGCGGCGTAGTATCCAAGCATTCCCACGACGCCAACGAGACCGCTTGTCTTTCGTCCAAACCTATCAGCAATATAGCCAGTGGGAACTTCAAGGATGAACTTGCTCACTTGATATGCAATCATCATGCTAGAAATCGATACCATCGAAAGTCCGACGAACTCAAGGTAGACAGTTAGAAAATACAAGATGGTGCTGAAGTTCGACAGAAAAACGAACGTCATATAAAGCAAAACCGTACGGTTTTTCATGCTCCACCCTCCAAGAGTCAGCAATCTAAATCGGAATCTTGGAAAAGCATGAGGGCAAAGCTGTCAGCTATGTGTTACAAGGCGTCAATAATCACTTGATGCCTCGAAGCCAATTAATCTCACGAAGCAAGATGACGCAATAGGTGCAGAAAAACCGTCTGGTGTCGATCAGTCCAGGAATTTTGCCGATAGCAAAAGTAGATAGGCAAGGTTACATCACGCGAACCTTCAATTGAGCACTCACTCACTTCTGATCCATCCGACGCAAGAGAGGACCCAGACAAACCCAATATCAATCCCCCGGCTTGAAGAAACTCAGTCTGCGCCCTGTTTCCGTATTCAACATCACGGAAGCGAAAATTGACGAGCTGGGCTTCGGGACATTGATTGATTGCATTGAGACAGGGTGACAAATTAATGGGAACAGCGAGCCTGCCGCCCAGTAACTCGCGAATGGTCATGGCGCCCACAGATTGATGACCCGCTGGGCATGAAAGAACCTTGAGCTCCTTTTCACCCAAATATTTTGAAGAAAGGACGCTGTCCCGTGGTTCCTCGAATGAGATAGCCGCATCCGAAATGCCAAGCACAAGTGATTCAAAGCATGTGGCCGTTGGCTGATGCCACACATCAAGGTGAATCTGAGGGTGCGAGCGTTCAAACGAGTCATACCAGCTTTCGGCAAAAAGGCGCCCCCGCCCATGAAGGCAGGGGGCGTAAAGACGAAAGTGGCCATCGGGCGAAACGCCGTCGCCCCTCGATTGAGCGTACTTTTTGAGATCGTCGACTTGTGCCAAGATCACACGTGCACGACGCGCAAATTCTCTGCCCGCCGGAGACAAAACAGCCTCCCCCGCCGATCGGTCGAGCAAAACAATCTGATACTCAGATTCCAACTTTTTGATTGCCGACGAAACGGCCTGCGGACTCACATGAACGGCGCGAGCTGCTTTGCGCACGCCGCCATAATTCGCTACCGCTTGAAGGTATTCGAGTTGAGAAAGCTGCATAGATTACTCCAAAGGCAGCCAAGTCGACGGGCTACGCGCCCTCAGATGAGGTTCTCACCCAGGTTCTTGCCGCCGAGGACGTGCATGTGGAAGTGCATGACGGTCTGGCCGGCGTTGACGCCCTTGTTGGAGATGACGCGGAAACCGTCCTCCAGACCCTTGGCCTTGGCGACCTCCTGGACGGCGTGAGCCATGGCGCCCATGGTCTCGGCCGGCACGTTGTCGGCGATGTCGCTGTAGTGCTTCTTGGGGATCACGAGCGTGTGGACCGGCGCCTGGGGATTGAGGTCGTCGAACGCGATGACCTGGTCGTCCTCATAGACAACGGTCGAGGGAATCTCGTGGCTGGCAATTTTGCAGAAGATGCAATCGCACATGGCTGGTTCCTTTCTCACAGACCAAGGTAGTCTTTTTGGGACGGGGCTTTTTTGACTACTTTTTTGCAAGCGCAAGCACTCGGCGAGCCATCGCGCAAGGGTAGTCAAAAAAGCCCCGTCCCAAAAAGACTACCCCAAAGTAGGCTGCGAGGTGGTTAGAACGAGAGGTTGTCGTCGGTGTTGGCGGCTTCGCCGTCGGCGAGCACATCGTTGCCGTCGACGTCCTTCAGGAGCACCGAGACCTTCTGCTCGGCATCGGACAAGCGAGTACGCAGGCTCTTGAGGAGCTCGACGCCGCGGGTATAGCTCTCGAGCGACTCCTCAAGCTCCATATCGCCCGACTCCAGGCTGCGGATGATGAGCTCCAGCTCCTGCGAGGCCTGCTTGTACGTAAGCTGCTCGACCGGGGTCTTCTCTGCCATATCTGTTTCCTTTCCTAAGGGTCTATCACTGCGAAACGCGGTCTACTCGACCGTATCGACCGTTGCTGCCACGTTGCCGTCTGCCATGCGCACGCGAATGGCGTCGCCAGGCTTAAAGGTCTTGGCACTCGTAGCCACACCATCATCGCTGTACGCGATGGAATAGCCGCGAGCAAGCACTTTGAGCGGCGACAGGGCATCGAGCGACGCTGCCGCACGGCTGAGGTCGGACGCTGGCTTGCTGAGCATCGTGCGCCCTTGATGCTCTAGGCGGGAACTCGCAAGCGTGAGCGCATGGCGCTTACCATCGAGCCCCGAGGTGCTTGTAATCAGACGCTCGGGCAAGCGCTCAAAGTTGGAGCGGAATGTCCCGACCGAGCGTACTATGGCGCCCGACAGGCGATCGGCAGTCAGCGCAAGCTCCGATTCGCGACGCTCGACCATAAATGTGGGGTCGTTGAGGCACGGGCGACACGCAGCGGCATCGAGCGCATCACCCAAGCGAGCCGTATAGGTATCCCAGGCACGGCGACCGCGCTGATCGAGCATCTCCAGGTCGACCTGGGCCGACCCAATCATCGATGCCATCGCGGCACCCAGACGCTGATGGCGCGCCTCGAGCACATCGGCCAACTCCGTCATAGCCGGCGCCACCGATTCTGCCGCCGCCGTGGGCGTGGAGGCGCGTCGGTCGCTCACCATGTCGCAAATCGAGGTATCGGGCTCATGGCCAATGCCGGTCACCACGGGCACAGGACAAGCCGCCACCGCGCGGGCAAGCTCCTCGTCATTAAAGGTCATGAGGTCCTCAAAGGAGCCGCCGCCGCGCACCAGCAAAATACAGTCGGGCGCCGGCGTAATGGAAGCGGCGCGGCGCAAGCCATCAATGAGCTCGGCCGGCGCACCCTCGCCTTGAACCTTGGCGCCCACGCAGACAAGCTCGACGAGCGGGTTGCGACGGCGCAGCGTACGCTTGACGTCGTCGATTACCGCACCGGAAAGCGAGGTGACGACCGCCACGCGTGAGCAAAACACCGGGATGCGGCGTTTGCGGGACTCGTCCATCAGTCCCTCGCGGCGTAGCTTTTCGGCCAACTGCGCCACCTGTTGACGCAGCAGACCCTCCCCCGCCAGCGAAAACGAGCGAGCGACAAAGCTCATGCGGCCCGTGGCCTTATAGAGATTGAAGCTGCCCTTAAAGCTCACCTGCATGCCGTCACGCAGATCGAAGGTACGCTTGAGATAGGCGCCCTTCCAGATGATGCAGTCGACGGCGGCCGAGTCGTCTTTAATCTGGAAGTAGCAGTGGCCGCTTCGGGCATTGGGACCACGGAAACCCGTGACCTCGCCCAGGACGGTCAGTTGCGGAATAGCATCGAGCGCACCGGCGGCGATCTCTACCGCCTGGCTCACGCTGAGCTCTTTACGCTCTTGCTCGTCCGAACCGTCGAACTCGGCGGAAACGCTATTGCCGGTTAGATTCCAGCCTGCCACGCAGCCTCCTTTCGTCATCGTGCACAAAGGCTCTGGCCCTGCGCAAATTCAAGTCCAACACATAGTACAGCGCCGCGGGGACACAAATTCCCGCGGCGCCCAGCGACCCAATTTGTTATCGGTTGGAGTTTCTGTTGTAGCGAGCCATAAGATAGAGCAGCTGAATAATCGAGGTGAGTGCCGCCGCCACGTAGGTAAGCGCGGCTGCCGTCAAGACCTTCTTGGCACCGTTGACCTGCTTGGAGCTCATGCCCGACTGCTCGATGTACGCCACGGCGCGGCGGCTGGCGTCAATCTCGACCGGCAGCGTAACGAACTGGAACAGCACGCTAAACGAGAAGAAGATCAGCGCGAGGGTCGTGAGTCCCGCGATGTTCATAAACAGGCCCATGAGCAGCACGATGGTCCAAGTGTTCTGGGTAAAGTTGACGACCGGCACGAGGGCGGTGCGTACCTTCATCATGGCATAGCCACTTTGACGCTGCGCGGCATGGCCTGCCTCGTGACAAGCGACAGCAACGCTTGCGACCGAGCCGCCCGAACGGTTGGAATCCGACAGATACAGATTGTTGTCCTGCGGGTTGTAGTGGTCGGTAAGCTCACCAGCGACGCCCTTGATACCCACGGCATTGCAGCCGTTGGCGTCGAGCATGCGGCGAGCGACCGTGGCGCCCGTGTCGCCGTCCGAGCGAACCTTGGACCACGTCTTGTACGTCGAATTGATATAGTTCTGTGCGGCAAGGCCAAGTACCGTGCAGACAAGAACAACCAGCAGGTACAGTGGGTCGATGCCAAAGCCGTATCCATAGTAATAAGGCATGCGAATTCCTCCGAATCGAGTTACACGTTGGAGGCATTTTACCCACTCAAGCGGCTAGGCTTCCTTATAGCAATTCAATTTTGCCATCTTTGACCGTCAGCCCCATATTGCCCGAGAGCAGATCGTCCAGGCGCGAACCAACAAGCTCAAAACGCCAGCCTTCACGCAGGGGGCTCTGCTCGGGATGCTCAATATAGTCGGCCAGGTCATCGCGCGAGGCAATGACCGAGGTCGCCACGCCCGAGCGCTCGGCAACCAGGCGGATGAGCGCATACATCAGGTCCGTCACGCTCTCCAGCTCCGGCGAGATCTGACGGTGTCCGCGCACCATGAGCGGCAGGCGATCGTGCGGGCAGCTCGCGCCGCGCTTGATGGCCATGAGCGCACCGTCCACGTCGCGCTCCCCCAGCTGGTCGGTACCGCGAATGCTACGGAACTCCTCAACGCGGACGGGATTGCGCTTAACGAGCGCAAGCAGCGTGTCGTCGGACATGACCCACTTGCGCGGGATGTTACGGCGCTCGGCGCGGTCCTCGCGCCAGGCGGCGAGCTCGCGCGCGATACCCAGCTGGTGACGGCTGCACGAATTGATGCGCTTGACCTTGCGGAACGCCTCGTGGCGATCGGCGCGATAGTGCGACTCGTCAGCCAGCGGGCGCAACTCGTCGAGTACCCAGTCCACGCGGCCCAGCTCGCGCAGACGGCTCATCATCTCGGTATAGGCGACGATCAGGTACTTGACGTCATCGATCGCGTACTCAATCTGCTTATCGGTCAGCGGGCGACGCGACCAGTCGGTCAGCGACTCAGTCTTGGGCAATGAGACGCCGCAAAACGTCTGCACGAGCGCGCCGTAGGAAATCTGCTGGCGCTCGCCTAAAAAGGCGGCGGCCACCTGCGTGTCAAAAATCGGACGCGGCAACACGCCTACGGTATGAAGCATAACTTCCATGTCCTGCGAGCAAGCATGGAACACCTTGGTCACGCTCTCGTCGGCCATGAGTTCGGCCAAGGGAGACAGGTCGTCGATCACCAGCGGATCAACCGCGACGCTCTCGGCAGGAGTGGCAATCTGGACCAGGCACAGGCGCGGATGGAACGTGCGCTCGCGCAAAAACTCGGTATCGACGGCAATCGCGTCAAACTCACGGGCGCGCTGACAAAAGTCGAGTAGAGCCTGATGTGTGGAAATGTACATATCAACCCATCGAATAAGGTTAGGCCCGAAAAACACGGGTAGGATATCGGCATTGCCTTACAACTATACTCGGTTAGTCACAGAACGGGAACGTAAGTATGCGCTGCCTTATCATCCACAACCCGGCATCGGGCCCCAGCTCAGATGAAATCTACGCATTCACGCACGCCCTCGCGCAGGGCGGCGACGAGGTCGTGATGCGTTTTATCGGCGATGGCATGGAACCCGAAGACGCCGTGGCAGACGTGCGCGAGTTTGATCGCGTGGTGATTTCGGGCGGCGACGGCACCGTCTCCAACGTACTCGACCAAATGCGCGGATGCGGCGTCCCCACGCTCGTCTTCCCCTCCGGCACAGCCTGCCTGTTCTTTAACAACATCGGTAATGCCCCCGAGGCAGCGGCACTTGCCAAGGCCTGCCGTGCCGGTCGCACGGTCAAAGTGGACATGGGCGAGCTCTTTTGGCTCGACGAGAACGGCAACGAAAAGCGCCACGGCTTTATCATCATCGCCGGCTCGGGCTTCGACGCCGAGATCATGATGAAGGCCGCCCCTACCAAAAACGACATCGGCGAGATCGCCTACTTCCTCTCCGCGCTCGCCACGCCCAACCCCACGGTGGCGCACTTTACCATCGAGCATGACGGCATTGTCGAGGAGCTCGATGGCATCTGCTGCATGGCCGGCAACACCTCGGTCATTCAAAACGACATCAAGCTGTTCCCCGACTGCCGCATGAACGATGGCATGGTCGATATTGCGGTCATCGAACCCGTGCGCACCGTTCAGCTGCTGCCTACTGTGATCACCGCTGCGCTTGACCCCGCCGGTAAGGTACTCGGGCGCCCACAGTTCAAGATCATCCAGACCAAGGAGGCCAAGATCACCTGCACCCCGTCACTGGGCATGCAGTTCGATGGCGAGATTATCTCCAGCAATTCGGGCGTCTTTGGAGCCCGCGCGCTTCCGCAATGCCTCGACCTCATCGTCGACGAATTCTCCCCGCTCGGAAAATAGGAGGACCCTATGAACGACAATCCCCTGATCGGCTTTATTGTCATCGTCTTGGCCATGCTCGTCGGTTACGCCATCAACGTGATTCACCGCCGAAAGAAGTAAATCCACATTGGTATGATATTCATCCAGTTATCGACTCTCCCGCTGTTTATGCATTCGTCAAACAGCGGGGGATTTTCATTTCGGGCATTCCCAGCTACTTTATTCGGCTACAGTAATTACAGGGCGTCTTTATTAAAGTAAAGCTGCAAACTGAGTACGATTAACCGTTCATCGCATATTTCATCACGCTTATCGAGTAAGTTTCTTTCATAGATGAATATTGTTTCCAGTTCGTTACGCTAATGAGGTGTCTTTATTGGCTGAAGCCCTCTGGCGACAGAGGGCTTTCGCACGCTGGGAGGGAATATGAGTAAAACTCATCCCGTCAACGCGCTCAAAAAGCTTGGCATAGGCCTTGCATTTGGAGCTGCAACCATCATGTCCATGCCGACCTCTGCGCTCGCCTGCACGCAGATGTACATGGGCAAAAACCTAACAGCCGACGGCAACACGTACTATGGCCGTTCCGAGGACTATGGCCCGCGCTATCTTAAGCACTTTGGCATTGAGCCCTCTCACGGCCCGGGACATACGTACAGCTCGGACGAGTCTTCGTTCATGTACACCTCGACCAAGACCACGTATCGCTACACCTATGTACGCGACCATCCCTCCCAGTGGGACAACCGCTGGGATGCCTACTCTGAAGCAGGCATCAACGAGAAGGGCGTATCCTGCTCCGCCACGCTAAGCACCAGTATGAATGCAGATGCCGAGACAGCAGACCCCCTGACTAAAACCGGCATCGGCGAGTACAACTACGCCAGCGTCATCCTGGGCGAGAGCGCCACGGCCCGCGAGGGCGTCGAGCTCCTCGGCAGCCTGATTGACGAGCAGGGCGTCTGCTCCAACGACCAGATCATCATCGCCGACAACAACGAGACCTGGCTATTTGCCGCGCTTTCCGGTCACCAGTGGATCGGCATGAAGCTCGCCGACGACGTCGCCTCGATCAACCCCAACATCGGCAACCTCAACTACGATGTCGACCTCAACGACCCCGAGAACTGCCTGCACTCCGAGGGCATCGAGTCCATGCCTAAGGAGAAGGGCTTTGCCGAGTACACCGACGGCAAGTTCGACGTCGCCGCAACCTATGGCGAGACCATTCAGAATTCCGGTATGCACCAGTGGACCCGCTACGTCCAGGGCCGTAACTACTTTGGCAACGAGCTCCAGGAGGGCACCGACTACGAGATCGTCAAGGACGAGCGCGAAGAGGCTCGCGCCACGACCGGCGCCTTGGTCCACGAGATGCAGCCGCTGTTCTTCCAGCCCGGAAAGACAGACTGGACTACCTTTGAGATGATTCGCTCTCTCGGTAACCGTGGCGAGAATACCCCGGGCCTTAACGCCAACACTGACGGTGCCTATGCCATCGGCACCGAGCGCAACACCGAGATTCACGTCTTCCAGGTTCGCAACGGTCTTGATCCCCAGGTTGCAACAATCCAGTGGGAAATGCTCTCCCGCGCCGCGTACTCCGTCGCCATCCCCTTCTACTCCGCGCTGATCACCGAGGTTAGCCCGTATTTCAGCGACCAGACCGTCTCCTTCGACCACTGCAAAGAGACGGACATCGTGAACAACGAGGAGCCCGAGAACTCCATCAACTACGTCCTCATGGACATCAGCTCCCTCTGCTTTGAGAATCCCGATACCCTTGGTATCAGCGTCCGCTCCTACCTCGATGCACTCCAGAACGAGCTCATCGAACAGAACAAGGAAGTCGACGCCGCCATGCTGGCCGAGACGACCACCGAGGGCCGCACCGCTCTGGCCAACAAGGCCGGCAAGGCTGCCACCGAAAACACCTACGTCAAGTGCAAGGCCCTGCTCCAGGAGATGCGCGCCTATCAGAAGGCCGGAAACTTTGACGAGCCCTTCACCCCGAGCGACCTGAACACCGAGACCAACGGCCTCAAGGTGTCCATCACTTACGCCAAGGATGCTCTTGCCACCGATCCGGTCACCCCGGATCAGCCCGGCACCCCCGAGCAGCCCGGCACCCCCGAGCAGCCCGGCACCCCCGAGCAGCCCGCTAAGCCCGAGCAGCCCACCACCAAGCCCGAGAAGCCTGGCAAGTCGGACACCACGACTACGGTAACCACCAACAAGACGAACACCAAGGGCGGCCTGCCCACCACCGGTGATCGTTTTGATGGCCGCGTGGTGGCTGCATTCGCCATCGCTGGCGTTGCCGTCATCTCCGCGGGCGGTTACTTCCTCTACCGTCGCAATAAGGAGTAACGTCTTAGCTGAGCGGGCAAGGCAGCAATGGCAGCCTCGCCCGCTCAGCCCGCTCTTTTGACCGGCGGGAAACCCGCCTGAAATCTTTTTAAAAAAGATTTCCCCGCACACACTTCGCTGTGCTATAGTGCAGCGCAACAGCAACTAGGTGCGACCGCGCCACGGCATCACGAAAGGAGCCACCAACATGAAGAACACGATGAACTCTCTCAACAACTGGTGGTGGCGTGATGCGAATACGATCGGTCGACAGTGAGTCCCTCACGCCTGTTTTTGCGCTCTAGGTGATTGGAAGGCCTCCGGTTTCGACCGGGGGCCTTTTTTCTATCTCGAGCCCGATCGCATTCGCATCACGCGCCTCCGCTTTTCTCTTGCACTCCCATTCCGAAAGGATTTTCACCATGTCTCAGAACACCACCGCCGCCCAGCCCCGCACCGTCCAGACCGCCGATCGCGGCAAACTCGATGTCCGCGCCCTCGTCCTGCTCGCCATCCTGCTCGCCGCCGGCTTCATCCTCAACTTCACCGTCGGCAAGGCAATCTCGGGCATCTCGGGCGGCATGATCAGCCCCGAGTTCATCATCTCGGCCTTCTGCCTCACCATCCTGGTCGTTCGCCCCAACATCGGCCAGGCGCTCGTCATTGGCCTCATCTCGGCTGCCGTGATCCAGATCACCACCACTTCGCCGTTCGTCGATTTTGCCGCCGAGGGCATCGCCGCCATGCTCATGGCCGTCATCGTTAACGCTGCTGCCAAGGACGGACAGGTCAAGTCTGCCGTCGCCATCGTCGCAACGTTCGTGACCACCTTTGTCTCGGGCGTCATCTTCATGGTCATCAAGATGGCCATGCTCGGCGTGGTGGGCGAGCTCGCCGCCGCTATGCTGCCCGTCGTCGCCATGACCGCCGTCTTTAACGCCATTCTGGTCGGCGCCCTCTACTTGCCCATCCAGAAGGCCCTTAGGCTCAATTAACCCGCTCGGCTTTACGAGCCACCCCATCTTGGCGTTCATTCGTCACTCGCGTACCCAAGTACGCTTCGCCCCTCTTTCGCGCCAACCTGGGGCCCCTCGCAAAGCCGTCTCCGCACTCCACCAACAAAGACTGTCCCAAACGACTAGCTTTTGGGGACGTTCTTAAACAACTGGTCATTTAAGACTGTCCCCAATGACTATGAAAGGTATCCATGGAAACGATCATCAACGTCGACGATGTCTCGTTCTCCTATGGCACGCAGACCGAGCAGGCGCTTAGCCACATCTCGCTCAGCGTGAACAAGGGAGATTTCATCGGCATCATCGGGCCCTCGGGCGCCGGCAAGTCCACGCTTGCCGCCTGCCTGTCGGGTGCCGTGCCCCACCACTACACCGGCACGTTCTTTGGGTCCGTCATGGTTGACGGCCACGACACCTGCGAGGTCTCGCTGACCGACGTGTCGCAAATCGTCGGCAGTGTGCTGCAGGATATCGACACGCAGATGGTCGCTTCGGTCGTCGAGGACGAGATGCTCTTTGGACTCGAGAACTTTGGCGTTCCCCACGACCAGATCGAGCAGCGCGTGAGCGAAACGCTCGAGACCGTCGGCATCAGCGACCTGCGCGACCGCGAGATCGCCACCCTCTCGGGCGGACAGAAGCAAAAGGTAGCCATCGCCGCCATCCTCGCCATGCGTCCGCGCGTCTTGGTTCTCGACGAGCCCACCGCGGCACTCGACCCCGCCAGCTCCACGTTGGTCTTCGAGACGCTACGTGAGGCAAACCGCGCACTTGGAATCACCATCGTCGTCGTTGAGCAAAAGGTCGCCCTGCTCTCGGAGTACTGCAACCGCGTGCTCGTGCTCAACCATGGCGAAATCGCGCTGCAGGGCGAGCCACACGAGGTCTTCGCGCATACCGACGAGCTCCGTGCCATCGGCGTCGACTGCCCTCGCGTCACGCGTATCTTCAATAGCCTCGAGGCCGATGGCCTGGTAAGCGGTACCCCCTGCTTGGATGTCGATGAGGCCGAGCGCCTGATTTCGGGCATCGTCGACCCCGCACACTCGGCCATCGAAGCCCAGGCGCCCGCTGGTTCCCCGCATGCACCGTCGTTGCGCCCTCATGCCAAGGACGCCGAGCCCGTGCTCACCTTCGATCATGTTGAGTTTGCCTATCCCTATGGCGGCGCCGCCGTCCACGACCTCAACCTGACCCTCTATCCCGGCGAGCTCGTGGGTATCGTCGGCCAAAACGGTGCCGGCAAGACCACGCTCACCAAGCTGCTCACAGGCCTGCTTAAGCCCGCCTCGGGCAGCGTGCGCGTCACGGGACTGGATACCGCAGCCGTTCCCACGAGCCGTATCGCCCGCGAAGTCGCAACCCTCTTCCAAAACCCCGACCGCCAGATCTGCAAGGACACCGTGCTCGACGAGGTCGCCTTTGGCTTGGAGCTTACCGGCATCGACCGTGCCGAGGCGCTGCGTCGCGCCCAGCTCGTCATCGACCGCTTTGGCTTGCCGGCCGACGAGGCGCCCTTCTCGCTCTCGCGCGGTCAGCGACAAATGGTGGCGCTTGCCTCCGTCGTAGTTGTTGAGCCCAAGATCGTCGTGCTCGACGAGCCCACGAGCGGCCTTGATTACCGCGAGTGCATGACCGTCATGGAAACGGTGCGCACCATGGCCGAGCGCGGCTGCGCCGTGATTATGGTCTGTCACGACATGGAAGTCGTTTCCGACTTTGCCGAGCGTATCGTAGTAATGGCCGACGGTCGTATCCTCGACCGCGGCCGCACGCACGAGCTATTCTCGAACATCGAGCTCATGCAGCAAGCCTACGTTGAGCCACCTCAGGTCATAGAGCTTTCTCATCGTCTGGCATCCTCCGTCTCTCCCGTCTTTGCACAGGTGAGCGAGGTCACCGATATCGTTCGCATTACCGAGGAGATGGTCCACCGTGGTTAACGTCATCGACTATATGCTGGGCGACACACTGCTGCACCGCTTGAACCCGGTCGTCAAACTGGGCCTTGCCGCCGCCATCATCATCGGCATCTTCCTGTCCGACACCTACGTGGCGCTGTTGGGCTTTTTGGCACTCACCCTCGCACTGGGCGCCTATGCCGGTGTCGTCGACCGTCTGCTCTCGCTACTCAAGCTGCTGATTCCGCTCGCACTTATCATGCTGGTGCTTCAGCTGGCCTTTATGCGCGACGGCAACATAGTGTGGGGCTTTATCACCGACACGGGCCTCATTACCGGATCGAAGGCCTGCCTACGCCTGTTGGGCGTGGCGCTGCCACTCATCCTCATGCTTATGGTGACCAAGCTCAACGACCTCGCCAACGCCTGCGTCGAGGTGCTGCACGTGCCGTATCGCTATGCCTTCACCTTTACCACGGCGCTACGCTTTGTGCCGGTGTTTGGTCAGGAGATGAACGCCATCATGGAAGCGCAGACCGCACGCGGCGTCGAGTACGACACCAAGAACCCCATCAAGAAGCTTAAGCTCATGCTGCCACTGTGCGTGCCACTGCTCATCTCGAGCGTGGGCAAGACCGATGCCACAGCCTTGGCGGCAGAACAGCGCGGCTTCTATCTGCGTACACACGCCAGCTCGTACAAGCGCTACCCCATCAAGGGCCTGGACATCGCCGTGCTCATCGTCAGCATCGCCCTCATCGCCATCGGCTTCCTGTTCTAGTTCACCACCGACAGCAACCACCCAACGCAAAAGGCCTCGGCTCGCACCAAACGAGCCGAGGCCTTTACTGTTTCACCAGATAAAATCTACCAAAATTAACCTGTCCCTTTTTTGGCAGGTCGGAAGCTAGAGGCGGTAGGGAGCGCCGCTGCGGATGATGGATTCGCGCACCAGGACATCCATGGCATCGAGGGTGATCTCGGGCATCTCTCGATACTTCTGCAGCACCGATAGCTCGGTGCAGGCCAGAATGACACGGTCGCAGCCGCTACGGGCGAACTCCCACATCACGCGGTCGAACTTATCCATATCGGGCTCACGTCCGGCCTTCACATCATCGTAGATAAGCGACATCACATCGTTCTGACGTTTCTCGCTGGGATAGACGACCTCAACACCCGCAGCCTCGCATTCGCGGCCGTAGACGCCCGCGCCCACGGTTCCGTCGGTGCCCATAATGCCAATCTTGTGCACCGGCTCGGCCGGCATACTCAGGTTGGGGTCGAACTCGCACTCCCCCATCACCGCACCCGCAAGGGCATAGCGCACCGACTCACGCGGCATGTGGATAATCGGCACCTTCGTAAACGACTGGATCTGGTCGTAGAAGTAGTGTGACGTGTTGCAGGGAATGGCAATGTGCGCACAGCCCAGCGACTCGAGTGCCTGGGCACACTCTTTCATGGTCGCCAGCAGCTTGGCATGCTCGCCGGTCTTAATGGCCAGCGTGCGGTCGGGCATGGTCGACTTGGAGAGCACCACCATGTCGATATGTTCCTGATCGCAGGCAGCAGCCGTATGACGCACCACCTGGTCGTAGTAATATGACGTGGCCTCGGCGCCCATGCCGCCGATAACTCCCAGCTTTTCCATCGCCGCCTCCTTGGTGACGCTTGCGCAATTGCGCGTATCATACCCGCGCCCGCCCGATGTAAACCGGACGGGCGCCGCACTCATCTACTTGTAATACGTCTTGAACAGCTTAAAGTGGCGCAGCTTGGTGTGCCACATGCGCAGCCAGCGGTTAAAGACAAAGTCGCCCTTCATAAACGAAGGGTCGGCGCCCTTGCCTTCCTTGTCCAGGCGATGCACCTTAGCGCGCAGCTCGGGATCCTTGACGTACTTGTCGACGACGCCCATGGGAACGACCATCCACAGCGCCTCGTCCTGCGCCGTCACAAACTCCGGCTCAAACGGGCGGTTGAACACATACTCGTCCACCACATACTTGGCAACGTTAAAGCCGCTGTTAGTGACGTAGTAGTTGCTGCGACCTTGGCGCGTGTTGAAATCGAAGAACTTAAACGAGCCGTCGCGCTCGTCGTACTTAACGTCAAAGTTGGAATAACCCACAAAGTGAAGGTCCTCGAGCAACTTGCGCACGCCGCCCATGAGCTCGTCATTGGGCTCGGTGATGATACAGGCGTGGTTGCCGACACCGTGAGGCTGATGCTCCTCGAGCAGCACGTGGCCCAGGCACATCATGCGGACCTTGCCGTTGCGGTCGGAATAGCTGGTGAGCACGCGCATATACTCGTCGTTGCCGGGCACGCGATCCTGCAAGATCAGGTCGTCGGTGTAGCCGCTGGCATACGAGTCGCGAATGACCTGTTCCAGCTCGGCACGGTCGGCAATCTCATAGGCCTTTTTCTGGCCCTCGAACTCGTGCTGCCACCACATGATGCCGTCGGAAGGCTTCAGGATCATCGGGTAAGGAAAATCGATCTGGTCGAGCACTTCGGCAGGTGCCTCGCCTTGGGCATTCAGCATCGCCATGGTGAAGGTAAAGGTATGCGGATAGGGCACGCCGTGCTTCTCGCACAGCTCGTAGAAGATCTCCTTCTTCTGACACTGCTCAAGCATGCTGTAGGGAACGTAAGGCGCGACGATGTTATCCGCCAGCTCATGGGCATCCTTGGCCTGAGCCACAAGGGCAACATAGTTATCGCCACAGCCCACAAGGACAATCGTCTTGTCGGCATGCGCTTGGGCAATGCCGTTGACGGTTTTGAGCATCACGGGCATGGTGTCGATATCCACGTTGGGCGTGTAGTCGATAATCTGGCTGCGGTAAGCGGGACCCGTCTGGTACTTGCCAAAGACCAGACTCTTGACCTGGTACTCTTCGTAGAAGGCGCGCGCCACCGAATAGGCGTTGATGTCGCCTCCGAGCAGCACGGGAATGAACTCGCGCTCTGTAAACTGCAATGCCATGGAAACTTCCTATCATGAACTGCCCACACAACGGGCGGTCTTTGCGCAACTGATTTATTCTAGCGTGCCAAGCCGCCGGCGCCCAAAGCTCCACCGTATCTATGGCAATCGACGTGATCGTCCAGCATAAAGCCGCACTCACCGCGATGGGGCCTTGTAGCCGCAAGCCCCCTGTTGAGATAGCTTTCACGACCGAAAGCCCGTCCGCAAACAGGCCCCCGTAACGTTAAAGTTGAACTCTATGGTTTCTCAACAATTCATCATAACTGCAGGTCAAAGCCAAAGCCTCAAGTTCAACTTGACCCTTTGGAACCTTTAAGGTTCAAGTTGAGGTCGAAAGCAGTAGTAGAATACCGTTCGAACCATAACCTACGATTGATTGCAGAGGGACTGGATGCAGCATTCGAATCATCGCACCGCAGCGCTCATTGCGTCGAAGCCGGCTCGTATCATCACGAGCGCCGCGCTCGCCGTTGCGCTGACGGCCACGCCGATGCTCTCCCCCGTTGCGGCGTATGCCGCCTCGCAGGCAACGCAGGACCAGCTTTCCGCAGCCCAGCAGAAGATCGAAGCCGCCACGAGCGCCTACAACGACGCCCGCACCAAACTCGATGACCTGCAAAAGCAGATTGACTCCAACGAGGCAAGCATCGAGGAAATCGAGGCTAAGCTTCCCGAGCAGCAGGCCAAGGCAAGCTCCGCCATGCGCGATCTGTACAAGTATCAGAAGGGCACCAATCCCATCGTGAGCTTCCTGGTCAATGCGCAGAGCCTGGGTGAGTTCATCACGACCTGCAAATACACCAACCAGATCACGAGCTCGAGCGTCAACGAGATCGAAGAGCTCAATAATATGCAAACCGAACTCGAGCAGAACAAGGCCGAGCTCCAGCAGGCCAAGTCACAGCTTGAGGCAGAGCAGAAAAACGCCGAGGATGCGCTGGCGCAGGCCCAGCAGCTCCGCAGCGAGGCACAGGCAAAAGCCGAGCAGGAAAATGCCGCCGAGCTTGCCAAGCTTGAGGCCGATAAGGCCGCTGCCGCCGAGAAGCTCTCGGGCGAGGGCGTAAGCGGCGGCAATTCCAGCAGCCAGGCCACCAACACCAACACCACCATAGACACCACGGTGAACAACTCCAATACCGGTAGTTCCGATTACGATTCGTTCATTAATGAGTGGACGAGCCGCATCGACAATTATCTCGCCGGCTCCCCCATGGCAGGCCAGGGCTATAACTTTGCCGTCGCCGCCTGGAATACCGGTGTCGACCCCCGTTGGTCCCCCGCCATCGCCTGTATCGAGAGCACCAAGGGTGCTTATTGCGCCAATTCTTACAACGCCTGGGGCTGGAGCGCCCGTGGCGGCGGTTGGCGCAGCTTTGGCAGCTGGAGCGAGGGCATCTCCGCTCACGTTGCCTATCTGGGTGCCAACTACGGCTCCACCCTTACTCCGGCAGCGGCCAAAAAGTACTGCCCGCCCACGTGGCAGGACTGGTATAACAAAGTCGCCGCTCAGATGAACCGCATCTAAGCGCAACTGCAAAGGGCCCCAATGGGGCCCTTTTCTTTTAGGTAGCGGAGGTATCGACGACGCCGGTCGCATTGGCAACCGCGACTATGACGATCATGCATAGGAGCAGCACACCCAATGCCTTGAGCCAGAGTTTCGCGAGTTTCTTGCCGCGATAGCTGTCGAGCAGTACGAATCGCCGACGAAGACGGCGCTTATCGAGCAGCGCAAAATGCATAAGCACCATAAGGCCATCGACAAAGAAAAAATACTCGATTATGAGAAGCCACGTCGGGTAGCTTTGGTTTGCTCCCGTGGGGTGAAAGACGGCAAAGTGGCTTCCGGCAAAGAACACAAGTAGCGAGAAGCAGACAAGCGTATTCCAAATGCGCCCCAGAGACTCCGGAACGCGAGAGAGCAGACCGCATGCAACAGAGGCGGCAGGCCTAGGAAGCCCTGCGGGGTTCTGGAGCCCTTGGGGCGTCAACACCGTCTCCGAGTCTGGAGTACGGACAGGCGCAGGCGCAGGAGGCCGCACGGGGCGACTCAGATCGTATGCCGCGCGCGTAGCCCGTCCCAACGCTTCCGCACTCGCAAAACGCTTAGCCGGGTCGAGCGCCATCGACATGCAGATGACATCGGCAAGTGGAGTGGGAATGCCACGCGCCTCGCATTGCTCGCGCATGTCGAGCCCTGGTTTAGGGTCGATTCCCGTCAAGCAGAAGAACAACAGGGCGCCAAGTGCGTAGACGTCGCTGCGCACACTCGTCTGCCCAAACCCATACTGCTCGGGCGGCGCATAGGGTCGCGTGCCAAACTTGACGGTGTCGGCATCGGCGCCATCGCGCCATACGCGCGCGATCCCCAAGTCGATAATCACCAGCGATGAAAACGTCAGGCCCTCATCGAGCGTACGGCTCGCACCTGTCACGATGATATTCGATGGCTTGAGGTCGCGATGGATCACCGGCGCCGACGTCTCCCCCGCCATTGCAAAACCGGCGTGGAGCTCGCCCACGGCGTCGCAAAGGGCAGGATACAATTCACGTGCATAATCGGGGGTGGCTCCCAGACGGTCCACCAGCACCCCGAGCGTCTCTCCTTCGATATATTCCATAACCACGTTAAGCTCGTCGCCCACACGACGGCAATCGACGATTCTGGGCAGGTGCTCAAAACGCCCGCCCGCCCGCTGGGCGGCAAACAGACGCTCGTATGCCCCGCCGATTTGAGCCGAAGCATCGATGCGTTTACGGACAAAGGGGCCGAGCGAACCACCGCCGGTTCCTTCAAAGTACACGAGCTCAGTTGTTTCAACGGACGAGCGCTTAAGTACACGCTCCACGCGATAGCTGTCGTCGCGATCGAGCGACGCCAGGTGCTCGGCAAGCGCTGCGGTCAGCTCGTCATCGGGATATGTTGGGGTCTGAGTATCCATAGCCTCCATCATAGCGCAGGGCGCAGACACCCCATGGCATCCGCGCCCCGTTCGTTTGCATCGTTGTTCGGCAGCTCCGCCGGCTCAGATATCAGCCGCTAACTCATCGTCTCCTCGCCAAAGCGATACAGCTCCTCGTTGACCTTTTGGAGGCTACACCCGCGATCGATGCAAAAGATGATAATCGCATCACGGCGATCCTTGCAGTTAAGGACGCTTACCCCGGCAGCCGTCAGCGCACGGTTGGTCTCTTTGAGCGTCAGCGCCATCGCAAAGGCAATCTGCAGCACCTTATTGCGACTCGGGTGACGCGCACCAGTAAAGATCTGATAGCCAAAGGTCTCATTGAGATCGGCCATACGAACCACGCGCGAACGCTCCAAGCCCTTTTCCTGCAGCAGCTGCTTCAGATAGTCCGAAAGCGACGGGGCGGCAAAGTCGTGCTCCCTGATATAGCCATCGATGTTCGGCGCATCGAGAAGCTCGTTGAGCAACTCCTCGGTCAGCTTTTTATCGGGCATACGACTTCACCTCCCCAGTGCATGCAACATGCTAGAAACCGCTTACGTCCGAACGCTCCCAGCTAGCAACCTGGTCGGGAGACACCGTACCCAGCGCCTCGAACTTCCAGGAGCCGCCCGCCTTCAGATGATTGGTGTTTGCAAGAGCCGTTCCAACCTGGTTGCCATCGGCATCATACAGAACATACTCAATCTGAATGTAGCTCTTTTCCTTGTCCGTGTTATTGGTCAGCGTGCCCGTGATCTTATAGGTAAACTGATTGGAAGTGTCTTCAGCCTCGTCAGCAATGGTATACGGTTCTTGCGGTTCTTTTTGCCCCTCAGCCTGCTGTGTCATCTCGGCAGGTTTTGCCGAATCGCTCGCAGACGAATCGGTTGAGTTGCCGCCCATAGAGCCCACGGCACCGACGATAACCAGCACCACGATGATGCCTAGGACAATCTTGCCGATCGGCTTCTTTCCCTCTTTTGCCATTATTCATCCTTCCTACGATCCGGCTACCGTGCCGGCACACAGCACATCGTAGGAAGGATTGAACTTGAATTCATTAGCTGAGAGCTAAGGTTGCGGTAAACGGCCAATGCAGTTGTCCAAGCGCCGAGCAAACGCACTTTGCGCGACCGTCTGCCAGTGGTGATCAACCCACCGTGACGGATTCCCCGGTAAAGGCACTGATCATCAACAGGACAAAGAAAACAAGGTAGCTGACACTCAGCAGGTACGCAATGATTAGAAAGATGACCCAGCCGACATTGGTTTTACCGTCGGCACGGCGTCGCTCGCGATTGCGGCAGAGCCAAATCGTCACGCCGATGGCAGTGATAAACAGTACGAGTGCCGCCGCAGCCAGCCCAGCAAGCGCAAACATCACGCCAATGCTCACAGCAATAACCGGGAGCAGCAGCAAGCCGCACCCACACCCACCAGGACTATACACGGCAGACTGTCGGCGTCGCTCCATCGTCACTCCAAGCCAAGCAATCGTTTGTAGACATCGAGGCCCTTGAGTAGGATTTCCTCGTCAAAGAGCATGCTATCGGTATGCAGGGCGCTTGTTGCATAGGCGGGGCAGCCATCCGAATCACTCGGGTTGTCTTGGCCCTCTGGCACGCCCGTGCCCAGCAAGAAGAACACGCCCGGCAGATGCCGCTGATAGAACGCGAAATCCTCGGCGATTAGCAGCGGCTCGTCCACGAGCTGCAATTCGGGCAGAGCGGGCGCGATTCGGGCAAACAGCTCGGGGTCGTTATCGACCGGCGGATAGCCCTCGGCAAAGTCGAGATCGTACGTGCAGCCCGTTGCAGTGCATGCCTCGTCGAGTACACGGCGCACGCCTTCGCGCGCGCGGTCGAACATGCCGTCCGTAAACACACGCAGACTGCCGGCAACATGGGCCTCCCCCGCCACCGCATTGCAGACGGTACCGGCCTGCAGCAGGCCGAACTTACCAATGCAGGGTTCATCGGCACCCACCTCGTCCATCAATTCACGCTCGGCAACCAAGAACTTGGCAGCCGCCAGTGCCGCATCGTGCGACTCCTCAACCGGCACACCATAAGTCTTAGCAATATGGATACTCGTACCGTGAATATGGATATGTGTCTCGCTCGAGCGCGCCAGCAGCGGGCCGGAACAACTCGCCAACGTGTTCGCAGGCAGATCGGGCCACACATGAAAGCCAAAAATGCGGTCGACCCCGTAGCACTCGAACACACCGCTCTCGCATACTGTCTTGGCGCCACCGGTCGTCTCCTCGGCAGGCTGGAACACAAAGAGCACGTTGCGCTTGATGGCACCCGGCTGCTCACGAATCGTGCGGTCGACAAAGGTTGCTGCCGCAAGTGCCATGGCCATGTGTCCATCGTGTCCGCAAGCGTGCATCTTTCCGGGATGCGTCGAGGCAAAGGCCGCACCCGTCGCCTCCGCGATGGGCAGCGCGTCCATATCGGCGCGAATCGCCGTGGCATGCGCGGCGCCCGTGCCAGCGTCGAAGAAAGCACATACGCAGCTGGGGCAGGGATGGGTCAGCTCACAGGCAAGCGAGGCGAGCACACCCTCGATATAGGCTATGGTTTGAGGAAGATCGAAATCGAGCTCCGGAATGTGATGCAGGTCGCGACGATAGCGACGAAGTTCTTGGAGCTCGGTCATAAAGGATCCTTTCATGGGGGCATATCCATTCACACAATATTGTGATGCAGAATTGTGACGCCCTTGTTTCTAGCATATCCCTGCATTTTTTAAACGTTATATACGAATACTCTTGTTTGGTAAAGTGCAACGTGGTAGGGTCGTTACCACTTGATAGAGGCGCGGGCACGAAGAACCGCGGGCGAGCCGGCAGGCTTTGACCCCGTGGGGAGGCGAAACCCGCCGAACTGGGTTTTTGGGCACGAACAACCTGGTGGGCCTGCGGGAAACACCCGCAGGACTGTCTGCAGCAATGCGGGAGCGCTATCCGGACATTGGGTCCACGCTATGCGGATTCGATGCGCAGATGGCGCCGTCTGGATAGCGAGGTTTACGGGACATGGCATTGACCCCCAACGAAGCGTATGCGGCCAAGCAGCCGTTTGTGGACAAGGAGACGCTCGAGCATATCGTCGAGCAGTTCCCCACGCCGTTTCATCTATACGACGAGGCGGGCATCCGCCGCAACATGCAAGAGGTGCGCGACGCCTTCGCATGGAACCCGGGCTTTAAGGAATACTTTGCCGTCAAGGCCAA
Source organism: uncultured Collinsella sp. (assembly GCA_902469185.1). Lineage (GTDB taxonomy): Bacteria > Actinomycetota > Coriobacteriia > Coriobacteriales > Coriobacteriaceae > Collinsella. Next base: position 118,074 of record CABRBD010000006.1, on the reverse strand, counting down.
TCCCAACCCGGCGCTCATCTCCATTCTCAATGAATACGGCTGCGGCTGCGATTGCTCGAGCTATACCGAGCTCATGATCGCCCGCTCGCTGGGTATCACGGGACACGACATCATGTTCTCGTCCAACGACACGCCGGCAGCGGACTTTGAGCTCGCCGACAAGCTGGGCGCCATCGTCAACTTTGACGACATCAGCCACATCGAGTTCTTTGAGCACGTTGCGGGGCCCATCCCCAAGACGGTCAGCTGCCGCTTTAATCCGGGCGGTCTGTTCCAGCTTTCCAACGGCATCATGGATAACCCCGGCGACTCCAAGTACGGCATGACCACCGAGCAACTCTTCGAGGCGTTCCGCATGCTCAAGGCCAAGGGCGCCGAGGACTTTGGTATCCACGCCTTCCTCGCTAGCAATACCGTCACCAACGACTACTACCCCAAGCTCGCGCGCATCCTCTTTGAGCTTGCCGTGCGCCTGGAGCGCGAGACCGGCGCACATGTCGCCTTCATCAATCTATCTGGCGGCGTCGGCATCCCCTACCTGCCCGAGCAGCAGGCCAACGACATTCACGCCATCGGCGAGGGAGTGCACGCGGCCTACGACGAGATCCTGATTCCCGCCGGCATGGGCGATGTGGTCATCTGCACCGAGATGGGCCGCTTTATGATGGGCCCCTACGGTTGCCTGGTCACCAAGGCCATCCACGAGAAGCAAATCTACAAGGACTATATCGGTGTCGACGCAAGCGCCGTCGACTTGATCCGCCCTGCCATGTATGGCGCCTACCACCACATTACGGTGATGGGTCAGCCGGGTGGCGCCGACAAGACCGCAGCGCCCGTCACGGACACCTACGACATCACGGGAAACCTATGCGAGAACAACGACAAGTTCGCCATCGATCGCGAGCTGCCGCATATCGATATGGGTGACTTGCTCGTGATCCACGATACAGGCGCCCACGGCTACTCCATGGGCTACAACTACAACGGACGCCTGCGCTCAGCTGAGGTCCTACTGCGCCCCGATGGCTCGGCCGACCTCATCCGCCGCGCCGAGCGCCCGGGCGACTATTTTGCCACGCTCGACGTGCTGCCGTGCGGACGAGAGCTGCTGGCCAAATCGCGCGCCGAAAGCGCTCGACGTCGCGCTCAGGACGAGCGCTTGGCCGTCGCCGCCCAATGGAATAAACGCATCCAGATCGCGGAAGCGAAGGAGAAAAACATGGATATCCGCAGCCTCGAGGGCTCAATCGTCGCCCTTGTCACGCCGTTTAAAAAGGACGGCAGCGTCGACTTTGACGCACTCGAGCGCCTTATCGATTTCCACCTGCAAAACGGCACCGACGCCATCCTCACCCTGGGCACCACCGGTGAGAGCGCCACGATGACCGATGACGAGGACAACTCCGTCGTCGCCGCCGTGGTCAAGCATGTTGCAGGACGTGTCCCCGTCATCGCCGGCTCGGGCTCCAACTCCACGCAGACCATGCTCACCAAGTCGCTCACCTACCAGGGCTTGGGAGCCGACGGCCTGCTGCTCATCGCCCCCTACTACAACAAGGCCAATGAAGAGGGCATCTATCAGCACTTTAAGACCGTCGCCGATGCCGTGGACATTCCCTGCATCCTGTACAACATCCCCGGCCGCTGCGGCTGCGGCATCAGCGAGCGCAACGTAGAGCGCTTGGCCGCGCACCCCAACATCATGGGCATTAAGGAAGCCTCGGGCAACGTCGCCTACGCGGCCAAGATCGCCCACCTGCTGTCCGACGACTTCCGCATGTACTCGGGCGAGGACGCCCTCACCGTACCGCTCATGAGCCTGGGTGCCTCGGGCACCATCAGCGTGTGGGCCGATGTTCAGCCGCAGCTCGTGCATGACATGTGTCGCGCCTACCTGGACGGTGACGTGGAGCGCGCCCGCGATATCCAAATTGCTGGTCAGCCGCTCATCAATGCACTCTTTAGCGAGGTCAACCCCATCCCCGTCAAGGAAGCGCTCGCCCAGATGGGTATGATCGAGGCAAACTACCGCATGCCGCTATGCCCCATGGCCAACGACACGCGCTCCGCACTTACCGATGCTCTGAAGGGAGCTGGTCTGCTTGATTAAGACCGTCATTATGGGAACGGGTCGCATGGGCTCGCTCATCCGCACTACCGCCGAGGGCGTTGTCGACGCCGCCGGGCAGCCCGTTTTTGACATCGTCGCCCAGATCGGCTTCGACTTGTCCGAGCTCGAGAGCGCACCGACGGCCGATGTAATCATCGACTTCTCGAACGTCGTGACCTTCGACGCCGTCGTCGCCTATGTCGAGCACACGGGTGCCGCACTCGTTTCCGGCACCACGGGCTATACGCCCGAGCAGGTGGATCGCCTGCGCGAGCTGGGTCAGAACGCCCGCGTTATGCACTCGGGCAACTACTCTATCGGTATCGCCGCCCTGCGCCATCTGGTTGCCCAGGCCACGCGCGAGCTGCCCGGCTTTGACTGCGAGATTGTCGAGACGCACCACAGCCAAAAGGTCGACGCTCCCAGCGGCACCGCCAAGCTGCTACTCGACGCCGTGGTCGAGGCCGAGCCTGAGGCTGGCTACCACCCCGTCTATGGCCGCGAGGGCATGTGCGGCGCGCGCGACCCCAAGGAGATCGGCATGCACTCGCTGCGCGGCGGCACCGTCGCCGGCGTGCACGAGGTAAGCTTTTTCGGCCAGGACGAGGAGGTCACGCTCACGCACCGCGCCACGAGCCGTCAGATCTTCGTCAACGGCGCCCTGGCAGCCGCGCAGAAGCTCGTCACCCGCGAGCCTGGCTTCTATACGTTCGACCAGGTCATGTTTGCCTAACCAGGTATCAACCGGATCCACTCAAAGGAGAGACAGCAAATGAGTAATGCAGCCGAGATGGATGCACAGGAGATTATCAACTACATCGCAACCGCGCCCAAGAAAACGCCCGTCAAACTGTACGTGCGCGAAAAGCCGGGCATGAAGGTCCAGTGGGGCAATGCGCACGTCTACGGCGGTCGTCGTGGCAAGACCGTCTTTGGTGACTGGGATGAGCTCAAGGCACTCCTCGACGCCAACGCCGACTCCATCGACTACTACGACGTAGAGAACGACTGCCGCAACTCCGCCGTGCCCATGCTCGACCTCAAGGGTATCAACGCCCGCATCGAGCCGGGCGCGATCATCCGCGACCGTGTCGAGATTGGCGACCATGCCGTCATCATGATGGGCGCCATCATCAACATCGGCTCCGTCATTGGCGAAGGCTCCATGATCGACATGGGCGCCGTGCTGGGCGGCCGCGCCACCGTGGGCAAGAACTGCCACATCGGCGCCGGCACCGTGCTGGCAGGCGTCGTGGAGCCCGCCAGTGCCACGCCCGTCATCATCGAGGACGACGTTATGATCGGCGCCAATGCCGTGGTCCTGGAGGGCGTGCACGTAGGCAAAGGCGCTGTCGTTGCCGCCGGCGCCGTGTGCGTCGAGGACGTCCCCGCCGGTGCCGTCGTGGCCGGTGTCCCCGCCCGCGTCATCAAGATGCGCGACGAGAAGACCGACAGCAAGACCGGCCTGGAAGAGGGTCTGCGCCAGCTTTAATAGTTACGCGGTTTTGACAAACCGCGTTTTCGCTGACTTATGCTCAACCTGCGGGGCAATTCATCCCCAAACAAGAAGGCCGAAGCCCCTAGGAGCTTCGGCCTTTGCTTTCTCGCTGTAGGCGTAACGCAACTTATCGATTCTCGATGCTGCCGATATTCTTGAGCTCGATGGAGATAAGGCCGTTGGGCTCGTTGACGAACTCGATGTACTCGGAATTCGAACCCATCTCGGCCGGGAAGCTGATTTCGATACCCGTGTCGGTACGGATCTTGTGATTGCGCACGGCAGCGCGCTCGACCTGCTTGCGCTCCACGGGAACGCGCTCGGGAACCTTCTCCTCGGTCAGTGCCGCGCGCACGCTTTCCTTGATGACCGGTTCGTCCTCAAAGACCTCATCGACGATATCCCAAGGCGGCAGCTCCTCGTCATCCTCAACCTTCTCGGCAACGGCAGCCTTAACCTTGGCGAGTGCCACGGCCGTATTGGCACCATGCTCCTCGGCGACTTCCTCGACCACACGCGTCACGGTGTCGATGACCTCCTTGCCCGATACACCCGTGTCGCACTGCAGCAGGCCATCGGGGATAAGCATACGGTCCTCGCCGGCAATCTTGCGCTTCTTGTCCACGTAGCCGATCTCCATGGTACTCGCGCGCACGATGGCATAGCTCGGCACCTTTTGCGAGGGGTTTGGCAGAATAGCGTAGTGGCGCGCGATGTCGTTGCGCACCTCCCCCTCCTCGCGGCCCACTTCGTGCATAAAAGCCTGCTTGGAGCCCAGCAGCATCACGGCAAACCAGCGGGCATCCTCATCGTCATCAAAGTCCGCCACAAGCACGTCGGTGGACTCGGCTTTCTCGGCTTTGGTGAGCTCGGAGGAGATAAACTCCGCAATCTGCTGCGACAGGTCCACGAACTCGCGCTCGCCAAAGAAATAACCCTTGAGCTCGCCGCCAAACGCAGAGTTCTCGGCAAACGTGGCGCGTTTATTGTCGGCCGAGGTACGTGCGCGGCGCAGATGCGTGGTCACGAAGTTGCGCACGGTACGGCTCTCGATATCGAGCTCGCGCTGGCTCATAACGTTGACGGCAGAGTCAAAGTCCAGGATATGCAGAATCGCGTGATTGATTTTCATATACGGCATTCCGTTCTAGATCGATTTCGGCACGAACCAGTATAGCGGTCGAGCCCTCCCCGAGCGCATCGAAGATTGGTGCATCGGGGACAGGTTGCTTTGCACCAATGGCTAGCGCAGGAGCTCGGACTGCCAAGCCTCGAGCTGTTCTGCCAGACTCTTACCGGCAGCGGACATGTCGATCTGGGGTCGTTTGGGCAGCAGTGCGCATTTAAGGATTGCCACTATGGTCTGCGAGACAAAGCGGCGCGTATCTCCGTCAAAGCCCTGCGCAGCCTGGAGCATCACAGGCAGGCTCTCGCGCAGATTCCCAGCGATATCCGCAAACCGCTCAGCACCCGTAGCCTCAAACACGGAGAACAACGCATCTACAAAACGCTCGCGCTCGCTAGGCCCCACTGCAAGCAGCATCTCGCGAATGGAGCCATCAACGTATCGAGCACCGGCGGACAGGCGTTCACAGTACACGAAGTCGCGGCCATCAACCACCCAGCTAAAGGGATTGTGCTGCAGCAGGCTGAACTCGGTGCTCTCAACGATGGCATAGTCCTCCTGTGTCTCGAACATCATGCCAAAGATCGACGACCGTGGCAGAGTCTTGTCGATTCGACCGGAAAGATCGGCAAAGGCGTTACCGTTCAGAAACTCCTCGACGAAGCCCGGACCATCATGGGAATACGCCCGTTCGATTCGCGCACGGGCGACATCGGAGCACATCGCCGCACCGTACACCGCAAGGTTTCCACCCTTGGAATGACCTCCGCACAAAAGCGGCCCGTCGATCGCATCCGCCGCCTCGTCCACATAACGCGCCGCGGATTCCTGGGCCGGCACAGGATACCGGAACGCCATGTTAAAGTCCTCTTTCCAGCCCACAATCGTGCTGTCGGTCCCTCGGAAGGAAAGATAGCTAAACCCCGCCGGAAACCGGAACGCCATGGCTGCAAACTGCTCTGTCGCCACCACATCGCTCACGGCACGATAGCCGCAAACGTGCACGCCACGGTAGCGAGGGCTTGCTGCCACGGCCTCCAACAAGGCCCTGCTCCCCTCTGGATCCCACAAGTCGTCAATCATGTCCCGGTAGCACTCGGCACGCAGCAGCTCGCGTACGTCTAGGCCCTGCCAGTTCGTCAGCTCTGCCATATCACCCGGCAAACGCAAATACGACAACCAGGCAAAGACCAGGCTATCCACCGCGCAGAACGGCCGCTCCTCAAACGGATCAAACGCCGTCTGGGCATAGGTCAAAAAATTAGGCGAATCCGACATGGCCCTCCCATCAACCATGGTGTATAGGGATGGTGCATTGGGGTCAGGTTACTTTGCACCAAAAAGGCGCCCGGGCCGTGTGGACCCGGACGCCTTTATTGTAGCTTTTCGCTCTAGCGAGCTTGATTTAGCAGGAGAAGTCGACGCTGTCGATGATGTCCTTAAGGGCTTTAGCAGAAACGGTGAGCTCATGCTGCTCGTCATCGTTCAGCGGCACGGGGACGCGGCAGACGACGCCGTCGCGGCCAACGACGGTCGGCATGGAGATGGCAAGATCGGACAGGCCATACTCGCCCACCATGAGCGAGGAAACGGGCAGAACGGTCTGCTCATCGCGCATGACGGCAGTGCAGATGCGCTTAACGGCCATGGCGACGCCGTAGTAGGTGGCGTGCTTCTTCTCGATGATGGTGTAGGCGGAGTTCTTGACGTCCTCGGCGATGCGCTTCTCGGCAGCCTCATGCTCCAGATGACCATGGAGCTCGCAGAAGGTGTTCAGCGGCACGCCGGCAACCTGAGCGCTGGACCAAGCGACAAACTCGGAATCGCCGTGCTCACCCATGACATAGGCCTGGACATCGCGCGGGTCGACCTCGACATGGGCACCAAGCATCTGCTGCAGACGGCCGGTGTCGAGCACGGTACCGGAACCGATGACGTGGCCCTCGGGCAGGCCGGACATCTTGATGGCGGCGTAGGTCAGAACATCGACCGGGTTGGAGACGATGAGCAGAATGCCGTCGAAGCCGGACTTCTTAATCTCGGGAATAATGGACTTAAAGATGCTGACGTTCTTGTTGACCAGGTCCAGGCGAGTCTCACCGGGCTTCTGGGCAGCGCCAGCGGTGACGACGATCATGGCGGCGTCGGCGACATCGGAATAATCGCCGGCGTAGATCTTCATCGGCTCGGCAAACGTCATGCCGTGCGCGATATCCAGGGCCTCACCCTCGGCGCGGTTCTTGTCCACGTCGATGAGGACCATCTCGGAGAACAGACCACTCTGCATCAGCGCGAACGCCGAAGACGAACCAACGAAACCGCAGCCGACAATAGCGACCTTCTTCTCGTTAACCATTAGAAACTCCCATCTCTCTCCACAAACAAGCCGCCCGGGAACGACCCGAGCGGCTTGCCGTAATCCCAATACATCCAATCGGGACTTTGATTATGCTCCTATTCGCAGCCAAAAATCGACCGTTTACCGAAATTGTTTGCAGGATTCGTAAAATAACTGCACGAAATCGGTTTCGAGCTATTGACGAGTCGAAACAGGTTTCTAATACAGACCCGCCTCGCGAATAGCCTCGACGGCCAGAGCGATCTGATCGGGCGGCAGGACCAGCGCCATGCGCACGTGCCCCTCGCCCGAAGGCCCAAAGCTCGCACCCGGCGTCACCACAACGCCGGCCTTCTCCATGAGCTCCTCGCAAAACGCCATGGAATCGGTACGGCCGCCGGGAAGCTTGGCCCACACAAACATAGAGCCATGCGCGTTGGGACGCTCCCAGCCCAGTCCCTCAAGACCGTCGCACAGGGCATCGCGACGCTCCTGGTACTTCAGACGCTGCGCCTCGACCTCATCGCGCGGGCCGTTCAGGCAGGCGATAGCAGCCTTCTGGATCGGGAAGAACATACCAAAGTCGATCTGGCCGCGCAGCTTGGCAAAGGCAGAGACCACGTCCTCGCGGCCGACCAAAAAGCCGATACGCGCACCGGTGACGTTAAACGACTTGGAGAGCGAGAAGAACTCCACGCCCACCTCGAGCGCGCCGGGATACTGCAAGAAGCTGCCGCCCGGCTCGCCGTCGAACACGATGTCGGAATATGCGTTGTCGTGAACGATCAGCAGGTCGTGCTCGCGGGCAAAAGCGATGATCTCCTCGTAGACCTCGGGCGTGCCCACCGAGCCCACCGGGTTGGCGGGCAGCGACACGATCATGTACTTGGCACGATCGGCCACCTCGGGATCGATGCCCGCCACATAGGGCAGGTAATTATGCTCGGCGACCAACGGATAGTACTCGAGCTTGGCATCGGCGATCTTGGCACCCGCCTCAAAGACCGGATAGCACGGATCGGGAACCAGAATGGTGTCACCCGGATCGAGCAGGGCCAGGCCCAAATGGCCCACGCCCTCCTGCGTGCCGTTGCACGACTGCACCATGGACGGCGTAATGCCCGAAACGCCAAAGCGACGCTCATAGTAATCGCATACGGCTTGCTTGAGCTCGGGCAGGTCGCGCAGGGCATACTTCCACATCTCGGGATCTTGGGCTGCTTGCGTGAGTGCCTCGACCACGTGGTCGTACGGCTTAAAGTCGGGCGTTCCCACGCTCATGTTGTAAATGGTCTTACCCTGAGCCTTCAGCGCGAGAAGCTTGTTGTTGAGCGAGGCAAATACCTCCGCGCCAAAGCGGCCGAGACGCTGCGATGCCTGCATGGTGCCACCTTTCGATATAAAAAACGCGGCGCTCCGACAAGAGCGCCGCGCGATACGGGCCATCAGATTGCAAAAGTGTACCGCTTGCAACCCCTATATTGGTTCAATTTAGCCAACCTTAGTCAATCGGATTGAGTGCGTCGATCTGCGCGAGCCACAGGCGCGAGCTGGCGTCGCTCGGCATGCGCCAATCGCCGCGCGGGCTGAGCGTCACCGAGCCCACCTTGGGACCGTCGGGCAGGCAGCTGCGCTTAAACTGCTGAGCAAAGAAGCGGCGGTAGAACGTACGCAGCCACGTATGAATCGTCACCTCGTCATAGACGCCCCCAAAGCTCTTGAGCGCCATGCGGTAGATCTTGCCCGGCTCAAAGCCAAAGCGCAGCAGGTAGTAGAGGAAGTAGTCGTGCAGCTCGTAGGGGCCCACCAGGTCTTCGGTCTTCTGGGCGATCTCGCCGTCGCCCGTGGGCGGCAGAAGTTCGGGAGACACCGGCGTATCGAGGATGTCGAGCAGCGTGGTGGCGATGCGCCCGCCAAAGACATCGGCCGCATAGCGCACCAGATGGCGTACGAGCGTCTTGGGCACGCTCGCGTTGACGGCGTACATGCTCATGTGGTCGCCGTTATAGGTAGCCCAGCCGAGCGCCAGCTCCGACAGGTCGCCGGTACCGATGACAAAGCCGCCGGCCTGGTTGGCCAAGTCCATGAGAATCTGCGTACGCTCGCGCGCCTGGCTGTTCTCGTAGGTCACGTCCTGAACGGCCGGGTCGTGCTCGATGTCCTTAAAGTGCTGCTCAACGGCAGCATGGATCGAGACCTCGCGGAAGGAGACACCCAGATCGCGAGCAAGCGACTCGGCATTGGACTTGGTGCGGTGCGTCGTGCCAAAGCCGGGCATGGAGACCGCCGTGATACCCGTGCGCGGCAGCCCCAGTGCATCGAAGGCGCGCACGGTCACAAGCAGTGCCAGCGTGGAGTCCAGGCCGCCCGAAAGGCCGATGACGGCCGCCTTGGTGCCCGTATGGGCAAGGCGAGTCTTGAGGCCAGCAGTCTGCAGATTGAGAATAGTCTCGCAGCGCTCGGCCAGATCACCGTGGTCGGCCGGCACAAAAGGCGCGCGAGGGAAAACGCGGTCGATATCGCAGGCATCGCGCAGAACAGGCTCTTTGGCCAGCACGCCCTCAAACGAAAACTCAACGGTCGTGGCCTCCAGCGCATCGTCCGCGCGTGTCCACGTCGTCGAGCGACGGCGCTCGGCAACCAGGCGGTCAAGATCGACGTCGGCGACGGCCATATCGCAAGTGAGGAGCTTCGTCGCGGCGAGCTTCGAACCGTTTTCGTAGACGAGGTTCTCCCCCGCAAAGACCATATCGGTCGTGGACTCGCCCTCGCTCGCATCCGCATAGGCATAGGCGCAGTACAGGCGCGCACTCTGATTGGAGATAAGGCTGCGGCGGTAGTCTGCCTTACCGATAATCTCATCCGAGGCCGACGGGTTGAGAATCACCGTCGCACCGGCAAGCGCCATCTCGGTCGAAGGGGGTGCCGGCACCCACAGGTCCTCACAGACCTCAACGCCCAGCACCAGGTCCTCGGCGCCTTCATCACAGCAACGGTAGACAAGCCCCGAGCCAAGCGGCACCGGGCCCTGATCGGCAAATTCAACCCACACGGGATCGGCGGGCGCCGGAGCAAACCAGCGGCGCTCATAAAACTCACCGTAGTTGGGCAAGTGTTTTTTGGCCGTAAGGCCCAAGAGATCGCCTGCACAGCACACGGCGGCACAGTTGTAGATGTTCTCGGCCACCGCCACGGGAAGACCGATGGTAAAGACAATCGGCAGCTCACGAGTCTCATCGAGGATATGCACCAGAGCAGCCTCGCAGGCATGCAGCAGCGTGCGATTATGGAACAGGTCGGCCGCGGTATAGCCGGTCAGGTTAAGCTCGGGCAGCACCAGCGCGCGAACGCCGCGCTCGGTAGCCTCGCGAACAGCCGCCAGCGCAACCTCGGCATTGTCCTCGACATCGGCCACGCGAATCCGCGGCGACGCCGCCGCCACGCGCAAAAAGCCGTCGTTCTCAACTTGACCGTTTAGAAAATCGTTCATGCGAGCTCCAGCACATCCGTTAGCCGCAACGAGCGGCGACGATATAGTCCGCCTCCATTGTACTGTCAAGTTCAATCAGCACAGATGGGACAAGCTCATGATTAAAATTGGAAAAGAGAAGCCGGGATGACGTTTAGCAGTAGAACGAGATCTCGTCCACAAGGAAAAATGCCTTCCATTTAGAGCAAATCAATTCATGCTGAGCGGCGATGATTTCACAGAGGTCATCAAGCGTGCTCCGGGGGATCTTCGCTTTGTTATTAGCGACAATGCAGCCACCTCTTCGAGTCAGCCAGATTTTGGCCGAGTTATCTGAAGGCGCCCCCTTGCAAACATGGACATGGATTGGCTCGCCCGCTTCATTGGACCAAAAGAAGACCCGATAGCCGCCAATAAGAAAAAGGCTAGGCAACTTTAGCTCCTCCGTTTGCGGCGTAGCGATACAGCAGATGGGCGTTATTGCTCAGAAAAGTCTCAAAACCTCGCTTCTCCTCGTCGGTAAAACGCCCCTCCCACATGGTCCAATTGTAAGAAGGCAACTCGCAACGAGCGGAGTCGAAACCCTCTGCCGTCGGTCGTTCAAAATGCACGATGACCTTTTCGATATCGCCATCTGTGATCAGGTCAGAATGAATGACCTCGGTACCATCTTCGAATGTCATATACGGGTACATCACGTAAACCACCTCGCAATCATTAATTCAGTTTAGCATCAAGCTAGTGCACCAATGATAGCAAGCCCCCTTGATGAGTTGATGGCATCTGTTGCCAGCACGATCGACGGCGGTCCGGATTGTTGGGCCCCGGCCATAATCGACCGCCACGAAGCGTTCATCCGCAGGTGCGTGGCATAGCGCCTAGAACACTAGCTGAGACAAGGACACTATCGCTGGCATAGTGAACATAGACAGAAGGGTGGTAACACAGACTGTTCCACATGCATATCGATAGTCCTTATTATGCTGCTGGGCAAAGATAGCTACATTCGCGCCGGTGGGGGTCGCAGCCGCAATCAGCAGCGCCATCTTAATTGACCTATCACATGGAAAGAGACATAGGAACAGGAGCGAAAGAATCGGAATGACAAGCAGCCTGACCGATGAGACGGCAAACAAGCTTTTCGCCCTCAGGAGCGCCATCAAATCAGACTGAGCAAGATAGATACCGAGAGTCATCATTGCTAGCGGAGTGTTGAGCCCCGAGATATACGAAAGCACTGACTGTGCCAGAGGGACCGTTGGGACACGAAGGATAAAAATCAAGAAACCGCCCAATAAAGCCATGACCATTGGACTTGTCAGGATCGCTTTAGGACTCATACATTTTTTAGACCCCGACAGCAGATACTGCCCGTATGTCCATTGCATGGCATTGAGAAGAGCGATCATGCACGTGATGAAAAACACGGCATCTTTTCCAAGCGCCGCTTCAACAAGGGGTATTCCCACAAATCCAGCATTCGAGAATGCCGCAGCAAAAATGTCGATGGGACGGCCCCTGAACAACAGGCGGGCAACAACGCAAGCGAGCAACAACATCGCCGCCGACAGCATTAAGGTCATTCCCAACTCATACATCCTCTGAAACGAATACTCGATCCAAAATGATTTGAGAATGATTGCGGGAATCACAAGGTTGATGAGCAACTTTCCGAATTCTATTGCAACCTGCTCGCTCAATATGCCCAAGCGGTTTAGAGCGTAGCCCATTCCCATGAGCAAAAACATGATAAGGACTTGTTGGATGAGAGGTTCAATGATTGACACAATACATGCTCCGTATAATCCTGACCGGTTCATCTACCACGATGGTCTATAGCGCCTGCTATAGCGCGGCACCGACCGCCTGAATGATTCGCGCAACGAACGCATCGGCAACCCCGCGCGGCGTTCGCGAGTTGTAGGTTTCAAAATACTTGCCGTAGTCTTCCTGAGGCACAAGGTAGTTGCAGTACGTGTTCGCATAGCCGATAACAAAGACGTTGTATTGGCTAAACGCCCTCTTAAAATCCAAGCCTAATGTGCTACACGTATCGCATGGCATCGTGATAAAAATGCAGTTACCAATTACCGCAAACTGGCTCGGAAGCTCAAGCTCGATTTTCCCCATCGAGAGCTTAAGCTGTTGCCGCTTAAGGAGAAAGTCTCGCATCGGGCTCGCATCCATAGCCTCTATCCGATTGGTCATCTCGATCCAATCCGGATCTGTTTTTGCATCGTAGACACTCTTCATGCTGATAGAGCCCCAACGCGGAGTATCAACTCTGAGTGCCGCGCGCTCACGCTTGGATTCAATTTGAGCGCAAAGTTCGTTAGCCGTACGCTCGAGTTCGGCAACTCCCTCCCCTTGCCGATAGAAACGCGTCGACACATCCCCGCACGTTCCGTTGACGCAAAGTACAGGACAGCCATATTTCCTCTCCAAACGCTGCCTGACATGCCCAATCAAATCAGCAGAGAGGACGGCGCTTTTCCCATTAAGGATGGTAGGATGAGCGGACATGAACAGCATTTTTCCAATTGGGCGACCACCTTGAGCGTCCTCAAACGAGAAAATACTTACCTGTTTATCGGCCGGACCGCCCTGAACATTTCGATTCCCGTACAGTCCCTCGATGCCTAACATCTCCATCGATACGGTCGCCTTCGACCTGGACGCCCATGCAGATACCGCCGCCTCGGTAGCCAAGCCAATCAAATCACTCGTCAATTCGGTTTCAGGTAACGTGTCCTCGTAGGCAAGCTTAAAATAGCATGGTGCAGAATGGGTATGAATGCATGCGACGACGATATTGCTCGAATCGATGCCCGTTTTTGACGATACGGCGTTCTTGACCGAAAGGGAAAAATCTTTCGACACCATTATTGAATCGAGCTCGATAAGAATAAACGGGACAAGATCAACACAGACAGCGCTAGCGTTGACCTCAATAGGATCAAGAACATCCGTCCAGGCACCTTTTCTGTTGTAGCCGCCCATGCGGCAAGGAGACTGGGGTGTTACGTCAATCTTCGAGATTCCAAACTCTATGTTCATTCCAACTCCAACTCTTCGCGGCACACGCCGCCCAAACATCGGAAATAGAAATACAAAAAGAGAAGGGCGTCATGGACGCCCTTCCAATGCGTCCTGCCACACGCAGGCCGTAGAAAACTTAACGCTCGGAAACGGGACCATTCTCGAGCTCATCCGCCGTAAAGCCCAGGAAATACGTGCCCAAGGCGCTCACAAGGAAGCCTGCACCAGCAGCGATTCCAAAGTTGATGAGATTCTGGGTCCCGCCGCCCGCAAACGCGAGGAACTCCAAGAAGTTAGATGCCGCGCCGGCAGTATAAACCGTGGCTCCGAGAGCGATTGCAAGCGCACCGGCAACAAAGGATCCGATAATCTTCCAGACAAACACGCGGCGATAGCGCAGCATCATGCCGTAGATGAAAGGCTCGCCGACGCCTCCGACAATGTTTGCGACCAAATAGCCGAATGCCATGCTCTTCTCGTCTTTATCGCACAGCTTGAGCCAGGTCGCCACCTCGCAGCCGAAGGTCGCCCAAAGGCTAACGCCCGTCGCAACCAAAACAAAGCTGTCGGTTCCCACAGTCATATAGTTAGCGATGGCAATCATCGCAACCGCCACATGCATGCCGGTAATAATCATTGGGCACCAAAGACCCGCCAGAATACCTCCTCCGAGGATGGCGGCGATACCACCGGAAGTACCAAGGAACTCAAAACCGGCGGCGAGGGCATTACCGGCCCATGAACCAACAGGGGCGAGAGCGCAGAGAGACACAGGAACAGCGACGACCATGGTAAGGAAAGGCGCGAAAACCGTTGAAAGGGTATCTGGCACATATTTGCGGAAGAAGCGCTCGATATAACTCATCGCCCACACGGACAGAAGAATGGGAAGGACCGTCTTTGTGTAGTTTGCGGCGACGCAGGGAATGCCATAAACGGAGAACTGAGCTCCATCGGTCGCAAGCTGAATCATGGTCGGGTCGATAAGAATGCCGCCCATAAAGGCACCGAGGACAGGCGTTACGCCAATGTTCTTAGCCGCATTATAGCCAAGGTAGATGGGGATAAAATAGAACGCTGCGTCATAAACCATGTTCATCAGAACATAAAGGTCGCTTGTGTCGGACAGCACGCCCGCCATCGTAGGTCCCAGCACCACCGCTACGGTCTTGAACAGGCCAGCACACATTAGGACGGGGATCATAGGCACCATGGAGCTTGACAGGTAGTTGAGGATGTTATTGCCAATAACCTTAGGTGTGAGCTTCTGCTTAGGAGCATCAAGGTTCTCGTCGATGGCGTCCTGCTTGGCAAAGCCGCCGATCTTGCAGAGCTCGTCATAAACCTTGGGCACGTTTTGGCCCACGATTACCTGGAACTGCCCTCCGGAGATTTGAGCACCCAACACACCGCCAATCTTCTTCACTTCTTTGATATCGGGGGCATCGATATCTTTGAGGTTAAAACGCAGGCGCGTCATACAGTGCGCAACAAACGTCACGTTCTCCTTGCCACCGACGGCCTCGAGCACGTCCGCGGCGATTTTCTTATTGTCAGTCATAGCTGAACTCCCTTGCTTTTCTGTCTTCCCGTTTGCGCACACGCGAAGAACCGATTACGGCAGGCCTGACACGAGGCAAATCGAGAAAAGCAAGAAGAAGACAAAAACAGAAGAGCCCCAAAGCACAAAGCGGACAGGGAACTGTCTACGTCATGCTTCGAGGCTCTTCTCGAATAACACCTTATGTGACTATGAAACTACATCCAACAGTTGCTTTTACGAAAGTCGAAACCGGCCAACGGTCAAACTTCAGCGGCGAGCGGTCGATTAGGACCTAGATCCCGCGCAGACGCGATTGACGTGGAGCATCAGGTAGACCTTCTCTTCATCGGCGAGCCCGGCGTCAAAGCGCTCTTCGATAAGCGCGGCCATGCGGTCGACGCACACGGCCACGTCGGGATGCTGCTCGCAGAGCGGTCCGTAAAGCGCGCCGTTCTCCGTGTTGAGGGGCTCTCCTGTCTGCACGCGTTCTAACAGGTAGCGCACGTGCGTGGCATAACGGCAAAAGTCAAAGCCGTCGCGGTCCACGCAAACCCCCAGCTCGGATTCGATAATCTTGGTGAAGCTCTCGAGCATCACCTCGTCCTTACGCACCGTATTGGATTTGGCCTTTGAAGACGAGGCGACCACGCTGTTGACGATACAGAGCGCGATACCGCTCGCCTCCCCCCGCGGCATCTTGACGTTGAAGCCGCGATTGATGCCCTCGATCGCGAACTTGGCGATCTTGTACTCAATGGGGTACATCTGCTGCACATCATAGGAGAGCGGCATCTGCACAAACATATGCTCGCGGCAGCGTTTGATGGCAAAGGCGATATGGTCAGCCATGGTAAAGGGAAGGTTTGCCGAGAGCTCGCGCGAGATGTTGGAGCGAGCGATATCGGCAATCTGGGCGGAGAACTCCATCACCTGAGGATCGATCTCGTCGAGCAGCGCTAGGTAGCGCGAGTCGACACCGTAGAAGGTTCGCTCGATCTTATCGAGTGTGACCTCATCGGGGCCATTGGGAAACCCGATACCGCGGCCAATTGCCACGAGTTCACGGCCCTTGGCGTTTACGCAGATAACCGTATTGTTGTTGATCCGCTTAAGGATTTTCATGACGCTCCCTACCCGGCGCAAGCAACAGCGCCGCGAGCCCGATTATTCCACGGGATTTCAAATCCGGTCAACCTTCCTTTCGACATCCGAACGATTCGCCCCGTCTTCATTCGATCAGCCTGAGAAGAAGTTTCGCGCTTTGGTGAGTTGATGGTGTTGCGGGCGAATCCATCTCCGGTTCACACCGACTGGGTACCCTGAGGGCTGAACAACCTGTCGCAGCACTAAACGAACCGGGAGGACCCCGTATGACGACTGAATATACCGACGCGCCGCGCACGCGCGTCATGACACCGGCCGCGCTCAACAACGGCGTGCACGAGAACCATTCCATCGGACAGACCATGGCCATCGCGCCCAAAAAGGGCCTGTTTGACGACATTTCCATTCCCCAGATCATCGCCGGCGCCGCAGCTGCCGCCACGAGCGTGGCGCTTGCTTCAAAGATCGGCATTGCCGGCTCGGTGATTGGTGCCGCTGTGAGCTCAGTCATCACTGTTGTGTCCTCGCAGGTCTATCGCCACTTTATCTCCGCCAGCGCCGAAGCAATCAAGGGCACGCATGCCGCTGTCGACTACCCTACCGGCGCCTACGAGCCCGTTGAGCCCAATGTCGAGGAGCACCTAGGTGGCGCCGCAACCACGCAGGAGATGCGCCAGGTTGCGGGACGCGCGACCACGGCGCGCGTCGCTCCCAACAGCCTGCGCGCCAAGGCGGCGGCTGAGCGCAGCCAGACGCAAAAGAAGGTCATCGTCTTCTCGATCGCTATCGCCATCGTCGCGGTCATCGCCTGCGCCGGCGCCATCCTTATCACCACTGCCGGTGAGGGTCTGGGCGAGCGTCCCGAGCCAATCCTGTCGTCGCGCACGACCGAGAGCGATGCAAATGGCAACACCCAGTCGCAGGATCAGCAGGCACAGACGGACGATACGCAAGACAGTTCTACCTCTGTCAATTCGTCCTCGAACACCCAAAACCAATCGCAGGGCGTCGATTCCTCTGCGAACAACAGCGGCACGCAATCCGGCACGACTGACTCAAGTCAAACGACTGACGGCTCTCAACCGAGCACGGGCGACCAGGCGAATGGCAATACACCGAGTACGGGATCTACCGACAACAGCAACACCAACAGCTCGAGCGGAACCGCGTCCGGCACGGCATCTGACAGTTCAAGCCAAGGCGCGACATCGGGCAACTAGGCACATTTGCCTCTCATAGATAACCGACCTGTATAACGGGCGCGAATCGATAGCGGTTCGCGCCCGTTTGCCTTGGGTGCCGCCATGGCGAACGCTATGCGATGGTAAGATGCTTTACGTGTGTAAAGAGGAGATTTGCCATGAGCAAGACAATAGTTAGGCCCACGCTATCGCTGGGCAACCACATCTATCTGTATCGCCTGCTGCGCGACGCGATTGGGTGCGGTAAGCAAACGTTTATGACGCAGGTCGAGGAGGCGCTCGCCGCCGGCGACATGGCCGCTTATGACTTGGGCTTCGAGTCCACGCGCGAGTTGCTCGAGGAACTCGACGACTGCATTAAACTGACCGTCTTTAAGGGCGGCCGCCTGTATGCCACCGTCATCGCCAACGAGGCATGGGATGCCGCCCTTGCCAAGGACGAGGACAAGCGCAAGGCTACCAAGGGCGCCAAGCAGTCCTACAAAAAGAAGAAGCACGGCAAGAAGGACCTGAAGGCCGTGCGCCCCAAGCACGTTAAGCGTCCCGAGCCCGAAGCCATGGTTGGAGCCGTGCCGGAACCCGAACCCGAGACAGAGATCGAAGTCGCTATTGGAGTAACAGCAGAGGCCGAAACCGAAATCGCCGCCACGACCGATCCCGAAGTCATATCCGAGCAGGAAGCCACTGCGGAGCTCAACGAGGCATCCAAGTCGACAACCGAAGAGGCGGCTGGCCAGCCCGAGGCGCCCGTGTTCCAGAACCACGATGTCTTTGGCGACAACACCGAGGACAATCAGTCCGACGAGCTCGCGGATCAAGATGCTGCCGAGGCAACACCGGAGCCCGAGGCGCCCCAGCCTGCCATCTCGCTCACGGTTGTCTACGACCCCGAGAACGCCAACGCCGGCATCACCACCATGGTATCCACGCCGGTCGAGGCCAAGCCGAACGTCGAGGCAGAGGACACTCCGCAGGCCGATGCCAAAACCGGGACCGAAGACACGTCCATCTCCGTGGAACCGACAGATTCCATAGCTAAGCCAGAAGCGGCATCTGAGTCTGCACCTGTCATTGAGTCCGCATCCGCACCCGCCTGTGACCAGGCTCCCACACCTGCACCGACTCCGGTCCCCAATTCAGCACCGGCCCCCGCTTCCGCAGCACCAACCATCCCCGGGGACTTCCCCATCGATTTCGCGACCGAGGTCTTCTGCCCTAGCCCGCTGCTGCACCAGCTGTCGACTTATCTCCCCTACGGCGCCGACACCCTCGGCATCGTCGGCGAGTACTACTGGATCGCTCGCGAGCGCGGTACCATCGAGGCCGGCCGTAACCGCGCGAGCTTCCCCCTGCGCTACACACAGGCCGGCAAACGCCACGAAGTCACCGTACGCATTCGCCGCAACACCACCGGCGGCCTCGGAGCCACCTGGGCCATCGACAAGGTCGAAGCCCCGGTCGAGTAAAAAACGGCCTCGGATAGCCAATTGACCATCCGAGGCCGTTTGAATTCAGGCCTTTTAGTTGTCATCGGCGCATATAGACACCAGAGAAGCAAGCTCATCCTCAAGTTGCGGAGCAAAGTATCTAAAAGAAACCTGCGCTCCAGTCGGTATCGACTCAATCATATTCGCAGCATTATCTGAAACTCGGTACGATGCAGTTTCACCTGTCTTCAAATCCTCTATTGAGCAGACAGCGTCTTCAGCATCAATCGACCTAAGCACGCCTTTTCCTTGTAACATCACATCGGCATGCCCGCCAGCTATTTCTAATGAACCTGAGTCTGTCGCAGTCACTTCTCCGGAACCTCCGCGCGATATCTCTTCCTTTGTTGAACAGCCCACCAATGAAGCCATCAGCACCAAAGACAGAGCTAGACGAATCGTCCTACTTCGAAAAAGTCGTTCCATAAGTCCACGCATAATAGCTCTGATCATACTTCAGGAAGGATAAAGATGAATTCCAGCCGTCCGCTATGCCAATCATCTGCCTTGTCTCTCCAGTTTTCTTACCAGTAAGTGTGGCGTAAGCCTCCGCTGTTACAGAATGGGCTGATCCGTTGTACAAACTCGCATGTAAAACATTCGGTCTATTAGAGTTAATCTCATTTTGAATGCTCGCGATAGCCGGAGAGGAGACAGTGCGGGCGATAAGAGTACTTCCTCTGCTTGCGCAGTAATTTGTAAACCCCGTTGCACAGGTTGATATCGGCGTTCCGCCCAAAACAACGCCGGGAACAGTCTGTTCTTCATCGGAAAGAGCATGGGTATTGGTGTAATTCCATATCTGCATATATTGCGAAGGGTCGTTATATAAATTGGCAATGCCATACAGTTCCGCAACGTTCGAAAAAGCTGTCACCATACAAGCATAGTGGGCAGTAAGCCTCTTAATCTCGCTTTCATCATATGACATAAACTGAGAAATGGAACGAAACCCAGATACTGTGTAATCCTGCATTTGAGTTGCGTAAATTACGACATCGTTCCAGCTTGAAGGTTTATTCGATAAAACGACAGGCCGTCCTTCTATGGAAACAGCCGGGATTGTTCTTCCGCAATTTGTTGTTATTGAACCGTCCAAAGATTGCACACCGAATTCGAATGGATTGATCATTACGACTGGGTTATTGAAAGAATAAGACTCAACACCAAGATCTCCTCCCCGATCCATAGGGCTGACTAAGCCGTCTCCAAAACGATATCCCGTAAGTATTTCATCATCTGAAGCATCTAAAACCAAATAGCCCGCGGCTCTATTGAATGTCACAACCGGAACAATGTAGCCAAGCGGGGACCCATCAACGTCTACAAAAGGAATAGGGTCAGAAGGCGTATACGAAGAGCCGAGGAGTCCCTTTATATATTTATCGGCAAGCTCTTGCGCAATTTCTGAAGTAAATTGTATCTGCTCACCATCAATATTGCCCGTCGAAGCAAAAACCTCTTTCGGACGTGCGGCTAAGGCGACAATTGAAGACGCGACAAGTTGCAGAAAACGACGACGCGAAAGCATATGTTCTTCTTTCTAGAGGAGCGACTTATAAGATACTCCTATTCTATAACCTTTTTTGTAACGTTACAGCACTGGTTATATTTCAATTCGATTTGCTTATGTCCTTGTAACCCAATACGTCTTTACGTTTTAAACGGAATTAGAAAATCACTCATAGCAAAAACGGGCTTTAATCCCAAAGAGATGACTTTGATTATGAATCAAACCAGCAGCCAGGGCATAGCTGCAGTGCAATTGCTACAAGAAAGGCCGCCCTTGCTGGCGGCCTTTCTACTTGCTACTAGTCACGCGTCAGCTTGCGGTGAATACGATGCGGCTGGGCTGCGTCCTCGCCCAGGCGCTCGATGCGGTTGGCCTGATAGGCCTCGAAGTTGCCCTCGAACCAATACCAGTTGCCCGGATTCTCGTCGGTGCCCTCCCACGCCAGAATGTGCGTGGCGACGCGGTCCAGGAACATACGATCGTGGCTAATAACCACCGAGCAGCCCGGGAACTCGAGCAGCGCCGCCTCGAGTGAGGACAGCGTCTCGACGTCGAGATCGTTCGTGGGCTCGTCGAGGAGCAGCAGGTTGCCGCCCTGCTTGAGCGTGAGCGCCAGGTTCAGACGGTTGCGCTCGCCACCGGAGAGTACGCCAGCGCGCTTCTGCTGGTCCTGGCCCTTAAAGCCAAAGCTCGCCACATAAGCACGGCTCGGAACCTCGGTCTCGCCGACCATCATGTGGTCCAGGCCGTCCGAGACGACCTCCCACAGGTTCTTATCGGGGTCGATGCCAGAACGGTTCTGATCGACATAGGAGATCTTGACGGTCTCGCCCACCTCGAGCTCGCCCGAAGTCAGCGGCTCCAGGCCCACGATGGTCTTGAACAGCGTGGTCTTACCGACACCGTTGGGGCCGATGACGCCCACGATGCCGTTGCGCGGCAGGGTGAACGAAAGGTCGTCGATGAGCACGCGACCGTCGAATTCCTTGTGCAGGTGATGGGCCTCGAGCACCTTGTTACCCAAACGCGGTCCAACGGGAATGCGGATATCGGTCCAGTCGAGCTTCTGGCTTGCGCGGGCCTCGGCCTCCATCTCCTCGTAGCGAGCCAGACGAGCCTTGTTCTTGGCCTGGCGGGCCTTGGGCGAGCTGCGCACCCACTCGAGCTCGGCCTCCATGCGCTTGGCGAGCTTGGCGTCGCGGTTGCCCTGTGCCTCGATACGGGCGGCCTTGGTCTCCAGATACGTTGAATAGTTGCCCTTGTAGGGATAAAGGTGACCGCGGTCGACCTCGCAGATCCACTCGGCAACGTTATCCAGGAAGTAGCGATCGTGTGTGACGGCAAGCACCGCGCCCTGGTAGTTGTGCAGGAAGTGCTCGAGCCACAGGATCGACTCGGCGTCCAGGTGGTTCGTGGGCTCGTCGAGCAGCAGCAGGTCGGGAGCCTCGAGCAGCAGCTTGCACAGGGCCACGCGACGGCGCTCGCCGCCAGAGAGCACGTTGACCGGCATGTCGGAATCGGGCAGCTGCAGGGCGTCCATGGCCTGGCCGAGCTTGGAATCGATATCCCAGCCGTCGGCGGCGTCAATCTCGTCCTGGAGCTTTCCCATCTCGGCCATGAGGGCGTCCATGTCGCAGTCCGGATCGCACATCTCCTCGCCAATCTTATTGAAGCGATCGACCTTGGCGATCATGTCGCCAAACGCCATGCGCACGTTCTCGATGACGGTCTTGTTGTCGTCGAGCGGCGGCTCCTGCTGCAGGATGCCCACGGTGTAGCCGGGGGTGAGCCTGGCATCGCCGTTGGAGACCTCCTCGATGCCGGCCATGATCTTGAGCAGGGTCGACTTGCCCATACCGTTGGGGCCCACGACGCCGATCTTGGCACCGGGGTAGAAGCTCAGGGTCACGTCGTCAAGGATTACCTTGTCGCCATGGGCCTTGCGAGCCTGATACATCTGGTAGATAAACTCCGCCATTTGTCTGTTTTATCCTTTCTACCTGTTGTTTCCCTATTCTTGATTCGCTTTAGTGGAAACGAAATGAGAAAACTAGCTCTGAAACGTAACGAAAAAGGGGCATGGTTGCCCATACCCCCTAATACTACCTGGGAAAAATCCCCCAGAACATACTATGAACTGCGTACGCTAGTTTTCCGCAACCTTAACGAACAGCCCGCTGAGATTTGCGCCACAGCAGATACGAGTAGACGTAGACGGCTCCGACCGAACCAAACGCCAGAACCGCAATCACCGCGGCGACGACTTCATTCGAAAGCACCGCACCTGCCACGCCCATCGCAATCAGGCCAACACCCAGCACCATAAAGCAGGCACCGCCAAAGCGCTGCGTACGGCGCCAGTTCTCGGGATCGGCAAACGCCCAGGGCGTCTTGATACCGAGCGTATAGTTCTGCTTCACACGCGGCAAGTAGTTGCCTACGCCAATAAAAAGCAGGCCAACAGCGCCGGAAATCAGCACGTTGACCGAACCGACCGCTGGCACCACGCCCCAGACCGTAAGCTCTCCCAACCAGCTTATGGCGCACATGAACAAGGTGAAGGCGATTACGAAGCCCTGATAGAACTTGCCCGAGGTTCGATATGCCTCACCTTTGGGATCGATGCGCGGCACCACGCGGAACATTGCGAGAAGCGCCAGCGGCAACGCGCCGAGCGCCGATGCCATCCAGCTAGGACCCCAACCGTCGACAGCGCCGTTCGCGCCCCAGTGCGTGGGAATCTGCGCAGGCAAGCTCGGCATCACCCAGAGATGCGCGGCAACATTAATAGCGCAGACCACAACAAGCATGGCCCACGCGCGCGACGATACCCCCGTGGCGTGAATGCCCTTGTTTTCGTTATTCATCCTTATCACCTTCCGTGTTTGTAAAGCCCATAAACCAACCGATCAAGTCCTGCATGACGGTGGTGTTTAAGCTGTAAACGATGTTTTGGCCATGACGTTCGTCGGTCACCAACCCGACGTTTTTGAGCGTCGCCAAATGATGGCTCAATGACGGCTTGCTGGTGTCAAAATGCTCGGCAAGCTCCCCAGCCGTGCGATTGCCCTCGCGCAGCAGTTCCAAAATGTGACGCCGTGTAGGATCGGCCAGCGCCTTAAAACCCTCTCCCGGCATAAGACCTCCTCTCATCATCTCTCATGACGCGCACACTATACTCGATATTTAGATGTTTGTCTAACTATCTAATCTTGTACTCAAAAAAATAGCCGCCTCCGCGTAATGCGAAGACGGCCACTTCTCACGCTACAAACGTGTTTGGGAGTTGGCCAACCCGCTGCAACGGGTGCCATCTGCTTTATCTTATGCGAATCCCGATCCCATTTCAACAAACCCCAAGGGTTCAAATGGAATCGTAATAATACCTATAATGGCGATAGCTAAAACACGACCTGCTTCCCCATCGGAGGATATTTATGACCGAAACCACTGCCGTAGCCGCCATCGAGACACGCGACACCAAGCTCGAGATCATCATGGGCCGCGAGGCACTCGATAAGCTCGCCGATGCTACGGTGTTGGTGCTCGGCTGCGGAGGTGTGGGCTCCAATTGCTGCGAGGCACTTGCCCGCGGCGGCATTGGTCATTTCGTCATTCTGGATAAGGACATCATCGCGCCCAGCAATATCAATCGCCAGGCCATCGCCTTTCAAAGCACCATCGGCAAGCGCAAGGTCGATGTTATGGAAGCCATGATCCACGACATCAATCCAGCCGCTACCGTCATCAAGCGCACCGAATACCTGTTGAGCGACAATATCGACGAATTTTTCGCGCGCGTTTTGGAGCAGACGGACGGCAAGCTCGACTACGTCGTCGACGCCATCGACACCATCTCGGCCAAGCTCACCATTGCCAAATATGCTCAGGACCACGGCATTCGTTTGGTTAGCTCCATGGGCGGGGCCAACAAGCTCCATCCCGAGTGCCTCCGCTTTGCCGACATTTTCGATACGGTACGTGACCCCATGAGCCGCATCATGCGCAAAGAATGCAAGAAGCGCGGAATCAAGAGTCTGCATGTACTGTTTAGCTGCGAGGAATCGGTTAAGACACAGCCCCGCGACCCTTCCAATATCCACGAGCGCACCGAGTTGGGCACCGCCAGCTTTATGCCGCCCATCATGGGTCAGATGATCGCCGGCGAGGTTATCCGCCAGATCAGTGGCCGCGGCACCGAGCGCGTACGCTCCGATGGCCAACGTCTGGACTAGCGGAGCGCGCCGAGATGGAGCCCCGGTTATTTGATGCACACTGCCATCTTGATTTAATGGCTCACCCGGACGCCGTTGCCGATGAGGCGACGGCGCTGGGCTTGGGTCTATTTGATTGCGGCGTCGATCCACGCGACTTCGCTAGCGCAAACGAGCGCGCCCGTCGCCAAACAGGCATCATCGCCGGCGTCGGGCTTCACCCCTGGTGGCTCGCCGACGGCCGCTGCGGTCCTGCCGAAGTCAATCTGCTTTGCGAAGTTGCCACCCAAGAGCGCTACGTCGGCGAGGTGGGACTCGACTTTTCTGCGCGCTTTGCCGGAAGTGAGCCGCTACAAATACAGGCACTTGACCGGCTCTGCGATACACTCGTGCAGCATCCTCTTACCGGACGCGTGATATCAATTCACGCCGTTCGTTCGGCAGGGGCCGTACTGGACGTCCTCGAATCGCATGGACTACTCATCCCAAACCCCGACTCCCCCGCTATCATCTTCCACTGGTTTAGCGGCACTTCGGACGAACTCGCCCGCGCGCGTAATGCGGGCTGTAATTTTTCCGTCAACGAACGCATGCTTGCGTCTAAACGTGGACGCGAATATGCCCGACAGATTCCACTCGACCGTCTACTGCTCGAGACCGATGCGCCAGCCGAACCAAACACAGAAACAAGCGCACAGTCGCTCATCAAATCGCTCGCAAGGACCTCGATGCGCATTGCCTCACTCAAAAACTGTGACGCAAAGCGCATCGAGTCGGCAGTTTTAGCAAATGCGCACTCTGTTTTTGACCTTCGCTAACCCCTGTGGGTAAAAATGCCAAGGGGCATGCGAATCGAACAACGCAGCCCCTATTGGAAGGCAGTACAATTCGGCAGCATTACACCAATTCGTGCATGAGATCACGGTTGCGTGCATACAATTCGTCAAAGATATGACGGCGCGACGCATATAACTCGTGGGCAGCCATATCGGGCACGATTGTTTGCGCAACGCCAAGGACTTGGGCGAGTTCATCCCATGATGCATAGGCGCCACCTGCGAGAGCTGCCATGATGGCATCACCGAAGCATGCGCCCACCGTAACCTTGGCAACCGAGACCTCGCGCCCGCATACGTCGGCGATAGCTTGCATCCAAACTGGATTCTTGGTTCCACCTCCGACAAGCATAATGCGCCCAATTGGCAGTCCATGCTGTCGCTCGATAATGTCGACATGGGATGCAACGGTATACGCGACGCCTTCCAAGGCGGCGCGAACCATATGGGCTCGCGTATGCCTTCCGGTCAGGCCAAAGAAGACGCCACGCGCCTCGGGATCGTTGAGCGGAGTACGCTCCCCCGCAAAGTACGGCAGACACAGGAGCCCATCGGCACCCGGCGCCACATCGGCGGCATCATGCGCCATAACCGAATAGGCATCGGGGCCACCGTGGCCCTCGGCCTCTACGGCGTCGCGATACAGCTCTTGGCGCAGCCACGATGTGAGTGCGCCCGCCGTATTGGTCCCCGCGCAGATCCCATAAGTTCCGGGAATGATAAACGTCCCTGGCCACAGGCGGGCATCATCGATCATATGATCAGCCAGGTAGATGAAATACGCCGTACTCCCCAACTGAACCATCATATCGCCGGGACGGAATACACCCGTCGAAATAGCCTCGGCACCAGAGTCGCCCGTTCCCACTAAGACAGGTGTCCCTGCCGCGAGCCCCGTCGCCTCAGCCGCACGCCGCGTAATCACCCCGGCAATATCGGTAGCCGACATTACCTCAGCCATCTGGTCAGGCCGGCAGAAACGAGCACATTCCCGAGCATCAACCTTCCAGGTGTAGCGGTCGTATAGGGGAAGAAAATCCTCCGCCAAATAACGGTCCACCGTAAAACGCCCCGTCAACTTTGCGCACAGAAACGATGACGCCGTCAGGAACTTCGCGGCACGTTCGTGCACCTCGGGCATATTCTCCTTAAACCACAAGATCTTGGGAGCAATATCTGACGAACAGGGATCGTGTCCGAAAAGCTCGCGTGCGCGATCTGACCCATATTCGGAAAGAAGCTCGTCAATCTGCGGCTTCGAACGTGCATCGACTCCATACAAAATCGCGGGCGCCAGCGCGTTGCACTCGGTATCGACCGGCACACAGTCGCAACCCAATGCGGAAAGGCCCACGCATCCGATCTGCGCCGCGTTAACCCCCGATCGCATCACCAGCTCGCGCGACAAGCGGCAAAAATCGCCCCACCAAACTGCCTCAGCATCATGCTGGTACCATCCATCACACGGGTTGTCCGTCTCATGTCCACAAGAGGCTTGGCAAACGATGTTGCATCGATCATCGATTAAAACGCCTTTAGAGGCGCTTGTCCCAATATCAATACCCAGATAGAGCGCCATAGGTGCCTACTCCCCTCGCGCCGTACGAGCGGCAGCCATAAAACGAACCACCCGCTCAACATCAATCGGGGCATCCAGTTTTCCGTCGCGCTTTAAGCACGTGCCGACAAACGCGCCATCGTAGTGAGCAAATACGTCAGCCACGGTATTTTCGCGACAACCGGTGCCACATACCACGGGCACTTCGCCAACACGCTCGCGGACCTCGTCGGCAAGCTCGCCCGAAGCGCCACGACCGGCAGCCGAACCGCCGATGACCATCGCATCCGGTAGGCAATTAAAGAGAAGTGAATCGGCAATGTCCGCGGTCGTGCGGTCGTTGAGATAAACCTCGCCCTCGCTCGTGATGAAGTGAAAAAGCTTGAGGTCGTCCAAGCGCAGCGCCGCCTTGCGACGCATGGTGTGAGCGAAATCTCGGTTAA
Source organism: uncultured Collinsella sp. (assembly GCA_902469185.1). GTDB lineage: Bacteria > Actinomycetota > Coriobacteriia > Coriobacteriales > Coriobacteriaceae > Collinsella. Next base: position 90,591 of record CABRBD010000006.1, on the reverse strand, counting down.
TCAGCCCGAGATCACCGGCCCAGGCACCGCAAAAATTGCAGCGCGTGAACTGCGCGTCGACGGCAGCGCACAGCTCGATTGTGGCATCACCATCGTAAATTGCCTCAGCTCCCCAAGGAGTCGACAGATCATGGGACAGAGCCCCGATTACATAGCCCATCGATGCAAGGGTTGAGGGAGAAACATGCTGCTCATAGGGCATCGAGAGCTCATTGGTAATCAAAATGCCATCGACACCGCCCTGCTGCAACGCCTCGAGATCGCGCTTGGCGGCTTCCACGACCTGCGATACGCTTCCGCCCGGGTAATACAGCGGATCGCCCGGCAGAGGACGCAGGTGCAGCATTCCGATAACCGGCTTTTCGTTCTTGAACATCGAAGTTAGAAACGACATAACGTGCTCCTTCATAGGGTTATTGCAGGGACGTTACTCCCCCAGCACCTCGACGTACACTTTTCGCTTCTGCGGACCGTCAAACTCCGCAAGATAGATGTTCTGGGCACTTCCGCACACGATGTGGCCATCTTGGACGGGAAAGAAGCAACTGTTTCCACAAATCATGCTCTTGATATGCCCACAGGAGTTGTTACCGGTGGCTCCATAGCTCGGCAGGAAGTGTGCATGCGCATAGGGGGCATCGAGTGGGGCGATGCGATCAAGCGTCTCCATAAGATCCGTCTCCACGCAGGGCAGCCCCTCGTTTACCACGATTCCGCAGGTCGTATGCGACAAAATAATCGCCGCCAAGCCATTGGTCACCGAGCTGCGTTCGATGGCAGCGTGCACGTCCTCGGTAATATCGATGAACTGGTCCGGAGCAGTCGATAGATAGCTCAATGTCTCGAGCGTCACCATGTTCACTCATCCCCTTCAAGAAAACGCAGGGCATTACCCCAGTAGAGCCTTTCTCGCGCATCATCGCGCATGGGCACGGTATCGAGCGCCCGCTTGAGTTTGAATGCACGGAAGCGCGGCGTATTGCTGGCGAACATCACTTGGTGCGATAGCGCGCGCTCATACCACAGCGGCCCCATATCGACCGTGAAAAGACGCTGCATCATCTCCTCGGGCGAATCGATGTAAGTGATAGAGGTGTCCGCGTAGCAGTTGGGATACTTGAGCAGCATCGCCACGGTCTCGCGCACCCAGGGCCAGCCAAAATGGGTCAAACTAAAACGCACATTTGGATGCGTTGCGATTGTGTGCTCAAATGCAAGCGGGTTACTGCGCGAGAGCTCTGCGCCCGGCTCCCAAGACATACCGGCATGGAAAACCACCGGCTTGTTATAGCGCTCGCACAGTTCGTAAAGCGGCTCGGCCACAGCATCATCGGGGGCAAAACCCTGCTTTGCAGGATGCAGGCAAAGCCCCTTTGCCCCCAACTCGATAAAGGCGCGCTCCAATTCGTCTGCGGCACCGCTCACCTGCGGGTCTACGCTCGCAAATCCCCACAGACGATCGGGATGTGCGGCAACCAGCATGGCAATCTGGTCATTGGTGCCAAAGTGCCCTCCGCATGCCGTGGTTACATCGAGCGGCATGAGCACGTTCTTCTGCACATCGCAGACGTCCATCTCGACTTGAAGCTCATCCCAATCCATGGGGCCCATATGCCCCATACCAAATTCTCGTGACCAAAAACCGAATCCATCAGGCTCATCACCCGGCGTACAGATCTCGCCGTAGAGCATAGGATGGACCAACATGTCGATAACCATTTCGTACTCCTTTCCAGGCATTTGACCCTAGTACGGCTCAAACGAACCAATCACTCGGGACGACAGCTCAGCGCCCGCCTTCATACACGCCGGAATATCAAGGCCATCGATCACGCCCTTGGTAAACCCGGCGATATACGAGTCGCCGGCACCCACGGTATTAACGACCTTCTCCGCCGGCACGATCCCGCACTCATAGAAGCGCTCACCGTCATAGGCAATGCTTCCCTTCTCGCCAAGCGTGGCAACCGCAACGCGCGGCCCCAATTCCTGCGCGTGACGTACCCAGTCCCGCAGCTCCGGAGTGTCATCTTCAAACGACATAAATGCGTAGTCAACGTAGGGAAAATGATTCTCGCAGGCATATTCGGGATCCTGGCTGAACACCGAGAAGTCCATAACCACCGTCTTGCCCGCATCATGCCACTCGGGCAGGAGGTCCAAACAATTGCCAAACAGGTCGGTATGAATGATGTCATGCTCTAGGATAAACGCCCGGTCATCTTCATTCGGACGATATGTCTCCATTACGCCATCGATTGCCTCGAGATGCACGCGATCGACGCCGTCTTTCAATGCCATGAGCATCACCGAGGTGTCGCCATCCTCCACCCGCAGATGAGAGATATCAAACCCCTCGGCGGCCAGCGCCTCTCTCATCTTGTCTCCGTACTCGTCCTTGCCGACAACCGACACGGCGGATACCGAAACGCCCATTCGTGCAAGATGGATACCCCAGTCAATGCCATTACCAGTTGGATAGAACACGCCGATGTTTTGATAGACGTCCGCACAGCAAAAACCAGCCGCACACGCTTTAATACCCATGGTCTTCTCCAATGTTCAAAAGGGGACCCACCACATGGCGAGCCCCCTTTTCGCGTTTCGCTTATTGTTTTGCATCGGCTGTCCAAGGCCTCATAGCCAGACCGCCGTACGCTTTCTTAAGCTATTCGACGATTGGTGCTCCGTGGCCCCAAGAACCTTCCATGCCGCAGACGGTCGAGGCAAACCCGGCAGCAAAGTCGAGCGCGCGCTCGATGGCCTCGGCGCCACCCTCACCACGCTTGGCGGAATCGAGATAGCACATCAAAAACGAGGTGAGGAACGAGTCGCCCGCCCCCATGGTGTCCTTCATGTCCGTTACCGGTTTAGCCAGCTGGCGGTAATAACGCTCGCCGTCGTAAGCGATGCAGCCCTCGGCGCCCGCCGTAGCCGACACAAAACGCGGACCCAGACCCTTCACCCATGCCAGACGCTCGCGAATCTCGTCCTCACTCGCGGCATCCGCCGCACTAAAGAAAGCAAAATCGACGTAGGGCGCAATCTGCTCGTAGTACTCGTCGGTGGAGTCGTCCGAAAAGTCAAAAGAGACCGTGACGCCCGCAGCCTTCAACTTGGGCAGCTCGCGCTCGGTGAAGCAATAGTTGCCCGAATGAACCACATCGAACTGCTTCATGTACGAAAGGTCAAAGCGATCGAGAACATAGCGCGCATCGCCACGGATACCGCCCTCGTTGGAGCCAAGGAAGACACGGTCACCGTCAACGACGGTCACGCGAGCCGCTCCGTTCTCGCCAATCATCTGCTCGCACTTGTCAAGCTCGATACCCTCATCCTCGAGGCTTGCAATGACATGCTCGGCAGCGGCGTCATTGCCAAAAATGCCCATGTATGCAGAGCGTGCGGCACCGCATTTCTTGGCATAAACGGCGAAGTTCACCGCATTGCCGCCGGGATACATGGTGTGGATATGCTCGTAGCGATCGACGACGTTGTCGCCAAATCCGAGCGCGTTAACGTTAAATGCCATGGCCTTTGCCCCTTCTAGTACTTGACAACACCCATATAGCGACGGAAATCGGGATCGTGATCAAACACCTTGCCGCGTGCAGCACGCAGCTCGCAGTTCATGGCGTAGAACAGCACCGGGTCCAGATAGGCACGGACGCTCGCCGGCACGGCTTCCATACCGTACTCCTTGGCATCGAGCACCATCAGCGTATCGGTATGCGTCTTAAGGAACGCAAGGGCGCGCTCGTCCATAGCACGGCACTCGCTGGAGCCCATCTGCAGGAAGTAAAAAACGCCATCCTGAGTAGCCTCGAAGGGGCCGTGGAAGTACTCGGCAGAGTGGATGTAGCTGCAGTGCTGCCACTGCATCTCCATAAGAGAGCAGATAGCGAAACCGTAGGTCTGGCTAAAGTTGGGACCGCTGCCCAGAATGTAGAAGAACTCGTGCTCCTGGCAAAGCTTGGCAAAACGATCGCCTAGCTCGGCATTTACCTTCACACGTGCCGGGAGAAGAATCTTATCCATCTCGGCGATACCGGCATACATATCGGCAAGATCGGCGTAGCCCTCCTGCTGATCGAGCAGCTCGGCCGCAAGCGACAGCGAAATGCCAGCGGGGACCTCGGCCTGCGGCACGCCCTCGCCCCACGGGTAGACCCACGTGGTCCACTTGCCGGAGTCAATCTTGGATCCAGCGTTGTCGGTCTGGGCGATCACCGTAGCGCCGGCAGCAAGGGCAATCTCGCAGCCCTCGACGACCTCGGGGGTGTTGCCACTGTGGCTGCAAGCAATGACCAGGGATTTCTCGCCCAAGCGGCGCGGGCGCATGATATCAAACTCGCGAGCCGTATAGATATACGAAGTGAAGGTGGTTGCCTCGCGCTGCAGAAGCTCATGAGCCGGGATCAAATCGATCATGGAGCCACCGCAAGCAATCCAGTAGACGCTATCGAACTTGCCCTTCTCGGCAATTGCCTCTTTGATCAGATCGTGTGCGTTCATATCCAGTTCCTTTCTTGTTTGGTCCGCAATCAATGACGTTGGCTGCGTGGCCGATAGTTGTTTTAGTCAATCAGATATTTCTCGAATGCGGCCATGTTCTTGGCATCTGCCGCCGCCGGGTCATCGTAGTAACGCCCGTCCGTGATTTCCTGGCCCAGCATGCCATCGAAACCATGGGCATTAAGCATGGCGACGAAGGCGTCCATATCGTGCTTGCCATCGCCCCACACCAGATGGCCATACGGGTCACCGTCGATAAAGTGCATCTCGTGAATTGCCCCATCACCAAAGGCGGCAAACCAGTCCTCGAGCGTCTCGCCCGCAACGCCCATCGCGGTTGTATCAACCATGGGCTGTAAGTACGGGCTCGCGACCTCGTCAATCATGCGCTTCGCATCGGAAACCGTCGTTACAAGGTTGCTCTCCTCGGGACGCAGGCTTTCCATCGTAAGCACCAGACCGTGCCCACCGGCATACTCCGCCAGAATGGACAAGTGCTCGCGGCTGCGCTTCCAGGCTTCCTCGCGGTCCTCGTCCCAGTCGCCCCAGCCCGAGTTGACGGACATACGGTCGCACCCAAGTACCTCGGCAAGCTCAATGCCGTGCTTAAAGTACGCCAGGCTGCGCTGTTCATGCAGCGGTTTGCGTGCGCAGTACTGCCAAGGATAGACAACATTCTCGGGGCACAGAGTACGATACCTAAGCCCACGGTCTGCAGCCTTTTTCGCCAGGACCTCAGCCTCAAAGTAGCCCGTGTGGTCGAGCGTCACATGCGGCTCCGCACACCACAGCTCAATGGACTCAAAGCCCAAACGCTGCTGCACATCAAGGAAGTAATCGAGCGACCACATGATGTAGTGGATATTCATGCCCGCAATCTGTTCGCGGCGCAGCGTCGGTTTGGATTCAGACATCTTATGCCTCCTTATTTCGATCGAACACGATTTGTCCGTCCGACATCGTCATATCAACCGAAAGATCGCGTGCGTCGCGATAATCGAGGTCGAACACATCCCGATCGAGCACGCAGATATCGGCAAGCTTGCCGACCTCAAGCGTACCCAGTTCGTCTTCGCGCATCAGATCGTACGCGCCCCCGGCAGTCCAAGCACGCAAGAGCTCGACAAGCGTCAGCGCGTTGGCCTCATTCACGGGCAGTCCATCGTCGAAGTATCCACCGCACGCGCTGTAGATTGACTCGCCCAGGCTCGGAATCAGCAGTGGCAAATCCGTACCACAGCACACCGTGCATCCGGAATCTTCCATGCCGCGGCGATTCCAGCTGTGCATAAGTCGCGTCTCGCCAATTTGTCGACGCATCATCGACAGGCAATCCTCGCGCCGGTCCAGCGTCAAAATCTGCGGATAGACCTCGCAAATTCCACCTAGCTTGCCAAACTCGACAAGATCGGTCGGATCAGAGTTCTCGAGATCGGTAATCGCATGGCGGCGAAGCAACCGTCCATGCTCGTCTCGAGGCAGCGAGGCATAGAGCGCCACGGTGCGACGAACGGCGCCATCGCCCTGGCAATGCAAGGAATATCGGAAGCCGTCAGCATCAATTGCGCGCAGCTCGTTCTCAATCAGATCCCACTCGGGCTCCTCGACAACCGTCTTGCCGGCAGCTCCCGCATCGGCCGTGTCCTCATAGGGGTCAATCATCTCGGCAAGCCCCGCCCATACGCCGCGATCGGTCATACGGTTGAAGCCAGAAAAACGAACGAACGGTCCCCGGAAGCGCTCTCGTGCCTCGCGAGCATACGACAGATTTGCACCGGCACCCACCGGCTGCGACATCACAGAGACGCGAACCGTCAGCTCGCCAGATTCTTCACGGCGAGCCATTTCGTCGGCAAAACCGTAGTAGTCATCAAACGCCATCTCCTTGATGGCGGTAACGCCGCGCTCGTTAAGCATGCTCATGTAGTCCGAATACCCCGCACGTACCTCGGGCAGCGCGAAGAAATCGCTCATCATGCGCCAGATCTTTTCGGCATAGCACGCCTGGGGCGTGAAGCCGTATCGCACACTGGCGGCAGCATTGAGAACGCAGGTCTCCGCACCCGGTGTAAAGCAGACGACAGGGATATCGCCAAAACAATCGTCAAACACAGCCGCCGTATTTGCGTTCTCGGCATCCGATGCCAACGTTTCGGGTAGGTTGTGGCCAAAAGCCGCCGCGCAATCCGGATGATCTTCTTTCCATGCACGCAAGAGCGACACGGCCTCTTTGGCATCAGCGATGCCGGACAGATCAGGCCCCAACGTCCGCAGCGCCCAGCCTGTATAGAAGGTATGCACATCGATCAGGCCAGGCATGACGGTGCGGTCGCCCAGGTCAACTACCTCGTCCGCCTGGGTCAAATACGAAGCTAGCTCACACTTGATGCCAACAGCCTCAATTCGATTGCCACGGACCGCTACGAAACCTTCAAACGGCAGGTCCCCCGTACCGGTAAAGACGCTCTTAGACGTCAGGACCGTCACACGATCAGACATCACAACCACCTACGCCGGAAGCATGCCAGAAATTGCCGTTACGATCAGGCCAAAGACGACCATGAAGATGAAGAACTTCCAAATGGTCTTCCACCATTGGCCAAACGAAATCTTAGCCACGCCAAGGCCGGCAACCGTCATGCCCGCCACGGGACTGATGGTGTTGATGGTCTGGTTGGCAAACTGGAGCGCGGTAACGGCCGCCTCGGGATTGAGGCCCATGAGCTCGGTCAGGGGGCCCATAACGGGCATGGTGAGTGCCGCCAGGCCAGAACTCGAGGGAACCAGCAAAGAGAGCAGGCCAAGGACGATATACATAAACGTGGTGTAGACGGCGGCGGGTGCACCGGCGAGCGCAGTAGCGAGCGCCTGGAGGATGGTGTCGATGATCATGCCGCCCTCGGCGATGACCAGAATACCGCGAGCGATACCGATAACGATGGCGGCGTACGCAAAGTCGGCGAGACCTTTAACGAACTCCTCAGCAATCGTCTGCTGGTCAAGACCGCCCAGGATACCGGCAAGCAAGCCCATGCCAAGGAACACGGCGGAAATCTCATTCATGTACCAACCCTGGGTCACAAGACCCCAGACGATAATGCCCATACCGCAAGCAAAATCGATAAGCACGAGCTTCTGACGGGTAGTGAACTCTTCCTCGATGGAGGCATCGGTCACGGAAAACTCGATACGCTTGAGCTTATCGTCCTCGTACGTAATGGACGACTCGGGGTTTTTCTTGACGCGCATGGCGTAGCGCATGGCCCATGCGATACCGACGGCAGTGAAGATGACCCAAGAAACGGCGCGCAGCCACAGTTGCGGATTGCCCTCGATGCCAATGATGCCCTGGGCGATCAAAACATTAAACGGATCGATGGTCGAAGCGCAATATCCCAGGTTAGGACCAAGGAAGCAGATGATGAATGCCGTCATCGAGTCATAACCGATACCCATCATGATGGGAATGAAGATGGCATAGAACGGCAGGGCTTCCTCAGACATACCAAACGTGGTGCCGCAAATGGACAGCAACGTCATCGTGATGGGAATGATGAGGATGTCCTTGTTCTTGAGCTTTTTAATCACACGGCTCATGCCGGCATTCAAAGCGTTGGTCTTGGTGATGATTGCGAACGACCCGCCAATCAATAAGACGAACGCAACGACGTCGGCAGCCTCCTGGATGCCCTTAGTGGGCGCTTGCAGGACCGCGAAGATATCCTGCCCCAGATTGATGGTCTCGCCGGTCTCGGAATCGGTGTAGTTCTTATCGACCTGTTCATAGGTTCCAGCAACGGCGACTTCACGCTCGCCCGCCGCTGTCGAAATCGTCTTGCGCTGATACTGACCAGAGGGAACGATCCAAGTCAAGACCGCAAAGACAACGATCAGCAAGAACATGATCGTATAGACATGCGGTAATTTGAACTTAAAACGTCTGTTTGTCTTCTTCGCCTTCGTATCTGACATAGATACCTCCAAAGAACTCGAGACTGCATCGCATCTCGCTTCAACGTTTGCACAAGGCAAACGTTCTATGACGTTCTATAGGTTACCAGCAGCTTTTCTCGCCATCAAGATAATTTCAAACTGATTGCCGCAACGCGGTTGAACGGTTGCGTTTGCGCCGTGAACGGTATGGAAACGCCCGGTGAGATGATCCACCGGGCGCTTTCATACGCAATGTCCTAGATGTCAAAAACGTAGCGAGACCCAACGATCCGCTGACGACCGATGATAAACGGCCGCCGCTGCTCATCGAAAAAGAAGGCTTCCGTATAAAACAAGGGTTCGCCAACGGGAACTGCCAACAACCGAGCGACCTCGGGCGACGCACACGCGATCTCAAGCGTGCATGGGTCGGTAAACGCGGGCGTGCGGCCCGTCCGATTGCGCACGAACTCAAAAATGGATTGGTTAGATAGAGGTGCCGTTGATAGATAGGCGTTGTCCTCGTAAACATATATGTTGTTCTCGAGCATGACAGGGACGCCATCGGCAGTACGCACGCGCTCAACGCAGATCAAGTCAGTTCCAACGGGAACACCAAAGAACTGTGCTTCGGTGGAATCCGCCGGCAGCATCTTTCTCGAAATGACACGCGCCCCCGGTTCCATTCCGTTAACGCGGCATACGTCCGAAAAACTCTGGACGTCATCCTTCTGGCGAATCTTGCGCTTGAGCTTGGGGGCATTGACAAACGTGCCTTTCCCCTGTCGCTTCGTTAGATAACCCTGTTGGACGAGCTCCTCAATAGCGCGTCGCACGGTAACGCGGCCAACTTTATAGCTCTCAGCCAATTCGAATTCGTTGGGTATCCGCGCACCTGCCTTGTAGGCACCGGAGTTGATTTCGTTTTTGATGATATCGATAACCTGTTGGTACAGCGGTATCGCTGCTTTACCGTCAGTTAGCCCTTCAGTCGGTGGCATATACCCTCTCCAAGCACAATTAAGTCTAAAACGGACTTAGGGGCATTCAACAAGTCCTTAAGCCCGCATTAGCTTAAAGTATGCTAGGTGTCGCACCAAAATGTCGGCTATTTACTCATCAGACCCGAAAAACGCGCAACTACCGCGCTCCTAAGAAAGCTCCAGCAGCTCCGGCAGCTGGTCGATAATCTTGTCCGCGGCATCCTGGCTAAAGCCAAAGCGCTCCTCGCGCTTGGCAATGACCGTCAGGCCGGCTCGCTTACCCGCGGTAATGCCCGGAACGGAATCCTCGACGCAGCAGCAGCGATTCGCGGGCAGCCCCAGCAGGTCCAGCGCATGCAGGTAGATGTCGGGCTCGGGCTTGCTCTCCTTAAACTGCTCGCCGCTCACCACATACTCAAAGGCATCCGACAGCCCGCATGCATTGAGCACTTCCTCGATGCTATCCATGGGCGACGAGCTAGCAAGCGCCACGCGAACGCCGCGGCGCGGCAGCTCTCGAATCGTATCAACGGCGCCCGGGTTAATCAAAGTCTGATAGTCGCGCGGACGTTTATGCGCCCACTCATCCCAACGGGCCAACGCCTCCTCGCCAGTAAAACGTCCCTTACCGGCACGCTCAAACCAATCGACCAGCATGTGGAGAAAGAACTGATGCGAGGTACCGACCTGCCCGTTCAACTCCTCTTGGGTCAGGTTCAACCCAAGCTCCTTGGCAAACGCGGCGGTCTCGCCCAGGTAGTAATACTCGGTATCGACAATCACGCCGTCCATGTCAAAGATAACGGCGTCGAACGGAAATGCGGACACGGCACCCTCCCCAACAAAAGGGCGCCCGCAAGCGGACGCCCGAACTATGCACTATCGGCGATTCTAACCCAGCAGCTTATCCAACGCCACCGCAATGCCATCTTCGTTGTTATTGGCGGTCACCATCTGAGCAACTGCCTTAACCTCATCGACGGCGTTGCCCATGGCAACACCGGTGCCGGCCCACTCAATCATGGACTTGTCGTTCTGGCCGTCGCCAAACGAGACGACCTCGCTGGCATCGATGCCGAGCTTGGGCAGGGCACCCTCGAGCGCACGGGCCTTATCGATACCGGGCGCCGTGTACTCAAAATACCAGTCGGCCGTAAACATGCCCGAAAGCGTCTGCTTAAAGGGCGCATACATCTCCTCGTAATGCGCCTGCAGATAGGCCGGGTCGCCCGCAGTGAGTAGCTTGTCCACGGGATAAGCATCAGCGACCTCATGCAGGCTCTCCACCTCGCGAATCTTAAGATCGCACGCGTCGCGCTCATACTTGACGATATTCTTCTGCGAGCCGTCAGGCAGCGTGATCATGCAATGGTACGAGTCCTCGACGTGCAAATCGCGACCAAGCGAAATCATAGGGATCACGTCAAAATTACGCAGGTGATCAATCAGGCGATGCAATTCGTCGGCAGGCATAGCCTGATCGAACAGCACCTCGTCGGTCTGGGCATCGACCACATGCGCGCCATTAAAGGCAACTAGCAGACCGTCATGGTTTTGAAGGTCGAGCTCCTGCGCCAAGGCGTGCAGCCCCCATGCGGGACGGCCCGAAGCCAAGATGAGCTTAATGCCCGACTCCTGCGCCGCGAGCAGCTTCTCGCGCGTACGCGGGCTGATGACCTTTTGGTCGTTGGTGAGCGTACCGTCGATATCCATTGCGATGGCTTTGATTGCCATATGTGCCTCCCTGTCATTGAGCAACCTTGTCTGAGCCATCATACAGAACACCCACGGCGGCGCTGTTTGCAACGGGAAAAATGTCATATTGTCCCAAACATGAACGACGCGCCTTCGACGATTGCGATGCCCGTCGAGGCGCCTCCCGATACATTCCATCCTATCCAAATAGCAAAGGGCCCGCATCCCAACGGATACGGGCCCTTGTCGGCTATGCGTTAGTTTTCGCAGCGAATCCTACTTGCGGTGAGCGCGGTAGAACTCGATGAGCGCCTGGGTCGAAGCGTCCTGCTCGGCCTTGGCGGCGTCGTCGTGGAAGGCCGGGGTGATCTGCTTGGCAAGCTGCTTGCCAAGCTCGACGCCCCACTGATCGTAGGAGTCGATGCCCCAGACCGTGCCCTCGACAAACGTGATGTGCTCGTACAGGGCGATGAGCTCGCCGAGTGCGAACGGGGTCAGCGTGTCGCCGAAGATCGAGGTCGTCGGACGGTTACCCTCAAAGCAGCGGGCCGGGACGATCTGCTCAGGCGTGCCCTCGGCACGAACCTCGTCGGCCGTCTTGCCAAAGGCGAGCGCCTTGGTCTGGGCCAGGAAGTTGCCCAGGAACAGCTCGTGGACGTCCTGGCCGCCGTCGGTTGCGGGGTTGGCGGTATTGGCGAAGGCGATGAAATCGGCCGGGACCACCACGGTGCCCTGGTGCAGCAGCTGGTAGAAGGCATGCTGGCCGTTGGTGCCGGGCTCGCCCCAGAAGATCTCACCGGTGTCGGAGGTCACGGCGCTGCCGTCCCAGCGGACGTGCTTGCCGTTGGACTCCATGGTGAGCTGCTGCAGGTAGGCCGGGAAACGGTGCAGGTACTGGCAGTACGGAAGCACGGCGTGGCTCTTGGAACCGAAGAAGTTGACGTACCAGACGTTGAGCAGGCCCATCAGCGCAACGGCGTTGTTCTCGAGCGGGGTGTTGCAGAAGTACTCGTCGATGGCGTGGAAGCCCTCGAGGAACTGCTGGAAACGCTCGGGGCCGAGCACGACGATCAGCGACAGGCCCACGGCGGAGTCGACGGAGTAGCGGCCGCCGACCCAGTTCCAGAAACCAAAGGCGTTGGCCGGGTCGATACCGAAAGCCTCGACCTTCTCGAGTGCGGTTGAAACAGCGACGAAGTGCTTTGCCACGGCCTCGGCGTTCTGCTCATCGGAGCCATCGATGGCGCCCTGAGCCTTGAGCTGCTCGAGCATCCAGGTCTTGACCTCGCGGGCGTTGGTGAGGGTCTCGAGCGTGGTGAAGGTCTTGGAGACGATAATCACGAGCGTGGTCTCGGGATCCAAACCCTTGAGCTTCTCGGCCTGGTCGTTGGGGTCGATGTTGGAGATGTAGCGGCAGTCGATACCGGCGTCGGCATAGGGGCGCAGAGCCTCGTAAGCCATGACCGGGCCCAGATCGGAGCCGCCGATGCCGATGGACACCAGGTGCTCGATCTTCTTGCCGGTAACGCCCTTCCACTCACCGGAGCGCACGCGCTCGGCGAAAGCATACATGCGATCGAGGACCTCGTGCACGTTGGCGACGACGTCCTGGCCGTCAACGATGAGCTGGCCTTTCTCGCTCGCCGGACGGCGCAGCGCGGTGTGCAGGACGGCGCGGTCCTCGGTGGTGTTGATGTGCTCGCCGGAGAACATGGCGTCGCGGCGCTCCTCGAGCTTCACCTCGCGGGCAAGATCGCACAGCAGCTTGACGGTCTCATCGGTCACCAGGTTCTTGGACAGATCGAAGTGCAGGTCACCGGCGTCAAAGCTCAGCTTGTTCACGCGCTCGGCATCGGCGGCGAACCAGGCCTTGAGGTCGATACCTTCGGCCTCGAGCTTCTCCTGATGAGCCTCGAGCGCCTTCCAAGCGGCAGTCGACGTAGCATCGATAGGTGCGGCAACAGTTGCCATAGAGTCCTCCTCAGCATACGAGCGCATACCTCCATGCGCCCGGATAATCAGATGCCCCTATTCTAACGCAGGTCAAGACTACAATCAGCGAGCGTTGCCAATCGGCCCCCAAACGGCAACCGAACAAAAAGGGACAGGTTTATTTTGGCAGGTCAAACGCTTTACCAACCAAAAATAACCCGTCCCTTTATAACAAATATTAGGCCGCAGCGCAGACGCTACCGAGCAACTCACGCAGAGGAGACCCGATGTCCTCCAGCAGTTCGGGCGCGATAATGGCAAAAACGGGGACCTCGCCGGTGCCCACGACAGCAGGCACCTTGCCCTCCGAGACAATGCATCCATAAGGCACAAAGCCGTCTTCGCCGGCATCGAGCGCCGCCATGCGACGAGCGAGCTCGCGCGCAAAGCCAGCAGTATCGGCATCGCCAATCGCCAGGACAAAGTTCACGCCTTCGTCGGTCGCCAGGGCCACGGCTTCGTCGATCAGCTCGTCTCCCCCGTCGCCCTCAAACGAGCCGCAGCGGAAAAGCACACGCTCGAGTAGGGCTCGATCAAGCGAGCCAAGTGCCGCCGAGACAAGCTCATCGCGCGTATGCTTGTCACCGCCCAGCACAACCAGCGCCTTGGTGCCACCGTAGTGAGCGACCAATCGTCCGCACCAGCGAGCCACATCCCCATCCGCAACCAAGCGCGTCGGCATACCAAACCCATAGTTGACCATTATCCCCACAACCCTTCCGTGCGTATAGGCGGTATCAATCGTTAGGCTCATGCTACGAAGCGAGGTTTTCCGAGCTGTTTCGCGCTCTTTAGAGCTGCGTTAAAAAAAACCCGATGCAACCGCACGACCATGCCCGCCAAAGAGGGACAGGTTTTGACGATGTCCGCGCAAGCAGGTATTATCGAACATGTATTCGATAAGAACATGTGTTTGATGGGAGGACGCGTGGGGCACGAGCGTCACACCTATATCTGCATCGACCTTAAGACGTTTTACGCCAGCGTCGAGTGCGTCGATCGTGGGCTCGATCCGCTCACCACCAACCTGGTCGTTGCCGACGAATCGCGCGGACGCACGACCATCTGTCTCGCTATCACGCAGACCATGAAGGACCTCGGGATACACAACCGCTGCCGTCTATTCGAGATTCCCGACGGCATCGACTACATCAAAGCAGTGCCGCGCATGCAACACTACATGGAGGTGTCGGCGCAAATCTACGGCGTCTATCTGGAATACGTCAGCCCCCAGGACGTGCACGTCTACTCCATCGATGAGTGCTTTATCGACGTGACGCCCTATCTGGACCTTTATCACACCGATGCCGAAGGGTTCGCCTGCACGCTGCGCGACGAGGTCCTCGCGCGCACCGGCATCACGGCGACGGTCGGCATCGGCCCCAACCTATTCCAGGCCAAGGTAGCGCTCGACATTACCGCCAAGCACGTACCCAGCCGCATCGGCATACTCGACGACGAGACCTTTCGCAAGGAGATCTGGCCCCATCGTCCCATCACCGATATCTGGGGCATCGGTCCCGGCGTGGCAGCCCGCCTCGAGAAATACGGCGTCTACGATCTGATGGGCGTCGCCGCACTCGACGAGAACCTGCTCTACGACGAACTCGGCGTCAACGCCGAATATCTCATCGACCACGCCTTCGGGCGCGAGTCGACAACCATCGCCGATATCCAAGCCTATCGCCCGCAAGCAACTTCGACCACCACAGGACAGGTGCTCTCGAAGGGTTATGCCTACGAACAGGCCTATACCGTCTTGCGCGAGATGGTCGACAACGCCGTTTTAGACTTGGTCGATAAGCACGTGGTCTGTGACAGCATCTCGCTCTTTGTGGGCTACGCGAGCGAACGCGCCGACATACGCCGCCTCGACGCCAGCGGTACAGCGCAGTATGTGGACGGATGCGGGCACCTGCGCTCGAGCACATCGAGTATCGAACCCACCGCAACCGCCGGCCCCGAGCTCGCGCCCCGTGCGCCCAAGCCCGTCCAACGCGATGACGAACGGCGTCGCCTGGTGCGCGAAGCGCAGGCAATCGATGGCATCTTTGTGGGAGAGCATGGCGGCAAACCGCGCGGTGGCTATGCCGCACTCTTTGCGCACTCTAACGCCTCGCGAAAGCTGCCCGAGCGCACCAATTCGTTTAAGAAGATCATGGGCTATTTCGATGAGCTCTGGGCGCAGACTGTCGATCCCAAACGACCGGTCAAGCGCATCAACCTGGGATTTGGCAACCTCATGCCCGAGGAATTTGCCACCATCGATCTGTTCAGCGATATCGAGGCCGATGAGCGCGAACGCGACCTGGCGCGCGCCGTCCTGGCCGTGAAAGGCAAGTACGGCAAGAACGCGCTCGTCAAGGGATTAAGCTTTACCGCCGGCGCCACCGCGCGCGAACGCAACGAACAAGTTGGAGGACACCGTGCCTAAACCCAAACAACAGCCCGTGCGCCCGCCGACCGCCTTCGAGCGCCTGGCGGACCCCGAGGGCAGACGCCGCGCCGCCGACCCCAACCTCACTGCCAACGGTGCCGTGCGCGCCAACCGCGCCGCACAGTTTATGCCCTTTGCCGCCCTCACGGGATACTACGAACTCGTGCGCAAGCAGGAAATCACCGTCGAGTCAAAACGTGAGCTCACAGAAGAAAAAGCCCTCGTGCTTTCTAAAAAACTCGAGGGTCTCAAACGTGGCGACTTGGTTCGTGTCACCTATTACGATACATACGGCTATCGCAGCCGCACCGGCATCCTCGACGAGGTGCTCCCCGCCTTCAAGCTGCTCAAACTTAAGGATATCGCCATTGACTTCGACGATATCCAAGACGTGGAGCTGCGCGGCCGAGCCTAATCGAACGCCTCGGCCTCGATACAAGCGGCTAGAGCCTCATAACGTAATAGCCCGCGTCCCTCACCGCGGCCTCAAGTGTCTCGCGGTCAATCGGACGCTTTGAACGCACGCGCGCTGTGTGGTCCGCGTACGTTACCGTGGCCCACACGCCATTCAGCGCATTGAGGGCATTGGCTACATTCTGAGCGCAGCCATCGCAGCTCATGCCGCCGATAAGCAGCTCATCGCTATAGGGGTAGTGGGACGGATCGGTATCCGCAACCACTACTTTCTTGGCCTTCTTACCGCTCGTGCCATCGCTGCAGCATCTCTTTCCGTGTGTCGAAGCGACAATACGCCGCAGGCCAAAGAACATGCCGACGACAATCGCGGCAAGCACGATGATATTTGCAGGGTTTAGCAAGTCTTCCATGCGATCCCCTTTCTCCAAACTCTTATACCTATACCCCCATGGGGTGTTCCCATCTTACTCCAAACTCGTGTCGGTTCGGTCAATTAGTTTCCCGCTTCAAACTTTTTTGTTGACCTTGGCTTACTTTCGTGTATAAGTTTTCCTAGGCTAACAACTGAGGACCCGAAAGGAGCATCGTGACTCGAACCATTGACATCCCAACATACCAAACGGCTGTCGTGCGCAACTGCTCCCCTACGCTCGCAGGTATCAAGCCGGCCTCGCTCTTTACCTATCCCGGCGTTTACGCCAACCAAGGCGGAAAACCCGGCGCCGCCCATATCGAAGAGCGACGCTCTCGCCTGCTCGCGGTCATTGCCCAATGCAACCGCGAGCTCCAGCCACTCGGGATCCATATGAGCGTTTTGGTCTGGCGCCCCTGCGGAGCGCTCATCTATGTGTACCGCCCTGCGGACCTCATGCGATACCTCTCCGACCCCCGCGCCACGACGGCGCTTACCGCCGAAGGTTACGATGTCCACAACCTGCCCGCATCCCTGGTGCATCTCGCCGCGCGCATCACGCTGGCAAGCAGCAATGCCGCAGAAAGCGCCTATGACAGCAGCGCCTGCGCACTCGCGCGAAATAGGCACTGCGATACGGGGTGCATGTGCGAGTTCCCCCACGAAATTGGCTATTTTTTGGGCTATCCCTACGAAGATGTCCATCAGTTTATCGTCCAGCACGGCGAAAACTATAAGGTCTTTGGCGCATGGAAGGTATACACAAACGTTGAGCAGGCGCTCACGACCTTCGATTCCTATCGCGCATGCACGCAATACCTTACGTACATCTATCAACAGGGCTGCACCCTGGGACAACTTGTCCAGGCAACCCGATAGAGCATACAAAACGCGGCCGCACGCCGCACAACCGAAAGGAAAACATATGAGCAATATCGCAGTCGTCTACTGGAGCGGCACGGGCAACACCGAGGCCATGGCAAACCTCGTCGCCGAGGGCGCGACGTCAGCCGGCGCCGAGGCTGAGGTCATCTCCTGCGCCGACTTCTCTGCCGACAAGGCCACCGACTATGATGCCTTCGCCTTCGGCTGCCCCGCCATGGGTTCCGAGGAGCTTGAGTATGACGAGTTCCAGCCTATGTGGGACGAGGTCAAGGAGACCCTCGGCGATAAGAAGGTCGTCCTCTTTGGCTCCTACTCGTGGGCCGAGGGCGAGTGGATGGACAACTGGAAGGCCGATGCCGACGAGGCGGGCGTCAACGTCGTCGATTCCGTCATTTGCTACGATGCGCCCGACGATGAGGGCGAGGCGGCCTGCCGCGCCCTTGGAGCCGAGCTCGCCTAGCGGCAATGAGCTCCGCCCGCAACGCGCTCTGCACCAAAACACATTCGCGTCCTAACAAAAACGGGAGCCGGATCACATCCGGCTCCCGTTTTCTGCTATGTCAGTCATATAAAGCGGCTACGAGATATTGCCCAAGAACGCCTTAGTGCGCTCGCTTTTGGGGTGGTCGAAGACCTCGCTCGGCGTGCCCTCCTCCACGATAACGCCGCCGTCCATAAAGACGACGCGGTCGGCGACGTCGCGGGCAAAGCCCATCTCGTGCGTCACCACGATCATGGTCATACCGTCACGTGCAAGATCGCGCATGACGCCAAGGACGTCGCGAACCAGCTCGGGGTCGAGCGCCGACGTCGCCTCGTCAAAGAGCATGACGTGCGGGTTCATCGACAGGGCGCGGGCGATGGCAACGCGCTGCTGCTGGCCGCCCGAGAGCTGGCTCGGCATAAAGTCGATGCGCTCGGCAAGACCAACCTTGGTCAGCTCCTCAACGGCGATCTTCTCGGCCTCCTCCTTGCTGCGCTTGAGTACCTTTTGCTGCGCGAGCATGACGTTCTTTTTGACCGACAGATGCGGGAACAGGTTGAACTGCTGGAACACCATACCCAGATGCGTACGCACCTTGTTAAGGTCGACGCCCTTGGCGCACACATCCACGCCCTCAACGACAATCGAGCCGCTCGTGGGATGCTCTAGACGGTTGATGCAGCGTAGCATCGTCGACTTGCCCGAGCCCGAGGGACCCAAGACAACGACGACCTCGCCCTTATGCACATCAAGATCGATATCGCGCAGGACCACGTTATCGCCAAAAGCCTTCTGGAGATTCTTGATGCTAACGACAACCTCGTTGGAATTCGTTTCACTCATGTTAGGACCTCCTTACAGACCGGCGATATGATCGGCGGGCGTCGCGACAACCCGTCCGGCGCTCTTGGCCGGACGCTTCTTTTTGGTCTCAACCGTCCCCAGAAGCCTCGCCTCAAGACCGCTCACCAAGCGAGCAAGCGGCAGAGTAATGACCAGATAGAACAGGGCGGCGACCACATACGGCGCAATGGAGCCCGTCGTGGCCACGATGGTACGGGCGTTCATGACGATCTCGACCACGCCCACGGCGGCGAGCAGCGACGTATCCTTGTAGAGCAGGATAAACTCGCTGGTCAGCGTAGGCAGAACATTGCGGAACGTCTGCGGAATCATAACGTAGAGTAGTGTCTGGAAGGCATTCATACCCAGCGAGCGAGCGGCCTCGTTTTGGCCCTTGGGAATCGACTGAATACCGGCACGGAAGATCTCGCACAGATACGCAGACGAGTTCATGGACATGACGATGACGCCCAGGACATAATCATCCACCTTGACGCCGGCCAGCGGCAGGCCAAAGAACGCGATGTAGATCTGCAGGAACGCCGGCGTGCCGCGGATGATATTCACGTAGATGCCGGCAAGGCAGCGCAGGATGCGCGACTTGGAGATGCGCATGAGCGACAGGGCAAAGCCAAAGGGAATGGCCAACGGAAACGCCACGAGCACGATCGAGAGCGACATGAGGAAGCCTCTGAAGACGATCGGCAGGCTCTGGACCAAAATGACCGGGTTCAGGAACAGGCGAAGGAACATGTTGGAATTCCATGCCTCGACCCACGGCTGCTCCTTAAGGTCGGCCAGGAAGTTATCGAATGCCGTCACGCCCTTAATCTCGACGGAAGGAATCTTAGAAATCTTCTTGGTCGAACCGTCGGCGAGCGTATAGGTGCCGCTGAAGGCCTCATCGCCGCCCTCGACGGGAAACGTCACGCCGTAAACCTCGACACGGAAAAAGCCTCCGGCAGGCGCCGTCTCGCCAAAGTCGATCTTGAGCGTCTGGCCGTCAGCCTTGCACGTGGGCTTCATGGGCGTACGATCCATGAGGTCCTCGCCCGAGAGCATCGTCAATCGCGTGTCATCGGTACCAAACGTCGTGCCGTCGACAAACGTCAGCGAAAGACCGCTCAGCTCCTCGTCGGCATCGGCCTGAACTTCCCAGGTAATGCGCGTCTCGGTGCCGCCGACCACAGCGCTGCCCGAACCGGTGTTGGGTCGGGCAGTAATCTTTGCGGTCTCAAGCGCCTGGGCGGTCGTGGGCGCATATGCCCCCGCGCACACCAGCGCGAGCGCCACGGCCATGACGCAGGCTAGCTTTTGGAGCAAGGCGGGCAGTGAAAAACGCTGCTCCGTGGCCCCTTTGTTCAGTCGAGACAAGGTGGCTCCTATCGTAGAAGTTGCCGACAAAACGAGACGGAAACGCTCTCCGTCAAGAGAGGCGCAAAGGCCCTCTCCGCAAAACGGAAAGGGCCCGCGCGCAATCAAGCATTAATTTACTTGATGTTGTACTTAGCCATGAGGGCGTCAACGGTACCGTCGTCGGTCAGGTCCTTGATGGCCTGGTTGATGTCGTCCTTGAGCTTGGTGTTGCCCTGGTTGATGGCGATGGCGTACTCCTCGCCGGTGCTGACCTGCTTGATGGTCTGGCAGGTGTTGAACTGCTCGGCGGTCAGCTGGCTGGCAACGGAGCGGTTGGTGACTACGGCATCGCCCTTATCGGACTGCAGGGCGCTGAAGCACTCGGTGGCGTCCTTGTAGGGAACGATCTTAGCCTTGGGGAAGTTTTCCTGAGCAAAGGCCTCGGCGGTCGATCCAGACTGGACGATGATGGTAGCGTCGGCGTTGTTGAGCTTCTCGCTGTAGTTGTCGGCCGTGATGTCGGTGTTATCGACCTTGGTCACGATAGCCTGATCGTCCATGTAGTAGGAATCGGAGAAAGTGACTTCCTTCTCACGCTCGGGCGTGTCGGTGATAGCCGCGATGGAAACGTCATATTTGGCGCCCGAAGCGACACCCGGAACCAGCGTGTCAAAGTCATTGTTGACGTACTCGACATCCAGGCCCAGCTTGTCGCCGATAGCCTTGATAAGCTCAAGGTCAAAGCCCTGATAATCGCCGTTGTCATCCTTGTACTCAAACGGAGCGTACTCGGCAGAGGTGCCGACGGTCAGCGTACCGTCCTTGACGAGCGCGTACTCCTTGGAGCCGTCGACCTTCTCGACCTTAGCGTCGTCAGAGCTGCTGGAACCGGCATCAGAACCAGAGGTGGCGTTGGACGAGCCACAGCCCGTCAGTGCGAGGGCGAGCGCCATGGCGCCCGTGGCGGCAAATGCGCCAAGCTTCTTGAGCTTCATAATCAGTCTCCTTCCGGTGACCCCGTTTGATTCAGAGGTCTGCAAAAACTGATGGCTATTATGCACCCGCTTGGGAGAATCTGCAATTAGAAAACTGATTGAAACAAACCCATAACGTGAATGGAACACTCCACTTTGTGACAGTCATTACTGCTGCAACGACCTTAACAGTTTGATTTCAGCCGCATAACCTGCAAGTTCGTTCGGTGTCTCCAAAATGAATGGCAATGCGCGCAAGCGGCTATTCGATACAATATTCTGCATAACCTGCATACCGCCACCAAACTCTTCACTACCCAGATAACCCTTACCGATGCATTCGTGGCGGTCCTTATGGGCGCCGCAAGGGTTCTTCGAATCGTTGATATGTACGGCATGCAGGCGGTCGATACCCACCACGCGGTCGAACTCGTCGAGCACACCATCAAGATCGTGGACGATGTCATAACCGGCGTCATTCACATGACAGGTGTCCAGACACACGCCCAGCTTGTCCGATAGCTCTGGACGCCTGGCAGCAACACCCTCGATAATGCGCGCCAGCTCTTCAAAGCTGCGGCCCACCTCGGTGCCCTTGCCGGCCATGGTCTCGAGCAGCACCGTCGTCTGCTGCCCCTCAAACATTACCTGACACAAGGTGTCGACGATCATCTGAATGCCGGCATCAGTCCCCTGCCCCACATGCGCGCCGGGGTGGAAGTTGTAGTAGTTGCCGGGCAGTGCTTCCAGACGCTGCAAGTCCTCGGCCATTGCCTCCAAGGCAAACTCGCGCGCCCGCTCTTTGGCAGAACAGGGGTTGTAGGTATAGGGGGCATGCGCCACGAGTGGGCCAAAATCATTTTGCGCCATAAGGTCACGCAGGGCCGCCACGTCATCCATGTCAAGATCTTTCGCCTTGCCGCCGCGCGGGTTACGCGTAAAGAATGCAAAGGTATTGGCGCCGATGGATAACGCCGTCTCCCCCATCGCCCGATAGCCCTTCGTCGTCGAAAGATGACACCCAATCGTCAGCATCTCCAGCTCCCCCTCATCAGTTGCGGTGAAATAGTTCCTGTTTGGCCCCTATTCTGCCGCAAACAGGAACTATTCCACCGCAACTTATAAAAGGGGCATCAGAGATGCAGGCCGCCAAGCACTACGGCTACGGGCGCCAACGTCATGATCCCCTACGCGTCAGCGCCAAGTCCTAGAGGGCTAGACGGATTGCATCGATAATGCGCGCGCAGCGCTGTGTGGCGGCAAGGGGCATGACGGGACTCTCGAGTTTCCCCGCACGGATGAGCTGGGTCGCATGCTGGATTTCACCATAGAAATCATCGACCTCAAACGGGGCATTTATTTCGAGCATTCGTCCGTCGGAGTACTTCACATGGGCGAGCTCGGGGCGATGGAGGCGCTCGATTTCCAACGAGCCCCGCTCGCAGACAATCGTTAAGCGGCTTTCATATGCTGCTTTGCCATCGCACGCCATATGAATAGGTATGCCGCCGACGCTCATACGGATTTCATCGGCCCAATCGACGCGGCCGCCCGATACGTCACGCCAGCGAACTTCACGGGACGAAACATCGCACGCGCCCGCAAGCAAATCCTCAAACCACCCGACCGCATAGCAGCCCATGTCATATAGACAGCCGCCCTGCAACGGATCAAGCAGATAGCCCGAAGGAGACTCGCCGTAATCGAGCTTTTGCACGCTTTCAATCGAGACAATACGGCCAAGCTCACCCGACGCAAGCAAGTCCTTCACGCGAGTGCGCATCGGGCAAAACCGATTCTTCATCGCCTCCATAAACAGCACGCCGCACTCACGGGAAACGGAAGCGATCGCATGGGCCTCTTCTTCATTCAAAACGGCCGGCTTTTCGCACAGTACGGCCTTTCCCGCGCGCAGTGCCCGACAGACCCAATGCGCATGCATGCCATGCGGAAGAGCCAAGTAGATTACGTCGACATCGGGGTCGGCAATCAGCGCATCATAAGCCGCATCGCCGCTATCGTCAGCCGTGGCATAACCGTGCGCGGCAT
Organism: uncultured Collinsella sp.; assembly: GCA_902469185.1. Classification (GTDB taxonomy): domain Bacteria; phylum Actinomycetota; class Coriobacteriia; order Coriobacteriales; family Coriobacteriaceae; genus Collinsella. Next base: position 67,616 of record CABRBD010000006.1, on the reverse strand, counting down.
CAATCGAAAACGCCCTGCAAAACTCCTCAACATGCGAAGGAGTGCGACCGGCGGCAGCCACAAGCCGTGCCCCGTCCACCTCCTTGAGCGACGATGCAAATCGATGCGAAATGTGTCCGGCGCCCAAAACGCCCCAACGAACCTCACGTAAATCATCACATGAATCCCGATGGCCCACGACAGCCCCCTTCAGTTGCGGTGAAATAGTTCCTGTTTGGCCCCTATTCTGCCGCAAAAAGGAACTATTCCACCGCAAGTTATAAAAGGGGCATCAGGAGCACGTCTTGCAAAAGGCTTTAAGCGCGGCCGTTACGGGGCCAGGCTGGAAACGTCGGCGCACATCGTCGAGACGCTCGGGAATATCGATGTGCTGCGGGCAGTGACGTGCGCATTTGCCGCACTTGACGCAATTGCTCACCAGCTTGGGCTCGTTCGTCCGCACCGCGCTCGCCGTAAAGTATTGAGACAGCCCCGTAAACCAACTATGCGCGTAGCTCGCATTGTAGGCGCCAAAGCAACCGGGAATATTGATGCCCTTGGGGCACGGCATGCAGTAGCCGCACCCCGTACAGGGCACGCGATTCGATTTCTCAAACTCTCCCAGCACACGTGCGATGGTATCGAGCTGCTCTGTCGTCATCGAATCCGGCAGCGCACGATCCGCCAATGCCGCGTTCTCGTCCACCTGCGCGGTATCGGTCATACCCGAAAGCAGCATCGTGACTTGAGGATGGTTCCACACCCACGAAAGGCCCCAAGCAGCCGGCGTCTTCAGGTACGGATCGCGTACGTCATCGAGCACGGCGCGGGCCCGCGGAGGCAGTTTGCCCGCCAGGCGTCCACCCAAAAGCGGTTCCATCACAAACACCGCGAGCCCGCGCTCGGCGGCTGCCATGAGTCCCGCCGTTCCCGCTTGGTATCGCTCTCCAGCGTAGTTGTACTGGATCTGGCAAAAGTCCCAGTCATACGCGTCAAGCATCGTGAGGAAGTCCGCCGCACTGCCGTGGTACGAAAAACCTATCTGGCGAATACGCCCCGCAGCCTTTTGGTGCGCAATCCAGTCCTCGATACTCAACGCTACCACGCGCTCCCACTGCGCGGGCGAGGTGATGTTGTGCATAAGGTAATAGTCGATATGGTCGGTCCGCAAACGGCGCAGCTGCTCGTCAAAAAAGCGGTCGAAATCCTCCGCACATTTGCACGAAGCGTGCGGCAACTTAGTCGCGAGCAAGATCTGGTCGCGCAGACCCAGGCGCTCAAGCGAGGCTCCCACACAAGCTTCGTTACCGGGGTAGAGATAGGCCGTGTCCAGATAGGTTATCCCTTGCTCCACCGCACGGGAGATGATGGCATCGGCCGTCTTCGCATCGGGGTGTCCCGGCGCACCGGGAAACCTCATGCAGCCCAGACCCAGAGCGGATATTCGGTTACCACTTTTGGGGTCAACACGGTATTGCACGGCCCCTCCCTTCGCCATCAGCGCCCCGGCAAGGCGAAACACAATGGTCACGCAGCCGAAACATCGTGGAATCGCAATCGAGAATGTATCGTAACGTAGCAGAAATCGAGCCGTCACGACACCGCTTTAACATCAGCAAAAAGCCCGATGAAAGGAGACGACCGTGACCACACGCGAGAACGCCTACCCCTACCCCGGCGAACAATACATCCTCTCGGTCGACCGTTACCAAATCGAGGTCATGGACCATCTAGACGAGCTTCCCGCCACGGGTGCTGTCATCTTCTGCACCTTCCCCAAGGTGCGCGATGGCGTTGGATATCCCGCACGCGTTTTTGTGATCTGTCCCGCGGCATAAGCGCACAGTGCAATAGTTTCTTTTTCATAACAGCAGCCCCGCGCGCTTACCAAACGCCCCGGCGACATACAATCCATCAGGCGCCCCTTACGCGGGCGCCTTTTATATGGGGAGATGATTCACATGCAGATCAACAAGGTTGCCTTTATCGGCAAGGGCGGCGTCGGGCTACTCTACGGCAGCATGATCGCCCAGACACTCGGCAACGATGCCGTCGAATACGTCATGGACGACGCTCGCTTTGAGCGCCATGCGAACGACGCGCTCACCGTCAACGGCAAGCCCTGCGTACTCAAGTCCGTCCGCGCCAGCGAGGCGACACCCGCCGACCTGGTCATCCTCACGGTCAAGACAACCGGACTCGACCAGGCACTCAAGACTATGGAGCGCGTCGTGGGGCCCAATACGCTCATCGCCTCGCTGTGCAACGGCATTACGAGCGAGCAAAAGATTGCCGAGCGCTTTGGTTGGGAGCATACCGTCCTGGGTATCTGCCAGGGCATGGACGCCGTATTCCTCGACGGCGCGCTCACCTTTACCAATGCGGGCGAGATTCGCTTTGGCGCGGCAGCAGGCACCGAGCCCGCAACCGTCACCGCCATCGACGAGCTCTACACACGCTGTGGCATCGCCCATACCGTCGAGAGCGACATTGCACACCGCATGTGGGCCAAACTCATGCTCAACGACGGCATCAACCAGACCTGCATGGCCTACGGCGGGACCTACGGAAGCGCCACAGAGCCGGGCTCCGAGCAGCGTCGCTGCTTTGTTTCCGCCATGCGCGAAACGCTTGCGGTCGCCAACGCCGAGGGCGTTGAGCTGACCGAGACAGACCTGACGCAGATGGTGCACCTCATCGAGGGAATCGACCCCGCCGGTATGCCCTCGATGGCGCAGGACCGCATCGCGCAACGAAAAACCGAAGTCGAGGAGTTCGCGGGCACCATTTGCCGCCTGGCCGCCAAACACGATATCCAAGTGCCGCAAAACGATTGGCTCTACCGGAGGATTCGCGAAATAGAAAGCAGCTGGTAGCCTCGGCCGCATTGCGACGCGCGCAATACAAGCAGACAGGCCTTCGCGAGGATTCCGTCATTCGCGAAGGCCTGTTGCATTTAGCTCGAGGCTAAAACTGAGGCTTATTTTGCGATTCCGGAACCTCGTCCTCGTCATCGCGGCAAAGTAGCACGCCGGCACTTCCCATCAGCGCCGCTGCAATCAAGGCGCCCACAACCACAGGAGCGGCGCCCGTAGCGGACTGCAAGCCGGCAGCTAACGCCGCCGTCGGGCCAAGACATCCGATCAAAAGGGCAACGACGGCAATAGCGACATCTCGAGCGTTCATGGGACCACTTCCTCCACGAGAAAGACTTTGCTTCTCGTGACTTAGTGTGCCCCGCGCCCATATGCCCAACGTAGTGTCACGGTAAGGGCTCTGTTAACTCAAATGTACATAAAAACGGGTGCCTTTACATTGCCCGAAAGCTCGGTAAAGACGCCCGCCCGTCATGTCCTATTGGCTTATGACAGATTACCAACCGGTATAGTAGTCGGTGGTTCCGGCTGCGCAGCCGGAGTCATAGACCTTGCACTCGCCCTTGGAACCGGTAAACGTGGAGCCTTGTGCCTTATCGCCCGCGGCCACGACGTAGTAGCCATCGGAATCGCGCCAAAAGCCCTCGGAATCCTGCGTCCATTCGCCCGTGCGGTGGTGATACAACACGTTGCTGCTGTAATAAGTCTCGCGGCGGCCGTTATAGTTATTGACGCCGCTCGAGCGCGTCAGGCCCGAGCCGTTCGCGTAATACGCAGCGGACGTGTAAGACGAGCCGGAGCCGGCGTTGTAATACGAAGCCTGAACGGCCTCAGCGGCCTCGGCTTCGGCTGCGGCAGCCTCGAGCGCCTCGCGCTTGGCATCCTCAAGCGTGGAGCGAAGCTCGTCGAGCTCGGTCGACTTGGCGTCGACCTCCCCCATCGTCAACAGGCTACCCGCACCGTCGATGCAGCCCTGCAACACAGCGCGCTCGTCATCGGTAGCATAGTCGCCATACATATTCATAATGATCTGAGCGCGCATCTCCAGGGAATCGCGCTTTGCCCCCATCGAGGCGTTCCACTCCTGCATAGAGCCATAACCGTCGCCGCGGTAGTCGACGGGCTGCACCAGCGTCGCCTCGGACGGCGTAGATCCGACCGTATCGGATAGTGTTGCCGCGTGGGCATCAGTTGCGCCGGCGCCCGCCAAAAGTGCCACGGCCAGAGCGGCGGAAAGGGCGGCGGCTTTCGGTTTTCGTGAATCGATCCTCATGTAGCTGGAAACCTCCGTAGTGCGTTTTTGCTGCGTTTGAGCTGCGTGTGATTCGATTGCGCTGCATAGTACTCCGAGCAAATCGCGACCTGCGGTTTTACTCAAAAGGCGCACGTCAATTGCGTAAAACTCACATCCTCTCAACAGGAGTTTTCCACATCTCGATTGCATAAAGCATGCCAAAAACCCTGTAACAGCGCCCTTCCTATGCAAAAAAGGCGCCTGTGCAACCATTGTTCGCACAGGCGCCTTGAGCAGGCATTTTATGCAGTTATACCTATCGAGTCGCAAGGGGTCCTTGCACAAGTCGCCTTACTCGTCCAGCGCGGCGAAGGCCTGCTTCAGATCCCAAATGATGTCCTCGGCGTTCTCGGTACCGATGGAAAGACGAATCGTGGAGGGCGTGATGTTCTGCTCAGCGAGCTCCTCGGCAGAGAGCTGGGAGTGCGTGGTGGTAGCCGGGTGCACGACGAGCGACTTGACGTCGGCCACGTTGGCGAGCAGCGAGAACACCTGCAGATGATCGATGAACTTCCAAGCTGCCTCCTGGCCACCCTTAATCTCAAAGGTAAAGATCGAGGCACCGCCGTTGGGGAAATACTGCTTGTAAAGCTCATGGTCGGGGTGCTCAGGCAGGCTCGGGTGGTTCACCTTGGCGACGTGGCTGTCACCAGCCAGGAACTCAACGACCTTCTTGGTGTTCTCGACATGACGGTCAACGCGCAGCGACAGGGTCTCGGTGCCCTGGAGCAAGACCCAGGCGTTGAACGGGCTGATGCAGGCGCCCTCGTCGCGCAGCAGGATAGCGCGAACATAGGTCGCGAAGGCGGCGGGACCGGCAGCCTCGGCAAACGAAACACCGTGGTAGGAGGGGTTGGGCTCAGCGATCTGGGCGTACTTTCCGCTCGCCTTCCAATCGAAGTTACCGCCGTCGACGATCACACCGCCCAGCGAGGTACCGTGGCCGCCGATGAACTTGGTTGCGGAGTGGACGACGATGTTGGCACCATGCTCCAGCGGACGGAACAGATACGGGGTGCCGAAGGTGTTGTCGACGACAACCGGCAGACCGTGCTTCTTGGCGATCTCGGAGATGGCGTCGATGTTGGGGATGTCGGAGTTGGGGTTGCCGAGCGTCTCGAGATAGATGACCGTAGTGTTGTCCTTGATGGCACCCTCGACCTCTTCCAGGTTATGGGCATCGACAAACGTGGTCTCGACGCCAAACTGGGAGAGCGTATGCTCCAGCAGGTTGTAGGAACCACCGTAGATGGTCTTCTGAGCTACCACGTGATCACCGGCCTGGGCAAGAGCCTGCAGGGTATAGGTGATGGCAGCGGCACCGGAGGCGACGGCAAGACCTGCCACGCCGCCCTCGAGTGCGGCGATACGGTCCTCGAAGACGCCCTGGGTGGAGTTGGTCAGACGGCCGTAGATGTTACCGGCGTCGGCAAGACCAAAGCGGTCGGCGGCGTGCTGGGAGTTGCGGAACACATAGCTCGTGGTCTGGTAGATAGGCACGGCACGGGAGTCGGATGCAGGATCGGCGCTCTCCTGGCCAACGTGCAGCTGCAGGGTATCGAAACCAAAGGTATGCTCGGGGTTGTTGATGAACTGGCTCATGATGATCTCCTTGATCGAACAAAAGTAAATAAATTAGAGAGAAGTAAGTCGCTGTCTCCTGATCACGCCAACGGGCGCAAACAGGAGCCCGGCATTCGTCTTGGTAAGCAATTCATATGCGGGCCTCCTTTCGCATCCCGGTTCCGTGGTTGGCTTAATTACCTACCGCCTTTGTGTGTTTTGAATAGTACGGGCATCGCTTCGCTCGGTCAATCACTTAAAAGCGCTAACCTGTTATCGGTTTTTTAGATAGCTATCGAAAGGACGGGCGCCGATGACCCTCCAGCAGCTTCGCTTTTTAATCGCCGTGGCAGAGTCCGGTTCGATCAATGCCGCAGCTCAGCGCCTCTATACCGCACAGTCCAATATCTCCAACGCCGTCAAAAGCCTGGAACAGGAGCTCCATCTGGAGATCTTTACGCGCTCCAGCCGCGGCGTCACGCTCACCAACGACGGTACCGAGCTTTTAGGCTATGCACGCCAGGTCGTAGAGCAGGCCGACATGCTCGAGGCCCGCTACGAGGACGGCGGCACCCCGCAAGCCCGCCTCGCCATTTCCGCCCAGCACTACGCCTTTTCGGTCGAGGCCTTTGTCAACGTAGTCGAGCGCTGCCGCGACAGCAAGTTCGAGTTCATCATGCGCGAGACCACCACATCGCAGATCATCGATGACGTCCGTGCGTTTCGCAGCGATATCGGCATCCTCTATCTGGACGACTTTAACGCCCGCGTTCTGCAGAAGGCTTTTGCCGATGCCCGCGCAAGCTTCCATCCCCTCTTCGACGCGACGGTCCACGTCTTCGTGAGCGAACGCCATCCGCTCGCACGCCGCCCTCAACTGTCCCTTGCCGACCTCGCGCCCTATACGCGCTACAGCTTTGAGCAGGGAACCTCAAACTCCTTCTATTACGCCGAGGAACCCTTTAGCTATGTCCCTTGCGACCGCAACATACGAATCTCGGACCGCGGAACACTTACTAACTTGCTTATCACGTCGAACGGTTACACCCTGTCGACCGGTGTCCTCTCCAATGAAATGCAATGGGGTATGGCATCGATCCCGTTAGCAGACGCCCCAACGATGCACGTTGGCTACATCATGCACGACGAGCGCAAGCCCTCTCTCCTCTTGCAGCAATACCTCGACGAGCTCAACCGCATCATCCATGCCAGCTAACAGTCGGAAGACGGGGTAGAAATCGTAGATTGCTGGCCCCCGGCGGGCATGGCGCTACAATGGTCACTCACATGAAATGCACTCAAAGAAAGGAAGCCCGTGAAGGTCATCATCTATACCGACGGCTCGGCCCGATCAAATCCGGGACGCGGCGGCTACGGCGCCGTGCTCAAATACACCAACCCCGCCGGCAAGACCTTTACCTCCGAGCTTTCGCGCGGCTACGCCAAGACCACCAACAACCGCATGGAGCTCATGGCCGTTATCGTGGCGCTCGAGGCACTCAACCGCCCCTGCAAGGTCGAAGTCCATTCCGATTCGCAGTACGTCGTCAACGCCTTTAACAAGCACTGGATCGACGGCTGGAAAAAGCGCGGGTGGAAAACCGCCAACAAGCAGCCCGTCAAGAACCGCGACCTGTGGGAGCGCCTACTCACCGCCAAAAGCAAGCACAAGGTTGGGTTCATCTGGGTTAAGGGTCACGCCGGCCACGAGCTCAATGAGCGCTGCGATGAGCTCGCCACCACGGCGGCCGACGGCAGCAACCTCGATATCGACACCGGCTTTAACGAGAGCGACCTGTAATAGCGTTTTCGCACAGCTTTATATCCCCACGCGCTACACTCATCCTGTAGACCAAACAACGCAAGGGGGACGTATGCTGCGCATCGCGACCATCGGCACATCCATGATCACCGACGACTTTATCCAAGTCGTCAACGCCAACGACCAAGCCGCGTTTGTGGGCACGCTTTCACGCGATGCCAATCGCGGTGCTGCCTTTACCGCCGAGCGCGATGGCGAGCGAAACTTTATCTCACTCGATGAGCTTGCGGCAGCCGCCGACGTCGACGCCGTCTATATCGGCAGCCCCAACGCACTTCACTACGAGCAGGCCCTTGCCTGCATCGCCGGTGGCAAGCACGTCATCGTCGAGAAGCCCTTCTGCGCCACCGAAGCGCAGGCGCTGGAAGTCTTCCGCGCTGCCGAGGCAGCAGGTGTCGTGGCCCTCGAGGCCATGCGTCCCCTCCACGATCCCGCCTTCCACGCCATCGAGGACGCCCTGGGCGAGATCGCCCCCATCCGCCGCGCCTCATTGCGCTTTGGCAAATATTCCTCGCGCTACAACGAGATTCTCGCGGGACGCGCCACCAATATCTTCGACTGCAATATGGCATCGGGTTCCCTCATGGACATTGGCGTCTACACCGTCGAGCCCATGGTCGAGATTTTCGGCATGCCCTCCGGCCTTACGAGCATGACTACTCTGCTCGACCCCACCACGCGACAGCTCACGCACGGCCCCATCGATGGCTGCGGTTCCATCCTTGCCAGCTACGGCGGTGGCCGTATCTCCGTCGAGCTCGCGCACTCCAAAATTACGAATGACCTGCTGCCCTCGCAGATCGAAGGCGAGCGTGGCACTATCCAGATTGACCATCTGTCCACGCCCCGCAACGTCCGTATCGACTATCGCGGCGATGTCGTACGCGGATCGGCGACCGAGGCGCCGCGCGAGCAAGGCGGCAACGGACGCGCGCTCGACCTTCCCAAGTCAAGCAACACCATGGAATACGAGCTCGCGGACTTTATCACCGCCATCGACGGCATCGATAACGTTAAGGAAGAGATTTGGGAGACCCCGGCGGGACGCCACGAGCTTGGCCACTACCGCGATGTCACGCTCGTCTCACTGCGTATCATGGATGCCGTGCGCCAGCAGGCCGGCATAACCTTCCCGGCCGACGCAGGCAAGCAGGCATAGCGATGGGTCTCTTCGATACGTTCTTCTCCAGCGTCACCGGCGGCAGTCGAGAGCCTCAAAAACCATCAAACGTCGAGCTCGAGCTGCGCCGCAGGCTTACTGTGCTCGCAAGCGACGAGGCCACTCAAGACGCTCCCCTGCGCTATTTCCTGCGCTGGGAAGGGCAAGTCCAGGGCGTCGGTTTTCGCTTTACCAACACCAACCTCGCGCAGGCACGCGCACTCAGCGGCTGGGTGCGTAACATGGAAGACGGCTCAGTCGAGATGGAGATACAGGGGGCTCCGGCAAACATCCTATCTCATCTCGAGGCGCTTCATGCCTCCTACGAGCGCATGGGAACGCGTTTTCGCCTCGTAGACGCCCAGACCCGAGCCCCACTTGCCAATGAAGACGGTTTCATTCCTCGTTATTAGTATTGTGTGCTAAATACGGTATCATTTACCTACGACCGTTGATAGAAAAGAGGCGAGGCGCATGGCGGTGCAAAGAAGGAATACCAGGCAGCGAAAGCTGGTTCTCGACGCCGTGCGCCAAAGCTATAACCATCCCACCGCCGACGAAATCTACAACGTCGTGCGCGCGCAGGATGACAAAATCAGCCGTGGTACGGTCTACCGCAATCTCAATCTCTTGGCCGACGCTGGCGAGATCCTCTCCATCAAGACGCCGGGCGGCAGCCGCTTCGATCGCACGATCGAGCCGCATGCGCATATCATCTGCACCTCGTGCAGCCGCGTCATCGATGTACCGCTCTCCTTCGATGCCCAGCTCGACGCCAAGGCGTCCGAGCAAATCGGCTGGCACGTCACGTCGCACTACACCATCTTCGAGGGTCTCTGCCCCGACTGCCGATAAATGTTTGGGACATGCCTTAAAATCCACCTTTCCGCACTCTGTAGCAAAAAGTAGATTTCTAGGCATGTCCCAAATATCTACTCGGCAAGCAGGCGATGCAGTTCCTCTTCGACCGTGCGCGCGTAGCGGACGCGGTCGTTGATGCCGCGCATGGTGGGGTTGCAGCTCTCCATCAGATAGGGATGGCCCACGACGTTGAGCATGTCGCGATCGTTCTCATTGTCGCCAAACGCCATCATCTCATCGGGCGAAATCCCCAGGGCACGACCGTAATCGGCAAGCGCGGAGCCCTTGCCCGAACCGAAACCGATAAAGTCCGTCCATTCGGTTCCCGATGTCATGACATCGACTCGGTCGCTAAAGAGGCGCTCGAAATACTCCAAGGCCGCCGGCTGCTCCACCTCGGGCGTCTGGAAGGCAATCTTAATGACGTCCTCGTCGATGTCCTCGGGACGGTCGACCACCGCCGCGTCGCAGTGGACCTCATAGCGCAGGTGGTCAACAAACGCGTCATTGCCGCTCATGGTGTAGAGGCGCCCCTCACACGAAAGGGTCACGTCGGCATGGGGATACGCAACCACGGCGTTCGCGATATCCATAGCAAGGCTACGTTCCATGGAACGCTTGACAACGGCACGCCCCTCGCTCATCACCAGGGCTCCGTTTTCGCATACATAGGCGAGCTCATCGGCCACCGGGGCAAACAGGTAGCGCAAGCTCGCATATTGACGGCCACTCGCCGGCATAAACACGATACCGCGACGATGCAGCTCATCGATAAGCTCAAAGGCCTCGGAACGCGGCTCGCGCTCCCCCGGATGCAACAGCGTGCCATCCAAATCGCATGCAATCAGCTTGATTCCCTCAAGACCCATATGCTTTCCCCAAAGCCTCCTATCAACAGCAAGACGGACCTTGATTGGTCGCCCCTCAAAGCCCGTCTTACACATACGCGCGCTTAGCCGCGCGTCTTTTTTACGATGGTAAAGTCGGGAGCCATGCTCACGACGACCTCCGCCGCACTCGACTCAAAGCGCCGGGCCGCATCGAGTTCACGGGTAACCACCGAGAGCCGAACACCCTCGACACCCCGGAGCATGCGGCCCAAAACAGGCTGCACCGGCGTATACATGCGCACGGTATGCTCGTCCGAGTCGCCTCGGAAAATCGGCGCATGCATGTTGCCGATCTCCCAGCACGCATGCGCGAGCGCAATCGGGTCCATGCGGTCAACTTCGACCAAATAAACCTCGGCACTGCGCAGGCGCACGACAACCGCCACGGGCGCCATGCCCGAACGGTCGATGGCGAGCACGTCACCATCGGCAAGACGACCGTCGTCGGCAGCATCCAGCCGAACATCGACTGTGCGCCCCAGCTCCGTCACACCCACAAACGCGCATACATCAGCCTGGTCCCAATCGAGCAGCAGCTCGTCAACCTCAAAGACACCGCCCAGCTCCCGGCGAAGCAGGAGTTCATAGGACGGATCGTTGAGATTTCCCAAGCATGTCGTCGAAACCAAGCGTTCAGGCATACTCTAGCCCTCGACCTCGACGAGCTCGATATCAAAGTTGAGGTCCTTGCCGGCCAACTCGTGGTTGGCGTCGAGCGTCACGGCCTCGGGCGTCACGTCGATGACCACGGCGGGGACGGGCATGCCGCTCGGCGTGGACAGGAAGAGCTTCATGCCCTTCTCGATCTGCTCGATATTGGGAACCTGTACGGCCGGGAAGGTAATAACCATCTCGGGGTTGTGCTCGCCGTAGGCATCGGCAGCAGGAATGTGCACGGTCTTCTTCTCGCCCACCTGCATGTCGACAACAGCGGCGTCGAAGCCCTTGATCATCTGGCCGGCGCCGCAGGTGAACTCCAGCGGCTCGCCGCGATCGTAGGAGCTATCGAACTGCGTACCATCGTCGAGCGTGCCGCGATAATGAGTCTTGACCTTCTTGCCCTGGTTGGACATGGTAACCTCCGTGATAAGGGCGGCGCACAACGCGGGCCGCCGTGAACATATGGCGCTAACTATACCCTAGTCATACAATTCAAAGACAGTTTGCAAAGAAACGCTGCAACCGGAGGAACCATGGCATATCCCGTATTTGACCTACACTGCGACACCGCCGACCGCATCGGCTGGGCCACGCTCGATCTCGACCTGCGCTTTACCGCCGGCACCGACGGTTATTTCCCCGGCGACGAAACGCATCCGCAAGATTTCGACCTCATCGAGGGCAACGCCTGCGCCATCTCGCTCGCAAAGATCGGCAACACGCCGTGGGCACAGTGCTTCGCCACATTTGTCCCCGACGAGATTCCCACCGCCCACGCCGCGCGCTTCCAGGCGCAGATCATGGCACACATGAGCGGCCAAGCAATGCTCAACCACGACCGCATGGTCAACGTACGCAACGCCGCAGACATTCGCCCCGCGCTCAAAGACGGCAAGGTCGCCTGCATCCACACCATCGAAAACGCCACGTTCTTTGCCGAGGACCCCGCGCTGATCGAGGTGCTCAAGAGCCTGGGCGTACTCATGTCATCACTCAGCTGGAACGCGCAGGGACCGCTCGCGAGCGGCCACGACACCCACGCCGGTCTCACCGCCGCCGGCATCGAGGCACTTACGCAGATGGAGCACGCCGGCATGGTACTTGATGTCTCCCACCTCAACGATGAGTGCTTTGACGAGGTTGTCGCCCACGCCACGCGTCCCTTCGTCGCCAGCCACTCCAACTCCCGTGCGGTTTGCGGCGTCAAACGCAACCTTACCGACGACCAGTTCCGCACCATTCGCGACATGGGTGGCATCGTCGGCCTCAACTACTGCAGCGAGTTCCTTTCCAACGACGCAACCGACGAAACCGCCGCAGACGTCACCTTCGACCAGCTGGCGGCACATATCGAGCACTGGCTCGACCTGGGCGGCGAAGATGTCATCGCACTCGGCGGCGACTGGGACGGCGCCAAGGTACCCGACTTCCTCTCTGATGCCAGCAAGATGCCCGAATTCCAGAACATGCTCTCCAAGCACTTTGGCAAGACCGTGATGCAGAAGCTCTGCAGCGACAACGCGCTCGCCTTCTTCGAGCGCTATTAAGAGCGCAATTAATTTCGCATCCCTTGAGCGGCCCGGCATGCCGAGCGGTCGACATGCCGGCCCGTCCCCAATCTGAAGGATCACATTTGACGCAGCAATTTACGATTTCCGTACCCCGACCGGATGGAACGCTCATCCCCGTCGTCGTTACCAAAAAGCGCGTCAAGAACTTTAACCTACGCGTCACATCGAGCGGCGAGGTCCACGCCAGCGCACCGCTCGGCGCCAGCCGCGAGCGCATCGAAGCGTTTGTGAAGCGCAACAGCGCCTGGATTATCAGCCGACTTGCCCAACGTGAGCAACGTCAGGCAACAGCGCGAGAGCCGCTCAGCCCATCGTCCATCATTGCACTTTGGGGCAAGCCCATCACGGTACAGGACGCACTCGATCACAACTTTGCATCGCCCGCACCGCGACCCAAGCAGGCCACCTTCGCAAGTTTTATGGGTACCGACGAATCGGACGAAAGCCCACAGGCCAAGCGGCGCGCAATCCTCGACGGCCTAACGTCCGACGAGCTCCAAGCCCACATCGACCAGCTCTACGCGTCCGAGGTCACCGCAGCGCTACGCGACATCGTGCACGCGTACGAAATCGCAATGGGCGTCACCGTGGCCCGCGTCTCCGTGCGCAGCATGAAAACGCGTTGGGGCTCCTGCACACCCAAAACCGGCGCCATTCGTATCGCACGCGAGCTCGCCGCCTACCCTGTCGAATGCCTCGACATGGTTGTCGCCCACGAGCTCGTCCATCTGCTCGAGCCGAGCCACAATCAGCGCTTTCACGCCCTGCTCGACACGTACTGTCCCAACAATAGAGCACTGTCTCAGCGGCTCATGCAACCACCCATAGAGACGTATTAGAACCGGTTAGCGCACGCGCTCGATCTCGACACCGCAGCTTGCCAGGGGAAGACCGACAGGCGCCCAAGGCTTATCGAGCTTAACGCGCACACCAAGCAACGAGGGGTAACGGCGCAGCAGCATCTGGGCCACACCCTCGGCTGCCGCCTCGATGAGTTTAAACGTATGCTTGCGCAGATAGCCATCAACATCGTGGCACACCGAGCCATAGTCAATCGAGGCGTCCAAACTATCGTGCTCCCCCGCCGCACGCAGGTCGGCATAGAGCACCAGAGAAACGATAAACTTCTGACCCAGCGCGTTCTCCTCGGGATACACGCCATGGTTGGCAAAAACCTCAAGGCCGTCAATGACAATACGGTCGGCATGGCGAAGGTCGTCATAGCCCACATGGGGTACCGCCGTCGCAGCAGAAATTTCACCCCTACCACGACGGGCGAGCTCAGCACCCTCAATCTTGGTGGCATTCTCAGGCAGTTTTTTATTACTCATCGCGATCGTCTCCTTCGTTTAGAACCCCGATCGCGCATACCGGCTACACGCGAATCGACAGGTTCTTTTTATCGTCGCTCCAGTTGCAAGCATTGCGCGCGGGGCATGCAAAGCAGGCGCGTGACGCTTTGTCGGCTGCATAGAGCAGACGCTCAAGCGGTTGGCTGTTCACGCGCAGCTTTCGATGGCCCAGAATGGCCGTCTTAATGGCTGCGGCATCGGCCGGCTCAAACGCCACGTCATCGGGCATGCCGCCGAGGATCGCATCAGCGACGCGTTCGCTTGCAACATCATGGGATATACCCGATTCATACTGTTCATCTTTGCCGATATCGTGAAGAAGTGCCGTGGCGTAGATGACCTCGCGGTCAAATTCGAGCTGTTCCTCGAGATTCTTGATCCACATAATACGGGCAACATCCAGCAGGTGGTCAATACCGTGACGGCAAAAGATGCGCCCCGATTCCAACCGTGCAATGTTGCCCAGGTGCCGCCGGAACAGCCCGTTGGCACAAATATAATCAATGCGAGGCATGGCACCAAAGGGAGTCAGGCCCGAAGCCATAAAACCGCGACGCAGCGTTCCCTCGTCAGTATTTGATGTAAAGTCGTTAACGACTCTCATAGTTAGCGTCCCAGCATCCTAAAGAATCGCTCCTCGAGCGCCGGATCGGTCTCAAAGACGCCGCGGCGAGCGAGCGTTACAGTCTTGGTGCCGGGCTTTTGCACGCCGCGCATGGTCATGCACATATGCTCAGCCTCCATGAGCACAATCGCTCCCTGGGGAGCGAGATAATCCATGAGAGCGTCGGCAACCTGCGCACACAGCTGCTCCTGCAGCTGCAGACGGCGGGCATAAACCTCAACCGTGCGAGCAAGCTTAGACAGGCCCGCCACCCGACCGTTAGGGATATAACCAATGGCAGCCTTGCCATAAAACGGCAGCAGATGGTGCTCGCACAACGAGTAAAACGTAATGTCACGCTCGATAACCAAATCGTTCGAAGCGACGGCAAAAGTTTTGGACAGATGCTCCTCGGCACTCTGGTCCATACCGCCGGCAATCTCGCTATACATACGGGCAACGCGTGCCGGCGTCTCCAGCAGCCCCTCACGAAACGGCTCCTCGCCTATACCTTCAAGCAGCAGCTTAATGGCAGTCTCGACTTTTTTCTGATCGACCATCTGGGCCTCACTTTTTTCGATTTCGCGTTCGCGCTATGGTACCACGACGGCACGCAACCTCTGCCAGCTACATTGTATGGGTCGAATAGACCGGATCATCACGCCAAAGCTCCACGGCGTCGCAAAGTGCAACGTTTTCGCGCTCGGCACGGGCACGCGTGGCATTCATATCAATCACGCGCTGATTGCTCGAGCCCCTAAAGCGCAACGAGATATCGTACAAATCCTGAACGAACGGACCGTCCACCAACATATCGAGGCAGGCGAGAATGCGGCCCGTCACCTCGGTATGATGGTGCCCGCCCGGCATAAGCTCCTCGAGAACGTCGCCAGTAAAGCACCAAATGCTCTTTCCCGACCCCACAGGATAAGTGGCACGAACGCGCTCAATGAAATCAACGAGCCCCGCCTGGTTCTCGGGTTCCATGGGCTCCCCGCCCAGAATTGTCAGGCCATCAATAAAGGGATGGTCGAGACTCTCGATAATCTTGTCCTCGACGGCACGATCGAACGGCTCGCCCGCAGCAAAGTCCCACGCGACAGAGTTAAAGCAGTTCTTGCACCCACGACGGCATCCACTCACAAACAGAGAAGTACGAACGCCTTCTCCATTAGCAATGTCGAAATACTTAATGTTCGCGTAGTTCATAGGTAACCTTCCTGGGGGTCTGGAGTATATCATCCCGTCCTCAAACATTCTCGGCCTGCGGCCTGCGAAACTGCGGGCGGGACGATATGTCCCGGCCTCATGCAAAGGGTAACTCAATGAACGAAGCGAACATCGAGCATAGGGTTCGAGGTCCAATAAAAACTGGGTTGCGGCTCAACCACCATCGCAAGTAAATCGCAGCTGCAACTCGACTTATTTCCGCTAAGAACTTCGAGGAGTGAGCAGACTGCGCGCTGCATCTCAGCTACATCAACTTGGCTGCCCTGTAGCGAGGCCCCGGACCTTTGCTCGATATGAGTTCCGCACGAACAGGAGGCGCCAGTGGCGCCTCCGTCGTGAGCCAGGACTGTCCGAAATAGCGAGTAAAGGTCCGGGGCCTCGCTACAGGGCAGCCTGGGATGGTTATTAGAGATGCAGCACGCGGTCGCGGATCTCCTCGGTTCGGCCCTGGTTCCAGAACTGGGTACCGATGTAGCCGCACGTACGACGAGCGACGTTCATTTTCTCCTGGTCGCGGTTGCCGCAGTTGGGGCACTCCCACACCAGCTTGCCATCGTCCTCAACAATCTTGATCTCGCCATCGTAGCCGCACACCTGGCAGTAGTCGCTCTTGGTGTTGAGCTCGGCGTACATGATGTTGTCGTAGATGTACTGCATCACGCGAATGACAGCCTTAAGGTTGTCCTGCATGTTGGGAACCTCGACGTAGGAGATGGCACCGCCCGGCGAAAGCTGCTGGAACATGCCCTCGAACTTGAGCTTGTCGAATGCGTCGATCTCCTCGGACACGTGGACATGGTAGCTGTTGGTGATGTAGCCCTTGTCCGTCACGCCCGGGATGATGCCAAAACGACGCTGCAGGCACTTGGCGAACTTGTAGGTCGTCGACTCAAGCGGGGTACCGTACAGCGAGAAGTCGATATCGCTTTCAGCCTTCCACTCGGCGCACTTGTCGTTCATGCGCTGCATGACGGCCATAGCAAAGGGTGTGCCCTCCTTCTCGGTGTGGCTGTGGCCCGTCATGTACTTGACGCACTCATACAGGCCGGCATAACCCAGACTAATGGTGGAGTATCCGCCCACGAGCAGCTTGTCGATCGTCTCGCCCTTCTTCAGACGGGCGAGGGCACCGTACTGCCACAGAATCGGGGCGGCATCAGAAAGCGTACCCATCAGGCGCTCATGACGGCACAGCAGGGCACGATGGCACAGCTCAAGGCGCTCATCGAAGATCTTCCAGAACTTGTCCATGTCCTGATGCGAGCTCAGCGCGACATCGGGCAGGTTGATGGTCACAACACCTTGGTTAAAGCGACCATAGTACTTAGGCTTGGTCGGGTCATAGTTCAGCGCATTGGCGACATTGTTAAAGCCGTTGCCCGAACGGTCGGGCGTCAGGAAACTGCGGCAACCCATGCAGGTATAGCAATCGCCGTTGCCGGCGGTCTCGCCCTTCGACAGCTTGAGCTCGCGCATCTTCTTCTCGGAGATGTAGTCGGGCACCATGCGCTTGGCGGTGCACTTCGCAGCCAGCTGAGTCAGGTAGAAGTACGGGGAATCCTCGTAAACGTTATCGTCCTCGAGCACGTAGATGAGCTTGGGGAACGCCGGGGTGATCCACACGCCGGCTTCGTTCTTAACGCCCTCATAGCGCTGACGAAGCGTCTCCTCCACAATCATGGCAAGGTCATGCTTCTCCTGGGGCGTACGGGCCTCATTGAGATACATAAAGACCGTCACGAACGGCGCCTGGCCATTCGTGGTCATAAGGGTCACGACCTGATACTGAATCGTCTGGACGCCGCGGCGAATCTCATCGCGCAGGCGGTCCTCAACGACCTCACGGACCTTCTCGGCAGACGCAGAGACGCCAAGCTCCTCGAGCTCGCGGGCAACCTCGCCACGAATCTTCTGACGGCTCACCTCGACAAACGGAGCCAGATGGGTCAGCGAAATCGACTGACCGCCGTACTGGGAAGAGGCGACCTGGGCGATAATCTGCGTCGCGATATTGCAGGCAGTCGAGAAGCTGTGCGGCTTCTCGATCAGCGTGCCCGAGATAACGGTGCCGTTCTGGAGCATATCCTCCAGGTTCACCAGGTCGCAGTTGTGCATGTGCTGGGCGAAGTAGTCCGAATCGTGGAAGTGAATCAGGCCCTCGTTGTGGGCATCCACGATCTCCTGGGGCAGCAGCACGCGCTGCGTCAGGTCCTTGGAGATCTCGCCGGCCATGTAGTCGCGCTGAACGGAGTTGACGGTCGGGTTTTTGTTAGAGTTCTCCTGCTTGACCTCTTCGTTGTTGCATTCGATCAGCGACAGGATCTTGTCGTCGGTCGTGTTCTTTTGGCGCTTCAGGCTCTGAACATAGCGATAAATGATGTAGTGGCGAGCGACCTCATAGCAGTCGAGACGCATAATCTCGTCCTCGACCAGATCCTGGATCTCCTCGACCGATACGGTGTGCCCGGCATTTTCACATGCCTCGGCAACGTTTTGTGCCGCGTAAACCACCTGACGGTCGGTTAGACGAGAGCTCTCCTCGACCTCCAAGTTTGCGGCGCGGATGGCATTGACGATCTTATCGATGTCAAAGACAACCTCGGTGCCGCTGCGCTTGATGATCTTCATCCTCTTGCCTCTTTCGCATCGTAGTCTCATTGCGCTTCAGAGCCAAACGATGCCCGGCAGGGCTTGCCCCTGTCTTGCGGCGCCGTCGCGCAATCTGTGTTCTCGATAAACCATAAGCCTCCATGCGGACATTCCCAGGAGCCGATCAAGCGGCTCAAGGACATGTTCAAAAGAGGCAGTTAAGGTCTTCGTTCTCTGTCCGCCATCTATCATACGACAAAGAGGCATCTATATCCTGTATTCTTTTTTTAGGTCAAACACAACATATAGTGTTTCAGCAGGTCAAAGCAATTGGTCATTTTGCAGACGCATTAAAAATGAGGGGTTCTTGGCAAGTCGGTAAAACGTTACCAGCACGGCTACCTGCATGGCAGTTATAAAACCCCCTTAGTTAGGCCGCTGACAAATCCTACCAAAACCAAGCCACTCACGCCAAAAGAATCCAAAAGATTATGCTTGACCAACATGTTGCGGTCGTGCCTTGCCGAGCCTCATGCAACCGCGGCACGAATCCTTGAAAGATATGTGTATGCAAACGGAGAAGACGAGAGTTTCCTCGGATGACTACTGAGAAGCATCCCGGAAGATCAAAAACTCGAAATTTGGTGACGTATTTGGCGACCCATTTGGCGACCAAAACAAAACAGCCCAGAGGCGATGCCTCTGAGCTGCGAACATTTGGTGGGCGTTAGAAGATTTGAACTTCTGACCTCTTCCGTGTCAGGGAAGCGCTCTCCCCCTGAGCTAAACGCCCAAATGGAGCGGACAACGGGGCTCGAACCCGCGACCCCAACCTTGGCAAGGTTGTGCTCTACCAACTGAGCCATGTCCGCCTGCGAGGATTTAATATACGGGATGATCCACCCAAATGCAAGAACTTTTTTTGAAAAGTTTTGCGACACCCTCGCGAACCTCGCGAAGACATCAGCCACCACGGAAAGCGCAGGCAAACGCAAACTCGCCGCAAGAGGCCCCTACAACTCAGCAAGCATAATCCAGGCAGAACTGTCCTGCGCGAGCCTGCCGTCTGCAAGCGGTGATGAGGTGAGCAGGACCCTGCCCGCCGGCAGCTCCACGGGTGCTGCACCGAAGTTCGTCACACACGCCCAGCCGTTGTCGCGGCGATAGGCGATGACGCCGCCCTCAGCGCCCTCGGCACCATCCGCAAGGCCGGTGCGCCCGTCAAGATCGAGCCACGCGAGATCGTTGGCGCACCCGCGCAGCTTGCGCCGCAGCCAGAGGGCGTCACGATAGAGCGCAAGCATCGATGTCGGGTCCGCTTCTTCCCTATCGGCAGCGTAATCGGAAAACCATGCAGGCTGCGGCAGATGGGGCGCCGCATCGGCGTCCGCCGGTGAAAACCCAAACGATCCGCCCTGCACGGGATCGTCCGCTGCCACCCACGGCAGGGGCACACGGCAGCCGTCGCGCCCCTTCTCGCGCTTCGGTCCGTGCGTATTGGTCGCAGTAGGATCTTCGAGTGCGGCCCACGGGATATCGGCCACCTCAAAAAGGCCGAGCTCCTCACCCTGATACACGTATGTCGAGCCCGGAAGCGCCAGCTCGAGCAAAAGGGCCGCCCGCGCGCGGCGCTCGCCGAGTTCACGGTCCTCGTCATAAGACGACCCGTCGCGTAAGAGCCAGTCGAGCGCAATCTGGTGGTAGCGCGTCGCCTTGATCTGCGGCAGGGCATAGCGCGTCGCCACGCGCGGCACGTCGTGGTTGGAGAGCACCCAGGTCGAGGCGGAATCGGATTCTATAGCTGCCTTCAAGCCCTCCTCGATTGCAGCATGCATGTCATCATAGGTCCAAGTGGCCTTGGCAAACTCAAAGTTGAATGTCTGGCCAAGCTCGCTGGGACGCGCGTAGAGATACTGGCGCTCGGGCAGCACCCACGCCTCGGCAACGGCGCTGCGTGGCGGATCATAGCGGTCGAACACGCGGCGCCACTCGCGATAGATCTCGTGGACCTCGTTGCGGTCCCACAGCGGATGGGTGCCGTCCTCAACCATGTCATCGCCCTCGGCGAGATGCCACCGGTCGAGGTCATCGCGGTCGAGATCCTTGGCGAGACCGTGCGCCACATCAATGCGAAAGCCATCGACGCCTCGATCGCTCCAAAACGCCAGGACGTCGCAAAAGAACGCATGAACCTCGGGGCACGACCAGTCAAAGTCCGGCTGCTCGGGCGTAAACATGTGCAGATACCACTGACCGTCCGCGATGCGCGTCCAGGCGGGGCCACCAAAGTTGGCATTCCAATTGGTGGGAGGCAGCTCGCCGTGCTCGCCGCGACCATCGCGGAAGATATAACGGGCGCGCTCGGGCGATCCGGGGCCGGCGGCAAGAGCGGCTTTGAACCAGGGGTGCTGGTTGGACGAATGGTTGGGCACGATGTCGACGATGACCTTGATGCCGTGCGCATGAGCCGCGGCGATCATGTCATCGAAGTCGTCAAGCGAGCCGAGACGTGGGTCGACATCGCAGTAGTCCGCCACATCATAGCCGCCATCGACGAGAGGCGATGGGTAAAACGGGCTCAGCCAGATGGCCTCGATACCCAGCCGCTCAAGATAGTCCATCTGCTGGGTAATGCCCGCGATATCGCCCAGACCCGAACCAGTCGAATCCTTAAACGAGCGCGGATAGATCTGATAGATCGCGGCATCGGACATCCATGGGCGCGACGAGGACTTTTCTGTAGCCATGGGATGAGTCTCCCTTGCAACGAGGTTTTGCGAGATGCCCACGATGATACGCCCAAAGCGGACATTCGCGGCAAACAACGCCACAGCCACGCCCCAAAACGCTCGCTCCCTCTCGGGTTCGAGTCTCCTGGGACGAATCGATCGATCAGTGAAAAGAACGGAAGGCCCACTCCTCCGGCCACGACAGCGAGCGGGCTCCGGGTGCCCCAAGTTGCCGCGAAAGAGGAGGGAAGCGTACTTTATGTATGCGACCGACGATTGAGGGGCAAGATGGGGTGCCCGGGGCTCGCGCAGCGTCAACAAAAAACGCGGTTCGTTAGAACCGCGTAAGATAGTTGGAGCGGACAACGGGGCGTCTGCGTATTCGCTTCGCGGATCCGCACCGGCTTCGGCCGCCTGCCGGCGTCCTCGCCAGCTCGCTACAAACGCTCCGCGTTTGCTTAACGCTCGCTCCCTCTCGGGTTCGAGCCCAAGCGATGGGTACGAAAAAGCCCGGCTACCGTAGTAGTCGGGCTGCTGCGTTTGGAGCGGACAACGGGGCTCGAACCCGCGACCCCAACCTTGGCAAGGTTGTGCTCTACCAACTGAGCCATGTCCGCATATGTAAAACAAAACGGGCGCCGGAGCGCCCGGATGTTGTCTGGAGGCGAAGCCCGGATTCGAACCGGGGGTAAAGGCTTTGCAGGCCTCTGCCTTACCACTTGGCCACTTCGCCGAAAAAGGACCGCCTAAACGGTCCGGAAATGCAATGGAGCGGACAACGGGGCTCGAACCCGCGACCCCAACCTTGGCAAGGTTGTGCTCTACCAACTGAGCCATGTCCGCTTGCGGGTTATTAATTTACGCGAGTTGTCCAAAAGACGCAAGTACTTTTTTCAAAAAACTTGTCTGCCGCATGTTCTTAGTAGCTAAACGCGCTAAAGCGATTGGCTAGGCACACGACTCCAGCGCTCCGCTAAACAGCTTCACCATCTGCACGCGCGTGCCGGCGCCGTCCGTACGACGAGCAACCTCCACGTTATCGACGAGCATACGCATAAGCTTGATACCACGGCCGCGCTCCTCTGATGCGACCGGTTCGCTCGTTTCATCGATAGAATAGCCGGCACCTCGATCAAGCACCTCAACCACAACGCGATCGCCATAGGCCTGAACCGTCAGGACGCACCCGATACCGCCCGCATGGTCATAGGCATTACCCAGCGCCTCCCCCGACGCCAACGCGACATCGTAGCGCTCGTCACGGCGCAACGGAAGCGATTCAAGGAGTTCGGCGATGCGATGTCGGTAGTATGGAAGATTCTCGATACCCTGACGGACCTCGACGCTCTTACTCCAGCGAGGCAGCTCCCCCACCGGAATGGCGGGAATAGACTCCCGTGCCGGCCCCGCGACATGAAGAATATCGACAAGACGGGCAATCTCCAAAAAGCGAACAACTTCACCTGATGCATTGACGAGCGAAAGCAGGCCTTCTCGCCTCATGAGCTCACGAGCGCGCGTAAGCAGGAATGCCAAGCCCGTCGAATCGATAAAGCTAACAGCCTGGCAGTTGATGACGACACGACGCACGCCGCGGCCAATCAAAGCATCCAACCGCCGACGCAGCGCAGGCACCGTGGCGATGTCGATATCGCCTGGTGGCGTCAAAACCACTATGTCATTCCACTCATTCATACGACCATGGTTCCCCAAAAAAGCCCACTCGATGCATTCGTTTCCCCAACCGTACGGATTCAGCCCGCCCAGCGTCGTCTATGAACGACCCCGTAAAAACTCAAGGGACACCAATGCAATGTCATCGTCCAGCGCCGATTCGGTAAATCGGTCAAGCTCGCCCAAGACCTTGCCGCAAATGCCCGACACGCCCTCACCCGAGACAGAGAGCAGAAGGTCGCGAAGGCGCTGCTCGCCAAAGAAAGCACCCGAGCGGTCACGCGCTTCGATTGTTCCGTCGGTGTACATAAATAGCATGTCACCAGGAGCGAACGTAAACACGCCTGTCTCGTATACCATGCTCTCAAAGGCACCGATTACCCCCGATTGGCATCCAAGCAGCTCGACCTCCCCCCCACGGGCCTCGCCGCCACCCAGCGGCATCGACTCTGGCCTGATGACCATGGTCGGAGGATGGCCCGCCGAACAATACGTTGCACGTCCGGCTTTAAGGTCAATCTTGGCGATAAAGGCCGTCACGAACGTCTCGACCCTTGAAAAGCCCATGAGCATGCTGTTAAGGGAGCGTGCCATGCGGGCCGGCCCAGCGCCCTCCCAGGCATATGCCGTCAGGGCCGTCTTGACGAGCGCGGACATCGATGCAGCCTCAATGCCTTTGCCAGACACATCGCCCAGAATCATGACGGCGCAATCGTCGGGAAGACGGATGAGCGTATAGAAATCGCCGCCGACCAACGCCGAGTTCGTGGCCGACAGGTACACCGAATCGGCGGCGATTCCCGGAACATCCCCCAGTGAATTTCTCATGCCAATCTGGAGGGTCTGAGCGATATGGCGCTCCTCGCGCTTTTGAGATTCGCCCTCGTAGATCAGTTCAAAGTCATGCGCCAAGTGCACCAAGTAGTCATATTCAAGGTCATCAATCGGCTCTTGACTACCGTCACGAAGCAGCAGCGCGCGCGTCGTCGGGCCTTTCGCAACAGAAGCAGGAACGATCGCGTCGTTGCTGTGCTTGCCATCACCCTCAGAGCGCGGGCGCCCCGCCTCGATGCCGGTGTCGACGTAGAGACCCTGGCAAGGCAGACCATGCGCCCTAAGCCAGCCTCCCATAGGCATCGATTCGTCAACGCGAGTTATACGGACGTGTTTAAGATCCTCGGCACTCGTGCCGCCCAAAACAGACGCCTCAAAGCCATCAGAGCCAACCCCCAAACGTGCCGCTGGCGCCGTCGTGGAAAAGAAAAGCTTCTCGGGATCGTCCGGCAAAGCAACGCGACTGCCGCCTTCAAAATCTATGACATAGGAGCCCAGACTGGCGTCATACTCAACAGGGCAAAAATGACAGTTGAGCATATTGCAAATCTCGGACGATACCGCCTGAGTAGCCGCGGCGGAATCGTCTAGAAAGGTAAACAACTCATCACGTAAGACATTGAGCGAGCGGCCAAGCTCGGCCGTGCGACGAGAGCGAAGGCTCGATGCCATGCCGACCAGCTGGATAGACAGGTAATCGCAAATGACCTCGAGTACATTAACGTCATAGGCGAGCGGTGCCTGAGGGCGCTTCCAACCAACTTCCAGCACGCCAAGGATCTGCGTACCGTAAAAAACGGGAAGGCAGATCTCGCTGCGGTACGGAGGCATATCCTGCACGCGCAACAGGTGCTTAGAACGATTGTCCAGGTCCATGAACATACCGGAGGCAGCCCTATCACCCTCAAGGTCCTGTTGAATCGACAAACGACAGGCACGCGACTCGCGAAGCACATACGTCGGAATGCCAGCGCCATACGGCAAAAACTCGGGCAGGTAGCTGTCGTGCAGCTCCTTGGAAACACCGCGAAGCTTAAAACCGCCGCTCTCAGAAAAATAAATAGCGGCACCCGAAGCATCGAGCGTTCCTACAAGCTGGTTCAAAACGGTATCTAACAAACTAGGCAGCTCATCGGAGCCCACCGTGCTCATAATGACCGACAAAGTGCCCGAAAGGCGCTTATTCGCCACTCTAAGCTCCGAAAGCGCACGCTTGAGCTGGCGGTCGTGCGAGTACTGCTCTTCGATGCTATGAAGCGCCACCAGAACACGCGGCGCGCGGCGCCCAAAAATACGAGGCGGCGTAACCGAGCCGGCACAAACCAAGACGGGAATAAAGGAGCCGTCACTCAGCTTGAGCATCAACTCGCTCTCGGTTCCATTGGTCTCAAAAGGAAGACGATGCTCTGACGCGCGTTCAAATGCTGATGAGTACAAGAGGTCTTTAACGTCCCCGTTGATCACATCGGAACGCTCCTCGCACATCAAGTCGAGCAAGCGGTTATTCACATGCAGAATGGTTCCGTCGAGCTCACAAATGATGACAGCATCGCTCGTGATCTCGACCAGTTGGGCAACGTCCGCCCACTCGTTGCGCTCAAGCGTTTCCATCGTGAACCTCACCGTCTATCGGTAACAAAAAAGCCTCCGAAGAGGCTTCTCAAATGCGATGGTGTCGGAGGCGGGACTTGAACCCGCATGACCAAAAAGCGGTCACTAGCACCTCAAGCTAGCGCGTCTGCCAATTCCGCCACTCCGACATGCTATGTTGTTGATTCGCGGTTCGTTTTGTTGGACCCGCGCGTTCAACGAGGAAGATAATAACCTATGTTTCGAGAACTGTGCAAGCACTTTTTTCAAAAAAGTTTACGAATTTGTAATTGCGCAGGTAGATCCGCATGTCCGGCCCCGAATCGGTGCTGCCTCCCGGCGCGTCCTCGGGCATGAGCGATATTTTGCTGCGCACTTCGTGCTGCAAAATATCGCTCCCCCTGCGGAATGCGCCGGGAGGCAGCACCGATTCGGGGCCTACCAACACATACTCCAGGCACAGTTCTCAAACATGTTCTGGGGCTGATGCAAATTTGGTGGCTCGGCAAAGCCGAGCCCTTATATGGAGAGGCCGGAGCCAAAGCTCCGGCCTCACTAACTTTCCTATTAGATTAAGTGAGCGATCAAGGAATCTCACTCCCCTCTGCCGCGTTAACGCAGGGCCCGCCCTGGTGTTGCTTTTCAGAACATTCCGCAGGACGGAGGAAGCCCCACAGCGCGTAGCGCGCAGCGGGGCTTCCGACATGTCCGAGGACGTTCTGAAAAGCAACACCAGGGCGGGCCCGGACGAGAACAACCGACTACAGGTCGATGTGCGATTCCTTGATCGGGAACGGCTCGGCGAAGTGGCACGCGCAGCAGTGGCCCGGGGCAACTTCCTTAAACTCAGGAAGCTTCTCGGAGCAGATGCCCTGCGCGATCGGGCAGCGCGTGTGGAAACGGCAGCCGGTCGGCGGATCCAGCGGCGACGGCGGATCGCCGGCGAGGATGATGCGCTTGCGGGTCTTCTGAATATCCGGATCGGGAACCGGCACGGCAGATAGCAGCGACTGCGTGTACGGATGGTGAGGCTCGCTATAGAGCGTCTTCCAGTCCGAAACCTCGACCATCTTACCCAGATACATAACGGCAACGCGATCGGAGATGTGCTGCACGACGGACAGGTCGTGGGCAATGAAGAGATAGGCCGTACCGAACTTGTCCTGAAGTTCCTTGAGCAGGTTCAGAACCTGGGCCTGAATGGAAACATCCAGAGCGGAAACGGGCTCGTCGCAGATGATCAGCTTGGGCTTCAGAGCGAACGCACGGGCGATGCCGACACGCTGACGCTGACCGCCCGAGAACTCGTGCGGATAGCGGTTGATGTGCTCGGGGTTCAGACCGACGACGTCCAGCAGCTCACGGACACGCTCAATGCGCTCCTCCTTGGTGCCCACGCCATGAATAGTCATGGGCTCGGAGACGATCTCGCCGATGGTCATACGAGGATTGAGCGAAGCATAGGGGTCCTGGAAGATGAACTGCATCTCACGACGCATGTCCTTGATCTCATGCTTGCTCATCTCGGCAACGTCTTTGCCCTGGAAGAACACCTTACCTGCCGTCGGCTTGGTCAGGCGCATGATGGTGCGGCCCGTGGTGGACTTACCGCAACCAGACTCGCCGACCAGGCCAAAGGTCTCGCCCGGATAAATCTCGAACGAAATGTCATTCACAGCAGAGACGACGCGCTTGGAAAAACGCTTGGCGAACATGCCGGACTCTGCGGGGAACTCCTTAGAAAGATGCTCGACCTTCAGCAGCGGAGTGCGCTCGTTATTGTCTGTCATTTACGCCTCGCCTCCCTTCTTGGAATCCTTGCGCGTGCGGGACGTCTCAGGGGCGTTCTTGAGGAACTCGGGGTCACCGGAATAATGGCACGCAGAATAGTGGCTGGACTCGGTGACAACGCGCTCGGGGCGCTGCTTGCGGCACTTGTCCGTCGCATAGGGGCAGCGAGGAGAGAAGACGCAGCCCTCGGGCAGGTTCATGAGCGAAGGCGGGTTGCCGTGAATCGGCGTCAGCGGCTTCTTCTCATCGATGGCCTGCTCCGGGATGGAGCGAATAAGACCCCAGGTGTAGGGATGGCGGCTCTCGTAGAAGATTTCCTCAGCAGTACCGAACTCGACGGGACGGCCGGCGTACATAACCATAATCTTATCGGCCATATCGGCGACGACGCCCAGGTCATGGGTAATCATAATAATGGCGTTGCCGTTCTTCTCCTGCATCTCCTGCATGAGCTCGATAATCTGAGCCTGAATGGTAACATCCAGAGCCGTCGTGGGCTCGTCGGCAATCAGGATATCGGGATCGCAGGCAAGAGCCATAGCGATCATGACGCGCTGACGCATACCGCCGGAGAACTGGTGCGGATACTCATTGACGCGCTTCTCGGGCTCGGGGATACCCACGAGGTCCAAAAGCTCGGTGGCGCGCTTGAGCGCCTCCTGCTTGGAGTAGCCACGGTGCAGACGAAGGCCCTCGCCCACCTGCTTGCCGATCTTATAGACCGGGTTCAAGGAGGTCATAGGATCCTGGAAAATCATCGCGATATCGTTACCGCGAATGTGCTGCATCTCTTCCTCGGTCATCTCGAGGATAGAACGACCGCGATAGCGAACGTCGCCGCCCTCAATCTTTCCCGGAGGCATCGAGATAAGACCCATGATGGTCATGGCGGTCACGGACTTACCGGAGCCGGACTCACCGACGACACCGAGGGTCTCGCCACGATCGAGCGTGTAGGAGACACCGTCGACAGCGCGAACAACGCCATCTTCGGTGTGGAAATACATCTTAAGGTCATCGACCTCGAGCAGATGCTGGCCCTCGGGAACCGGCTGGTCCTTCAGGTCCACATAGTTCTTGTTCTTCTTCATCCTTATGCGTCCTTCATCTTGACGTCGAGGGCGTCGCGCAAACCGTCACCCAGCAGGGTGAAGGCGAGCACCGTCGAGAGAATTGCCAGACCGGGCATGATCATCATCCAGGGAGCAGTCAGAAGATACTGCTGACCGTCCTGAATCATGGAGCCCCACGAAGGCGTAGGCGGAATAACGCCCATGCCGAGGAAGGACAGAGCGGACTCGGTCAGAATAGCGCCGCCGATGTTCATGGTCGCGTAGACCACGATGGAAGCAACGGAGTTCGGGAAGATATGGCGCATAACGATACGGGCATCGGATGCACCCATGGCACGGGCGGCGTCAACATAGTCGTTCTCTTTGACCGTGAGGATCGCGGATCTAAAGACGCGCGCAATCGAAGGCCAGCCGAGAATACCGATGGCGATGAAAACATTTTGAAGACCACGGCCGATAACGGCGATCATGGCGACGACGAACAGCACGTACGGGAACGCCAGGAAGATGTCCGCGCAGCGCATGATAATCGTATCCCAGATGCCGCCATAGAAACCGGCAAGGGCGCCCATGACCAGACCGATCACCGTAGAGATGGCGGTGGCCATAATACCGACGGAAAGCGAAACGCGTGCACCGTAGATAACACGGACGAGAATGTCACGACCAAGAGAGTCGGTGCCAAACGGGTGCTCGGCACACGGAGCCAGCAGCGAAGTCTCGGCCATGGTGGTCGAGTCAGAAGCCGTAGGAGAGCCGAGCCAGGGCTTAGCCCACAGATCGGCGGTCAGGGCGACCACAACAACGATGATGATCCAGCAGACACCGATAACGGCGAGCTTGTTCTTACGAAGACGCTTAAAAGCGTCGCCCCACAGCGTGCGGGACTTGGCGGGAGCAGATGCGGCCTTGGTGGCGGTAGCCTGCTCCTGAGACTGAGAATCAGTTTCCTGCATGAGACGTACCTCCCTTAGGCCTTATCCGACGGACCGCCAAGGCGGATGCGCGGGTCGAGGAATGCATAGCTAATGTCGACGAGCAGGTTGATCACCATAACGACGACAACAATGAGCGTAACGCCGCCCATAACGATGGGCCAGTCGCGCATGCTAATGGCGCGGTAGACCTCGAAGCCGATGCCGGGCCAGTTAAAGACCGTCTCGGTCAGGATGGCGCCCGAAAGCATGCCGCCGAAGTCGACACCAATATAGGTAACGACGGGGATGAGTGCATTCTTAAGCGCATGCTTGATAATGATCGCGCGATTGGAGAGACCCTTGGCCTTTGCCGTACGGATGTAATCCTGGTTCATGACGTCAAGCAGCTGCGAGCGCATAATGCGGGCGGCATAAGCGGTCGAAACCGAAGCCAGCGTAATGGTCGGAAGCACATAGTGCATCCAATCCTGATACTGAGAGCTGGAACCGCCGGCACCCGAGATCGGCATGGAGAATGCACCGCCCGTGGCGTCCTTGAGAATGACGCCAAAGAACAGCTGCAGCAACATACCGAGCCAGAAGGCCGGGACGGCAACGAGAATCGACGTGGTGAGCGTTACCAAAATATCCCAGAAGGAATAACGCTTGACCGCCGAAATGATACCCGCACCGATACCCATGATTGCCTCGAGCACGATAGCGCACGCGGCAAGTTTGACCGTATACGGATACTTCTGGGCAAAGATTTCCGTAACCGGCAGCTTGCGCTGGTACGAATTGCCCAGATCGCCATGAAGCAGGCCGTTCATGTAATACAAGTAACGGTCCACGAGCGACGTTTGAACGGGGTCGCCGTTCTCGTCAAGGATCGCGTTGCCGTCCTCGTCCGTCTGGACCAGGTGATAGCGAACGCGAAGCTGAAGCTCTACCTCGGGGGACAGAGCCTTGTCTCCACCGATCAGCTTGATCGGATCTCCCGGCACGATATTCTGGAGGGCGAACAGAATCAGCGTAACGCCCAAAAACACCGGGATGAACTGAAGCACACGTTTAACGATGTACTTACCCATACCACTCCCCTATCTAGGGATTAACCTAAATGGGATGCCGATCGCCAGACCGGCATCCCAAAATTACCATCAGCCAGTTTACCCCAGGTTAGGGAGAACTGTATGTTTCCCATGAGGTCTACGTAAATACTTGACCCTCACGGAAGCTGCAAAACCCTTAGGCGAGCTCGGCGGTACCCAGATCGGCGTGCTTCTGCGGATCAACATAGAGATGCTTGACGCGGTCAGAGCCAGCGATGGTGTGCGTGTAGAACATCACCGGGATAACCGGGCAGTCAGCGGCGACCATGGCGTCGGCCTCCCGCATCTTGGCGATGCGCTCCTCGTCATCAACCGTGGTGCGGGCCTCGTCGACCTTGGCATCGAACTCGGGGTTGCTGTAACCGGAGCGGTTGTCGCCACCGAGGGAGTCGGAGTGGAACAGCGGGTACAGGAAGTTGTCCATGATCGGGTAATCGGCGATCCAGCCCAGACGGCCGAACTGATAGTTGAAGTTCTGATACTGCTCGAGCAGGGCAGACCACTCAGGGGTATCGGAGACAGCGGTAACGCCAACCTTGGCGAGGTCGCCGATGATGGACTCCATGATCTCCTTGTGACCACCGTCCTGGTTGTAGGAAAGGGTCACATTAATGCCACGATCGCCGTTAGCGCCAGCGGGAGCGACCTTGTCGAGGTACTCGTTAGCCTTGTCGACGTCATAGGCGCAGAACTCCCATGCGCCCTCCTTGTAGCCGGCGATTCCCGGAGGAACGATGCCGTCAGCGGGGGTACGGGTACCCTTGAAGATGGTCTTGCAGATGGCCTCACGGTTGATGGCCAGGGAGATGCCCCTGCGCAGGTCGGCGTTATTGAACGGCTCGGCCGTGGTGTTGCAGTTCAGATAGTACGTGGAAGGCTCGGCACCGAGCAGCATATGCTCGCCGTCACCCATGGTGTAGCCGTCCTTGGACTCGCCACGGTCCTTCTTTGCGGCGTCGATCTGAGCAACGGGAACGTCGCAGACATCGAGGTTACCGGCCTGGAACTCCTTGTAAGCGGTCTCCATGTCCTTGATGACCTGGAAGTGGATGGCGTCGATCTTGGCCTTGTCGCCATAGTAATCGTCAAACTTCTTGAGGTTGATCTCCTGACCATCCTCCCACTTGCCGTCCATCATGAACGGGCCGTTACCGACCGGGGCAAGGTAGAAGCTCTTGACATCGGACTCGGCGCACTCGGGAACCGGGGACAGAGCCGGGTGAGAGGCGACGAAGGGGAAGTCGGCGTAAGCGGAAGACAGCTTGACGACGAGGGTCTCATCGTCGGGGCAAGTAACACCGCTGAGCTCGGTAGCGTTGCCGGCAAGCAGATCGTCATAGCCCTCGACCATGGAAAGGTGGTAGGAGACCTCGGAAGGACCATACTCGGTAGCGATGGCCGACTTGGTGTTGACCAGGCGCTCCCAACCGAGCTTGAAGGACTTGGAAGTAACGTCGTCACCGTTGTGGAACTTGGCCTTCTTGATCTTGAAGGTGAACTCGGTGGCGTCGTCGTTAGCCTCAAAGGACTCGCAAGCCAGCGGAACGATCTCGCCCTTCTCGGGGTCGTACTCCGTCAGAGCGTCGAAGAGCTGGTACTCGACCTGAGTGCCCTGATCCTCCTGGACGTTGTAGGGGTCGATGCAGACCGGGTTGTTGATGTAGAAGTTCAGCGTCGAACCGGAGTCAGATCCGGAAGCGTCGCCGCCCTTCTTGCCGCACGCGGCAAGAAAAGCCATGGAGCTCGCAGCGAGGGTGCCGCCAACAAAGGCGCGACGACCCATAACGGGCTGGTGGAACATAGAATCAGCCATGCCATCCTCCTTATGAGATAGGACAAAGTGAATTCGGCCGGGCAACGTCGAGACAGCCCATTCGAACCATTCAAACGCGGTCCGCCGTTATGGCTGGTTATGCAGTGCGGACCAACGTTTCGCAATACAGTAGCGCATTTTATGCACAATATGGCGCTAATTCCGGTTAACGGTCGAGAATTTCTTTAGTTAGGCGAAGTATGTGGGGATATTTTGACTCTATTACAAGTCTGTAAACAAAAAGGGCCCCGCACATGCGGGACCCTTTACAAACGTATATACGCCGATGCTTAGTAGCCGACGATGCCCTGCGGGAAGAAGAACATGCACAGAACGACACACACAGCAAAAACGACGGCCATAATTACCGTCAGGCGATCGAGGTTCTGCTCCATGACGCCCGTGGCAGAGCTGGAGTTATACAGCGAGCTAGCGATCATATCCGAAACGCCGGTACCCTTACCGGAGTGCATCAGGACGAGAATCGTCAGCGCCACGGCAGAGATAGCCCAAACGACAAACAGAAGAATCTGGAACGGACCCATAGATAAGCTCCTTAATAGAACAATTTAAACTCCAGTACTGTACCACAACCCCCAACACTCCCCCACCTGCCATTTAGGGACGGGTTAGAAATGGCAGAAATACCAAAAAGGGGGTCGTCCGGTTGTGGACAACCCCCTTACTAGAAAACGGTATTTGTTTTCTATTAGGCCTCGGTGGCGAGCACGCGGCCCGTCATCTCGGCGGAAGGCTCAATACCAGCCATCGTGAGCATGGTCGGGGCGATATCGGAAAGACGGCCATCCTCGATACCGGTGAGCTTGGCCTTATCATCAACGATGATGAACGGCACGCGGTTGGTGGTGTGAGCCGTAAACGGATGCTTGGAACCGTCGGAAGCAACGTCAAACATGTGATCGGCGTTGCCATGGTCGGCGGTAATCAGCGCAAAGCCGCCCTTGGCGAGAATCGCCGGGACAACCTTGGACAGAGCATCGTCAACAGCCTCGACGGCCTTAACGGCGGCGTCGAAGACACCGGTGTGACCAACCATGTCGCAGTTCGCGAAGTTCACGATGTAGAAATCAGCGCGATCCTCGTTGATGGCGGCGACGAGCTTCTCAGTAACCTCGGGAGCGCTCATCTCGGGCTGCAGATCGTAGGTAGCGACCTTGGGGGAAGCGACGAGCACGCGCTCCTCGCCCTCCTTGGGCTCCTCGATGCCACCGTTGAGGAAGAACGTCACGTGAGCGTACTTCTCGGTCTCGGCGGTGTGCAGCTGCTTCAGGCCATTGGCTGCGATGACGTCGGCCAGAACGTTCTCGGGGAACGTCTTGGGGAAGGCGACCTCGACGTCAAACGTCGGATCGTACTCGGTCATCGTCACAAAGTGCGAGAGCTTGATCTGCTCGCGCTCAAAGCCGTCGAACTCCTTGTCCGTGAACACGCGGGTCATCTGACGGGCGCGGTCGGGACGGAAGTTGAAGAAGATGGCCGCGTCACCCTCGTGGATGCCCTCGTTGTGGGCAGCGAAGGGCTCGACGAACTCGTCGCCGCGCGGGTCCTTCTCGTAGTAGGCCTTGATACCGGCAACGGGATCGGTATCGGCGTCGGACGCATTGACCATGACGTCGTAGGCACGCTGGATGCGCTCCCAACGGTTGTCGCGGTCCATGGCCCAATAGCGGCCCGAAACGGTGGCGACGCGAGCGTCGCAACCGGTCTCCTCGGAAATCTTAGCCAGGAAGGCGCAGAACTCGCTCATGTAGCCGGCACCGGACTGCGGGTCGACATCGCGACCATCCATAAAGGCGTGGACGCGAACGCTCTTGACGCCATGCTGGGCAGCCATCTTGACCAGGGCCTCGACATGGTTCATGTGAGAATGAACGCCGCCGGGGCTCATAAGGCCCATGAGGTGCAGGGTCTTGCCTTCGGCCTTGACATCGTCCATGGCCTTGACGAAGACCTCGTTCTTGGCGATAGAGCCATCCTTGATAGCGTTATTGATGCGCGAAAGCTCCTGGAACACGATGCGGCCGGCACCGATGTTGAGGTGACCTACCTCGGAGTTGCCCATCTGACCGTCGGGAAGGCCCACGTCCTCGCCCGAAGCACCGAGCGTGGTGTGGGGATACTGAGCGTACAGGCTATCAAGGAAGGGCGTCTTGGCAGCGGCGACGGCGTTCTCGCCATCAGCCGGAGCAAGGCCGCAGCCATCCATGATGATCAGGAGTGCAGGAAGATGACGCTGTGCCATATGTCCTACTCGCCTGCCTTGACGACCATAGAGGCGAAGTCGGCAGCCTTGAGCGAAGCGCCGCCCACGAGGGCGCCGTCAACGTCAGGCTTGGCGACGAGCTCGGCAATGTTGCCGGGCTTAGCGGAACCACCGTACAGGACGCGGATACCGTCGGCGAGCTCCTCGCCGAACATCTCCTTGAGGGTCTCACGGATAGCGCCGCAGACCTCCTGAGCGTCCTCGGCGGTAGCGGTCTTGCCGGTGCCGATAGCCCAGATGGGCTCGTAGGCGACGACGACCTGCTTGGGGCAGGTGATCTCAAGACCAGCAAGGCCAGCCTTGACCTGGTTCACGACGTGCTCGACATAGGTGCCAGCCTCGCGGACCTCGAGGGACTCGCCGCAGCAGAAGACGGGAACAAGACCGGCGGCAACGAGGGCCTTGGCCTTCTTGTTCTGATCCTCGTCGGTCTCGTGGAAGTAGTCGCGACGCTCGGAGTGACCGATGATGCAGTAGGTGCAGCCAGCGGACTTGAGCATGTCGCAAGAGGACTCACCGGTGAAGGCACCCTTGGCCTCCCAGTACACGTTCTGAGCACCGAGGGCGATGGGGGCAGCCTGAATACGGTCATGAACCGTGGTGATGTCAATGGTCGGAGGGCAGACGAGCACCTCGACGCCAGCCGGAACCTCGGGCAGAGCCTGAGCCAGCTCATCGGCGAGCTTGGCGGCCTCGGCGACGTCGTTGTTCATCTTCCAGTTACCAGCGATAAGAAGGGTGCGATTAGGCATCGAGAAGCGCCTCCACTCCGGGCAGGGCCTTACCCTCGACGAGCTCCATGGAAGCGCCACCACCGGTGGAGATCCAGCTCATCTTGTCGGCCAGGTTGAACTTGTTGACAGCTGCGACGGAGTCGCCACCGCCGATGATCGAGGTGCAGTCGGCCTCGGCGACGGCCTCGGCGATAGCCTGGGTGCCGTGAGCGAAGTTGTCGAACTCGAATACACCCATGGGGCCGTTCCAGAACACGGTCTTGGCGCCCTTGACGGCCTCGGCGTAGAGCTCCTCGGTCTTGGGGCCGATGTCCATGCCCTCACGATCGTCGGGGATAGCGTCGGAAGCGACAACCTCGGGGACAGCGTCCTCGCCAAAGTGATCGGCAACGCGGTTGTCGATGGGGAGCAGGATCTTGACGCCCTTCTCCTCGGCCTTCTTGAGCATCTCGCCGGCGCGCTCGACCCAGTCCTCTTCCTTGAGGGACTGACCGACGGTCAGGCCCTGAGCCAGGAAGAAGGTGTAGGCCATGCCGCCACCGATGATCAGGGTGTCAGCGGAGTCGATGAGGTGATCGAGAACGCCGATCTTGGAGGAAACCTTGGAACCGCCGACGATAGCGACGAAGGGGCGCTCGGGCTCGGCGAAGATGCCGGTCAGCGTGTCGACCTCCTTCTCGAGCAGGAAGCCGGCGACGGCAGGCAGGTAAGCGGCGGGGCCCACGACGGAACCCTGGGCGCGGTGAGCGGTGCCGAAGGCATCGAGAACGAAGACGTCACCATAGGAAGCGAGCTTCTTGGCGATCTCGGGATCGTTCTTCTTCTCACGCTTGTCAAAACGGACGTTCTCGAGAACGAGGACCTTGCCCGGCTCGACGGCGGCAACAGCCTCAGCAGCCTTCTCGCCGTAGGTGTCGGCGACAAAGGCAACATCGAGACCAGAGAGCTCAGCGAGCTTCTTGGCGACGGGCTCGAGGGACAGCTCGGGCTGGAAGCCGGTGCCATCGGGACGGCCGAGGTGGCTCATGAGGATGACGCGAGCGTTGTGCTCAACGAGGTAGTTGATGGTGGGCAGGGCAGCCTTGATGCGGGTGGTATCGCCAACGACGCCATCCTTGATAGGCACGTTGAAGTCAACGCGGACGAGAACGCGCTTGCCGTCGACATCGATGTCGCGGACGGTCTTCTTGGTAAAGGCCATGTTTGCTTCTACCTTTCGTACGTGTCTGCCTCCCATTACGGCAGACGATTTCCTATAAAAAGGGCGCGACCCTAGGGTGTAAGCCCTATGAGGCCGCGCCCTTCTTTAGACGCTCAACGAGCTATTCGCTAAAAGCTAAATTAAGCAACGAACTTCTCGAAGTACTTGATGGTGCGGACCATCTGAGAGGTGTAGGAGTTCTCGTTGTCGTACCAAGAGGTGACCTGAACGAGGGTCTGGCCGTTGCCGAGGTCAGAGCACATGGTCTGAGTGGCGTCGAAGATGGAGCCGTGGGTCTCGCCGATGATGTCGGTGGAGACGATGTCGTCCTCGTTGTAACCGAAGGTCTCGGAGATGGTGGAAGCGTAGGCCTTCATAGCGGCGTTGACCTCGTCGACGGTGACCTTCTTGTCAACGACAGCGTAGAGGTTGGTGATGGAGCCGGTCGGCGTCGGGACGCGCTGGGCGGCACCGATGAGCTTACCGTTGAGCTCGGGGAGAACCAGGCCGATAGCCTTGGCAGCACCGGTGGTGTTGGGGACGATGTTGACGGCGCAGGCGCGGCTACGACGCTTGTTGCCCTTGCGCTGCGGGCCGTCGAGCGGCATCTGGTCGCCGGTCCAGGCGTGAATGGTGGTCATGATGCCGGACACGATGGGAGCGAAGTCGTTCAGACCCTTGGCCATCGGGGCGAGGCAGTTGGTGGTGCAGGAAGCAGCGGAGATGATGTTGTCCTCAGCGGTCAGCGTCTCGTGGTTGACGTTGTACACGATGGTGGGCAGATCGCTGCCGGCCGGAGCGGAGATGACGACCTTCTTGGCGCCAGCGTTGATGTGGGCCTGAGCCTTAGCCTTGCTGGTGTAGAAGCCGGTGCACTCGAGAACGACGTCGACGTCGAGGTCGCCCCAAGGCAGGTTGTTGGCGTCGGCCTCCTTGTAGATCTTGATCTCCTTGCCGTCAACGGTGATGGAATCCTCGCCAGCAACGACCTCGTGATCGCGAGCGTAGTTGCCCTGCGTGGAGTCGTACTTCAGCAGGTAAGCGAGCATATCGGGAGAGGTGAGGTCGTTGATAGCGACGATCTCGGAGCCCTCATGACCGAACATCTGACGGAAAGCCAGACGACCGATGCGACCGAAGCCGTTAATAGCAACCTTTACTGCCATTGTGTCTCCTTTCGTAAGGCCCCCGCAAGCTACAGCGCCCGCCGTTGAGGCCCACAAACTAACCACTCGCCTAATATACCTTTTTTTTGACTTGAATTTCACGAGAATGCTCGAAATTGAAAATCAAATTTACGTTAAAACGTTTTAAAGAATAAAATAGCAGCTAAATCCGTATATAAGTCGATACTTTAAACTACCCGTTTGCTTCAATGAGCTTTTCAAGCCTCAAAACTCGATGGTAGAGGGCCGACTTCGACAAGGGAGGGTCAGCCATCTCCCCTAAATCACGCAGCGACAGATCGGGATAGCGCTCGCGCAGGTCGCAAAAGACCGCCAAGGCATCCGGAAGCGCATCGCGAAGGCCGCGCTGCTCGAGCTCATCGATAAGCGCAAGCTGATGTTGGGCAGCACCGGCGCTTCTGGTCTGGTTGGCGAGCTCGGCGTTCACGCGACGGTTCACATCGTTCTTAACCAACTTGACCGCGCGCGCCTCCTCAATCTCGGCAACGCTGCGCTTGGCACCAATCAGCTTTAATAAATGCTCGATTTCCTCGGCGCTCTTAATGTACACGGCATATGACCCCCGCCGCGCATTAACACGAGCATGGACCCCAATCTGCCCCAACAGGTCGCAAAGCCCCTTGGCATATTGCTCGCCCTGCACCGCGATCTCCAAATGAAAATCGCCGCGTGGATCGGCCACGAAGCCGCCCGCGATGAGCGCGCCGCGGATGTAGGCAAGCCTGCAGCAGGGACGGGCAACGATGTGTCGGGGAACACCAGCAACGAGCCCTCCCCTGCGGTCTAGAATGCCCAGCAGCACCAGAGCCTTGTCCAGGTCGGGTTGATCGGGCAGGGTAATGAGATAGTTACGGACCTTATGCAAGACCGATTTACGAACGGTGAATTCCGTTTTGAGCTTAAGGATGCGATGCGTCAGCGTGATCATCGTGCGCGCGACGGCTCCCGTCTCGGTCGCGACCGTCAAACGATACCGCCCGGAGCCGGCCAACGAAAGCGTACCGCTCACACGCGTCAGGGCGGCAAGCGTCGACAAATCGCAGTATTCACATTCGGGTTCGCAGCGCGCAAGCTCGTCGCGCACCTCAGCGGTAAACGACATGCAGGCCTATGCCTTCGTGTTGGCGCGCGACAGGTCGCGGTGGGAGATGCTCACGTGATACTGGGCGCCTTCCAGGTAACGGGCCGTGGCCTCGGCAATGGCGACGCTACGGTGCTGTCCGCCCGTGCAGCCGATGGCGATAGAAAGCTGCGGCTTACCCTCCGCGATATAGCCCGGCATCACCGTATCGAGCAGCTGCGTCCAGGCCTTCCAGAACTCCTGGGTCTTGGGATGGTCCAGAACAAAGTCGGAGACTTTCTTATCGAGACCGGTCATGGTACGCATCTCGGGATCGTAAAACGGATTGGGCAGGAAGCGAACGTCGATCATAATGTCCGCCTCGACGGGCATACCGTGCTTAAAGCCAAACGAGAACACGTGAACGTCCATGAGCTGCTGGTCGGACAACTCGGAGAACGCCATGCGCAATTTGTTGCGCAGGGCAGAGGTGCGCAGGCGGCTCGTGTCGATAATCATATCGGCTCGATCGCGCACGCCCTGCAGCTGAAGGCGCTCGCGCTGAATGGCATCGGCCGTAGTCTCCCCCGGCTTGGCAATGGGATGACGGCGGCGATTTTCGCTGTAGCGACGAATCAGCACCTCGTCAGAAGCCTCCAGGAACACGATGTCGCAGCTCATCTCGCGCTCTTCGAGCGCGGCGACCGCATCGAGCAACTCGTCAAACAGTCCCTGGCTACGCAAATCGCAGGTGGCGGCGAGATGCCTGCCCACGCCCGTATTGATGCCGACGAGCTCGGCAAGCTGGGCGATGAGACGCGGAGGTAGGTTATCAATGCAAAAATAGCCCATGTCCTCGAACACGTGCATGGCCTGTGTGCGGCCCGATCCGGACATTCCGGTGATGATGACGATATCGGGGATGCGCTCCGAGCGCTCCGCCGCATCCATGGCATCTCCCTTTTGCATGTGCTGCCTCCCAAAAACAAGCGCGGGACCCAGCAACCCGGATCCCGCGCGGTCAATTGCCTATATTGAGTATACCGCCCCGAGCGGATACGAGGCCTGTCTTACGCCTCAAGCGCAGCCTTGAACCAACTCGTAATACTCGTGGGGTGCGTGATGGCGGTGCCGACGACAACGGCCCAGGCGCCAGCATCGATCGCAGCGCGAGCCTCCTCGGGCGTGTGCACGCGGCCCTCGCAGATGATGGGAAGACCGGGGAATTCCTCGGTCGCCTGACGCAGGAGTGGCAGGTCGGGGCCATCGGCCATGGTGCAGTCGATGGCGGCGACGCCGTGAGAAAGCGTGGTGGATACCAGGTCAAAGCCCATATCAACCGCACGGCGAATGTCCTCGATGGTGGCACAATCCGCCATCAGGAGCACGCCCTCCTCGTGCAGCGGGCGGAAGGTATCCTCGACCGTCTTGCCATCGGGACGCGGACGATCGGTGGCGTCGATCGCCACGATATCGGCACCGGCAGCAACGCAGGCGCGAGCGTGACGCAGCGTCGGCGTGATGTAAACGCCCTCGTGTCCATCCTTCCACAGGCCGATGACGGGAACCTCACAGCGACCCTTAATAGCGGCAATGTCGGCAAGGCCCTGACAGCGAATGGCGGCGGCGCCGCCAAGCTCGCAAGCGCGAGACATTTGAGCCATGGTCTCGGGCGTACGAAGCGGCTCGCCCATATACGCCTGAACGCTCACGACGAGCTTGCCCTTCAGGGACTGGATCAAAGGATCAACGGTCATGTTCGACTCAACCTTTCTCAAAACAGCCTTCTGAGACACCGCACCTTGACGTTCAAACCGTCGCTCGCGTACCGAAGTACGCTTCGCTCCTCTTTCACGTCAATCTGCGGCACCTCAGAAGGCGCACTTGGTAGTTATGTTTACTTCAACGACGCAAGAAGGTGTTCGGCGGCGCCGATGAGCGGCGCGTCGCCCTCCAGAGAACCGATGAGGATCGGCGTGTCCTGAAGCGGGTCGAGCGCCTGGCTGGCATAGCCCTCGTGCACCGAGTCCTTCCACGTTTGCGAACGCCAATCGGGACCCTGGTGAATCACACCTCCCGAAAGCACGATGACCTCGGGATCCAAGATGTTGGCAAGCGAGCCCAAGCTGGCGCCCAGCGCAAAGCCGGCGTCATGGATGACCTCGGTCGCCTTTGCGTCGCCTGCACGGCACAGGTCGTTCACATCGCGACCGACCGAAGGACGGCTGGGGTCGACGCGGCCAAAGCGCTCATCGTACATACGACCAATGGAAGTGCCCGAAGCAACCGACTCCAGATGGCCGGAACGCCCGCAGGCGCAGGGAATGCCGACGGCAGCCGAGCACTCGATGTGGCCCATATGGCCAGCAGCACCATGGAAGCCCTGCATCACGCGGCCGTTCTCGACATATGCGCCGCCGATACCCGTACCGATGCCAAGACACAAGACGGAGAACTTGCCCTTGCCGACACCCCAGTGGGCCTCGCCCAGAGCATGAGCCTGCACGTCGCCCACAACGGCAACGGGAAGACCAAGGTCCTCGCGCAGACGCGGCCCCAACTGAACGCCGGACCAGCCGGGCATGATCTCATTGGCATACGCAATGGCGCCCGTCTTGGGATCGACGACGCCTGCGGCACCGATACCGACACCGAGAACCTCGACATCGGGATTCGCCTCAAGAGCGGCCTTGATAGACGCCTCGATACGCTGGAAGACGGCCTCGCCGCCCTCTTGGGCCTCTGTGGGAACCTCGGCCTCAAAAACGGGATGGGGCACACTACCGTCAGCCGGGTACTCCATGATGGCAGTCGCGATCTTAGTTCCGCCGATATCGACAGAACAGACGTACTTGTTCTCCATGTCGCTCTCCTTCGGAGATAAAAAACAACTATAGGAAATGCGCCGTCAGGCTAGCCGTCACAGCGCAGTAAAGGTTATCCAGGTGCCCAAGATCGCCGAGAAACCGTGTGGCCATTGACCTAATAGTCATGGCCACACGGTTGAACGGCGAGGTCGGGTGCCTAGGAAAGCTTTACAGGAGGCCGTTGTCCTGGAGGACCTTCCTAATAGCCTCGACGTTCTCGCCGGTCATGGCCTTCACCGGGCGCGGCATGGTCGGGCTGTCGAAGATACCCATGAGGTTCATAGCGGTCTTGAAGGCGCCGACGCCACCGGCATAGCCCTGGACGCCCGAGGTGACATCCCAGATGTGCGAAATCTCATTGAGGCGATCCTGCTCGGCCTTGACGGTAGCCCAGTCACCAGCCTGAGCGGCCTTCCACTGACGAACGTAGCCCTCGGGCTCAACGTTGGCGAGACCCGGGACAGAGCCGTCGGCGCCACCGAGGTAAGCGCCGTCGACAACAACCTCGTGGCCGGTGAGGATGCTCATCGGATGGCCGTTCTTCTCGTTCTCCTGAACGAGGTAGCGGAACGAGATGTCATCACCCGAGGAATCCTTGACGCCAGCAAGGACGCCCTCGGCGCCGAGCTTGGCAAGGAGCTTCCAGGGGAGCTTGGTGTGAACGCAGACGGGAATGTCATAGGCAAAGATGGGCAGGTCAAGCTCCTCGTGCAGGATGCGGAAGTGCTCCTCGACCTCGGTCATGCCCTGCAGGGCATAGAACGGGCAGGTGGCGACGAGGGCATCGGCGCCCAGCTCCTGAGCGACCTTGCCGTGCTCAATCATGCGCTCGGTCTCGGTATCGATGATGCCGACCAGAACAGGCACGCGGTGGTCGACGATGCGGACGGCCTCGGCGATGATCTGGCGACGACGCTCGTCGGTGGAGAAAACGACCTCACCCGAAGAGCCCAAGAAGAACAGGCCATCGACGCCGGCATCGATCATGCGGTTGATGCTGCGCTCAAAGGAGGCAACATCGAGCTGATGATCTTCGGTATCGGGAACAACGACGGGAGGGATAACGCCGGTGAATTTCTGAGTTGCCACAAGAATCTCCTTAGTTGTCTGGCGGGCGGCCCTATGCCACCCACTCTTGTTGGCAGTGTCCAGGCCGTCTAGGCCAAAGAACACGAGTAGAACGTTTGGTTAAAAAAGTCTACGACTTCGTTTTCGAACGCATTGATGCGCTCGTGAGCGTATTTTGCATAGATGATATGCCTCCGGTCACACTCAAGACCGTTGAATACGGCAAACTGATCCTTGGGATCGCTCACGGTATCCATAAGCGATGTGCCCATGAGCACCGATCCGCGCACCCGAGACGACAGCACCTCGAGGCCGCCAGGAAGCGGATTGGCAACCGCCGTGCGGGCGAGGCCCCGCTCGTCCAGAGCAGAAACCGCCAGCGCGACTCCGCCGCCAAGACCCTCGCCCCATGCAAAGATGCGTTCGGGGTCCATGCCATCAAGATTGCGCGCGACCTCCGCCAACGCGCAGCCCCAACGGACGCGCCTGACAAAAGCGGGCGAGGTAATCCCCTGCCGCAGATCGCTGGGTCCAATCGCCTCATCGTCCAGCGCAAGCACGGCATATCCCATGGCCGCAAACCTCGTCATGTGATGCCATCCCCGCACGGGTCGGTCGATGTCGTGAAACATCAGACATAGCGGCACAAGCTCGGATGCTCGGGCGCGACCGGCAGGCTCGATCAAACGTGCGTGGACCACATCGCCACCAAGCTCAAAGGAAACCTCGGAGTAGCGGGCATACGGATTGGCGAAATCGATCGCCGTAATGGCCAGGCCTTGAATCTCAAGATCCATAGCACATGTCTCCAAATCAGAAACATCTGCCTGAACATCACCGTGCCAGTCCCGATATTCAGAGAGCCTTGACGAAACCGTTCCGGGAATCCCCACAAGGTCGGGGACAATCAGCTCGCCGACATTGCTCTCGCACTTAGACATGAGCCTTCCCTCCCTTGCAGAAAAACGGAATGATCAGATCGTCAAAATCCTGAATCTCCTCGTGGCCAAAGCCTTCAAAGAACTCATGACGCTTTTCACAGGTCAGGTTGTTATAGACCGCAAACTGCGTCGCTGGCGGACAGACGGTATCGGCTGTGCCGGTGCCAAACAGCACGGGGCATTTGACCATAGGGGCAAAGTTCTTGGAATCGAAGTACGCCAGCTTGGCATAGGCTTCGTCGATACGAGTCGAGTCCTCGTCAAACCAGCGAGACCAATAGCGCAGGCCCTCGTAGGCAATGTCGTCGGCATCCAAATCCCAGACCAGGCGGAAATCCGACAGGAAGGGATAGAGGATGGCGGCGCGATTGATAAGCTCGCTGTTAAGTGCACAGGTCGCAATGCCCAAACCGCCGCCCTGCGACGCGCCGTTCACAAACACACGGGCAAGATCGATGCCCTCGAGCTCGCGAACGATGCGGCACAGGATGCGAATATCTTGGTGCAAGCGGACATAGTAGAGGTTGGCCGGATCACCGTCGATACCGGCGACGATATGGCCCGCGACCGTTGTGCCCTCAAATCCACCAATGTCCTCGGAGGGACCTCCTTGGCCGGGGCAGTCGAGGGCGATGAGTGCCATGCCCATGCCCGCAAACGACGCCTGCTCAAACCAGCTGCGGCTTGCACCCGGATACCCATGGAACTGAAGTACCAATGGCACGGGCTCGTCCGAGACGGGTTTAAGGTACTTGGCATGCAGGCGAGCGCCACACATGCCGGTATACCAGAGGTCGAAAAGCTGGCAGGTCACGGCATCGGTGACCGATGCCGCCTCGATCGCATAGTCGAGCTCGACGGCATCGGCCTCGGCCATGCGGTCATTCCAAAAGAGATCGAAATCTGATGGACGGGGCATGGCGCCTCGATATTCACCAAATTGATGTTGTAGCTCCTGAGCACTTGGCATGGCTCGTGAACCCAACCTTTCGAAATCGCAACGGAGGTGCGCCCGGCAAGGGAACCGGGCGCACGGGAGGGAAAGCGAGGCTACTCGCCGAGCTTGGGATGCAGCAGCGACGGCGCAGCGCCGAGCAGCATCTTGGTGTAGGGGTCCTGGGGGTGCTGGAAGACCTGCTTGGCCTCGCCCTGCTCGACGATCTTGCCGCCATTCATAACGATGATGTCGTCAGAGATATAGCGGACCGTCTGGATGTCATGGCTGATGAACACCATGGCC
Source organism: uncultured Collinsella sp. (assembly GCA_902469185.1). Taxonomy (GTDB): domain Bacteria; phylum Actinomycetota; class Coriobacteriia; order Coriobacteriales; family Coriobacteriaceae; genus Collinsella. Next base: position 23,051 of record CABRBD010000006.1, on the reverse strand, counting down.
AGGCCGAGCTCCTTCTTAAGGTCGGTCAGCAGGTTCAGAATCTGCGCGCGGACCGAAACGTCCAGAGCCGAGGTGGGCTCGTCGGCGATGATGGCATCGGGGTTCAGCGACAGGGCACGGGCAATTGCGACGCGCTGGCGCTGGCCGCCCGAAAGCTGGCCGGGAAGAACCTCGGCGGCGGAACTGGGCAGACCGGTGAGCTCCAAGAGCTCCTTGACGCGCTTCTCCTGCTCGGCCTCGGTACCCAGGTTGTGAACGCGCATGGGGTCGAGCAGCTGCTCGCGAACGACCATGCGGGGGTTGAGCGCCGTAGCCGGATTCTGGAACACGACCGAGATGACGCGGCCCATGTGACGACGGTCCTCGGCGGTACGCTTGGTAACGTCCTTGCCCTTAAAGTAGACCTTGCCGCTCGTGGGGGCCTGCAGGCCGCACATGACGTTGGCGGTGGTGGACTTACCGCAACCGGACTCGCCGACGATGCCGATCGTCTGACCGGGCATGAGCTTAATCGTTACACCCTGGACGGCGTGAACCAGGTTAGGGTGCAGAATCGAGCCGGTACGAGTCCTAAAGGTGACGTGGACGTCATCAAGGAAGATGATCGGCTCGACGCCGTTGACTGCGGCCTCGCTCATCTACATCACCTCCGCGTGAGGGGTCAAACCATTTGCCTTGAGCACCTCGTCGGGGAGCTCGGAATAGAAGTGCTCGGTGCCGGGCACGCGCTTGAAGACCGGACGGGTGTCCAGGCCAATACGCGGATGGCTCGAGCGGGGCGCGAAGCGATCGCCCTTGGGGAAATCGCGCGGGCTCGGAACGGCGCCGGGCACCTGGTGCAGGCGGCCCGAACCGCTCTCGATGGACAGGACGGAACCCAGAAGACCGCGGGTGTACTCGTGGATCGGGTTGGTGAGCAGCTCCTTGGTGGGCGCCTGCTCGATAACCTGACCGGCGTACATCACCGTGATGTTATGGGCGACCTCGGCGACCAGCGCCAGGTCATGCGAGACGAAGATCATGGCAAAGCCGAGCTTGGCCTGAAGGTCGTTGAGCAGCTTGATGACCTGCTTCTGGACGGTAACGTCCAGGGCGGTCGTGGGCTCGTCGCAGATGACCAGCTTGGGGTCGCGGGTAAGGGCCATAGCGATCAGAACACGCTGACGCTGGCCACCGGAAAGCTCATGCGGGTAGCTCTCGAGCGTACGCTTGGGGTCGAGGCCCACGAGCTCCAGGAGTTCCTCGGCGCTGCGGGTGCCGCCGCGCTTGGTGAGCTGCTTCATCTGGGCAGAGATGAGCATGGAGGGGTTGAGCGAGGACAGGGCGTCCTGATAGACCATGGCGATATCGGTACCGCGCAGGCCGAACCACTCCTTCTTGCTCATCTTGAGCAGGTCGCGGCCCTCCCAGAGGACCTCGCCGGAAAGGTGCTCGTCATCGTCGGTCAGGCCCATGATGGCCAGCGTGGTGATGGACTTACCGCAACCGGACTCGCCCACCAGGCCCATGGTCTGACCAGGACGGACGTCAAAGTTGACATGGTCGACGACGTTGATATCACCGTGATGCTCAAACTGAATGCAGAAATCGCGGACCGAGAGAATCGGTTCGACAGACTCGTCGGGCACATGGCGATCGTCACGCTTGAGCTCGACATCGCGCAGGGCGCCAAGGCGAGCGGAGAGGGACTGGGCCTGCTCCTTGTAGGCGCGAACGGGGTCGGAGACCAGCAGGTCGGCCTCGCGGCGCTTGGAGGAATCGGTCGGATCCAGGGCGGCGGAGGGAGCAGCGGCCATGGCGTCGGTAATGCCCTCGGAGAGGATGTTGAGCGCCAGGCAGGTGATCATGATGGCCAGGCCCGGGAACAACGCCTGCCACCAACGGCCGGCGAGCACGCCGCCGCGGGCGTCGGCGAGGATGTTGCCCCAGGTAGCGGTGGGCTCCTGGATACCAGCGCCGATGAACGTCAGCGAAGCCTCGAAGATGATGGCGTCGGCGACTAGGGTAACGGTGAAGACCATGATCGGGGCGATGCAGTTACGCAGAACATGCTTGATTAAAATCCACGGAGCCTTGGCGCCGGAAACGATGACCGCGCGGACATAGTCCTCGCCGTACTCGGACACGATGTTGGCGCGCACGATACGGGCAATCTGCGGAGTGTACATAAAGCCGATGGCGAAGATGATCGACGGCACGGAGTTGCCCAGGATGGAGACGAAGACGGCCGCGAGGGCGATGCCCGGGATGGACATGATGATGTCCAAGATACGCATGATCGTCTCGGAGACGGCCTTGCGCGAAACCGCTGCAAGGGCGCCCACGACCGAGCCGCAGACCAGAGCCATGGCAGTGGCGCCAAAGCCGATAATCAGCGAGTAACGACCACCGTAGAGCATACGCGACAGAATATCGCGACCCTTATCGTCGGTACCGAAGATAAATCCGTTGCCGGGAGCCTGGCGAGCCGTAAAGATCTCGACCGGGCTATAGGGGGCAAGAAGGGGCGCCAGAATCGCAGTCAGGGCGACCAGCACCAGCACGACGGCGGCAATCTTAGAAGACAGCGTCATCTTCTTCCAGCCACCGAGCTTGAGCCCCTTGGAGGCAGCCTTCTCGAGCTGCTCGGTTTGCTTCTCTCGAATCTTTACCATAATCTACACCGTCCTGATGCGCGGGTTGATGAGCAGGTAGAGCATGTCAACCACGATGTTGATGATGATGAAGGCAAGAGCAACGACGATAACGACGCCCTGAACCAGGTTCGCCTCGTTGCCCTGAACGCCCTGCAGAATCGCGGTGCCCATGCCGGGGAGGTTGAAGATAACCTCGATGACGACGGCGCCGCCCATGAGGTAACCGATCTTAAGACCGAGGGTAGTGACCGGGGTGATCAGCGCATTGCGAAGAACGTTGATACCGACGACGACCTTCTCGGGAACGCCGGCACCGCGAGCCATACGGACATAGTCCTTGTCGAGCTCCTCGACCATGGCGGTACGCACGATACGAGTCATCTGGCCCGTCAGCGGAAATGCCAAGGCGATGGCGGGCATAATCATGCGGCCCAGATAACCAGCCGGATTCGTGGTGAAGTGAGGCAGAGCACCCGATGCCGGGAGCACCTTAAGGTAGGAAGAGAACAGCAGGATCAACAGAACGGCAAGCCAGAACGACGGGGTTGCCAAGCCGGCGATGGAAAAGACGCGGATCACTTGGTCCGGCCATTTGTCGCGATACAGTGCCGCGATGACGCCGAGCAAAAACGAAACGACCGCACCGATGGCAAGGCCGATGAAGGTCAGCTGCATCGTGACGGGCAGGGCCGTGGAGATGCGCTTGGCAACGGAGTTGCGAGCAGCACCATAGGTGCCCATGTCGCCATGGATCAAATCGCCCATATAGCGCACGTAGCGCACGGGCCAGGGGTCGTCCAGACCATACTTCTCATGGTACTCGGCAACCGCCTCGGGCGAGGCACCGTCACCCAACGCCGTGTAGGCGGGGTCGGTCTTGGAGAACGACATAAGGAAGAACACCAGGACGGTGACGCCCAATGCCATGATCGGCAGCGCCACAAGACGCCTTCCAATCAAACGTAGCAAGTTGTTCACGTTCTCTCCCCTTTCTTTTGTCGGTAGGACCAACTGGTATATGAGTACGGATACTCATTACAAGACCCGAGCGACATCGAGGTCGCCCGGGTCTTTGTTTCAACTATGAGGATACGGTCCCAACGACCGACATCCTGCATACAGACTCAAGCGAGTCTTACGCCTTGACGGTCGCAACGCCCCTGAAGGACATGCTCGTCGTGCCGATGCCCTTGAAGCCATCGAGGGCCTCGCCGTTGGGCGCAGTGGACGGATCGTCCCAGGAAGCGGAGACGGTCTTGACGTGGACAACGGGGTACAGAACGGCGTTGTCGGCAATGATGTCGAAGCACTCGTTCCACTTCTTCTGCTGCTCGTCGCCCTCGGCGGCAAGAGCCTCGTCCATGAGACTGTGGAGCTTCTGCCACTCAGCGGACTCCTTCCACGGGCAACGGGTCTGCATCCAGACGTTGTCGCCGTACCACCAGTTGAGCAGCAGGTCGGGGTCGGCGCCGAAGCAGGAAGGATCGCCAGGGGCAAGGAGGATATCGTAGGCCTCGCCGCCGTCGATGGCAGCGTAGGTGGCCGGCGAGGTATCGGTCTGGATGGTCACATCGAAGCCGAGAGCGTCGAGGTCGTTCTTGACCTGGGCGGCCATGCCCTTAATCTGCTCGTTGTCGGTGGTGCGCAGGGTGATGGCACCCGGGGTGATGCCAGACTCCTCGATGAGCTTCTTAGCCTTCTTGGCGTCGGTCTTGTACACCGTGGAAGCCTCATGATAGTTGGTGAAGCTCTTGGGCAGGTAGCAGCTGGCAGCGGTGGCAAGGCCGGCGAAGGTGTTGCTGACCATCTTCTCGGTGTCGAGCGCATACATGACAGCCTGACGGACCTTGACGTTGTTCCAAGGCTCCTTGGCGACGTTGAACATGATGAAGCGGGTGCCGAAACCCTGAACGTTATCGATCTTGCAGCCGGCGCTCTCGAGCTGGTCGACGGCGTCAGCGGTAACGAGCTCCATAACGAGCGTGGAGCCCTCCTGCTGAGCGGTAACGCGAGCGGTGGGGTCGGTCAGGATGCTGTACTGGATCTTCTTATCCTCGGCAGCATACTCACCGTTGTACTCGGGGTTGGGAACCAGGGTGATCTCGGTATCGGAGATAGAGTCGTACATCCAGGGGCCGGAGCCGATCGGCTGCTTGGCGCGATCCTCCTCGGTCTGGGTGGCCGGGGTAACGCGGACGATGGCCAGACGATCCTTGAGCAGGGAGAAGTTGGGGACCTTGGTCTTGACCGTCACGGTGCTGGCGTCCTTGGCCTCGATGGACTCGAAGGGCTGGAAGAACGGAGCATAGGTAGCGGAAGCGGCGCAAGCGGTGTAGGAGGCAACGACATCGTCAGCGGTGACCTCGGTGCCATCGGAGAACTTGGCGCCCTTGCGGATGGTGACCTCGAAAGTGGTGTCGTCCACAGACTTGGGATCGTCGGTGGCGAGCTCGTTGAAGGTGCTGTAGTCGTGGTAATCGATGCCGTAGAGGCCCTCGACGACGTGCCAGTTAGCACCCAGGCCCACAGCGGAGCCGGTGCTGGCGGGATCGAAGCTGGACGGAGCGTAAGCGGAACCAGCGGTGATCACGCCGCCGCCACGGTTGGCGGAATCGGTGGAACCGGAAGCGGAACCCTCGTCGTTGGAGCTGCCACCGCAGCCGGTGAGACCAAGCCCTGCGACAGCAGCGACGCTGCCGGTGAGGCCGAGGAACGAACGCCTGGACATACCCTTGTTGATGATGGCCATGTCTTCTCCTATCAATAGAGAATCTTACCCGGGAGCACCTAGACGTGCCCCCGCGCAACTTGCGGACGATATATACCTTACCTACCGACGAACCCAACTGAGGTGCCGCGCTCGGCGACCGATACATACATACGCTTGAACGGTATTTACTACCGTTCACCGAATTCATTGACAAACGATTCGCCAGACAGTATGTATCGACGAGGTGAGATATCAGTCTTCGTCAACCCGCAGGATAGCAGGGTTGTTCACCATGGCTAGTCAAACGTTTTAGCGTTAATTAAACCCGAAATCGGCTGGTAATCGCCGTGAAATAAATGATTGAAAATCACGCAATCATGTATATCAGTTGTTTAGAGGCGTGTTTAGTTTTCGGATTGCTTTGCCGCCGCCTCGGCGCGCTCGGCATTCCATGCAACGAGCGCCTCGTGAACCGCTTTGGCGACATCGGCAGGAATGCCTCGAACTTCCGCGATCTCTTGCTCGCTCGCCGCGCGCAAACGCTTCATCGAGCCAAAATGGCGCATAAGGGCACGTTTTCTGGTGGGTCCCACGCCTGGAACGTCATCGAGTACCGAAACCGTCATGGCTTTATCGCGCAATTCGCGATGGAACGTGATGGCAAAACGGTGCGATTCATCGCGCACCTGTTTAATTAGATAGAGCGACGCGGACCCGGTCGGCAGCACGACTGGAGTCTCGTCCCAAGGCACGAAAACCTCCTCATCGGCCTTTGCCAAGCCACAAACTGGTATATCGAGCCCAAGAGCCTCAAGTTGCTTGATCGCAGCGGTCAATTGCGGCTTACCGCCATCGACAACGAGCAAATCGGGGCGCGAGCCAAAGCGCTCGTCGGCCATACGCTCGGGAGCATAACGTCGTCCCAAAACCTCGGACATCGACACGAAGTCGTTTGCCTCGTCCAATTCGGCCTGAATTTTAAAACGACGATACTGACTCTTGTCGGCGCGCCCGTTGGTAAACACCACCATCGAGGCGACCGTGAAGGTGCCATGCAGTGTAGAGATATCGAAGCACTCGATACGCAACGGCGGCGATGGCAGCGCCAACGCACTTTCGAGCTCCAGGAGCGCTTGATTGGTGCGGTCGTCAGCGTACCCCGTTCGCATCATGTAGCGCATGAGAGCATGGCGCGCATTTTTGGATGCCATATCGAGCAGACGGTGCTTTTCGCCACGCTGCGGCCTATGGAGATGGCAGGAACGCTCACGCTTGCCCGCAAGCCACTCCCCCAGCGCCTCCGCATCCTCAAGCTCGACGGAAAGGTTGACCTCAGCTGGAATATCAGCCGTCTCGTCGTAATAGCGCTTAAGAAAGCCCGACTGGAGCTCTTCCTCGTCAACATCAAGACCCTTGTCGAGAATGAACTCGCAGGTGCGAACTGTTCGGCCCTCGCGAACGACGAAGACGCAAGCGGCGGAGATGGTCTCCTCGCGATAGAAACCGATGACATCTATATCGACACTGGAGGGAAAAACGACTTGCTGACGATCGTCCAGACCCCTGATGACCTCCAAACGACGTTTGACGCGTGCCGCGCGCTCAAAGTCGAGCGCCTCAGCGGCATCCGTCATCTCGGAGGTCAGCTCATCGACGACATCCTTGCGATGGCCCGACAAAAAGCGCTCGACACGCTTGACGTTCTTGGCATAGTCTGCCGGGGAAATCACGCCGACACACGCACCCGGGCCGCGCCCGACATGGTAGTCAAAGCAGGGGCGCCCGTTTTGCGCGCAAATCATATTGACGATGTCTTCCTCGCCCTTGTGGGACTCGACGATACGGCGACAACGACGCCACTCCGCACAGGATGCGGAGCAGATGGGGATAACCTTGCGCAGCGTATCTATCGTCTCACGTGCCGCGCGGCTATCGGTATAAGGTCCAAAATAGCGCGTTCCCGGCTTATGACGCTCACGCGTGTATTTGATAGCGGGATACAGGTCGCCCTTTGTAATGGCGATAAAGGGGTAGCTCTTGTCATCCTTGAGGTCGACGTTAAAGTACGGATGGTACTGACCAATCAAATTGCGCTCGAGCACCAACGCCTCGTGCTCGGTCTCCACCACGATATAGTCAAAGCTCGCCACCAGCTGCATCATCAGCGGGATCTTCTGGCGCTCGTCCTGCAGCGTCACGTACTGACGCATACGGGCGCGCAGGTTTTTCGCCTTGCCCACGTAGATGACATCGCCCTTGGCGTCTTTCCAAAGGTAGCAGCCGGGCTGCGTGGGAACGCGCGAAACCTGCTCGGCAAGCGTTGGAATGTTGTCGTGACCGGCCACGCGCACCTACTTGCGACGAATCAGCGCCGAGACCTCGGGCATCTTAAGGACGACGGCAAGGCCAAAGGTAACAGCAAGCGAGACGACACCCGCAACGCAAACGTAGCCAAGAGTAATCAGAATCGAGCCGCCAAGTGCCCCGACAAAGTGCTCAAGCGCCCACATGACGCCGGCGCCTGCGGCAGCACCCAGGCCACCGAGCAAAAGGCCAAAGAAACCGCCATGCAGGATAGATTTAACCTGAAGACCACGCAGACGACGACGCAGCCACCACAGCGAGCAACCGACCAAGATCACGTAGTCGACGACATACGAAAGCGCGATTGCCGGCATACCGAAGCCCAGCACAACGCCAAACAGCAGAACCGAGCCGGCCTGGCCGATGGCGGAATACAGACAATAGCGGCTATAGGGCTTCATGTCGAGCAAGGCAGAGAAGCTCTTCTGCATCAGCACGACCACGCCGTAGAGCGGCAGGGAAAGTGCCAGGTAGATAAGGAACTCCGACACCAGCGCCACACCGGACTCATCGAACTTGCCAGCGCAGTAGATCATGTTGAGCGGACGCGCGAAGACAATCAGGTACAGCGCGAATGGAATCAGGAAGAACAGCATCTGGGCGACGCCACGCGAAATGCCCGTGCGGACGCTGTCGTAATCCTTCTCCTGTGCGTCGTGAGAGAGCTCGGTATAGAGCGCCGTCGAAAGCGAGGCGGCAATCAGCGCGTAGGGCAGCGTGTACCACAGGCGCGCATAGGCGATGACGGAAGGACCAGTCTCGGGCTGGACCACCAGCGCAGCAGCGTTGGTGATAGAAGTCGAGACAAACATGCACACCGTGGCGAGCAGCGTCGGGATACCGAGCGCAATCGTCTGGCGCAGTGCGGGGTCCTTAAAGTCGATATGGATATGGGGATGCACGCCGTGCTTGCCAAGCGCGGGGATCTGACATGCCATCTGAACAAAGACACCGAGGGTCGTACCGGCCGCAATCAAGATGATGCCGGCACGTTCGCCAAACTGTGCGGACACGGGCGCAAAGCCCATAAAGCTCGCAATGACGATCACATTGTTGAGGACCGGGGCAAACGTCGACCAGAAGTAGTCGCGGTGTGCGTTGAGGACGCCCGAAAACACCGAGCCCAAACCATAAAACAGAATCTGGATGGCAAAGAAACGGAACATGAACGCAGCGGTATCCATGCTGCCGCCGTCACCCGAAAGGAACGATTGCGTCCAGATAAAGCCCGGGGCGAACACGGTCCCCAGCAACGAAATGCCACCCAGCACCAATAGCAGAATACCGAGCAGGTTGCCCACGTACTCGTTAGAGGCCTCGCGACCCTGCTCACGCCTCACGCCCATGTACACGGGCAAAAACGCCGTCACGAGCATGCCGCCCATCACGAGTTCGTAGAGCATATTGGGCAGGTTGTTGGCGACCTGATAGGAAGACGAGAGCAGCGACATGCCGATAGCGGCCGCCATTGCCCACGTGCGGATAAAACCGGTGACGCGAGACACGATGGTCAGGATGGTCATAAGCCCGGCGGAACGACCAACCGTGGAGTAGTCCGACGAGCCCATGTCGTCAGTGTCGTCTCGCGACGAAGAAGCTTCGGATGAGGGTGTCTGAGGCGCAGATTCTTTTGCAAAATGAGCTCCGCACTTCAATTCTTCCTGCGGCATCGCTCAGTCCTCTCTCGTAATCGGGGCGACCGTCGCCCCGCAAAATGCAATTAAATCATCAGGTGCAAGCTCAAGCTGATAACCACGCTTGCCTCCCGAAATAAAAATGGTATCCCAAAGGACACATGTCTCATCAATGAGCGTCCGGTAGCGTTTTTTCATACCGACCGGACTGCAGCCGCCGCGAACGTAGCCAGTCGCCGCAAGCAAATCCTTCACATGCATCATGGCCAAGGACTTCTCCCCCGCGGCACGCGCGGCGGACTTTAGATCGAGCTCGTCGGCAACAGGGATGCAGCACACGACGTGGTCGTTGGACGGCGTCACGCAGACCAAGGTCTTAAATCCTTGTCCGGGCTCCTCGCCAAGCTGCTCCGAAATCGCGACCCCCAGGCCCGCCGACTCATCACCATCGTCTTCGTACGTATGTAGAACATAGGAAATGCCGGCGCTTTCCAGCTCGCGCATCGCATTGGTTTTTGGCGTCTTTACAGCCTTTGCCATGGCATATCCTTTCCCTCGCATTCGGACGCAAGGATTAAGTATATGTCCAATTCGGCTGCATACGTCACTTCGACACAGCAAGCGCCATCGAATCACAAGGAGTCGATGGCGCCCATAAACTGAATCGCCTATTTATTGAGCATCAAGTTGAGCCTGACGCTCCCGGTCACGCCTGAGCAACGGCGCCAAAAACTTGCCCGTATAACTCTGCGGACAGTCCGCAACCTGCTCCGGTGTGCCCGAAACCACGACGGTTCCGCCGCCGTTACCGCCCTCGGGGCCCATATCGATCAGGCGGTCGGCAACCTTGATGACATCAAGGTTGTGTTCAATCACCAGCACCGTGTTGCCCGCATCGACCAAGCGCTGCAGCACATCGAGCAGCTGGCGGACGTCCTCAAAATGAAGGCCGGTCGTCGGCTCATCCAAAATATAGAACGTCTTGCCCGTCTGGCGTCGATGAAGCTCCTTGGCGAGCTTCACACGCTGCGCCTCGCCGCCCGAGAGCGTCGTAGCGGGCTGGCCCAGGCTCACGTAGCCCAAGCCTACATCGTACAGCGTCTGGAGCTTGCGCTTAATCTGCGGGATATTCCCAAAGAAGGCCAGTGCCTCGGTGACGCTCATGTCGAGCACGTCCGAGATGGTCTTACCACGGTAGGTGACCTCAAGCGTCTCGCGGTTATAGCGTTTGCCGCCGCAGACCTCACAGGGGACATAGATATCGGGAAGGAAGTGCATCTCGATCTTAATTTGTCCGTCGCCCTTGCATGCTTCGCAGCGACCGCCGCTCACGTTAAAGGAGAAACGTCCCGGCGAGTAGCCGCGCGCCTTCGACTCCGGCGTACTCGCAAACAGCGCGCGAAGATCATCCCACAGGCCAATGTACGTAGCAGGGTTGGAACGCGGCGTGCGGCCAATCGGCGACTGGTCGATATCGATAACCTTATCGATACACTCGATGCCCTCGATTTTCTTATACGGACCCACAGGGCGCGTCGAACGGTGAATGGCATTCGTAAGGGCAGGTGCGATAGTGTCGGTAACCAGGGAGCTCTTACCCGATCCCGACACGCCGGTAACGACCGTAAGCGTACCAAACTCGATCTTGGCGGTAACGTTTTTGAGGTTGTTGGCGCGGGCGCCCGTGATCTTAAGGCAGCCGCGACCGGGCTTGCGGCGCTCATCGGGAACCCGGATCATTCGTTTGCCGGTCAGATAAGCGCCCGTCATCGACTCGGGACACGCCATGATATCGGCAGGCGTTCCCGCCGCGACTACGTGTCCGCCGTTCACGCCCGCGCCGGGGCCCATGTCGATCACATAGTCGGCAGCACGAATCGTATCCTCATCATGCTCGACGACGATGACGGTATTGCCGATATCGCGTAGGCGCTCAAGCGTCTTGATCAGGCGCTCGTTATCGCGCTGATGGAGGCCAATCGATGGCTCGTCCAAAATGTACAGCACACCCATGAGGCCGGCGCCGATCTGCGTTGCCAGGCGAATGCGCTGGGCCTCGCCTCCGGAAAGCGTCGCCGAGGCACGATCGAGGGTCAGATAGTCGAGTCCGACATCGACCAGAAAACGCAAGCGCTCCAGGATTTCCTTGACGATGCGCCCACCGATAAATTGTTGGCGCTCGGTAAGCTCCAAGCCCTCAAAAAACTCGAGCGACTCGCGGCACGATAGGCAGCAGACCTCGTAAATGGACTTACCGCCTACGGTAACGGCGAGCATCTCGGGGCGCAGACGAGCACCATGGCAACTCGAGCACGGCTCCTCGCGGATGTACTTCTCCAAGCGCGCCTTGGTGTTCTCATTCGTCGTCTCGGTATAGCGCTCGTACAGGATATTGCGCACGCCCGAAAACTTGGTGTCCCACTGGCTGCGGCGCCCATCGAGCTTTTGATAGTCGACCGAAATCTTCTGGTCGCCCATGCCGTCTAAAAACGCGCGACGCACCCGCGGAGGCAGATCCTCCCACGGCGTATCGACGCTCACCTTAAAGTGTTTGCAGACCGCAGCGAAAATCTGCGGATAGTAGTTAGAGTTGCCAAACAGGCTGCCAAAAACCCCGTCGGCGATCGACTTCGAGGGGTCTTCGATTAGGGCCTCGGCATCGACCGTCTTCTTAAAGCCCAGGCCATCGCACTCTGGGCACGCGCCATAGGGCGCGTTGAACGAGAAATCACGCGGCTGCAGGTCATCGATGGAGTGTCCATGCTCCGGGCACGCTAACGCCAGCGAATACTCCAGCAACTCGCCTTCGGTCCCCTCGGGAGCGTCGCGGTCGGGCAGCAAGTATACGTTCACATTGCCGTGCGCCAGCGCAGTCGCCTGTTCAACGGACTCGGCAATACGGCCCAGCGAGTTCTCACGGATCACGATGCGGTCGACCACGACCTCGATATCGTGCTTGAATTTCTTATCCAAATCGATAGGGTCATCAAGCGAGCGAACCTCGCCGTCGACACGCACGCGGCTAAAGCCCTCGGCGCGAAGGTCCTCAAACAGCTTGGCGTACTCGCCTTTTCGCCCGCGCACTACCGGTGCCAGCACAAACGCGCGGCGGCCCTCCCCCGCCGCCAAGACCTTGTCGGCAACCTGGTCGGTCGTCTGGCGCTCAATGACACGGCCGCATTCGGGACAGTGCGGGGTGCCCACACGGGCGAACAGCAGGCGCAGATAGTCATAAATCTCGGTTACGGTGCCAACCGTCGAGCGAGGGTTTTTAGACGTCGTCTTTTGGTCGATCGACACCGCCGGCGAAAGGCCGTCGATTGAATCCAAGTCGGGTTTGTCCATCTGTCCCAAGAACTGGCGCGCATAGCTCGAAAGACTCTCGACGTATCGACGCTGGCCCTCGGCATAGATAGTGTCAAATGCCAGCGAACTCTTGCCCGAGCCAGAAAGACCGGTAATGACCACGAGTTGGTCACGCGGAATGGAAACATCGATATCACGGAGGTTGTGCTCACGGGCGCCGCGAATAACGATAGAAGAATCAGACATGGAAGCTCCTTGCCTCCTATTGCATCGAATCATACTGCCGATGAGTTTAGCGCACTCGACGCGCACAGATGTTCGTAATACAAGATTCGCAGACCTTTAGCTTTGCGTATCGGGTGCTTTGTTTCTCGAAATGCCGTGGAAAGGTTACAGTAATCTAATACTGAACTTAATTTGCTGTACCAGAGGAACGTCCATGACCGAAGATATCCCCCTTGAAATCACTTCGAGCGACATGGCCAATCTGCCCATATTCATCGCCGTCCTTATCGTGGCCGCCGTCGTCGTGCGCGTGTATTTTTCAATCAAACGCAACGAAAAGCCACCCATTGCCCGCGTCTTTTGGTGCGCGACGCTCCTCGTCCCGCTCGGCGTGGTAGCTGCATGGATTACGAATCAATTGCTCGTAAATGAGGGCAGCTCCCTATGGATCCTTTCTTATTCGGCGCTCGGTGCTGTCGCCGTCATGCTTCTTGTCGAGCCCTTGGTTTCGGGACTTATCGACCAAACCGACCTTGCGACGGGAACGGTTGCCTGTATTTGCCGTGACATCCTTGTCATCGCCGCTGTTTCAGCGCTCTCGTTCGTTTCACTCGAAATTGCCTGCAACGAAACGTTCTATCGCATTCCCGCCAACTCATTCGGGTTTTCCGTCGGGCTGCTCGCGACGGTTCTGCTCTCCCTTTATTTGCTGGGACAGCGTCATGGAGGCGTCATGGCTCTCGTGCCCGTCGTCTGCTGCATCCTTGGCATTGCCGAGCACTTCGTCATAACGTTTAAAGGCGAAGCCATCCTGCCAAGCGATATCTTGGCCCTTGGCACCGCAATGGAAGTCAGCGAGGGATACGAGTTTACCTTTACCGCCGGAATCGTAACCTCTCTCGCCCTGCTGGAGATTTCCCTGGGGCTTCTTTCGCTCATCCGACCGCGAAAGCTCCGTACGCCCACCCATGTCTTCCCCGCTATCGCCGCTAACCTCTGTGCTTTTCTGCTAGTGACCGTTGTGGGGCTCTCAGGCTTTTCCAACATCGACTTGGAGCAGGCGCTGGATTTTGGATTTGACCGTTGGCAGCCCATCACCACGTATGCGTCTCAGGGTTTTATCACTTCGTTCACCGAAATGGTCAACGAGTTGCCCATTGAGAAGCCCGAAGACTATACGCCCGATGAGGCGCAGAGCATCGAGCAGGAGCTCGCCGCCGTCTACGACAGCACATATGGCTCGAGCGAACAGCGCGCGGCGGCCGTTGCCCAGTTCAATGAAATCAAGCCGACGATTGTTGCCGTCATGAACGAGAGTTTTAGCGACCTTTCGTGCTTTGAGCAGCTCCAGGCGGCCGGGTACTCCGGCCCCGCATTCTACAACTCGCTTCCCGACACACTTGTTCGCGGCACCATGCTCGCTTCGGTCGCCGGTGGCGGAACGGCGAACTCCGAATTCGAATTTTTGACCGGAGCGACAACGGCCTTTGTCGGATTAGGCAAGATCCCCTATCAGCTGTATCAGATGAATGGCGTAAACAGCCTGGCAAAGGACCTTAAAGAGCTTGGGTATACCACTACCGCTATGCACCCGCAAAACCCCGTCAACTACCATCGAGATAAAATCTATCAGCAGCTGGGCTTTGGAGACTTTCTTTCAATCGGCGATTTCGAAGGTGCGCCCTATTACCATGCCGGCGTATGCGACTACGCCACCTACGACAAGATACTCGACCTGCTTAGAACCGACGAAGCGCCGCAGTTCATCTTTGACGTCACGATGCAAAATCACGGCGGCTACGACTATGGCACCGTTCCCGCCGAAGAGCTGACAAACTATTGGGTCGAGGGAGCCAGCGAAGGCGCCAACAGCGCGCTCAACACCTATCTCACCTGCATCAACGCATCCGACCGGGACCTCGAGTACTTTATCAACGAGCTCCGCAACATCGGCAGACCGGTTGTTCTTGTCTTTTTTGGCGACCATCAGCCGAGCGCCGCAACGACTCTCAACGACGAGCTGTACCCTCAGGAAGATACGGCAAGCCACGCTTTCCGTATCTATCAGTCGACATATCTCGTCTGGGCTAACTATGAGATCGCCGGCAATACCGAGCTCAACGTCTACGACACCGTCGGGGCAAACGAGATTGCAGCCATTACCCTTAATAAGATCGGCGCCCCGCTCACCAATTACCAAAAGGCCCTGCTTGCGACAAGGTCAGATGTGCCCACCATCAATGTCGCCGGCTATCTCGGTGCCGACGGGCTGCGCTACGACTTGGAATCGGAAGACAGCCCCTACGCCTCGACGATCGACAAGCTGCAGCGCATGCAATACCTCGAGTTCGCCAGCAAAGTTCAGTAAGCCCGCCCATTCGCTTGGGCCCATCGTATTGCAAGCACGCTCGGCCCAAACGCATCGCAAATGACTCCCGCTCGCAAACGAGGGTACAATGACGCTCGTGTCACATCGCGGGGCCCCGGCCCCAGCATATACAAAGGAGTCATACATGGGTTGCGAACACGCACAGGCCGCCGGCGGACAAACGTCGCCGTCGCAATTTGAGGAGAACACGCTGTCCGAGGTCAAGCGCGTCATCGCCGTGCTTTCCGGCAAGGGCGGTGTCGGCAAGTCATTTGTCACCGGTGCCATCGCCACCGAGCTTGCCCGTCACGGCCACAAGGTCGGCGTCCTCGATGCCGACATCACCGGTCCCTCTATCCCCAAGATGTTCGGTATGAGTGGACGCCACGTCCATGCCCTTGGCAACCTTATGCTGCCCGAAATCTCCGAGCACGGCGTCAAGGTCATGAGCTCCAACCTGCTGCTCCAAAACGAGACCGACCCCGTCCTTTGGCGCGGTCCGGTCATCGCAGGCGCCATTAGGCAGTTCTGGAGCGAGACCTCGTGGGGCCCCATCGACTACCTGCTGGTCGACATGCCTCCGGGAACAGGCGACGTCGCGCTCACCGTCTTCCAGTCGCTGCCGGTCGACGGCATCGTCATCGTCACGAGCCCGCAGGATCTGGTCTCGATGATCGTCGCCAAGGCGGTCAACATGGCCGAGAAGATGAACGTCCCCATTCTGGGCATTGTCGAGAACATGAGCTATATTGAGTGCCCCGACTGCGGCAAGAAGATCGAGGTCTTTGGCAAGAGCAAGCTCCCCGAGGTCGCAGAGCGCTATAACCTCGACATCTTGGGCCAGCTCCCCATTAATCCGGCACTCGCCGAGGCCTGCGATAAGGGCGAGGTCGAGACCGCGCTGCCCGATGGCATGTTGCCCAAGGCGGTCTCTGCCGTCGAGGCTATTACCCCGCACGAGACCGACGAGGCCTAAGTGAACGCGAGCGCCCTCTATGACGTCTTGGTAATCGGCGGCGGGGCTTCAGGCCTCGCCGCCGCCATTACGGCCGCACGCGCTGGCAAAAGCGTCTGCATCGTTGAGCGCGATGTCGCCTGCGGCCTTAAGCTCCTTGCGACCGGTAACGGCCGCTGCAACCTCTCCAACGAATCGATCGATCCTCAGCGGTATAACCACCCAGCATTCGTCACATCCGTCATGGGCCCCCAGCCCGAACAAGAGCTTATGGGTTTCTTCTCCTCGCTGGGCATCATGACAACCTCCGAGGAAGGCCGGCTGTACCCGCGCTCCCTTCGCGCCGAATCGGTGCGCGACGCGCTTCTCAGCGTTTGCGACCGCCTAGGTATCACCTTAATCTGCGGAGCCAACGTTGCCTCGGCGCACAAAGCTTCCGAAGGCTGGGCACTCCAAATAGACCGTCCAGCGCGGGCACTCAAGGCAAAAAAGCACGACGACCGAAAATCGGAGCTCCGCTCGCTTCGGAAAGCGCTCGCCGATGTCCCTCGCAAGAACGAGGCCCTGCAGGCACATGCCGTAATTATCGCCACGGGCGGCAACCCCACCGGTATCGCCGATACGTTTAGCCTCCCCCTCACTTCACTGCGCCCCATCCTCTGCCCCGTATCGGCAACGGTCGTTGGCGATCGGGCGGCATTCAAGACGTTGGATGGCCTGCGCGTCCGTGCCCGCTTGACGCTCGCCCGCAATCATAATGAGCTCTGGCACGAAGACGGTGAAGTGCTGTTTCGAACCTTCGGTATCTCGGGTGTCGCTGTCTTCAACCTCTCTCGTCGTATCCAGCACGGCGATACGATCCTGCTCGACGTTTTCCCCGACCTCTCCAAAGACGAGCTGCTCGATACGCTCAACCGACGCGTTGAACTGCTCGGCCGCTTTTCACCCCGCGATCCCCGTTGGCTCGACGGCATGCTCGCCCCGCAACTCTCCCGCATCGTCTGCACAGCGTTCGAGCAGTGCCATCCAGGCTCCAACGATGTCATCCACCTGGTCTCGATCCTCAAACACTTTAAGTTGCTCGTCGAGGGAACAGCCGAGGAGCGCTCAGCACAGGTCACGCGTGGTGGCATATTTGTCGAGAGCATCTCAACACCCAGCCTACGCGCGCGCAGCGTTGTCGACGCCCCGCTTTACGTCTGCGGTGAAGCGCTCGACATCGACGCCGATTGCGGAGGCTTTAACCTTGCGTGGGCCTGGATCTCGGGCATTCGCGCTGCAAGCAGCCTGTAGCCGCGCAGTCTATAATCAAAAACGCATTCGGGCCGTCTGGGATACCGGACGGCCTCTTTCTTGCCTCTAAGGAGACCTCGATGATTGAAATCACCCAAGTCAACGCGTCGCTCGATGAAGCCGGCGATGAAAATGCCTGTCTCATTGTTGGCAAGCGAGTCGCCAAGTGCGTCCTACGTTGCAAGGACTCCGAGATCAAGTCCATCGAGCTCCACCGCAAGTCAATCGACGCTCGCAAAAAACGAGACGTCCATTTTATCCTGAGCTTTCGTGTTGAGCTGACTAGTCCCCACCTCGAGCGAGAAGCGATCGACAGCGTTGCCGAGCGTGACCGCTCGCGCGTACGCGCGATAGAAGACTATGAGCCTTCATTCCCCTCCCCCGCCTCCGATGCACCTCAAGAACGCCCTGTCGTTGTCGGCGCCGGATGCGCCGGCCTTTTCGCTGCGCTTACGCTCGCCGAAGCAGGTCTTAAGCCCTTGCTCATCGAGCGCGGCGACCCGGCATTTCGCCGCTCGCGGGCGATCGACCTCTTTCTAAAGGAGCGCATCCTCGACCCCGAGAGCAATATCCAGTTTGGTCTGGGCGGCGCGGGGACCTTCTCGGACGGCAAGCTCAATACGGGAACAAAAAATCCCGCCCATCGTCTTATCCTCGAAACCTTCGTCGAGGCGGGTGCGCCCCGCGATATTCTGTGGGATGCCAAGCCGCACATTGGCTCCGACATCCTTCCCAAGGTTGTCACCGCTATATCCCAGCGCATCGAGCAGCTCGGAGGTGTCGTCCGTTATCGAACGAAGCTCGTCGACATTCGCATCGACGCGTCTGGCGCCATCACCGGCATTGATGTCCAATCGTCCCAAGACGCCGCTTACGAGTCAATCGAGACAAAGCACCTCATCCTCGCCTGCGGGCATTCTGCTCGCGATATTTTTGAGCTCCTTAAGGACCACAACGTGGCCCTCGCACAAAAGACCTTTGCCATGGGCGTTCGCATCGAGCATCCGCAACGCGACATCGACCGAGCCCAATATGGAGCCTCGGCGGGACATCCAGCGCTCGGGGCGGCCCCCTACAAACTTGTTGCCCATCTTCCCAACGGCCGCAGCGTGTTCTCGTTTTGTATGTGCCCCGGCGGACAGGTTGTTGCCGCCTCTTCAGAACCGTGCCATCTGTGCGTCAACGGGGCCAGTCTCAATGCCCGCGACGGACGCAACGCAAATGCCGCCCTGCTCGTTAACGTCACGCCTGAGGACCTTCCCAACAATGACCCGCTCGCCGGCATCGAGCTCCAGCGTGCCTGCGAGGCGGCCGCCTATCGCCTGGGCGGTTCCAACTGGAACGCACCAGCACAGCTTGTCGGAGATTTCCTCGCAGGACGCGCCAGTAAGGCGCCCGGAAAGGTAAAGCCCACCTATCCGCTCGGTGTGACCTGGACGGCAATTGACGAAGCCCTGCCGCAGCATATCATCGAGTCGCTCCGCCTGGGACTTCCCCTACTCGGAAAAAAGCTACGCGGCTACGACTGCCCCGATGCCGTTCTTACCGGCGTGGAGACTCGTTCGAGCTCACCGGTCACTGTCACCCGAGACCGAACGTGCCATGCCGTGTCGACCCCGGGCCTCTACCCTTGTGGTGAGGGAGCTGGATATGCCGGCGGCATCATGAGCGCGGCCACCGACGGCATCCGTTGTGCCGAAGCCCTGATCGCAGACCTCTAACGCACGAATTCCAGCGCGCAAAAGACACAGGCCCCAAGCTCCACAGGGAACTCGGGGCCTGTTCACTATTTCTTAAACCGTGCACCCTGGCGTTTTCTGCCCGATGCGAACGTGGAACCCTTGCGGGCCTGCGAACGTAAGCGCTCGATCGTCTCGTCCTCAGACGCACCCTCGAGCATCGCCCGAATCTGAACGACGGCATCGCGCAGGCGCGCCGCCTCCTCAAAGTCCATGGCGGCAGAAGCGTTACGCATATCCTCTTCCATGGTTTCGACGATCCGCACGAGCTCGTCATGCGGCAGTTCTTCCAACTGCTCCGCAAGTGTCTGCTCGGGCGCCACCGTTTCCGGCACGCCACCCTCGCCCAACTCATCGGGCGTATAGAATGCGCCATGGCCGAGAGAGTCGCCCTTCGAGCGTCCCTTGGAACCCACGGTTTTTTCGGCCTCGGCAATAAAACTTGAGATGTCGTTGATGGCCTTGCGCACCGTCTTGGGCACAATGCCATGCTCTTCGTTATATGCCATCTGAATCTCGCGACGGCGCTGCGTCTCCTCGATGGCCTCTTTCATCGAATCGGTCACAACGTCTGCATACATGATGACTTCGCCATCGGCGTTACGGGCCGCGCGGCCAATCGTCTGAATCAGCGAACGGCGGTTGCGCAAGAAGCCTTCCTTATCGGCATCGAGAATTGCCACCAGTGAGACCTCGGGGAGATCCAAGCCCTCGCGAAGCAGGTTGATGCCAACGAGAACATCAATCTTTCCCTCGCGCAGCGTTCGCAGGATCTCGACACGGTCCATCGTCGCTGTATCGGAGTGCATGTAATTGACCTTAATGCCGGCATCAAGCAGATGGTCGGTCAGATCCTCGGCCATGCGCTTGGTGAGCGTGGTCACCAGTACGCGCTCCTTGCGGGCAACGCGCTCGCGAATCTCGTCCTCAAGATCGTCAATCTGCCCACGAACCGGACGCACATCGATCTTGGGGTCGAGCAGACCGGTCGGACGAATAATCTGCTCCACGTCGTTTTGGCTCACCCGCAGCTCGTAGTCGCCCGGTGTGGCCGAAACATAGATAAACTGGGGTATCCTTGCCTCAAACTCATCGAAGCGAAGCGGACGGTTGTCGAGCGCCGAGGGCAGGCGAAAACCATGCTCCACCAGGGTCACTTTACGCGATCGGTCGCCTTCGTGCATACCGCGAATCTGCGGCACCGTCACATGGCTCTCGTCGATGATGCAGAGCATGTCCTTGGGAAAGTAGTCAATCAAGGTAAACGGCGGCTCACCCGGCTTACGCCCGTCCAGATGACGCGAGTAGTTCTCGATGCCGTTGCAAAAGCCCATCGTTTCGAGCATCTCGAGATCATAGTCGGTGCGCTGCTGCAGACGCTGTGCCTCGAGCAACTTATCAGTCGCCTTGAGCTCGGCCACACGCTTCTCGCACTCTTCACTGATTGATTTCAGAGCGGCCTTGACCTTTGGCTTCTCGGTCACGTAATGCGAGGCCGGCCACACGGGAATTGCTTCGTACTCACGCAGCATTTCACCGGTGACCTCATCGATCTCGGCTATCAGTTCAACCTCGTCACCAAAGAACTCAAACCGCAACGGATGCTCGGCATAAGGCGGATACACGTCGACGACATCACCGCGCACGCGGAACGTGCCGCGCGCCAGGTCATAGTCATTGCGATCATATTGAATGTCGATAAGCGCATGGATAAAGTCATCGCGCTCGAGCGGCACCTTCTTGTCGACGTTTGGAGCCAGACCCGCATAGTCCTCAGGAGAGCCAATGCCATAGATACACGAGACCGATGCGACAACGATCACATCGCGTCGAGATAGCAGCGATGCGGTCGCCTGATGGCGCAGCATCTCGACCTCTTCGTTAATCGAGGAGTCTTTCTCGATATATGTATCGCTTTGCGGCACATACGCCTCGGGCTGATAGTAGTCGTAGTACGAGACAAAGTAGACCACAGCGTTGTTGGGAAAGAACTCTTTGAGCTCGCTCGCAAGCTGAGCGGCGAGCGTTTTATTGGGAGCCATGACCAGCGTCGGCTTCCCCAGGGCCTCAATAGTCTTAGCCATCGTGAAGGTCTTGCCCGAACCAGTCACGCCCAGCAAAACCTGATAGCGATCTCCGTCCCTCACACCCTGCACAAGCGACTCAATGGCCTTAGGCTGAGAACCTGCAGGCTCATAGGGAGAAACGACTTCAAACGGCACCTCAGCGCCCTCAACGCCAAAGCGCTTAAGTTCACCGCCAACGCGTTCTACTTCAAATTCCGCCATAGATACTCCTAACTCATATATCTGCAGTATACGCAGGCGGCAGGCATAGTCCTATACGAACCGATCGGGATAGAGGGTCTTATAGCGAACCCAGGCATTATTGACACGAATCAGATAAGCCTGAGTTTCAGGGAAGGTAATCGCATTATGGAGTGACGTGTTCTGCTGCGCCCATCCGTCGACATTGCCCATACCGGCGTTATAGGCGGCAATAGCGCTATCCGTCGACCCGTTGAAGTACGTTATGAGATACGAGAGGTACGCGCAGCCAAACTCGATATTCGTAGCCGGATCGTTAAGGTTGTCGGCCGAATACTCCCCACCGTCGACAAGACCCTTGGCGATCATATCCTGGGCAGTCTCGGGCATCAGCTGCATCAATCCCTGAGCACCCTGATTCGACTCAGCCTCGGGATCCCAATTCGATTCCGACTTAATGACAGCGCACACCAGATACGGATCCAGATTATGCGAAATACTCGATTGCTTTACATACGCCTCGTAGTCAATGGGATACAGCGGCTTAAAGAAAGCCGCGGGAGCACACGAGTAAACGAATGAGATAAGGCCGAAGGCAAAAACGGCAGCCAGCGGAATAAGGCGATACCACGCAAAGAAACGTGTCTTAGGCATCGGCATCCTCCTTATTCGCAGTGTCTATAAACCCATGGCATGCAAGCCATGAGTCAAGCTGCTTAAAGAGCGAATTATCGCCTGCGGCATTATCAATCACCGTTGTAGCGAGATTGCACAGCGCAGACTCATCGGGCTGGCAAGCAGAACGGGCATCGAAATCAGATGGCTCCATGCCACGCTGAATAGCACGCTCGCGACGAACTGACAAAGGGGCGCTGATGACCAGAATTTCATCAGCCAAGCCAAATGCATCCTCAAAACCAGTCGGAGCAGAAACCTCGACCACCGCAAAGGGATAACGGGGGGACGAAACCGTGCAGCAAACCGGATCAAGAATCCTCAGTGACAGCTGCTCAATGAGAACGGGGTGCACAATGCTATTGAGCCTCGCGACCGCATCAGGAGAAACAAAAGCTCGAGAAGCGAGTATGTTACGGCGAACGCCGCCCTCCTCGTCCAAAATATCCCAGCCAAATTCTTCCGCGAGGGCATTGACGATATCGGAGCCTGGCACATACAGTGATTTGGCAAGTTCGTCCAGATCGATGAGCATGGCGCCATGAGATTCGAGATAGCGGCAGGCAGTCGACTTACCCGAAGCAATATTGCCCAAGACAAAAACGGTAAACATCAAGTCCTCCCTAACGCCAATGGGAGTTATTATCGCGCAAATACAAAAGAAGGACTCAAAATACAGCCAAACAGTAAGACAAGCTAAAAGAAGGCGAGTTCTTGTATTACAGCTCTCTATAAAACGCAAAAAAGGGGGAGGCCGCGAGGCCTCCCCCTTCTTCAATCTCGATGACGGCTCGGTGCCGTCCACCGGTCAGCGGCGCCCTGGCCTCCCACGGGCTGACCCCGCAGTACTCTCGGCGCGATGGGGCTTAGCTTCCGGGT
>CABRBD010000005.1:0-56116 GCA_902469185.1 uncultured Collinsella sp. | reverse complement strand
TCGGTCGGAGGGGTGGCTTTGTAAAGCCGTTTGTCTCCACCCGCGTAGCGGGTGGTTTAAAGCTGGCCGCTGCGCGGCCAGCAGACTAAAGTCTTGAAATCAGAAGAGCCCGGCACCGTAGCGGTACCGGGCTCGATATTCCTCTGGTGCCCCCGGGCGGATTCGAAAACTCCCCCCGCGGGGAAATGAGTGACGCGGGTGTCGACGGTCCGAATCCTGCCCTTAGACCAGAAGAGCCCGGCACCGTAGCGGTACCGGGCTCGATATTCCTCTGGTGCCCCCGGGCGGATTCGAACCGTCGACACCCGCTTTAGGAGATATGATTTAATGCTACCCCCTACTATTCATCAAGCATCATTGAACACCATATAACCGCAGATAAACATAGCAGTTTGTGTCTTTTACCTCCGGTAGCTGCGCCTACGCTTTTACAAACATATTACTAACAGCTTTAGCTAAACTGCACTCAATGAATTGTTGAAAACTATTCAAAGAAACGGAGTGCAAAGATGTCAGAACAGCCACTAATTAGCGGAAGAGGCACGTGTTGGAAAGACAAGAGATCACCTAACACCTATCGCTATTATTTTTCCCTTGGGGTCAAGGACCCTAAGACAGGGCGTTACAAACGATCCCCAACTTATACGGTTCGTTGCAAGACTAAAACAGAAGCTAAGGCTGCAATGCAGGCCAAGCTGGCTGAAATCAACTCATCTGGCACGATCACTAAAACTAAAAAGCCCACTTTGCTTGCGTCCTACTGCTGGGCCTTTCATGAAAATAGGGACACCGAGCTTGCGCCAACGAGCTATGAAAGAGAAGCGTACGATTGCAGGCATATCGAAGACCTATTCGGTGCGTTTCAGACAATTGAGGGGCTAACTCCCGATCTAATCGAAGAAACATATGCCGAAGCTCGTCGTACGGGAAAATACAAACCATCTGAGCTTGTACGAATCAATGCGAAACTGCGCCAGATTCTGTCGAATGCAGTCGCAAAGAGAATAATTGACCGAAACCCCTGCGCTACCGTTCATGTTCGCAGACCACGCAACAAAAGAGAATCACTGACAATCGAGCAAGTAGCTACCCTATGCACACATCTTCAACACATTGAGCTCACCGCCGAAGCTGTTGGTACGCTAGTACTAGTGTATACGGGTATGCGAAAAGGCGAGATGCTGGGCCTCGAATGGCGCGATTGGGACCCTGCCAATAAAACCTTGAAAATTGACAGGCAGTACACCAACGATCATGAACTGAGGGCACCCAAGTCACAAGAAAGCCAACGCAAAATCCCCGTTGGAGAAACCCTGGCCGAACGTCTTCAATCATGGTCAGCCATACAAAAAGAGCTCCTGGCCTCTCTGGGGCTGTCCCAGACTGGCAGCACTCCCATCATTAGCGATATTGCTGTCGAGCAAGGGGTCCCTACTGTCTGTCACATGAAGAACTACATCTTCAACCATTGGTTTCGCGATTTCGCAGTTAGCTGCAATCTTGGAATCTATGAGCCGAATAATTCGACTGGCGGAAAACTATATAAGGGCATCTGCCCGCATCAGCTCAGGCATTGCGTAAGCACTTTTATGCTGGCGAACGGATCGGACGTTAGAAGCGTGCAAGGTATTCTTGGCCACGCGGACCCCAATATCACGCTCAAAACGTATACAAGCCTCGTTCAACAATCAGAAATAAAAGCAGTTAAAGGCTACGAAGACTTCATCAACGCCTATATACAGAGAAGCGAGAAATAGCATGTTTTTCATTCATCGTTTTATTCATAATATTACGGTACTATAATACTGTTTCCGCAGGTAGATGCTATATTTGATTGACAACTAATGAGTTTTAATACATGCTAAAGCTGTCAGATGGCTACGCATGTAGTCATAGAAACCGGCCCCCCAAGTGCTTATGAACCTGGTAAGTCTTACAAGCACAGGGAGGGCCCTCATTGAAAGGATAGCTCATCATGGCTACTCCAAAGATTAGCACTCAGGCGTCCACACCGACTTTCCCCACTGGTGCCGCTCAGTGCGATCGGTTGCTCCGCGTTAACGATATCCGCGAACTCACTGGCTGGAGCGAAAACACCGCACGCAAATTCATGCGCGAGTCCGGCAAGCTCATCCAAATCCATCGCTCGAATTACATGTTTGAAAGCTCGTTTTATGAGCTTTTCAAGCAGCTTGAAGGTCGGACCGCCCACCTTGACTAGGTGGTAAACATGAGCGAGCTACCGTCGATTTCCGACAAATTTTCCGATGATGTTACTGAGCAACGAGAGATTAGAAGGAAAATGGATAACGCGAATTATATTTCGGTGCCCGACTGGGCGTGTTGTGCCACCACTGTCGCTGCCGAGCGCCTCATCCTCGGCCTCGTATGGAAGCTTGGAAATCCTTCCAAAAACAAACGAGCCATGGGCTTTTACGCAAAAAGCAAATGGATTGAGGAGCGCTACCACCTAAGTAAGAACACGATCTCCCGGGCCTATACCTCTTTGAAGAATAAGGGGTTTATTCAAAAAGCGGGTGATGGCAGCTGGATGCTTAATTACGCTGCAATCTACCGCGCCGCGATCGAAAACGCTTGGGAGCCCCCGAAATCTTAAGTCCACAGACCGACTATCGACGTGGGCTTCTGTCAAACAACCGAGTTAAAAACCACTGAGCCAGAATCCGCTTCAATAGAAGAGGATTCTGGCTCAAATGATATCCGGCCGTTCGCGCAGCGATGTCCACCGCAATCTGGCAAGAATCGAGGACGGGGAAACCGTCATCGAGGTCGTGAAGGTCGGTAATCGCCAGGCGTCTACAAAAACATGCCGCGGATGTAAAATGAAACAGGGTCGAACCGAAACAGTTCCCGGACAATTGGCGTCCGGCCAGACACTTCGATTCGACCCTTTTTCATGCCCGCATCTAAAACAATCCCATAATCATTCTCGACATCTTTAACGCCATCACTCTCCCGCCACCAACACGTCGTAGGTGCCATTTTCAACGAATCGATATGGCCGTCCATTCATGGTCTTTAAGGCGCGTGATACCATGAAAACGTGCGGTATTTCTCCAACCGAAAACCTGCGTGAATGCATGACTTGAGACGCCTTTTAGAACTCACCGATTGCAGGGCGAACACAAATCAACAGCGGCCGTGCATTGTTCCCAGCCATATGGCATGGCGGAGCCATGCCCGTTGTTGATTGGAGTGCCGCACCATGGCAGACGAGAAGAAAATCAGGGAGATCTACGGCGTGAAGTCCGTCCTCGATGAGGCCGCCGAGCGAATCGAGGCGACGTGGCGGGAGAAGCTGCTGCGCGAGACGGGCGACCTCAGAACCGAGAACGCGTTACTCAGGGCCCAGCTCGACGAATTCAACCGCAAGCTCGTCGAGGCGAGAGACCGGAACGAAAGACTTGAGGCCGACTGCAATGAGCGGGTCGCCTTTATCGAGGAGAAGTTCGAGCTCGACACCGCGAGCATCGAGCTCGAGAACAATGAGCTCCATGCCGCGAGCGTCAGATACCTCGCCGATGCCAGGGAGCTCAGCAGGCAGGTCGTCCAGCTCCACGCCGAGGCTGAGGCCATGTCCGATGAGATCGAGCGTCTGCGCGTCGAGCGTGACGCCGCGTTGAAAGCCCAAGCCGAGCTGAGCGATGCGCTCCTGGCCCAGCGCGACCTGACGGCCGAGGTCGCCGCCCTCAAGGACCGCCTTGCTGTAGCCGAGCAGCGGGCGGCTGTGGCCGAGGCCAAGGTCGAGGTCATGACCCAGATGAAGGGCGAGTAGCCCCGTGCTTCTCCTGTCGGGCTGCTGATTTCTAGAAACCTTCTAGAGCGCTTCTAGAAGGTTCCTAGAACCGGGCGCAGCATCTTCGATCGGCACGATGCCTTGGTAGATAAGGCGATGCTTGGCGTCGCACCATTTGTCACCGTGGTAGTGACCGAAGAACCAGACGCAGTAGCCGAGCCGTCCGTCGAGCTCGCTAAGGAATCGTTGCAGCCGGTCGCCTCGATACTCGCGCCCACGCTCGCGACACAGCCCCTCAGCAATGGCGGCAGGCGCCTCGTGAGTCACAACACAGTCGACCTTCCAGCCCACGCGGTCGAGCGAGGAGCGGCAGTGTTCCGTCTCTTCCTCGCTCGGCATCTCCTCGGGCCACCAGCTCCTCCCCTCCCTGCGATACTGCCTGTCGTTGCTCGTGGCACCGCCCATGGCAAGGACCGTGAGCCCGTCGATATCGAACACCTCTCCACGCATCAGGTGCAGCACGTGCGGTCGCGCCTCATGGACGAGCCCGCCGTTCCACTCCCGCACCGGCAGCCCAGCCAGGGCGTGGTGGTTCTCATGGTTGCCGTCTACGAAACACGTGGTCCAGGGCTTCGACTCGAACCAGTCGAGCCAATACCTCTCAGCATTCGAGCCGTCCCAGACAAAGCCGAAGTCGCCGGCCACGATCACCGCGTCATCGCGCGTCAGGGTCCGGCCCAACGGCCAAGACCTGAAGGCGAGCCTGCTGGCCCCGTACTCGGCCCTGCCGTGCACGTCTCCTGTCACATAGACAGCCATCAGTACGCGCCCCACGGCAGGAGTTTGTCCCCGAGCCTCACGATCCGGTCATACAGCGCCGTGTGCCGTTCGTCCGGGTTGCCGTCTCGGTGAAAATGGCCGTAATACCAATGTTTATAGTCCAGGCGGTCCTCAAGCTCGTCGAGGAATTCGGTCAGCCGGTCCACATCAGGGCGTTCCCAGCCTGGGTCCGGGTAGAGCGTCGGCGAGAGCATGCGCGTCGGGCAGGTATGGGTGATGACGCAGTCGACCTTCCAGCCGACCTCGTCGAGCTTTGTCCGCGCGGTATCGAAATCGCGCTCGTCCGGGAGCTCCTGAGGCCACCAGCTGGAATACGGCACGCGGTATTCCCTGTCCACGCTCGTGGCACCGCCCATGGTGAAGACCGTCGATCCGTCGAGCTCGAAGACCTCGCCGCGCGTCAGGCGCCGAATGGGCGAGGTGTCCGACAGGCGCTGCGTCAGCCCGCCATGCCATAACTCCATGGGGCGCTCCGCCCAGTGATCGAAGCGCTCGTGGTTGCCGTCGACGAACAGTACCGTGTAGGGGCGCGACTCCAGCCAGGTGATATCGGCGCATTCCTCGGCAGAGAAATCCCACGGAAAGCCAAAGTCGCCGGCGACGATGAGATAGTCGTCGCCGGTAAGACTGTCGCCAAGCTCCCAGTCGCGGAGCTTTTGCATGTCGAGCCCACCGTGGATGTCGCCCGTCACATAGACTGTCATCGAATCGCCTCTTCCCTCTTGTACGCCGCCAGCTCGCGCTCGACCTGCCTGTCGCCGGTCTCGTTGACCCACCACGGCCATTTCACCCGGCCGCACGGCTCGTCGACTCCGGCGAACCATTTCCTCAGCTCGTCGAGGCTCACCGGGGAGTGCCCGTTGGCATCGCAACCGACGTCGTAGCGCAGAAGGCCCTGCTTGCGGTTGAACTCGTTGTACGCGCCGCCGCTGCTGTGGATGTGCCCGTGGAGGTGCCACGATCCATGGTTCATGCCCTGCCAGTCGGCCATGGGGTAATGGCTCAGGACGATCTTCTGCCCGTCGATCTTGAGCACGCAGATCGGCGGCTCCACGGTGAAGGCGGCCGCGACCGCCGGCTGGGTCCAGTCCTTGTCGTGGTTTCCCGGGACGAGGTGGATGCGCCTGCAGGCAATCCGCTTGCGCAGCCCGTAGGCGTCCTGGGCGGTCATCTTGAATGAGAAATCCCCCAGGATGTAGAGCTCGTCGTCCACGGCAACCTTGCCGTTGATGTTGTCGACGATGGCGTCGTTCATCTGCCAAATCGTCTCCCACGGGCGGTCGGTGAACTTCAGCACGTTCTCATGCCCGAAGTGGGTGTCGCTGGTAAACCAGATCATATTTATGTCTCCTTCTGTCGCTAAAAAACGTTCTCCTTCGAGGTCAGGAGACGTTTTATGAGCGACATGAGGTGCATATCCCTCATGTTTCAAGCTCCAATCTGTCGGGTTTGCCCAACTAAAAGTTTACGCCCACGCGCCCACGCGCGAACAGGATTTGATTTTTGAAATATGGACGAATTCCTCGTCAGGAGGGTAAAATGGTGCCGACGGCAGCCCAAGTTGTAGAGAGCTGGGCAGAGCCGTTGCTTAATGAAGTTGGGTCATCGTCTTAGCGACGGTGGCCTTTCTTTTTGGGCTTCGAGCCCTGCTTGAGTGCCTTGGAAAGGCCGACAAGGGCCGTGAGGAGCGAGACCATAGCGGTCAGGAGCTTCACGAGCTCGGTGAAATCGGTCATGGGCATCACCTCCCATCGAATGGAGGGCTCTGCCCGGCACGAGGGCTGCCGCCAGCAAGGACGATTCTATCAGAGCGGCTGACCCCCGCCGATCAATTCACGCTCCTCATCCTCACCGAATTGCGAGTATGGCAGAATCGGCACTGGATGGCAGCGCGCTAGGGCACCGACGATAGGCTTTCCAAAACTAGCGAGGCGCGTCGCCGCGATCGTAATCGCCTCGGTCGACCGCACGATCGACCTGCGGCGAGATGTCGCCGTTGCCACCATGGGCTCGTCCTGCGGCGCGAACGCGGTCATCGCCAGCATCGGGAACGGCGCCGGCGTAACGGTTGCGAATCTCCCTTGCGTAACCGCGCCGGGCAAGAAGCTCATCACGAACCGCCGGATCCTCGAGCAGATCTTCATCGCACTTCGGTGCGATGAACTTAGGAAAGAGATTGTAGGCGACGCCCTTGCTCGCCTTTGCCTGCTCGACCCACGCCGAATACGCCTTCTTAAGCCGTTGAATGTAAATCTCGCAACGCCTCTCATAAGGAAGGGCTCGCTCGGCCTCCAGCACGTTATTTTTGAAGGCCGCCTCAAGTTGCTTGACCGCAAACCTCCCGTCAAGACGAGTCAGGTTGAAAGTGCACTTCGGGTTGCCGGCCTCCTTGATATCGAGATCTGTCGCATAGACTCGATTGTTCTTGATGAAAATGTCTACGCCCCATGAGGCAAGTAACTTTTTAAACTGCTCCATATTCTTCGGATGACCTTCGTTGATTGCAAGATGGATCAACTCGCGCAGATTGTTTTTATAACTGTACTCTCCCCGCTCAACGATTTTCTTTTCAGTGTCGCGCGGCTGTCGGTCTCGAATCTTCGAGTTCTTCTTTCCCTTTTCGAGCTGAGCGAGATTCCAGGCCTCGTCCATTTCACGAACCCACGCAGCGCGTTCGTACTTTCCGCGACGCCCGCCCGTCTCGCAACGCTTACCCGTCAAAAGATCCGTGCGGTTAATCGCCATATGAACCGCGTAGCGTTTTCCCGCCTTATCGCTTTCCTCATGCAACGCGACAATCACTTGTTGATGCGGGTAGTGTTTCGCAAGCCATTGCTCCGCGTAGGCCATACACGCATCGGGGGTCATCTTGCCTCCGTTGCAGCTGCACTCCTCGGGCAGAAACGCGAGAATCTGATGAAGCATCGTTATGTTCTTCGCGCCGGCACGCGCGGGCCTGTCGTGATGGAACATCTTCCGCGTCATAGCCATTT
The DNA here is from genome assembly GCA_902469185.1 of uncultured Collinsella sp. Taxonomy (GTDB): domain Bacteria; phylum Actinomycetota; class Coriobacteriia; order Coriobacteriales; family Coriobacteriaceae; genus Collinsella. The sequence goes on along the minus strand of CABRBD010000005.1, from coordinate 48,526 downwards.
CGGAAAACCAGTGCTTTCCGTTCGCGAGGTTCCAGCCGCCGCGGGCCAAAGCATTCTTTCCGTTAATGTACTTGCGCAGGTGCTTCGCGTAGCGCTCGGACGAAACACCTTTCTGCTTAACGACGGTCATCGAGCTCACCGCCATCGGTGAAATAGCGCTGTTCGAGCTCTTCGATGAAGAGAGTGACTTTACGGGCATTTTGGTAAACCTTTTCAAGCGTTCGGAAAACCGCCTTCTCGTTGTAGGCCGGAAGACCTTGCGCATTCACAAAATACATCAGCTGGTTGAGGTTCGTCCCCTCGCGATACAGCTCGTGATAGATTTTTGCGACCTGGCTCATATCGAAATCGATCATCTCGATTTTCCCGGCCAGCATCACGCGGCGGGCATACGCACTGACGGTCGTGCCGAGCGCATCCGCCTGCTTGCGAATCGCCTCGTGCTCGCCATCGGTGACTTTGACGTAAATAACCTCCGAGCGCTTTTCGTTCGAATCCTCTGAAACGGTTTGCAGCTTTTTGCTACGGCCACCGTTCTTATTTTTGGAAATGACTAGATCATCGAACGATTCATTCCAATGAATCAGTGCATAGCGAATGAATTCGGCTTTCGTCATGCCCGCCTTTTCTGCCAAAGCGGAAAGCGTTTCGTATTCTTCAGAAGTGAGTGTCGCCTTAACGGTGTGCGGACGTTTGCAACTCATCATTCATGCCCCCAGGAAAGCAGAGCGAATCGGTGAGGCCACCGATTCAAAACCGATATGAGATTGCTTTCCTTTTTAGGAGCGACTGACGTCGCGCCGATTTTTGAAGTGACGCCGTCGCTTCCCTTAGAGAAATGAAGGCGAACTTCATTTCTAACTTTATCGCCGTGTGAGGTGTTAAACAAGATGTGTTGGCAGATAAAGGGGCGAGTATGGCCCCATTTATCTAGCCCAACACCAATCTTGCAATCACCGGGACGGCGATTGGGCGAAGCGTAGCGTAGACACGAAATGAGAGGCCTCGTTTCGAGCGAAAGGCTTCGCGGTGTCGTAGTGTCAGCGGAGACCGTGAGCGGAAGCGAATTTTTAACGCGAAGGATGCTGAGTGTTAGAAATTCGCTGTAGCGGACTCCGGGCGAGGGCTGGAGCAAGTCGATGGAAGACCTTACCGATTTGCGGAAGGTTTTGCCCGAAGCATCCGGCACCGCCGAATTCTTTTGGAACGGCCTCTCGTTTGATTGCTTTCCTATCGTTTGCTCCCAGACTTGTCGTCTAAAAAAGGCGGCCGAACCGGCCGCCCACAAATAAATAAATATTTACCGAATGTAAGAGGAGAGGAACATATGTCCATTATTCCCAGTGACCGGCGACGTCGACAACCCAATGCTGTCCCGTAGCCTGCTGTTCATAATGTCCCTGGTCCTCAGATGTGGTATACGAATCGTTTACGACAGATCCTCCGATGCCGCCGTTGTCCATATCATTATGAACCCACGAATAGGCGGCATCTTCGGAATCGAAGGGCCCTACCATAGCACCACCATGGTTGACCCAGAAACGAGGATGGCGCGTATACACTACATTCGGCACCCAGACCTGGCTGTAATCTGTCTCCCAGTGTCCCTGCTCGGCAACCCACTTCTTCTGGCTACCGCCGTTGGAAGAGGAATTGTTGCTGCCGGAACTCTGCGAATTGCCGGAATTCTGCTTGGACTGGGAGGAATCGCCCTTGTTGTCCGACTTCGAGGAATCGGAAGACTTGTTATCCTCCTTCTTGGAGTCATCGGACTTCTGGTCCTTGTCGTCGGATTCTTTCTTCTCCTCGGACTTGGTTCCAGAGGTTTGCGTCGCCTTTTCTTCGCTTGGCTTCTTTTTGTCTTTATTCTTTACCGCTGTGGCGGCCCTTTCCGCAGAGCCGTTTCCTTGCTTTGCAATGCTGGCACATCCAAGTTGAGGTGCCGAAAGGCACACCAGAAGCGCAACGATAATAGCCTTTGTTCTCACACCGATCTCCCCGTCCGTGAAACCGGGCGTTGGACACTAGCCGATATCCAACGCCCGGCTCGCTTTTACATCTGCTCGCGGCGTTTCTTCCGGTCGAGGAAGACGCCGGTCGCCACGAGGACGGTACCGCCGATGGCGAACGTCTCGCCGATGAGGCCCGTGCGGTCGCCGGTCTGGGCGAGGTTGCCGGGCTGGGCGGTCTCCGTGCCGGCGAGATGCTTCGGGCTGTATGCCACCTGTTGCTTTGCGGCCTCCTCTGCCTCCTGTCGTGCGATCTCATCGGAAAGCTTCTGCTCCGCTGCGATGCGGTCGGACTTCGCCAACTCGTAGGCGGCGAGTGCCGCATCATAGCCGGGCTGGAGCTCGTCCACCGCGGTCTGCTTCTCGTCCAGGATGGCCTTGGCGGGCGCGACCTTGGCACGTGCCTCGACTGCTGCGGCGAAAAGCGCGTTGAGGGCGTCATCCGCGTTCACATCATGGCCGGAAGCGACCGCCGCACCGGCGTCGATGGAGTTCAGCTTCGACAGCTTGGCGTCTGCCTGCGCCTTTGCCTGTTCGGCGGCGGAGACCAGGGACTCGGCGGCGATGGTATCCGCCTTCGCGGCATCGAGCGCGGCCTTGGTGTCATTGACGGCCTTTACTGCATCCTGCTCGCGCTGCTGTGCCTCTGCGAGCTTCGCGGCAAGACCGGTGAGGATGTCGAGGTTCGACTGTGCGTCATCGAGATCGGTCTGGGAGCCGGTAAGCCTGTCGGCGGCAACGCCGGTGTCGGCCTTTGCGGCATCGACGGCACGCTGGGCATCCGCGAGGGCGCGTGCGGTGGCGTCCGCCTTTTGCTCGGCGGCGGCGAGGACGGTCGCCTTCTCGACCTGATCGGCTGCCGCCGCGTCATGGACGCTCTTTGCTGTATCGAGCGCCTTCTTGGCGTCGGCGACGTCCTGGAAGAACTTCGCGAGGTCGGCGTTCGCATCCATGACGTCCTGCTGCTTGGCCTCGGTGTCCGCCTTGGCGGAATCCAACTTAGACTGTGCGGTCGTTACGGCTGCGTTGGCAGCATCAAAGGCGACCTGCTTCTGCTGGACGGTCGACTTTGCCGTATCGACTGCCGCGTTGGCGGCTTCGAGGTCCGATTTCGCCGCATCAAGCTCGGTCTGGGCATCCGTGACGCCCTGCTGCTTGGATGCGAGATCAGCCTTTGCGGCATCGACGGCACGCTGGGCATCGGCAACGCCCTGCTTCGCGGCATCGACACCTGCCTGTGCGGAATCCACCGCGACCTGCTTCTGCTGGACGGTTGCGGCGGCGCCGGCGGCTGCCTGCTTCTTGGATGCGAGATCGGCCTTGGCTGCGCCGAGTGCGCTCTTGGCGTTCTTGAGACCGTTGATATAGGAGGTCAGCTTTTGCTCGTACTCGTCGACGGAGATGGGGTTCGTGTTCCAACCGGAGCCGGACCAGCCGGAGATCTCTGCGGTGTAGCACTGCGTCTGAAGCCCGGACATGGTGCCCTTGGTGCAGGTTGCCATTCCCATAACGGCGAGTTCGGGATTGATGATGTTCATGTAATGGCCGACGGTGCCGCTGCTGCCGTTCTCCCAGCGGCAGTTGTTTGCAATCCAATGGTTGATTGCGACGCCGTTCTTTGCATAGAAATCATAGGCATCCTTGCCGACAAGACCGGTGACTCCATAAAGGGCCTCCGTTGCCTTGTCGAAAAAGCCCTTCTCCTGCTCGATCCACTGCCCACTCGGATCGATTCCGTAATTCCATGCCAGGTTTTCGGCAAAATTATATTGACGGGCATGATCGAGCACAGTGTCACTGTAGTTGGCATCCGCAATGGCACCGGCGATGAGCTTGTAGGTGACCTGGAGCTCGGACAGGCCGACCGACTTGCGGTAGTCGTTGACTGACTTCATCCACCTGATCGCATTGAGCATGTTATCAAGGGACGTGGCGTCCTTGGAGTTGCCGACTTCGGTCTTTCCGGCATATTTGGCGTTCAGGATGATGTTGACTGCGTCATCGGCACCCATGGCACGGAAGAAGCCGATGGCTCCCTGCTTGAGCTGCGCGTCGGCGGAATCGAGTTTCGCCTGTGCCTCGTCGACCTTCTGCTGGGCGGCGATCACGGCAGCGTCTGCGGTATCCTTTGCGGCCTTGGCGTTCGCGAGCTCTACGTCGGCGGCTGCCTTGGCGGACTCGGCATTCTTGACAGCCTGCTTCGCTGCATCCAGCTTGGCGACGGCGTCGACGTTCGCCTGCTTGGCTGCATCGAGGTCGGCGTTCGCGGCATCGAGTGCGGACTGGGCGGCGTTCACGCCGGATTCGGCATCGGCCGCGGCCTGCTGCTTTGCGGAGAGGGACGCCTGGGCATCATTCAGCTCGGTCTGTGCCGTTGCTGCAGCGGACTGCGCCTGCTCGAGCTCGGACTCGCGCTGGGACTGTGCCTCTCGTGCGGCGGCGAGGGCTGCCTCTGCGTCCGCGACCTTCTGCTTCGCGGCATCGTACTCCGGACCGCTGGCGCCTGCCTCCGCTGCGGCGAGGTCTGCTTTCGCCTTCTCGTAGGCGGCGCTGGCGGCTGCGGCCTTCGCATCCGCCGCGTCCTTGTTCTGCTTGGCTGCAGCGAGGACAGAATCGGCGGCATCCTTTGCAGACTGGGCCGCAACCAGCTTGGACTGGGCATCGGCAAGCGTCGCGTTGGCGTTGGCGAGTTCGGCCTGTGCCCTGCTCACGGCATCCTGGGCGTCACGCACGGCCTGCTCGGCGGCACTGATTGCCTCCGGGGTGGCGCCTACGGCATCGGCCTTGGCTTTATCGAGGGCATCCTTGGCATCCTGGGCCGCCTTGAGGGCGGACTGGTACGCTTCGTCCTTCTCGGATGCATCCGCCTTAGCGTCTGCGAGACCCGCCTTCGCCTGCTCGAGGTCCTTGCCGGCGGCATCGGCGGCGTCCTTGCCCTCTGCGACCTGACGGGCGTACTCGTCCATCGCCGCACGGTCGGCTGCCTTGCCGGCGCTGACTGCAGAATCGTAGGATGCCTTGGCCTGGTCGCGGGCGGAAGCAACCTCGTTGTAGGGACCGGCGGCCTCATCGTAGGATGCCTTGGCGGCGGCCTCCTTCGCCTTCGCCTCGTCGACTGCCTTCTGCAGGTCCGCGATAGTCTGTGCGGCGGATTTTGCGCCGGTACCGGCTGCCGCGCCGGCGTGGGCGGCGATCGGCGACATCACGGCGGGGTGCTGCGTGCCCCCGTCACCGGTCTGGGCGAATGCCGTGAACGGTGAGATGAGGCTCGATCCGGTCATGGCGGCCATGGTCGCCGCGGTGACGGTCAGACGCGCGATTCCCTTCGGAGTGTGAATCTTTTTGTTTGGCAGTGTGGCGAAGTGATCGCCGCCGGCAGCGAAATGCTTTCCCTGAGTCATTGCTATTCCATTCCTTTTCCGTGCCCTATCCGACTGGGCATCAGGGTGCTTTCCAATAGAGATAATTATGCGCCTTAACAGGGATTGTTGTATATGGTCCGTTGGCTTTTATACAACAATCCATGACTCTTTTTGTCATGGATATCTCGCCGCTACAACGATCCTTTGGTCTACGCTGCAAAGAATTAAGATCAAAGTCTGGTTACTCTCAAGTACAATTTGCGAATCGCATCGGCATGGACAGGTCTTACTACGCCTCGATAGAGGTCGGACGAAGAAATGTCAGTCTTTCTAACCTCTGTAAAATTGCTAACGGATTCGACATGACAATCGCTGCACTCATGACTGGTGTGACTGAGAAAACGGATTAGTCCATCAATCAATCAGCGAACGCAGTGAGCGAATCAATCGACGGCACAGCCGGCGGCAAGGTCACGGCACGTGACCGCGCAGCGAGCTTCGCGAGCGAAGGGGGACAGCATCGCTGTCCCTATTCTTTATCGACGGCTTAGCCGGCGGCAAGGACACGGTACGTGGCCGCGCAGCGAGCTTCGCGAGCGAAGAGGACGGCATCGCCGTCCCTATATTTTTATAGTATATTTCTCTATTAATTGGTTTCACCAAAATGGGTATAGCGCAAGCTTCTGAACAGGCGTTTTTATCAAAAACTCAAAGCAGCCGAATCATCAAAATGGTGAAATTTTTTACCCAAATTGAGGAAGCGCTTCACCAAAATGGAACCGACTAACGGCTGTTGAAAACTTTTTATCCCCAAAATGGTGATTTCCTGTTTTTAGTGGAAAACTCGGTAAGTTAAATTATTTACTTACCAGATTTACAAACAAAAGCAGTTCTTAACCCTAAAACCAGAACAGGTCAGAAGCAAAATTAACTCCTGACCTGCGATTTTTCTGGTGCCCCCGGGCGGATTCGAACCGTCGACACCCGCTTTAGGAGAGCGGTGCTCTATCCCCTGAGCTACGGAGGCATGTTGTACTAGTGTAGCAGATTTGCGCCACTACCATGCAGCGCATAGCCACTCTTCGAGATAGTCGTCTGCGACGTTCTTTAATGACTAGTCGTTTAAGAACGTCCCAGGCGACTAGTCGCCTTTATGGAAGAGGCTTTTGATGACGGAGGGGATGCTCTTGGCGCCCTTGGCCGTCACATCGATAAAGTCGGGCGAACGAACGAGCTTGTCCTCGTCAATGTACTTACGCACCGCGCGAAGCGTTTCCTTGTCATTGCGCGTCGAAAACGTAAAGTGGCCATTCTCTTTGGTAAAGATGGCAAAACGCGTAATCTTCTTGGTGCCGCGCAAAACCTCGGCGGCAATATAGTCGACCTCGTCCCACGGGATTTGGATATAATCCTCGGGATTACGCTCGTTATAGTACTCAAACGCCTTATTGCCCACCATCACGTTACCGTGACTGGTAAGCCCCATCAGGCAGGTTGCCGGCGTTGCCAAATCGACCGTGCTGTTCTGAGATTGCGCCATACGCGCCTCGCCCTCCAATAAAAACAATCGGACCGCATCCAGTGTACCCACCGGGTGCGGTCCGTTTCAATGGCTCAAAAGCCCTTGCCTAGCAACTCTCGGTCTTAAGCCGAAGCGTGCTTACATGAAGCCGCAGACGCGACCGATGATGCCGACGGCGAAGAGAGCCAGGATGATGACGATCGGGCTGACCTTCTTCTTGAGGAGCTTGCAGACCAGAAGGGTCAGGCACACGGCGGCAAGGCCGGGGATGAGCTGATCGAGGTTGGCCTGAAGCGTGGTGACCTTCACCGGGTCGAGTGCGTTGGCACCGACAGAGCTGTACATCGTCAGTGCCTGCTTGATGCCCTCAGAACCGGCGGGCAGGTTGGCCCAGTCGATATAGGCGCCAGCAGACTGCGTGACCTTGGAGACGACCGGGGTGAAGGAGATGGACACCCAGCGCTCGACCAGGGCGCCGATGATGAACATACCCAGGATGGAAGCACCCTCGGTGACCTTGCCCATCAGACCGCCGGAGAGGTCCTTGGCGATGGAGGAGCCGACCTTGTAGCCAAACTCCTGCGTGTACCACAGGAAAGCGTAACGGATGATGTTCCACGCGAAGAAGAACAGCAGCGGACCGGCGATGCTGCCGGACAGGGCCAGGGAAGCGCCCAGTGCGCCCAGAATCGGGCGAAGGGTGAACCAGAAGGCGGGGTCGCCGACGCCGGCGAGCGGGCCCATCATACCGACCTTGACGCCCTGAATGGCGACATCGTCAATCGGAGCACCGTTGGCGCGCTCCTCCTCGAGGGCGAGGGTAACGCCAATGACGGGGGCGGAAACATAGGGGTGGGTGTTATAGAACTCCAGGTGGCGCTTAAGAGCGGCAATCTGGTCATCCTTGCTGGTGTAGAGCTTCTTGATCGCAGGGATCATTGCGAAGCACCAGCCGCCGTTCTGCATACGCTCGTAGTTCCACGAGCCCTGAAGGAACTGATGACGGAAGCAAACCTTCTTACGGTCAGCCTTGGTGAGCTGAATCTTGTTCTCTGCCATATGTATCACTCCCCTCCTACTCGTAATCGTTCAGAATGTCGCCGAGCGGGTCACCGGAGCCACCGCCCATGCCGCCACCCTGCTTGGCCAGATCCTTAAGGCCAAGGTAGATGAGGGCAAGGGAGATGCCGATGAGGCCAAGGGCGATCAGCGTGAGCTGAGGGATGGCAGCAAGGACAAAGCCGAGGATGAAGAACGGCCAGGTCTCCTTGGTGGCCATCATGTTGATGACCATGGCGTAACCGACGGAAGCGACCATGCCGCCGCCGACAGCCATGCCGCCGGACAGCCAATCGGGCATAGCGTTAAGCGCGTTGGTAACAGCCTCGGCCGGGATGATGCACAGAAGTACTGCCGGGATGGCGATACGAACACCCTGCATGAGGATGCCGGCGTACTGCCAACGCTCGATGCCGGCGAAGTCGCCCTTCTCGGCGCAGGCGTCCATGCCGTGAACCATAGCGGTAGCCAGGGTACGGCAGATCATGGTCAGGAACAGACCAGCGACCGACAGCGGGACGGCGACGGCGATGGCGGCGGTAACGGCCTTGGCCGAATCGGTGGCGCCACCGTTGAGGGCGAGCACCATGATGATCGAAGAAGCGACCGAGGCCAGAGCGGCGTCAGGCGCGACGGCGGCGCCGACGTTAGCCCAGCCAAGGGCCATCATCTGGAGCGAACCGCCCAGGAGGATGCCCTCCTGAAGGTGACCGGTTACGAGACCGATAAGCGTGCATGCCACGAGCGGCTGATGGAACTGGAACTCATCCAGAATGCCTTCCATACCGGCAAGCAACGCGACAATCGCAACAAGCAGAATAGTGATTGCAGACATGTATCGGACCCTCCTTTACTATGCTTGAGCGGCCAGTTCGGCCTTAGCTTTCTTCAACATGGCGTCGAGATCCTCGGAGGAATCCGAAGGAACCTTGCGGACCTCGAACTTGACGCCCTTGGCCTTGAGAGCCTCGATGGTCTTGACATCGTCATCGCCCATAGCGACAGCGTTAGTGACGACGACCTTGCCCTTGGAGTGGGCCATGGAACCGATGTTGGCTTCCTTGATGTCGACGCCGGCCTCGATGGCCCTGAGCAGATCCTGCGGGTTCTCGAACAGCAGCATCGCCTTGGTGTCGCCAAAGCGCGTGTCCTTGACGACCTCGGCCATCTTCTTGATAGGCACGACGTTGGCGTGGACTCCCGGAGGGGCAGCCTGCTCGATCATGGTCTTGCGGAGCTCGTCGTGAGCAACGCCGTCGGAGACCACGATGATGCGGTTGGGGTTGATCTGCTTGGTCCACGTGGTGGCCACCTGACCATGCAGCAGGCGCGTGTCGATACGGACGTGGGCGATCTTGATGTGCCCGTCGCCGATCACCGTTCCCGGAGGAATGGCACCCGCAGGAGCAGCGGCGGCCGCAGCCGGCTTCTTCTCCTCGGGCTCCAGAGACTCGGGCTTGACGCGCACGCCGGCCTTAGCCTCAGTCACGAGATGTTTTGCGATCGCATGTGCAGTGTTCTTTGCGTCAAAGCGCTGCGAATATGCCTCGATGAGCATAGGCAGGTTGACACCGGTGACGATAGCCCAGGAATCGTGGCCCTCGATGAGCCCGCTGATCTGGTTGAACGGCGTGCCGCCCCACAGATCAACGAGGAAGAGCACCTGCTCCTGGTCCTCGAAGGAAGCGATTGCCTCCTCGACCTTGGCACGGAAGTCGTCGGGGCCCATGCTCGGCTCGAGCGAGACCACGGCAACAGACGGCTGATCGCCAAAGACCATCGAGCCCGTCTGCTTGATTCCAGCCGCCAAGTCACCATGGCTAGCAAGAACAATACTTACCATCACATAACCTCCTTTTTGTCTACGTAATTCCTACACGACAGTTATGGAGTATAGCTGCAAATACAGCAGAATTGTTTGAAAAACTGCAAAAGGTAGCATTATTTGTTTAAATGTCTTAATTTGTACAAGTTGATTACATTCCAGCATCATTGGCTGATCTGCCGCTGATAACTGATACCCAACCAATACTTACACGACGGATATGCGCATGCTGTCATTATTACCGCTTTTAAACAGATGCAAACGTGCTGAGACTGAGGCTATTTCGTTTAAACAGCTATGCCTTGACTAATGGCGAGCGATATGCTCTAGCAAAGTAGTTATTGGGGACGTTCTTAAATGGCTAGTCATTGGGGACGTTCTTTTTCGACTAGTCGTTTAAGAACGTCCCCAACGACTAAGTTAGGCGATGTGGAGGGGGTTGGCGGCGTCGACGGCATCGGATAGGCCGTCGGGGGCAGCGTCTGTCGGGTCCTCGTCGGGGGTCTCGATCTGCTTGATCATGACCTCATGGCCCTGCAGCAGATAGGTCTCGCCGCTACCGCAATGGGGGCAGGTCTTGCCGTGCTCGACCGTCGCGTAGTCGCAGCCGCACGCCTCGCAATGCGTCACGGCCTCGACAGGCTCCACAATAAGCTCCGCGCCCTGCGTGATAGGCTTTTTATCTGCCGCCCAGCGCCAAGCATCAAGCAGCAGATCGGGAACGACGCCCGAGACCTCGCCCAGGAGCAGCGTCACGTTCGAAACGCGACTCACGCCATTGGCGCGCGCCACATTCTCGACATCGCGAATGATGTGATAGACGATTCCTAATTCATGCACTTTTTCTTCCGCCGTTCTAACGAACGGCGGTCGACTTGACGCTGCGCGAGCCCCAGACGGACGATCTGCCTTTCAATCGTCGGGCATGGGCAAAAGCCCTATGCCCTCCTCTTTCAAGGCACCTCGCCACGCCTGGGACTCGCTCGCTGTCCAACCGTTCTCTGCGCCGTTCTCTTGTTTGTTGCGTTTTTTATTTCTTCCCAAATTTGATTTTGATCGCACGCTTCAAAGCGTACTTGCCCAGGCTGGGGAGCTTTTGCTCGTATTTGACCATCGTGGAGCACTCGGGGCGATCGCGATCCAGATGGATGGCATCGAACGCGCACTTGGTGGTGCACAGGCCGCAGCCGATACACTTGTTGGGGTCGACGATCGAGGCGCCGCAGCCCAGGCAACGGGCGGTCTCGGCGCGCACCTGCTCTTTGGTAAAGGTCTCGACGTACTCGCTAAACGGCGCGGCCTTCTCGCGCTCGCGGTCCACATGGGCAACCTCGCGGCTCGCGTTGTCGTAGCTCTCAATCACAACATCGTCGCGGTCAAGCGCGGTGTAGCGGCGCTGGTTGCGGCCGATGGTGAGCGTTGACCCCGGCTGCACAAAGCGATGGATGGACACGGCGGCCTCGTGGCCGGCGGCGATGGCATCGATGGCAAAACTCGGACCGGTGTAGACGTCGCCGCCCACAAAGATGTCTGGCTCGGCGGTCTGGTAGGTCTGAGGATCGGCAAGGGCACCCTGACCGCGGCCAAGCTCCACCTTGGAGCCAGCCAGCAGGTCGCCCCACACAATGGACTGGCCAATCGACATGACGACACGGTCGGCATCGACACGACGCAGATCGTTCTCATCGTACTCGGGCGCAAAACGGCCCTCGTCGTCAAAGACACGCGTGCAGCGCTTGAAGGTGATGCCGCGCACATGACCGGCCTCGTCCAGGTGAACCTCCTTGGGGCCCCAACCGCAGCTGATGTGCACGCCGTCCTCGATGGCCTCGCGACGCTCCTCCTCGCTGGCGGGCATCTGGGCCTCACTCTCCAGGCAGAACATCTCAACGTGCTCAGAGCCCAGACGGCAGGCGTTGCGCGCGACATCGATAGCAACGTTGCCGCCGCCCACCACAATGGTGCGGCCGGGCAGCGCGTCGATCTTGCCGCTGTTAACCTCGCGAAGGAAGTCGACGGCCACGGTCACGTCCTCGGCATCCTCGCCCGGAATGCCGGCAAGGCGGCCGCCCTGGCAGCCAATGGCAACGTAGAAGGCCTTAAAGCCCTGCGCGCGCAGCTCGTCGAGCGTCACGTCGCGACCGACTTCCACGCCATAGCGGAACTCGGCACCCATCAGGCGAATAACCTCGACCTCGGCCTCGATAACATCCTTCTGCAGCTTAAAGCTGGGAATGCCATAGGTGAGCATGCCGCCCGGGCGCTCGTTTTTCTCGAACACGACGGGCTTGTAGCCCTTCTCGGCCAGGTAGAAAGCGCAGGACAGACCGGCCGGGCCGGCACCGATGATGGCGATCTTCTGGTCGAAGCCGCCGGCACGCGTCGGCGTCACCACGGGCGGGACATAGCGAGTCGCGGCGTCCAGATCGCGCTGGGCGATAAACTTCTTGACCTCGTCGATGGCCACGGCCTCGTCCACGCGACCGCGGGTGCAGGCATCCTCACAGCGGCGGTTGCACACACGGCCGCAGATAGCGGGCAACGGGTTCTCGCGCTTGATGAGCGCCAACGCCTCGTCATAGCGACCCTGAGCCGCGAGCTTCAAATAGCCCTGAACGGCAACATGCGCGGGGCAGGCCGTCTTGCAGGGAGCGGTGCCGGACTCATGCGTCTCGATGCGGTTGTCGTTGCGGTAGTTGGGCGACCACTTGGTGTGGTCCCACTTGGTGGCATCGGGCAGCTCCTGGCGCGGATACTCGGGCACGCGGCCGCCGGCCTTTTTGCTGCAGAGCTTCTGGCCCAGTTTGGCGGCGCCGGCCGGACACACCTCAACGCAGCGACCGCAGGCCACGCACTTGTCTTTCTCGACCTTGGCGACATAGGCTGAGCGCGACAGGTTGGGCGTGTTGAACAGCTGCGAAGTGCGCAGGGCGTAGCACACGTTGACGTTGCAGTTGCAGATGGCGAAGATTTTGTTCTCACCGTCGATGTTGGTGATCTGGTGCACAAAGCCGTTGTCCTCGGCCTGGCGCAGGATGTCGTAGACCTCCTCGCGCGTCACATAATGGCCGCGGTCGGTCTCGACCACGTAGTCGGCCATATCGCCCACGGCGATGCACCAATCGGCCGGGTCGTCGGCGCAGCCCTCTCCCATCACGCGACGGCTCGCGCGGCAGCTGCAGGTGCTAGCGGCATATTTGCCATCGTATTTGTCGAGCCAATGCTCGATATGCTCGATCGGCACCGAGGTGCTCGCGGCATCGATGGCCTTCTCGACCGGAATGACATGCATGCCGATGCCGGCACCGCCGGGCGGCACCATCGGCGTGGCCTTGGACAGCGGTCCCTTGGACGCCTGCTCAAAGAACTTGGCATAGACCGGGTGCTCCTCGAGCTGGCTCACGCGCATGTTGAGGAACTCGGCGGAACCCGGCACCAGCATGGGCAGCACCCACTGCTTGGCGCGCTCGGGATTTTCCCAGTTGTACTCGAGCAGACCCGTGTAGCTCATGTCGTCGAGCATCTTCTCGATATCGGCCTCGGGCATGCCGGTGAGCTTGACCATCTCGGGCAGCGTATAGGGACGGCGCATCTTCATCTTGCAGAGTACCTCGGCCTGCTCGTCGGTTGCGGCCTCGGCAAACGACCAGTACTCGTAGCCCAGCAGCTCGTCGCGATGCAGCAGACGGTTGGTGCAGTGCTCGCACAGCTTGACGATGGCCTCGCGCGGATGCTCCGGCAGCGGCGGCACGAACTCCGAACCGATGTCGGGCTCGGTGTAGCTAATTCCCGGTCCGTTGAGAATCATGGTTGTCCCTTCTCTTGCCGCAGCCCGGCGAGACCGCGGCACCCCTCTTTTTTGCAGGCCGGGCATGCCCCCATGCCGTTCACCCGCCATTGTTGACATTGTGTCAAAAATAGTATTGACGAACCGTCAACAATATTCAAGACTGTTAGGCGAACGGTCAAGCAAAAGAGGATGGAAGGCGGCAAAACATGGGCAACAACACAGCAGATACCTCTGTGGTCGATGCCGTCCCCGCATCCGATAGCGCGACAAAGCGCTTGACGGGCGACGAGCGCCGTCGCGAGATCCTCGCCGCCGTGCGCACCGTGAGTTCCGAGCTGGGCGTGTCCCACCTATCGGTATCGGCCGTGACCAAGCGAGCCGGCTGCACGCGTTCATTGTTCTACCACTACTTTGCCGATATGGACGCCGCCGTCACCGCTGTTATGGACGAGGCGATCGACGGCTTTATCTCCAAGCTCGAGCAGTGGAACGCCGGCCGCACCGTCGGCGATATCGAGGGCGCGCTCGACACCGTCGCCCCGCTCTTTAAGCGTCTGGTCGCCAGCGGCCACGAACTGCCGAGTACGCTCACCTCAAGCAGTGGCGCGCTCTACGGCGGCTTTTTGCACAACGTGGTTCAGCGCGTGGCTCAGTACATCTGCGACACCACCGTGGTGGATTTTGTCGCCCATCATGAGCTGCGCATCGACCATGTCTACGAGACGTTCTACACCCTCATCATGGGACTGTTGATGTATATCCGCACGCACCCCGATGTGCCCGACGAGACGGTCAAGGAAATCATCGCCTCGACACTCCACATCGAGGGCTATACCGCCAAGTATCCGGAGCGCAAGCCCCAGAACTGACGACATCTGGCCAAACTGCCCGCGATCGGAAGAGGGGCCGCGGGCGTGTGAAAGGAGAGCAGCATGCTGTTCGATGTTTGGGGTAGCGATACCCTTATCCACTGGGCCGGCTGGGCCATGGTCTTTATTGGCCTGATCGTGCTCAACGAGGTCGGCCGCCGCACCAAGCTGGGCGCGGCCATCATCTTTGGCGTGGCTCCGCTGGCCATGACCATCTACTGCGTCGCCATCGCCATCGGCGTCTCGCAGGGTGCCGAGTGGGCGCTCACCAACCCCACCCATGTGTACCAGAACAGCTGGTTCCACTACGCCAAGGTGTACGCGGCGCTGGCCGGTTGCTGGGGCTTCATTGCCATTAAGTACCAGTGGGGCAAGATCGGCAAGGCGCATTGGTTCCGTGCGTGGCCGTTTGTGATCGTCGCCATCAACATCATGATCGCCGTCGTGTCCGACTTCGAGAGCGCCTATCACTTCTTTGTCCTGGGCGAGTCCACCTGGGTCACCTCCGAGGGCGCCACGCAGCTGGCCGGCTGGAACAACGTGTTCAACGGCATCGCAGGCATCATCAACATCTTCTGCATGACCGGTTGGTGGAGCGTCTACGCCTCCGAGGACAAGACCGACATGCTGTGGCCCGACATGACCTGGGTCTACATCATCGCCTACGATATCTGGAACTTCTGCTACACCTACAACTGCCTGCCCACCCACTCCTGGTTCTGCGGCTTTGCGCTGCTGCTGGCGCCCACCGTCGCCGCCTTTATCTGGAACAAGGGCGGCTGGATCCAGAATCGCGCCTTTACGCTTGCCA
Organism: uncultured Collinsella sp.; assembly: GCA_902469185.1. Taxonomy (GTDB): domain Bacteria; phylum Actinomycetota; class Coriobacteriia; order Coriobacteriales; family Coriobacteriaceae; genus Collinsella. The sequence continues at coordinate 33,279 of CABRBD010000005.1, read as the reverse complement.
TTTGGTGCATGTTTGCCCAGGTGTTCCCCTACTTCCAGGAGGAGTCCATCTTTGTAACCCACTCCACGCTCGACCCCAGTGCCGCTACCGCGGTCTCGATCGCCGCACTGGTCGCCAACGTCGCCGCGATCATCTACATCGCCTACCGCGCCAAGAAGCTCGGCCGCAATCCCTACAAGCAGGATGTCTTTGAGGGCACCAGCGATTGGGAGAAGGCCACCGCTCGCCGTGCCAAGGTTGATTACGCGCACGCCGAGTAACATGTTGGCCGCTGTTGGCACTTGGGCATAGGCCCGCTCACCAGGCCTTTCAATCCAATGTCTCGCAGAGCCCCCGAAAAGCGTTTCGCTCGCTTTCCGGGGGCTTTTTGTCGTTGCGCCTCTATTCATCTATTCAAAAACACGCGCATATATAAAATCGGATTTCAAATCATGCGGCGGCTCTATGGAGCCCCCGTTTTTGGGTACATTGTTGTCCCGATATTGAGCTTGGGGGATATATGAAAGATGAGACGATGGGCCAAGAGGATGCGGTCCAAGATGCAGAAGCGTGTGCCGAGGCCCTGGAGAGTCTAGACCAGATCGCGCTGGCCGAGATTACGTTTGACGATTCGAGCGTTAATGTGCAGGATGAGCCGGAAATCGAGGCGCAGCTCGATGATCAGGATGCAAAAGACGATGGCGCCGCGCCCACCGAAGACGAGGCAGGTCACGAAGACACCGAAAGCGAGGCCGGCAATCAGCCCGAATCCGACACGGGCGAGGAAACCGTCTTGCTCGACAGCTTGCCGGCCGAGGATTCGCTGACCCGCGAGCTTCCTGGCCTGGGTTCCGCACCAGCCGTGGACGAGACCATCGCCATGGGCGATATTCCCCTGCCGTCCGTTCCCTCGGCACGCGAGGCCGAGGTTCGTCATCGTAAGATGTCGCCCAAGCGCCGCAATCTGATGGTTGCCGGCGCTGTGGCCGTTGCGCTTGTCGCCGGCGGTGCAGGCTATGCTGTCTGGAACGGATATCAGCAAGAGCAGGCTGCCGCTGTCGCCGCCAATGCCCACACGATGATGTCGGTGCAGATTGGCGTACATGCCGCGGGGCTCGACTGTTCCGCCGGCTCCAAGATTCCCGTACAAGTGAGTGGCCAGGATTCTGACGGATCCTCCGTGAGCGAAACACTCTATGTTGACGAGCACGGCCGCGGCATCAAACTGCTGCCCGGCGATTACACGCTCTCCATCGCTGCCTCTCCCATCGCGGCCGACGGCACCATCTATACCGTTCCGACCACCAAGGCGCAGGTCACGATCAAGAGCGACGGACAGGACCTAAGCAGCCAGGCCGCCTTTAAACTCAAGGTGCCTTCGGCCGACACGGTGACTGACGACCAGATCGATGCCGCCGCCAAATATGCCGAGGAGGGAGGCGCGAGCTCCGCCGCCACCGCCAAGGTGCTCCAGCAGGCGGCAACCGCGCGGCGCGACGCCGCCGTCAATGCCGTGAGCGCGCAAAAGGCACAGGCGGCCCGTGATGCCGACGCCCGCCACAAGGCAACCGACCTCTACCAGCTCGATATCCCCGTCGAGTGGTACGGCAAGGTCGAGACTTGGCAAAATGGCAGCACGCTATGCATCTATCTTGCCGGCGACAGCGATACACCGATTGTGACGCTCGTCGCAGTGCGCGAGGGCGAGAGCTTTACGCCCGATGAGGGCGATACGGTTTTGGGTGCGGCCAACCTAGGCAACGGTTATACCGTCTACGCCAGCGGTCCCGTCTATCCGTACGTGGTGCCCCAGACCATCAACGGACGGACGCAGAATCCCGTGTCGACCTACCCTATGGACTCGGCCATTGAGCTTGTCGAGCTCACGACCGGCAACCGCTACACCTATAGCCAGATCAAGAACGTACTGGTCGGCAAAGACGGCAAGGCCGACGCTGCGACCAAACTCGAGACCGACTACCTCGCCCAGATTCTCCTGCCGAGCATCAAGGCCCAGGACTAGCGGACCATGACACCTGAGTCCTGGCCTCGCAAATCCATAGACGATTAGGAAAGGAGCCACTTCCATGCGGGCACAGCATGTACCACGCCGTGTTTGCATGGAATATCGGCCTGCTCATCCATGGTAACGATTACCGACTCGCCAAGATCAAACTGGGCCATCGCGGCATCGAGCGCGGCAATTTCGCGCTCGCGCGTTTTCTCGCTTGTCATATCCACACTTACCTGAATCAGGCCGTAAGCCTGCATGAGCAGTGCATCCCCAGCCACAAAGTCCACCTCATGGCTTTTATTCTTATCTTTAATCAGCAGGCGGCAAACCGAACCGGGCCGCACGGCGGGGGTCCTTCTTCTGAGCGCATTGAACACCGCGGTCTCGAGCCTCTGACCATGATCCAATGCCGATGCGGGGGAGAACGCTCCGAACATCGCAGGATCGACGGCGTAGACCTTAGACGCAGACCGCGTATTATTTGCAAGCGAACGCGTGAACTCCGGCACCGAAAACAGCAGGTAGGCGTCCTCGTAATACTCAAGTAAGTCGCTGAGCGTATTTCGACTGACGGATATCTGTCTGCTCTTGAACTCGTTGTACACTTTGTTCACTGACAGCTCTCGTCCCGAAGATGCCATGCACCGCGCCAGAAACAGCGAGGCCAAACGGGGGTTCTTGACGTCGTAACGTTCAACGACGTCCATGGCGACCGTTCGCGACGCATATTCCTGTAGCAGCTGAATCGCGTCTGCGGGCGTCTGCTCAAGTGTCGCGATGAATCCCCCTCGCTCGAGATATCCGACCAGATGGTGTCGGAGCAACGCTGCATCGCTCGAGGAGAAGGGTGCGTTCGACTCAGGAACGCTCCCCGTCTTATATCGGACGTATTCCGAAAAACTCAACGGAAAAAGCTCTCGCACAAGAGAACGGCCCCTGAACTCGCTCTTAAGTTCTGAGGACAGCATCTTAGAAGAAGATCCCGTCACGTAAACGGTCGCCTTCTCCGTATCGACCACGCGTCGCAGAAACGCACCCCATTCGGGTATTTCCTGGATCTCGTCAAAGAAAAGGTAGGCGCCCTCGCCTCGAGCAGCAGGATATAGTGCATAGAATGTATCGAGCACGTCCGCTAGTAGCGATGGCTCATACGGACGCAAGCGCTCATCCTCAAAATTGAAATATAGCATCCGGTCAAGCTCGACGCCTTGGCCCTGAAGCCGCCGTATCTCCTGATACAGGCGATACGTCTTTCCACAACGACGGGCGCCCACAATCACATATACGATGTTGTCGCGCTTTGGCTCCTGCGGGTTGCCCAGATCAAGGTCGCGCTCAAAGACCTGCGGAATCCCCTGTTGCTCAAAGTCCTTTATTTTTTGAGCCACCAAGTCGTTGAATGCCATAATTCTCCAATCTTGCTCTCCTGCTAATCAAGATTATAACGATTCTTGATTAGCAGGAGAGCAAGATTGTGCGTATCTTGATTAATGGATAAGCAAGTTTTCTATTAGTGGCCCCTCCCGGAGGATATCGAGCGGCCGAGGGGGGCAGGCATGAACGCCTCTAGCCGAAAACAAAGTAGCTAAAAAAGCCCCGTCCCAAATGAGCTACTTAACGCCAGGGGTCAGCTTCGAAGAGGGGCTCGCGCTCGGGGCGGCGATCGCTGTAGGGATCGTAGCCGTCATCGTCCTCGTTCTCGGCACGGATGTAGGGGTCGCGCGGCTTGGGCGCCGGCTTGGACGTGGGCCTGGGCGCCGGCGCGCTTGTCTTGATCTCGTCTTTCATCTGCATAGCTCCTTACATCGCATCCGTTCGGCATCATCGATTGTCGCACGAAAAAGGGCGGCGGACCCAATGGATCCGCCGCCCTTGGCGTTTAGAGACGGCTGGTAGATTTTAAGGCATATCCCAAAAATCTACTCGGCGTCGGGGACCTCGTAGGTGGCCGCCGGCGTGTTATCGCACACGACGGTAAAGCCGCCGTCCTTGTCGACATCGACTGTCACCTGATCGCCCTCGCGCACCGTGCCGTCGATGATAGCGGCGGCGATGGCATCCACGACCTCGCGCTGAACCAGACGCTTGAGCGGACGGGCGCCAAAGACCGGGTCCAGGCCGCCCACGGCGAGCATCTGCTTGGCCGCCGGGGTGATGGCAAGCGTCATGCGCTCCTTGGCCAGACGCGCGCGGACGTCGGCGAGCTGGATGTCGACGATCTTCTCGATCTGCGCCATGCCGAGCGGATGGAACACCACGATATCGTCGATACGGTTGAGGAACTCGGGGCGGAAGGTTTGAGCCATGGCCCCGTCAACCTGATGGCGCATCTCCTCCTCGTCCTTGCCGGACAGATCGGCGATAGCCTTGGAGCCCACGTTGGACGTCATGATGATAATCGTGTTCTTGAAGGACACTTGGCGACCCTGACCGTCGGTCAAACGGCCGTCGTCGAGCACCTGCAGCAGTACGTTAAAGACATCCGGATGAGCCTTCTCCATCTCGTCGAGCAAGATCACGGAATAGGGACGACGGCGCACGGCCTCGGTGAGCTGGCCGCCCTCGTCATAGCCCACGTATCCCGGGGGCGCACCGATCAGACGCTGGACGCTGAACTTCTCCATATACTCGGACATGTCGATACGCACGAGCGCGCGCTCGTCATCGAACAGGCACTCGGCCAGCGCCTTGGCGAGCTCGGTCTTGCCTACGCCGGTGGGGCCCAGGAAGAAGAAGCTGCCGATGGGCTTGTCTGGGTCGGAGAGACCCGCACGGCTGCGACGCACGGCCGCGGCTACAGCGGAGACGGCCTCGTCCTGACCGATAACGCGCTTATGCAGCTCGCCCTCCAAGCCCTTCAACTTGTCGAGCTCGCCCTGCATCATCTTGGACACGGGCACACCGGTCCAGGCGCTCACGACCTCAGCGATCTCATCGGAGGTCACCTGTTCGTTGAGGCCCTCGCCGTCCTGCTGCTTTTGCGCCTCGAGCGCAGCCTCGGAATCCTGAATCTGCTGCTGCAGACCCGGGATCACAGAATAGCGAAGCTCGGACGCACGGCCCAGATCGCCGTTGCGCGTCGCGCGCTCCTCTTCGCTCTTGGCCGCGTCAAGCTGGCCCTTAAGCTCCTGCACGTGGTCGATGGCGTTCTTTTGGTTGAGCCAGCCGGCCTTTTGCACGTTGAGCTTTTCCTGGACTTCGGCAATCTCTTGGCGCAGAGCCTCCAAACGCTCCTTAGAGGCGTCGTCGGTCTCTTTCATGAGCGCCTGTTCCTCGATCTGCAGCTGGGTGAGCTGACGCGTGGTGGCGTCGATCTCGACCGGCATGCTGTCGAGTTCCATGCGCAGGCGGCTCGCGGCCTCATCGACCAGGTCGATAGCCTTGTCGGGCAGGAAGCGGTCGGCGATGTAGCGGTCGGAGAGGTCGGCGGCAGCCACGAGCGCGCTATCGGTGATGTGTACGCCGTGGAAGATCTCGTACTTCTCCTTCAGGCCACGCAGGATTGAAATGGTGTCCTCGACGGTAGGCTCGCTGACCATCACGGTCTGGAAACGACGGGCGAGCGCCGCGTCCTTCTCGATGTACTTGCGGTACTCGTCGAGCGTGGTCGCGCCGATCGCGTGCAGGTCGCCACGAGCGAGCGCCGGTTTGAGGATGTTGCCGGCGTCCATGGAGCCCTCGGTGGCACCCGCGCCCACGATGGTATGGAGCTCATCGATGAACAGGATGACCTTGCCTTCGGATTTTTGCACTTCCTTGAGCACGGCCTTCAAGCGGTCCTCGAACTCGCCGCGGTACTTGGCGCCGGCGACCAGCGCGCTCATGTCGAGCTCGATGAGGTCGCGGTCGCGCAGGGTGCTCGGTACGTCGCCGGCCACGATTCGCTGAGCAATGCCCTCGACGATGGCCGTCTTGCCGACGCCCGGCTCGCCGATAAGCACGGGGTTGTTCTTGGTGCGGCGGGACAGAACCTGAATAGTACGACGGATCTCGTCGGTACGGCCGATGACCGGGTCGAGCTTGCCGGCGCGAGCCAGATCGCAGATGTTGCGACCGTACTGCTCCAACGCCTCAAACTGCGTCTTGTCCTCGGCAGACGTCACGCGGTCATCGCCGCGCAGTTCCTCGTAGACTTGCTCGATGCGCTCCTTGGTCACGCCGGCGTCACGCAGCACGCGACCCGCCTCACCCTTGTCCTCGGCAAGTGCCATCAGCAGATGCTCGGTCACCACAAAGCTGTCGCCCATCTTGGTGGCCTTTTTCTCGGCCTTCTCGATCACGCGAACGAGCTCGTTGGACAGGCCCATCTGCTGACCCTCGCCCGACACCTTGGGCGCATGGTCGATGGCATCTTGTGTGGAGCGTGCGAGCTGAGCCGGGTCGGCACCGATGCGCTCGATGATCACGGAGATATTGCGCTCGCCGGCACCGAGCAGGGCAGACAGCAGGTGGATCGGCTCCACCGCGCCGGCCTGTGCATCGGCAGCCGTGCTCATGGCGGTCTGCAGCGCCTCGCGCGACGTCATTGCTAGCTTATCGATTCTCATGGAATCACCTCTCTTGGGGCGGCCGCCCTACGGGGCGGCTTCACGTTGTTCGAGAAGTATTGTTGCCAGCTTTGTACGATCTTATACACAAATCTAAGTCTCTATATATAAGATTTTCTGAGTGCTCTCATGACATGCAAACCACCACAAAGGGGACAGGCACCTTTGTGGTGGTTGCAGTCTCTAGTCTCTATTTACTTGCCGAACCCGTACTTCCCGATTCGACGGTCCAGGGCATCTCATCCTCGAACAGCCATGTACGGGCAGACCCACTATCGCGTGCAGTCTGCGGGTCAGGCAGGCAGGTCTGTTTATAGGCATCTTGGATACACTGACCCATAAAATCGTTGAGCTCGGTCTGGTCGCCCTCCATGACATAGGCGACATCGCCGTCCATGATGTAGATGCCCGGCCCCTCATTGCCCTCGTAGCCCGGATCGTACGAGACATCACATAACTTTGCGCCGTTTGCAGTGTCCAGCTCGATGGAAGAGTGGCATCCGCCAACCATGTCGTTCGCTTTTGCCCGATAGGACGCATATCCGTACCAACGCTTAAAGGTTTTGCCCTTGAGCAGCTCGGACGCCCTGTCGATCAGACTAGAATCCGTGGTATAGCGCATAGCCCCAAGCTGAATACGTGGATAATTACTAATGCCCAGCGCAGCCGGTTGCTCATCAAAATCAACGGTAATGGTCTCGGGCTTGTCGTCGCCGGTCAGAAGTTCGACAGATTGAGTCACAGGCTTGACCACCGGCTCCGTCACCGCAGCAGGTAGAAACGCCATGCCGACAGTGCCCATGCCAACCACGGCAATCGCAAGCGCCAAAACAATCAATCCAATACGGGCAGGACTTCTCACAGCAAAGCACCTCGCAACGCAAACCTTCGCTACCTGCACTAATGATATCGCCAGCCAGCACTATTACCAAAAGAAGCCGCGCGCTCCTCACCACCACAAAGGGGACAGGCACCTTTGTGGTGGTTTTCGACGCTAACGGTCGACCATCTCGCGCAATGAGATTAAACTTGAATTGCTCTCTGAACATATCCATTTCTGCCTATCCTCAACAGATCTTTGTCTCGAGGAGCGCATATGAAGCCGCCTCATTCCACCGGTCGCAACGTCATCGCCATTCTCGCCATACCCATCGTGATGCTCTTCCTTATCGTCATCACGCCCTTTTCCCTTGGTATCACCTCGCCCTTCGATTTATGCGGAATGGTCGACGCCGGCTCGCGTGCCACCTCGCTCTCCTTTATCTGTCGCGGCGTGTTTTACGAAGATGGAATTCCCACCGGAAGTTGGCAGTCAAAGTTGCCACTGCTCGGTCAGATCGACGGATGCTCCCCCTATTTCTGCCTTGGACCTCAGACGCTAAACTATCTAATCGACGACCAGCCACTCGACTTCATCACCCTCGCCTACGACTACGCACCAAACACCGATGAGCGCCACATGAACCAAGTCCTCGACAAGATGCTTGGACAGTGCGGGCTCACCGAGGAGGCCGGTCGAACCATCTATAGCAACCAGAAATTAAAGCGAACAGAACTCCGCCGTGTCGGAAAAATCAAAGGGCGAAACGGGGCCGCCTACTGGGATGCCTGGGCAACACGCGACAAGGGCGAATTCGGACACAGCACCTATATGGTCACTGTCTACACCAAAGACGGAATTAAGGACAATGTTGACGATTTCGCGTCATCCAAACTCGGCATCCCCAAAACAACCAAACCCGCCAACCCAGATGAAATCCTGTAGAGACGCTCATTAGAATGTCGCTCAACGTGCACACCGACATTGAGCTCACCCCCACCACCACAAAGGTGCCTGACCCCAATGTGGTGGGTTTCGACAAAAAGAAGCCGCCCCAATAAAAGAGGCGGCATCAAGCTCATTCTTTTTTTAGCGTCCCTCAAGACCCAACGAGAACGCAGAAATGTAGCCCGGGGCTTACCCTTTCCCGAACGCGACCCTCGCGAAGCGCGTGAGCGAGCGGGAAAGGGTAAGCCCCGGGCGGACAATTAAGTGCGTTACTCGGCAGCGGCCTTGAACTTGTTGTAGTTGATCAGGCAGCCGGCCTTAACGATGGCACGCTCCTCCGCTGTCATATCGGCAATATAGAGCTCGATCTGCTCGACCGCACCGTCGGCGCGCACCACATAAGCGGCGATGTCCTTTAGGTCACCATCGAGCGCGGCACGGATGCCCGGCACAAAGACGTAGTCGCCCACCTCAAAGCTGGGCTCGGCCTCCATCTGGAAGGGCACCATGCCCCAGTTCATCACGTTGGAGCGATAGCGCTTGGTGGCGTACTCGTGAACGATGTTGGCCAGGCCGCCGATCACGCGCTGGCAGCTCGCGGCCTGCTCACGGGCAGAACCGTCGCCCGGCTTCTTGGCATAGAGCATGGAGCCGTACTCGGTCGCCTTGGCATCGGCCGCGACACCCGCGCCAGCCAGTGCCTCAAACACGCCGGCAAGCTCGGCATCGAGCGCCGCCAGGTCACCCGCGGCCTCGCCGGCCACGCGACGCTTCTCCACGGCGTCGACCTCCTTGGAACGACCGACGTAGGCCGGATCGCGGCGGCTCAGCGTAAACTCAGCCAGGCCCAGCGGGTTGGAGCGGAAGGAGCTCGTCTCGCCCGAGGGAATGAGCTCGTCGGTCGTGGTGACCGGGTCCATGATCTTGGAGCAAACCTTGAGCAGGATGTCGTCGCCGAGCGGCTCCATCGCGGGCCACGGCTTGATGTTGGGGCCTTCGACCAGCTCGTCGGCAGGCTCCGCCTTGCCAAAGCCCCAGTACACGCGCTTCTTGTACGGCGCGTCGTCAAAGGTGTACTCGCAGGCCTCGTCCCAAGTGTCCTCGGGCAGGTCGGTCGCCGGCGTCAGGACGCCGCCGTTGGCAGCCGTTGCCGCAATGGAGCGGGCGTCCATCAGGGCCACGGCGCTCAGCTGGCCATTACCCGGCTTGGAACCCTCGCGGTTGGGGAAGTTGCGCGTGGTGTGACGGATCGAAAGGCCGTTGTTGGCGGGCGTGTCGCCGGCGCCGAAGCACGGGCCGCAGAATGCCGTGCGCACGATTGCGCCGGCCTCCATGAGGTCGTAGATGTAGCCGCGGCGTGTAAGTTCGAGCGCCACGGGCTGGCTCGTGGGATAGACCGACAGCGAGAACTCGCCGCAGCCGGTATTGGCGCCCTTGAGCACGCGGGCAGCCTGGACCACGGAGTCATAGTTGCCGCCCGAGCAGCCGGCGATAACGCCCTGCTGCACGTGCAGCTTGCCGTCGACGATCTTGTCGAGCAGGCTAAAGTGCGTCTTGCCCTCGCCGATCTTGGCGGCCTCGAGCTCCACCTCGTGCAGGATGTCCTCGAGGTTCTCGTTGAGCTCGTCGATCTCAAAGCCGTTGGAAGGATGGAACGGCAGTGCGATCATGGGCTTGATGCTCGACAGGTCGACCTCGACGCAACCGTCGTAGTAGGCGACATCGGCGGGCTTGAGCTCGCGATAGTCGTCGCCGCGGCCGTGCATGGTCAAAAACGCGTGCGTGTCCTCGTCGGTGGCCCAGATGCTCGACAGGCAGGTGGTCTCGGTGGTCATGACGTCAACGCCGTTGCGGTAGTCGGTCGTCATGCTCGCGATGCCCGGGCCCACAAACTCCATGACATTGTTCTTGACGTAGCCCTTGGCAAAGACGGCGCGAATGATGGCGAGCGCCACGTCGTGCGGGCCGACGCCGGGGCGCGGGGCGCCCGTGAGGTAGATGGCCACGACGCCGGGATAGGCGACATCGTAGGTGTCGCGCAGCAGCTGCTTTGCCAACTCGCCGCCGCCCTCGCCCACGGCTATGGTACCCAGGGCACCATAGCGGGTGTGCGAGTCGGAACCCAGGATCATCTTGCCGCAACCGGCGAAGTTCTCGCGCATAAAGGAGTGGATGACGGCGATGTGCGGCGGAACGAAGATGCCGCCGTACTTCTTGGCTGCGGAAAGGCCAAAGACATGGTCGTCCTCATTGATGGTGCCGCCCACGGCGCACAGCGAGTTATGGCAGTTGGTGAGCACGTAAGGCAGCGGGAACTGCTCCATGCCCGAAGCGCGCGCCGTCTGGATGATGCCGACAAAGGTGATGTCGTGGCTCGCCATGGCATCGAAGCGAATCTTGAGTGCCTCGGGGTCGCCCGACGTATTGTGTGCCTGGAGGATCGAATACGCGATGGTGCCGCGCTTGGCATCCTCGGGTGTCTGCGTAATACCGCGCTCGGCAGCCTCGGCCGCAGGCACAACCTCGCTGCCGCCGCGCAGGTAGATGCCGTCCTCGTACAGCTTGACCATACTGTCTCCCACTCTGCCCAAAAGATTTGGGCGCATAGCATACATTCGTTCAATATCGTGCCATAGAACGGTTGCGAGTGGGTTACGAATCTCTGCGTTCACTTTATCTCAGTAAAGCAGAGGACGAGTTAGGTCCTGGGGAGGCAGACTTAGACGCTCAAATGACGAGAGTGGATAATCTCCCACTTTGAGCCTGCAAACAGGCAAAAAACGGGAGATTATCCACTCTCATTCTGCAGGTACTCATTTAAGTCTGTCCCCAATGAGTGCCTACAGGTCGCCGCCCGTGCCCAGCAGTTTGCGCATGACTTGCTCGGGGTTGACCGAGCCGTCGCGCGGGGCCAGGGCGGTGATCTTCTTCTGCATCTTATACTCGTGCAGCTCGTCCTCGAGCTGGCGCACGCGGGCGCGGAGCTTTTCGTTCTCGCGCTCGCGCTCCTCGGCACGCTCCTTCATATCGAGGATGCGCACCACGCCGGCAAGGTTGATGCCCTCGTCAGTCAGCTGGTTGATGAGCTCCAGGCGCTCGATATCGGCACGCGAATACAGACGCGTGTTGCCGCCCGAGCGCTGGGGGTTCACCAAGCCCTTGGACTCGTAGACGCGCAGAGTCTGCGGGTGCATGCCGGTCAGCTCGGCCGCCACGCTGATCATGTACAGCGGTTTGTTCCTATTGTCCTCGGCCATGCTACCTGACCCCTTTCCGTCTCGTTATCGTCCATCATAAGCCCGCGGGCGTGGGCGTGCGCCGCGACCGCCCTAGTACGTCGCCTTGTAACGATTGACCTTCTCGCGATAGTCGCGCGTGTCGGCCTCGCGCAGCTTGGTCATGGCATCGCGTTCATCGTCGGACAGGTTCGTGGGAACCTGCACCTTGATCTCGACGAGCAGCGCGCCCGTGCGGCCACGGTGCTTAACATCGGGCGCGCCCATCTCCTTAAAGCGGAACTTCTTGCCCGTCTGGGTGCCCGCCGGCACCTTCAGACGAACCGTCGCGCCGCCGGGTGTGGGCACATCCACCGTGCAGCCGAGCGCCGCCTCGTAAACCGAGATCGGTACCTCCATGGTCACATCGGCACCCTTGCGCTTAAACAGCGGGTGCTCCTCCACATGCGTGGTCACGACCAGGTCGCCGCGCTCGCCACCCGCAACGCCATACTCGCCGCGACGCTTGTAGCGTAGTTTGCCGCCGTCGACCGCACCTGCGGGAACCGAGACCGTGATGGTCTGCTGCTCGCCCGTCGAGGGAATGCGGTAGGTGACCTTGTGCGTCACGCCGCGGAACGCGTCCTCGGCCGTTACGTCGACAGTCAGCGACAGGTCGCCGCCCTTGCGCGCGCGGTTGCGGCCCGCGCCCGCACCGGCAGCGCCCGCGGCCCCGGCAAAGCCCGAGCCCCAATCGCTGCCCCAGGCGCCGTTGCCGCTAAAGATGCTGTCGAAGATATCGCCCCAGCCGCTCGCGCCGGCACCGGCGCCGTAGCTACCGCCATACGCGCCGCCCGCGCCCGGCATGCCGCCGAACATGAGCATCTGGTCGTACTCTTTGCGCTTCTTCTCGTCCGAAAGCGTCTCGTAGGCCTCGCTAATCTCCTTAAACTTGGCCTCGTCGCCGCCGGCATCGGGGTGATATTTTTGCGCGAGCTTGCGAAACGCGCTCTTGATCTCTTTGTCGGAGGCGCTCTTGGATACGCCCAGGATGTCATAGAAGGTTTTGCCTGCAGCCATCGTAGCTCCTCTCCTGTTATATCCGCCGCCCCTGCGGACGGCGGCTCATGCTGTCATATGGCACTTGGCCAGAAAGGGCCCCGGGTGTTGCCCCGGGGCCCTTCTCAATTACTCCTCGGTGCCCTCGGCCGTATCGGCCGTGGCATCCTCGGGCGCCGCTTCGGACTCCGGTGCGGGGCGCTTCTCGCCACCGTAGGTCACCGTCACCATCGCGGAACGCAGGATGCGATCCGCCATGCGGTAGCCCTTCTGGTACACGTCGTTGACGGTCTCGTCGTACTGCGATGCGTCCTCGACACGCCCCACGGCCTGGTGCTCGAGCGGATCGAACGCCTCGCCCTTGGGGTCGATGGGCTCAACGCCCTCGTGCGCAAACACATCGAGCAGCTTGGCATGCACCGCGTCAACGCCATCGACGAACTGTTTAAAATCGTCGGAAAGCTCCTGGCTGCGGGCATGGTCGATTGCACGCTCGATATCGTCGATCACCGGCAGCAGCGCAGTGACGAGCTTCTCGGTCGCGCGCTCGCGCTCGGCGATACGCTCGCTAGCGGTGCGGCGACGGAAGTTCTCCCAGTCGGCCTGCAGACGGGCGGTACGCTCGGTGGCGTCCTTTGCCTTGTCCTCGGCGGCCTTCTGGGCCTCTGCCGCAGCATCGAGCTCGCTGCGCACGTCGGCAAGCTCCTTTTGGGCCTGCTCGAACTTGAGCTTAAAGTCGTTGTCGGCGGCTTCCTCACCGGCGCGGATAGCGGCTTCCACCATCTCGTCCTCGGTCATCGTCGCCTCCTTGTTGGAATCCTCTACCTGGTTCTCGGCAGCCTCGGCGGCCTCGGCCTCGTTGGCCTCGGTATCGTCGACGGCCTCTACGGGAATCTTCACGTCCTTCTCCTCAGAGTCAACGGGGGCGGCGCCAGCGGCGGCCGCCTCCGTGCGAGCTTTACGGGCGGACATGATTACTTGTCCTCGTCGTCCACAACCTCGTAGTCGGCGTCGACAACGTCATCGTCGGCAGGCTGGGCACCGGCGGCGCCGTCGGTCTGCTGCTGAGCGTCGGCGTAGACAACCTGAGCCAGCTCGTAGGCCACGGACTGCAGGGACTCGCCAGCGGCCTTGATGGCCTCGACGTCAGAGCCCTCGAGCGCCTTCTTGGCGTCGGCGATAGCGGCCTCGGCCTTGGACTTCACATCGGCGGAAACCTTGTCGCCCAGCTCGTTGAGGGTCTGCTCGGTGGAGTAGCACAGGCTGTCGGTTTGGTTGCGGACCTCGACCTCTTCCTTCTGCTTCTTGTCCTCCTCGGCATGAGCCTCGGCGTCCTTGACCATGCGATCGACCTCGTCGTCAGACAGAGCGGTGGAGCCGGAGATGGTGATCTGCTGCTCCTTGCCGGTACCCTTGTCCTTAGCGGATACCTTGACGATGCCGTTGGCGTCGATGTCGAAGGTGACCTCGATCTGCGGCACGCCGCGGCGGGCAGCCGGGATACCGGTCAGCTGGAACTTACCGAGCGACTTGTTGTCGCGAGCAAGCTCGCGCTCGCCCTGGAGCACGTTGATCTCGACGCTGGTCTGGTTGTCGGCTGCGGTGGAGTAGACCTCGGTCTTGGAGGTCGGGATCGTGGTGTTGCGGTCGATCATCTTGGTCATGATGCCGCCCATGGTCTCGACGCCCAGCGACAGCGGGGTAACGTCGAGCAGCAGGATGCCCTCGACGTCGCCGGTGAGCACGCCGCCCTGGACGGCAGCGCCGTCAGCAACGACCTCGTCGGGGTTCACGGACATATTGGGCTGCTTGCCGGTCATGGTCTTGACGAGCTCCTGGACGGCGGGCATACGGGTGGAGCCGCCGACGAGGATGACCTCGGTCAGATCGGAGAGCTTAAGCTTGGCGTCGCGCAGGGCGTTGGTGACAGGCTGCTTGCAGCGCTCGAGCAGGTCACGAGTGATCTTCTCGAACTCGGCACGGGTCAGCGTGTAGTTGAGGTGCAGCGGGCCGGACTGGTTCATGGTAATGAACGGCAGGTTGATGGTGGTCTGCTGGGCGGCGGAGAGCTCCTTCTTGGCGTTCTCGGCGGCCTCCTTCAGACGCTGCAGGGCCATGGGGTCCTGACGCAGGTCGACACCGTTCTCCTGCTGGAACTTATCGGCCATCCAATCGATGACGCGCTGATCCCAGTCGTCGCCGCCCAGGTGGTTGTCACCCGAGGTGGACAGAACCTCAAACACGCCGTCGGCGAGGTCGAGGATGGAGACGTCGAAGGTGCCGCCGCCCAGGTCGAAGACCAGAATGCGCTGGTCGGTGCCCTGCTTGTCCAGGCCATAGGCCAGAGCAGCAGCGGTCGGCTCGTTGACGATACGCTTGACGTTGAGGCCGGCGATCTTACCGGCATCCTTGGTGGCCTGACGCTGGGCGTCGTTGAAGTAGGCCGGGACGGTGATGACGGCGTCGGTGACGGTCTCGCCCAGATACTTCTCGGCGTCGGCCTTCATCTTTGCGAGCGTCATGGCGCTCACCTGCTCGGCGGTGTAATCCTTGCCCTCGATATCGACGACGGCACGGCCACCCTGACCCTCCTTGACCTCATACGGCACGGTCTTGATCTCGGAGGTGCACTCGGAGTACTTGCGGCCCATGAAGCGCTTGATGGAGAACACGGTGTTCTTGGGGTTGGTGACAGCCTGGTTCTTAGCGGCCTTGCCCACGACGCGATCGCCGTCGGCACGGAAGCCCACGACAGACGGGGTGGTGCGGTCGCCCTCGGCGTTCACGATAATGGTCGGAGAACCGCCCTCGAGAACGGCCATGGCGGAGTTAGTAGTACCAAGGTCGATACCAAGAATCTTACTCATTAGAAATTCCCTCTCTCTTTTGCGTTCGCGTCGCCTCGACGGTCTGTCGCGCGGCGCTTCGGCTTGTCTTTCAGGATGTAGTGTATCCCCTTATGGGCTGGAATATACAAAATCTAAGTCAATTCATATAAGATTTCTTATCTCCGAGAGTTTAGGTTCGCAAAATCGCAGGTAGAAGCGCTATTTGAGTTCTCGGCAAATCTACTGAGATCTATGTAGAGATGACTGAGGTTTGCGTCCGGGGGCGCCTGGGGCTGCCTTGCGGCAAGCGCATCCCGGTTTGAGCGTAGATTCCGGGTCGCAGTTTCCGTCTGAAGGCTCAACCGGAAACCGTATCCCGTTTTGAGAGCTGATACCGGGTCGCAGTTTCCGCTAGCGGGCCCAACCGGAAACTGCGACCCGGTTTTCGGCCAAATAACGGGATGCCCTTTCCGCAGGCGCGCTCAATAGGTCAATATTACAAGTCACCTATAGCTAACATTTGCGCAGCTCAACGGCCCCACCTGCGCGTTTTTTAGTAAACCTTGGCATACTCGGCGAACGGTATGAAGATGCCGGCCAGAGGGTATTGCAAACGGTCGCTCCCGTGGTATGTTTTTGCCCGAATCAAACCGGCGCGCATCGCCTGTAGCGTCGGTCAACAGAGAGGAAACTACCATGGCTCATCCCGTAATTGATGCCGACGAGTGCATCGCTTGTGGCGTTTGCGTCGACTCCTGCCCCGCTGGTGTTCTGGAGCTCCAGGACGTCGCTACCGTCGCTGACGAGGATTCCTGCGTCGCCTGTGGCGCTTGCCAGGACGCTTGCCCCGCCGGCGCGATCACCGAGATCGTCGAGGAGTAACAACTCCCCCCACTTGCACACTCACAAGTACACCGTGCACAAAAAGGAGGCCTCCGCATCGCCGCGGAGGTCTCCTTTTGCATGTGTTCTAGGACAAATCATCCTCGTAGGGCATTAAATCGGCAAGGTAGCCCTTTTCCTTGAGCATGGTCTCGATCTCGTCGAGGGTTTGCTCATCCTCTGCCGCAATGCGATGGAAGTGGTAACCACTCGTCACCGTTAGTAGCGGAAAGCTCTTGCCGCTCTCGATATCGTGCAGGTAGCGCTCAACATCGCGACGATTGCGAATGTCCAGGTCGGCCGTGATCTTACCGTACACGCGGTGATTGACGATCACGTTGAGCACGGCGCCTCCGGCGTCGACAATACTCGTGAGCTCATCGCCTGCCTGCTCCACGCTGTGGCGAACCTTGACCAAGCGCGTGGGCACGGCGGGGCTGCTGGGGGCCTCCTGCAGCACGTAGCCGCGATTGGTCGCCACGATATCGTGCCCATCGGCACGCAACAGGGCAATGTCCTGAACCACGACCTGACGGCTCACGCCAACCTCGCGGGCAAGCGCGCTGCCCGAAACGGGCCCCGTGGCTCCCTCGAGCACGCCCATGATGGCACGGCGACGCTCGCGGGCGTCCATTATTTACCGTCCAGCAGACGCAGGTGCTTAAGCGAAAGGTCGAGAATCGGCGCAGAGTGGGTCAACGCCCCCGAGCTAATAAAGTCAACGCCCAGGTCGGCGAGCACGCGGATATTGCTGGCGTCCACGCTGCCCGAGCACTCGGTCTTGGCGCGGCCATCGATAAGCTCAATCGCGGCAGCCATGTCGTCGTGGGTCATGTTGTCGAACATGATGATGTCGGCGCCGGCTTCCACGGCCTCGCGCACCATGTCCAGGTTCTCGCACTCGATCTCGACCGTCGTGGTAAACGATGCATGGGCGCGCGCCATCTCGATCGCACGCATCACGCCGCCGGCGGCGTCGATGTGGTTGTCCTTGAGCATGACGGCCGTCGACAGGTTGTAACGGTGGTTGCTGCCGCCGCCGATCTCGACCGCGGCCTTCTCGAAGACGCGCATGCCCGGCGTGGTCTTGCGCGTGTCGACGAGCACGGTCTTGGTTCCCTCGAGCGCCGCGGCCATGCTGTGCGTGTAGGTAGCGATGCCGCTCATGCGCTGCAGGTAGTTGAGCGCCACGCGCTCACCCGAAAGCAGCACGCGCGCATCGCCCCGCACCTGACCCACATGGTCGCCGGCATGCACCTCGTCGCCATCCGAAACATCGAACAACACGGAGCTCTGCGGATCCAGCAGCTCAAAGGTGCGAGCGAATACGTCCAGGCCGGCGATAATGCCATCGGCCTTGGCGATGAGCTCAACGGTAGCGGGGCGCGCCGTGGGGCACACGCTCGCCGTACTCACGTCCTCAAACGTGATGTCCTCGCGCAGAGCCTGCAAAATCAGATCATCGACGACGAGCTTCATGGTAATGGGATTCATGGTCTACTCCTCCACGGCCTGTGTGCCGGCAGCACGGGCCAAATCATCGATTGCAAGGGTCTCGGCGCTCAGGGCGCGGTGACGTCCGTCAAGCGCGGGCTCACCGGCCTGCTCCACGGTCAGCGACTCGCCGGTGCGCATACGCCAAGCAGCGCGGCGGCCCCAAACTAGGGACTCGAGCAGGCTGTTGGAAGCTAGACGATTCTTGCCGTGAACACCGTTGCAGGCCGTCTCGCCAGCGGCGTAGAGCTCGGGCATCGAGGTGCGGCCGTCCTTGTCGACCCACACGCCGCCCATAAAGTAGTGCTGCGTGGGCGTAACGGGAATGGGCTCGTCCAAGATGTCGCGACCGTCCTCCAGACAGCGCGCGCGGATGTTGGCAAAGTGCCCGGTCACCACGTCGCGCTCGACGGGGGCAAAGCTCAGCCACTCGTGCTCGGTGCCGTCCTGCTTCATCTGCTCGCGAATAGCGGCGGCGACAACATCGCGCGGCTGCAGCTCGTCGGTAAAGCGCTCGCCGGCGGCATTGAGCAGAATCGCGCCTTCGCCGCGGCAGCTCTCGCTGATCAGGAAGGTGCGGCCCGGCTGCGGCGAGAACAGTCCCGTGGGGTGGATCTGCACGTAGTCCAGGTGCTCCATCGTGATGCCGTGCTCCTGCGCGATGTAGCAGGCGTCACCGGTGAGCTGCGGGTAGTTAGTCGAATGGTCGTACACGCCGCCGATACCGCCTGTCGCCCACAGCGTGCGGCGGGCATGAATCTTAAACGGCTCGCCGGCATGCACGCCCTCGGCGGCATTTGCCAGCTCGTCGGCGGGACGAACCGAGTTGTCCTCGTCCACGGAAACGGCGACGACACCGACACACACCGTGACGCCGTCACGCTCGCCCGTCAGGATGTCGGTCATGGCCACGTGCTCCAAAATCTGCACGTTATCCAGCTTGCGAACGGCCTGGAGCAGCTTGGTCGTGATCTCCTTGCCCGTAATGTCGGCATGGAAGGCAATACGCGGACGGCTGTGCGCACCCTCGCGGGTAAAGTTGAGGCTGCCGTCGGCCTTGCGCTCAAAATCCACGCCCATCGCTAGCAGATCGTTGATGACCGAACGGCTCGAACGGATCATGATGTCGACGCTCTCGCGGCGATTCTCGTAGTGGCCGGCGTGCATGGTGTCCTCAAAGAAGGCATCGTAGTCCGAGCCCTCGGGCAGTACGCAGATGCCGCCCTGCGCGAGCATCGAATCGCACTCGTCGACAGCGCCCTTGGAGAGCATGATCACGCGCGTGCTCGTCGGCAGGTTGAGAGCCGCGTACAGGCCCGCCACGCCACAGCCGGCAATGACGACGTCGCACTCCATGTCGGGGTATTGTTTGGTTTCCACAGGAATCCTCTCCCTTGTAATGTGACATGCGGGACTGTCCCTCATGTCACATTGTTCTAGCGCGCTGCGTACTCGAGCATACGGTCGAGCGTGAGCTTGGCCTGGTCTGCCGCCTCGTCCGAGACGCCGATCTGCACCTCGCCCTCGCCCGTCTCCAGGCAGCGCACGAGCTTTTCGAGCGTGATGAGGTCCATGTTGACGCAGGTGGGCTTCACCGCGGGGAAGTGGAACTTCTTGCCGGTGCCCTGGCAGCGGCGCTCGAGCTCGTAGAGCACGCCGCGGACCGTCACGATAACGAACTCGCTGGCGTCGGACTCCTCGGCATACTTGATGATGCCGGCGGTGGAGCCGATGTAGTCGGCCTCGGCCAGGACGTCGGCCTTGCACTCAGGATGCGCCAGCACGAGCGCGTCGGGGTGGGCCTCCGTCGCGTCGACGATCTGCTCGACGGTGATGATGTGATGGCGCGGGCAGTAGCCGTTGTTGAGGATGACGTGCTTTTGCGGCACCTGCTCGGCTACGAAGCGGCCCAGGTTTTGGTCGGGGATGAACAGGACGTGCTGCTGCGGCAGCTCGGACACGATCTTGACGGCGTTGGAGCTGGTGACGCACACGTCGCTCCAGCTCTTGATCTCGACCGTGGAGTTGACGTAGCAGACCACGGCAAGGTCGTCACCGTACTCGGCGCGCGCCGCGTCGACCGTCTCACGCTTGACCATGTGCGCCATGGGGCAGTCCGCGCCCGGCTCGGGCAGCAGCACGGTCTTGGTGGGGTTGAGCAGCTTGGCACTCTCGCCCATAAACTCCACGCCGCACAGCACGATAGTCTGCTGCGGCAGGCTCTTGGCGAGTTTTGCCAGGTAGAAACTGTCGCCGACGTAATCGGCAACGGCTTGGACCTCGGGCGCCACATAGTAGTGCGCCAGGATTACCGCGTCACGTTGGGCTTTTAGTTGCTGAATGGCCTCGACGAGCTCTGCGGGCACCAGTGCCGCGCGCTCCGTTGCCGTCGTTGCCGATGCTAGGCCGGCCGCGATATCGCGTGCAAGCTCCGATGCATCCATGTTCGCGCTCTGTGCCATCAAGGCCCCTCTCTTTTGGCGAATCTTGGGGCTTTAGTATGACACCTGGCTTTACAGCTGACAAGACAGCTGTAAAGCCAGGTGTAAAGTTGGAATAAAGATTCAATCTTGGGGCGGGTCCATTTTCGAACTGGCAAGCTGAGGACAGCCGAAAATGGACCCGCCCCATGATTCGGGCAGCCCGTTTTGTCCTGGACCAAGGGGCAGTGGTCAAAAAGGGCCAAATATGAGTACTGTCACCAAATTAGTAGCATCGATTTTCCGGTCCAGAGCAGCAAAATCGCCTTGTTTGGAGCCCGATCGCGACTCTGAAGAACGAAAATCGATGCACTTTTGGCCTCTGGCACCGATTTTTGAGGCCATTTGGCTGCCACCAAACTGGTAACAGTACTCATATTTGGCCCTTTTTGACCACCGGGTTTCCGGCAGGCCCCAAAAGCGGGTCCGAATCGCTCGATCCGGGCCCGCTGGGGGTAGCGAGCACAATCGAGGTGTAAGCAGCAAGAGAGGGCCATCGCCTAGAATCGTCAGCGCCTAGATATTCAACGAGAGGAAAGACAATGGTCCGCAGCGACATGCTACCCCAGCCGGACCGGGGGCTCGGCCTCGACCGGCCCCAGACCGAGGCATTTCACCGACGAGTTCAAGAGGAAGATAGTCGATCTCCACAACGCCGGAAAGCCCAGGCGCGAGGCCATGGACGAGTGCGACCTCGACAAGAGCACCGTGGAGAGGCGGGTCAAGTCGATAAACGAGACCGGCTCGCCGCGCGCCGCCGACAACCGCACGCCCGAGTAGAACCGGATCCTGGAGCCCGAGCGCGAGAACCGCAGGCTCCGGATGGAGGTCGACGTCTTAAGACGAGCGGCGCCAGCATACGCTCGGAAGTCAGGGCCATGGCGGCCAACGGGGGGGCCGCTGCCCCATATCGGCGCAGCGCTGGCATCGAGGCCTTCTGACCTGTGTCAAGATTTCGGACACGCAAGCTCGAGAAATCAAGCGGCCATAGGCATGGCCTCGAGCTTGGGCTCGGTTCTCTCGAAGAAGGCCGCCATGGCCTCGGCCGGCACCTTGTAGCCGATCGTCGAGCGGGGCCTTCGGCGGTTGTAGTACGCCTCGATGAACTCGACCACCGCGTGCTTGGCGGAATCCCTGGTCGGGAAGCTGCGCCTGTAGTACATCTCGTTCTTCAGCATGGCGAGGAACGACTCGGCCACCGCGTTGTCGTGGCAGTTGCCGGCGCGGCTGCAGGACAGCCGCACGTCGTTGTCGCGCGCCCATTCGGCCAGAAGCCTGCTGGTGTACTGGGCGCCGCGGTCGGCGTGGAATATCGCGTTGCCGGCCACGTAGCCGCGCGATTTGGCCGACGCCAGCGCCGAAACCACGATGTCGGCGGTCATGCGCTCGGAGAGCGACCAGCCCACCACCATGCGGGTGTTGAGGTCGATGACCGTCGACAGGTACAGCCATCCCTCGCCGGTGCGCAGGTAGGTGATGTCGCCCACGAGCTTGCAGGTTGGAACGGGACTGGTGAAGTCGCGGCGCACCAGGTCGGGCCGGGGCCTGGCCTTCGGGTCGGGGATGGTGGTGCGCTTCCTGGCGTTGGGCGTGCAGCCGCGTATTCCCAGCTCGCGCATCAGCTTGCGCACCCTGTACAGGGTCAATCCGGAGAACTCGCCGGGCAGGAAGCATTTCACGAACCGGAAGCCGAACCTGCGGTCCGACTCCAGCCACACGCGCCGGACCGCCTCGCGCTCGGCCGACCAGTCTTCTCGCGGGCAGCCGTTGGAGAGCCACGAGTAGAAGCCCGATCGGCTCACGCCGAGCACGCGGGCCATCATTTTCACCGGGAATTCGGCCTTCTCCGCCAACATCATCCGGTAGCATGCGGCTACGCCTGGCTTTTGGCGAAGAAGGCCGCGGCTTTTTTCAAGAAGGCGTTCTCCATCTCGAGCTCGCGTATGCGCCTTTTCGCCTCGCGAAGCTCGCGGTCCTCGGCCTTGGGGTCGGGCCCGCCGGCAAGCTCGCGCCGGCGGCTCTGCACCCACTTGTTCACGGTCTTGGAATTCAGGCCCAGTTCTGCGCAGCATTCCGTTATCGGCCTGCCCGTCGAGATGATGTAGTCGGCGGTCTCGCGCCTGAACTCGTCGGTGTACTTGGCGGCTGGGTTGGACATAGCATACCGTCCTCTCGGTCGTCGATGAATGCATTCTAAAGGATTGGGCCTCTAGCATGCGTGTCCGAAAAGACGATACAGGTCAGACAACCCAATCAGACGTCGTCTCGAGCACGTCCTCTGCACGGTCGAGCGTGCTTCTGGCCTTGGCACCCTGTTTGAACCACGAGCGCAGGTCCTCGAGCGTGCTGCCCGCTGCGTACACCTTGATTTTGCGACCGCCTTTCGTGGTCACCGTGCAACGGTCGCCGCTCTCGCTATCCTCGTGCGCCGTGACCTTCTTGAGATAATCGCGGCGGAACGCCACGACGCGGGCGTTGCTGATCTCGATGAACCAATCGTCGTCGACAAGCGAGGTGCCCGTGGCACCTCGGCTCGCCATCTCCTCGGCGAAGGAGAAACCGAGTTCGCGCTCCTGTCTGCCGATCTCGTAGATACCACGGGCGGGCATGCTGAGCATGAGCAGAGGCAGGAGTCCCCCTATGAACAGGAAGAGGCATGGGACGAGCAGGAGCAGACGAGCACCGGCGTCGGTGAAAACAGCCATGAAGGCGATCACGAGCGAGAAGACGAGCGCCATACCGTTGAAAACAATCGTCAACGGCTTGATGGCAGACCAACACAGACCCGCCTTGGTCATCGGGCCGTCAACAGCGTCCGAGACCTCGATGCCCTCTTCCTCCAGACGGGCGAGGAGGTTGAGCGAGCACACCCCCTCGAGGCTTATCGAGCAGAACTTCCGGTCGCCCTCGAACAGGTCGATCCTCATCATCTGCGTGTGAAGCGTTGCACGGGTGATGTTGCCAAACGTCGTCTCCTTGCGGATGCCGAAGGCGTTACGCGAGAGAATTCGCTCACCGTCCACGTCGATGCGCGGGATGCTCAGCAGGGCCCAGATGGCCATGCCCGCGAGCGCCATGGCGTGACCGAACCACACAAGTTCGTGGTCCCACTCGCCCAACGAGACGCCCTGCCAGACGTAGACACCCAGCATGAGCAGTTCGAACGCGACGGCGCAGCAGGCGATGATCGTGCGAATGGCAGCGGGCATGCGCACCGTGAAGCGATCGAGGCTGTCCGTCGCCTCACTGCGCTCGCGCGCGCCGCGACGGGCGACCCATGCAGTGAGCGGACCGACGATGAACACCACCATCGCCACGCGCAGGAACGATTCGAGTATGTCGCCCATATTAACCACCATCCCAATAGAAAACGTGAATTTGGGAGACTATAGCAGAGCGAAGCGATCTGCACGGCATCGTCCGGGTGTTTTCGGCATACGGTGGAAGCTGGTGGGGGTCGGCGCCGTAACCGGATGCGCATTCGGCCTCGCCAATGCCGTCGGCGGCGAGCTTTTCGCCCGACAGGCCTATCCACTCGTCGTGCATCTGCCGCTTGTCGTCTACCTGTGCGTACGCTATCGCCTGAGTCCGCTGCTCGCCATCCTGGGCGTTACCAGCGCCTACCTGAGCTGCCAGTTTAGCAACTGGATGGGCATCGCCGCATTCGCTGCCACCGATTCGCAAATCGCATATTACGCGGCGCGCATCATCACGACGCTCGGCGTCTTTGCGATCTTGCTGCATTGGGCCAGAGACATCGGTCCGCGCCTGGCGGCCAAAAGCCCCACCGAGCTGGAGATTCTGCTCATCCTGCCGCTCGTCTACTACATCTTCGACTACGCCACCAACGTCTATACCACGCTCTTCCACTCGGGCTCGGTGGTAACCGTTGAGTTTTTGGCGTTCGCCCTCTGCGCCTTCTACCTTATGGTTCTTGCCGTCTACCTTCGCGAATACGAGGCAAAGGAAATCGCCGAGCGCGAGCGCTGGATGCTCGCGACCCGCGATAGTGCGGCCATCAAAGAGCTCGAAGCCTGGCGCCAGTCCGGACGCGAGCTCTCGGTTCTCCGTCACGACATGCGCCACTACCTGCGCGGTCTAGCGGCCCTGATCGAAGAAGGTCGCACCGATGAGGCGCTCGAGCGCATCGACGCGCTCTGCGAGACCAACGACCGCACCGCCGTGCGCCGCTACTGCGCCAACGAAACGGTCAACATTGCGCTCTCGTCGCTTTCCGCGGACATCAACGCGCACGGCATCACCGCCGACCTGCGAGCCGCCGTGCCCGAAACCGTCCACGTGGGCGATGTCGATCTGTTCAGTGTGGTATCGAACGCCCTGGACAATGCCATCGCCGCGGCGAGCGCCGCCCCCGAAGGCAAGCGGTTTGTCGACCTGGACCTCCGCTACGAAGACGGTCAGCTTCTATTGCTGGTTTCCAACACGTTTGGCCGTGCGCCGCACATGGTCGACGGCATGCCCGTGGCTCAGCACACTGGGCACGGCTTTGGCACCAAGAGCATTAAGCTTGCCGTCGAGCGCATGAACGGCAACTGCCAGTTCCGCATTAACGGCGACCGGTTTGAGCTGCGCGCCGTGATGTAGGGGCTGCCGCCGGCCTGCTACAGCGGTGCAGCCGCCGGGGTCAGCTGCTTAATGTAGGCCCACATGCGCTGCTTGGCGGCCTTGTCGGTGAGCGCCGCCTCAAAACCGTCGAGCGCCAGCACGCGGCGCCCCTGCACATGGGCGACCAGGCCGGGCTTGAGCATGGCGGTGTCAAAGTCATCAATCGCCACAAGCATATCGGCATAGGTCTCGCGCATGACATCGGCCGCGCTGTTGTCCAGCAGCAGCACCGCCTCGGGGTCCAAGGTCTCCAGCGCCTCGCGGAACAGGTCGCACGTCAGGGCCTCGCCCACCGCGACCGCTCCGTCGCCCGCGCCGGCGACGCTTGCCAGCACGCAAAAATCCTCGGGGGCATATCCGATGGCGCCGAGCGCCTTGCGCAACGCGGCGCCATCCGCGCCGGCAGCCAGCTCGCCGCCCGAACACTCGGCTTCATCCAAATCGCCTTTGACCAGCACAATCGGCGAGCACGCGTTGCCCGCGATACGCACACCGCGATCTGCAAGCGACGCGAGCTCCTGCTCGGTCGCCTGAGCGATGGCTTCTTTTTTCTGGCTTTGTGACGTGGGCATGCGCTCTCCAATCGTTTGCGTGCCCACCATTATATAAAAGAGCCGTCCGCGAGTGGTTGCTTTGCGGGCCGCTGGGTATAAGCACGGTCGTACTGAGTTTTACGCGGCCGAGCCGTGTCGTATTATGGAGGTCACCATGGCTGACATTAAGCAGATTACCCCCGAGAACTTTGACGCTGTCGTCAACGATAGCCTGCCCGTACTGGTTGATTTTTGGGCCCCGTGGTGCGGCCCCTGCCGCTCGCTCTCGCCCATCGTAGACGAGGTTGCCGACGAGCTGGCCGGCAAGTTGGCTGTGGCCAAGTGCAACGTCGACGACAACCAGGACCTGGCCATGAAGTTTGGCGTCATGAGCATCCCCACGCTGATCGTCTTTAAGAACGGCGAGGAGGTCGACCGCTCGGTCGGCGCCTTACCCAAGGCAAGACTTCAGGCACTGCTGGAGAAACATCTGTAATACGCTTGTTACCTGTCTGCCGTCCATGAGCGGTTTCGCACCGCTCGCCGGAGTGCCAAACGCAAGGTATGCGACCACGGATAGTATGGTAGACACAAACAGCCCCCAGTGAACGGGTGCGGGTCAGACGGACTCGCACCCGTTTTCTTATGCGGCGGCGCTCAAGGCGGGCGTAGTAGAATCTGAACCACCATATCGCCCCGTACAAAAGGAGATTCCCATGCATGACGTCGGAATGAACATGAGCCAGCTTGCCATGAGCGTCAAGCAGGTCGACGACACCATTGAGCTCGCTCACGAGTGGAGCCATCAGCTGCTGCATGCGACCGAGAACTTTGACATGGAGCGCATTGGCGCCAAGCTCGAGGCCGCCATGGCGGCACTCCACGAGGCGCACGATGCGCTCGAGGGCTACGAGGAGGCCATCGAGGCCGACCACAACTCCGTCGGCTCTGTGAAACTGGTGTAACGTGGCCGAGCACGAGCACGCGCACAATCACGGTGCGGACGACGATGCGAGCTGCCGCTGCAGCGGCCCCAGCTCCGAGCTGGTCCGCTTTTCGGTCACCGCGCCCGACGACCTGCTGCACCGCTTTGACGAGCAGATCGCGCGCCGCGGTGACGTGGCTAACCGATCCGAGGCCGTACGCGATCTGATTCGCGCCTCGATCGCCAAGGAGCAGATGCGCACGCCCGACGAGCAGGTCATCGGTTCGCTCACCATGATCTATGACCACCATACCGGCGATCTGACGCGCCGTCTGGACGAGGTGCAGCACGACTACACCGACGAGATCGTCTCGACCATGCACGTGCATCTGGACCACCACAACTGCCTGGAGATTCTGGCGCTCAAGGGTCGCGGCAAACGCGTCTACGAGCTAGCGGACCGATTGCTGGGGCTGCGCGGCGTTAAGCACGGCGAGCTCACTTGCGCCGCCACCAAGCAAAGCCTGGGGCTGTAACGGGATTTCCCGCAGCTCACCTGCCAAAAAGGGACAGGTTTATTTTGGTAGGTTTAGAAGTTTTACCGACCAAAATAAACCTGTCCCTTTTTGGTCGGTTTTGACGAGGGGAAGCCACATGCGGCATGTGCATATTCATGTGACGGGCATTGTGCAGGGCGTTGGCATGCGGCCATTTGTGTATCGCGAGGCTATGGCGCATGGCATTTGCGGCTGGGTGCTCAACGCGGGCGATGGCGTGCACATCGAGGCGCATGCTTCGGTCGAGGCACTCGACGGCTTTGTCGCCGCGCTGTCGCAGCACGCGCCTGCCGCGGCCCGCGTTGAGCATGTCGCTGTTGCAGACCTGGAGCCCGACGCTTGGGATGCCGACGATGAGCAGGTCTTTCGCATCGTAGCGTCGCAGGATCAGACCGTGCACACGACGCTCATCTCCCCCGATATCGCCACCTGTGACGACTGCCTGCGCGAACTGTTCGACCCCGCCGACCGACGCTACCACTACCCCTTTATCAACTGCACCAACTGCGGGCCGCGCTTTACCATCATCCGGTCGCTGCCTTATGACCGAGCGGCCACGTCAATGGATTGCTTTCCCATGTGCCCCGAGTGCACCGCAGAGTATGGCGACCCACTTGACCGGCGCTTTCATGCGCAGCCCGATGCCTGCTTTGACTGCGGGCCACATATTACCTGGCGCGAGGCGGCGGGCGACATGGAGCTCGAAGGCTCGGGGGCGACGCCAGCCGTCGGCAGCACGCGCGAAACCAGCGATGCCATTATTGACCGCTGTGTCGAGCTGCTGGCCAGCGGCGGTATTGTCGCCATCAAGGGGCTGGGCGGATTCCATCTGGCCTGCAACGCCGCCAATGAGCAGGCGGTGGTCGAGCTGCGCCGTCGCAAGCGCCGCAGCAACAAGCCGCTTGCCGTTATGGTGCGCAGCCTTGCCGATACTAAACGTCTGTGCCATGTCGATGATGTCGAGCGCGGCTTGCTGGCCGGTAGCATCCGCCCCATTGTGCTGCTGCGCCGCCGTGCTGTTGGCGAGGGAGATTCCCCCGACGCCCCTACACTCGCGCCATCCGTCGCGCACGATCTACCCGAGCTCGGCGTCATGCTCCCCTATACACCGCTTCAGCATCTGCTGCTTGCAGCTGCCGCGTCGCATGGCATGCACGCGTTGGTCATGACCAGCGGAAACCTGAGCGAGGAACCTATCGAGACCGACGATGCCCTTGCATGGGAACATCTTGTTGCCGCCGGCATTGCCGATGCGCTACTTGGCAACGACCGTGCGATTCTCTCACGCTACGACGACTCCGTGGTACGTGTGGTCGACGGCACCGTCATGCCTGTGCGTCGCGCACGCGGATATGCGCCGCAACCGTTGCCGTTGCCGGCGCTCAACGGCACTGCACCCTGCGTGCTCGCCTGCGGCCCACAGCAAAAAGCAACGATCGCATTCACACGCGAGGATGCGAACGGCGAGGCAGCCTGTTTTGTGTCGCAGCATATCGGCGATGTCGAAAACGGCGAGACCTTCGATGCCTGGAGCGCCGCGCGCACGCGCTTGGAAAACCTCTTTGACCTGGCGCCTGCCGCCTTGGCATGCGACATGCATCCCAGCTATCTGTCGAGTCAGTGGGCGCGTGAGCGGGCACGGGAGCACAGTCTGCCGCTTATCGAAATCCAGCATCATCATGCTCACATCGCGAGCGTAATGGCGGAGACGATTGTCGCTGGCCGGCTTGCGCCCGATACGCGCGTCCTCGGTATTGCCTTCGATGGTACGGGTGCCGGCACCGACGGCACCATATGGGGCGGTGAGTTTCTTATCGCCGGCCTTGCCGATTTTGAACGCGCCGCGCACCTGCGCACCTGGGCGCTGCCAGGCGGTGCCGCATCCGTGCGCGATGCCCGGCGCAACGCCTTTGCCCTGCTGAGCGAGCTCGGCCTGCTCGAGCATCCGGGTGCCGCGGGGCTATTGGACACCCTCGACGAGCAAACACGCAGCGTGACAGCCACCATGATCGAGCGCGGCATCAACAGCCCGCGTACCAGCAGCATGGGGCGTCTCTTTGATGCCGCGGCAGCGATTCTGGGCATCTGCGGCAAGGCAACCTACGAGGGCGAACCCGCCATAGAACTCGAAGCCGCCGCCTGGCGCGCGCTCGGCGGTAAGACCGTTCGTCTCGACGACAATCACACAGGCGTATTCACGTCTGCCGACGACTCCCCCATCTTGGACCCCCAACCGCTCATCGAAGCTCTTCTGAATGGAATCGAGGCAGGCGCGCCGGCCGACCGGCTCGCGCTCGGGTTCCACATCGCCATCGCGCGCTCTTCAGCACGAATCGCACGCGAAATCTGCGCGCGCGAAGGCCTCGATACCGTCGCGCTCTCGGGCGGTGTGTTCATGAACCGGCTTTTGTTTCAGCTCCTCACCCGCAAGCTTAAAGACGCAGGCCTTACGGTCTTGGTTCCCCAAACCGTGCCCGTCAACGACGGCTGCATTGCCTACGGCCAGGCCGCCATCGCTCGCGCTCGCCTCGCGCAGACGGCGTTGCGATAGGCTGTTTTGCCAGCCTGCGCGCCGCCGTCTCACAGGTGTAACGCGTTTGCTCGTGACTCCCGCGAGCGCTACCATCAACTGATGGGTAATTAGGCGCCTATCCAGCGCAAAACGTATAAAAGGGGAACATTATGTGCCTTGCCGTTCCCGGTAAAGTGGTCAACCGCGACGACGACCTTAAGGCGACCGTCGACATGATGGGCATCGAGCGCCCCGTTTCGCTGCGCCTCGTGCCGACGGCACAGGTAGGCGACTATATTCTCGTGCACGCCGGCTTTGGCATTCAGATTGTCGACGAGCAGGAAGCCCAAGAGACACTCGAGCTCGTCAATACCATGGCCGAGCTGGCCGAAGAGGACCAGCTCGCCACCAACCCGGCCGAGGCATACTAGTGGCGGCGGCGCAGCCGGTTCGCTCCGGTATCGACTTTTCGGCATTTCGCGACCCCAAGCTGGCTCGCGAGCTCATCGATCGTATTCATGAGCTTGTCGGCAACCGCAGCATCAACCTTATGGAAGTCTGCGGTACGCATACCGTGAGCATTGGCCGCTATGGCTTTCGCTCCATTATGCCGACGGGACTCAAACTGCTAAGCGGCCCGGGGTGCCCCGTTTGCGTCACCGCCAACCGCGACATCGATCACGCAATCGCGCTTTCCAACATGGACGGCGCCATCATCACCACCTTTGGCGACATGATGCGCGTGCCCGGATCGTCCACCTCGCTTGCCGCGCAAAAGGCGGCGGGGCGCGACATCCGCATCGTCTACTCTCCGCTCGACGCGCTCGACATTGCCGAGCAAAATCCCGAACGCCCGGTCATCTTTATGGGCGTCGGCTTTGAGACCACAACGCCCACCATTGCCGCCGCTATCCTGGAGGCTGACGCGCGCGGGCTCCAAAACTTCTCGGTCTACTGTGCTCACAAGACCACGCCGCCGGCTCTGCGTGCGATCTCCAACGACCCCGAGACGACCATCGACGGCTTTATCCTGCCTGGTCACGTCGCTACCATCACAGGCCTGGCACCCTTTGGGTTTTTGGTCGATGAGTTCGAGACCCCCGGCGTAGTCACCGGGTTTGAGCCGGTCGATATCTTGCAGGGCATCTGCATGCTGGTCCAGATGATTGTCGAGCACAGGCCCGCGATCGACAACGCCTACCGCCGTGGCGTCAATGCCGACGGCAATCCCGTGGCGCGCCATCTGGTCGAGCAGGTATTTGGGCCGTGCGATACCACATGGCGCGGGCTGGGGCCGATTGCCAACTCGGGCCTTTCCATCCGCCCTGAGTTCTCGCGCTTTGATGCGCGCGCCCGCTTTGATATGCCCGTTGAGGCGACGGTCGAGCCACGCGGGTGCCGTTGCGGCGACGTGCTGCGCGGCGCCATCACGCCGAGCGACTGCCCGTTGTTCGGCCACGCATGTACGCCCGAACACCCCGTCGGCCCCTGCATGGTGAGCTCTGAGGGCAGCTGCGCGGCGTACTACCGCTACCGCGACTATTAGGTTCCGCCGTCCCAACGAATGGCGGACCGGTCGACGCTGCGCCTCACCCATATAATTCCACCCACGATTGGAGTTTTCGATATGTCCCATAGCGTTACCGATAGCACCGTCCTGCTGGGCCACGGCTCCGGCGGCCAGATGATGAAGCGCATTATCGATGAGGTCTTTCTGGATTCCTTTGGGTCGCCCGAGCTGCTTGCAGGCAACGATGCCGGTGTCGCCGCACTGCCCGCAAGCGGGCGAATCGCCATGTCGACCGACAGCTTTGTGGTAACGCCGCAGTTCTTCCCCGGCGGCAATATCGGCCGACTCGCCGTATGCGGAACCGTCAACGACGTCGCGACCTCGGGCGCTAACGTGCGCTACCTCTCATGCGGCTTTATCCTCGAAGAGGGCTATCCCATGGACAAGCTGCGCCAGATTGTGCAGACCATGGCCGAAACGGCGCGCGAGGCGGGCGTGTCCATAATCACCGGCGACACCAAGGTGGTCGAGCGTGGCGGTGCCGACGGCGTCTACATCAATACCGCCGGCGTGGGCGAAGTGCCCGCGGGCGTAGCGCTCAGCGGTGCGAACTGTCGGCCCGGCGACGCCATCCTGGTATCGGGTACGCTAGGCGACCACGGCATCGCCATCATGAGCCAGCGCGAGGGCTTGGCGTTTTCGAGCAACATCGAAAGCGACGCTGCGCCGCTCAATCATCTGATTGCCGACGTGCTCGCCACCGCCCCCGACACCCGCTGCTTCCGCGACCCCACGCGCGGCGGCCTGGCATCCACGCTCAACGAGTTTGCCCAGGCCAGCGGCGTCGCCATGGAGATCGACGAGGATGCCGTGCCCGTGCGCCCCGACGTGCAGGCGGCATGTGAGATGCTCGGCTACGATGTGCTGCAGGTGGCAAACGAGGGCAAGATGGTTGCCGTGGTGCCGGCCGAGCAGGCCGATGCCGCGCTGGCCGCCATGCGCGCCGCCCGCTACGGCGAGAACGCCGCCATCATCGGTCGCGTGCTGCCGCTTGCCGAGGGCACCCGTCCCGCCGTGCGCGTACGCACCGGCTGGGGCTCGACCCGCATCCTCGACATGCTCGTAGGAGAGCAGCTGCCGAGGATTTGCTAACGACAAAGGCTCAGGGCTATTAAAGATATTCAGATTCCAAACATGCCCGGCACGCATGCCAAGTATCATGGGGTGCGTTTTACAACTCAAGCGGCAGGAGCACCCATGGCAGCAGCTTTTTCCCATGTGATCTTTGATCTGGATGGCACCATCCTCAACACGCTCGAGGACCTGGCGGCCGCCGGCAACCATACCTGCGAGACGCACGGCTGGCCCACGTTTGCCGTAGACGAGTACCGCTACAAGGTGGGAAACGGCATGCTCAAGCTGGTCGAGCGCTTTATGCCTGCCGAGTATGCGGGCGACGGCCGTATGTTTGAGCAGACGCTTGCCGAGTTTAGGGCTTACTACGGCGAGCACAAGGAGGACCACACCGCACCGTACGCCGGTACGATCGAGATGCTCGACCGCCTGCGCACCGCGGGCGTGCAGCTTGCCGTGCTCACCAACAAGGACCATGTTTCGGCCGCTCCGCTTATCGAAAAATACTTTGGTTCCGAGCGCTTTGCGCTGGTGCAGGGCCGCGTCGATGCGTTTCCTCCCAAGCCCGAGGCGCCTGTTACGCTGCATGTGATGGAAGAGCTAGGCGCCGACCCGGCAACCACGCTCTATGTGGGCGATTCCAATGTCGATGTTCTGACCGGTCACAACGCCGGCCTCAAGAGCGCCGGTGTCAGCTGGGGCTTCCGCGGCCGCGCAGAGCTGGAGTCCGCCGGCGCCGACTACGTGGTGGACACCCAAGACGAGCTCGCGGCGCTGATTCTGGGCGAGTAGCGGGGCTGTCGCTCAACACGGCTGCATAGATTCTGTCGCGCGGAAAGCGCATCCCGTTTTGCCGCCCCAGAATGGGATGCGCTTTCCGGTTGAGCCTTGTCGGGGAAACGGCATCCCGTTTCAGAGCAATATTCCGGGTCGCACTTTCCACAACCCACCCCATCCGGAAACCGCGACCCGCTATTCGGCCAAATACCGGCTCGTATTTTCCCGAGCATTCGATGCAACGCTGGCGCAAGGAGTGTCCCCAACTGCCGGCAGAAAAGGAACGTCCCCAAGTGCCGCCCCAATGACTACCATGGCAACGCCGCAGGTAGAGGACGGACAGCGAGCGGGCACCAGAGCGAACAAATTGGCATGAAAAGAGGACGGCATAGACCTTCTGGTCATGCCGTCCTCTTTGAATGACAAGTTGTCGCTCTGG
>CABRBD010000004.1:0-134710 GCA_902469185.1 uncultured Collinsella sp. | reverse complement strand
TTGAGACAAGGTGACGTGAAACGAAAGGGCGCTGACCTTCTGGTCGCGCCCTTGAAGTTGAACGTCAGATTGTCCAAATGCGGCCCGCGCAGCGTCGGCTGGTTACGCGGTTCGTAGAACCGCGTAACCCTACAGCTCCGTTACTTCAACGTTGTTGTAGATCTCGTCCCAGCGGTCCATGACCAGGTGGCCGGTCTTGGGGTCCATGGCGTTGAGCTTGCCGCAGGTATTGGCAGTCTTGAGCACTGTGACATCGTCGGCACCAGCAGCAATGGCATGCGCAAAGCCGGCAATGGTCGAGTCGCCGGAACCCGTCGCGTTCACAGCCGCAATCGCGGGCGTCTTGGCGCGGAACGCGCGGCCCTCGTGGAAGCCCACCGAACCGGCGGCGCCCATCGAGACGACGACCCAGGGAATGTCAGCAAAGCGCTCGTCGGCGGCAAGCGCCTCGCGCAGGGCATCAACATCATCGGTCGTAAAGGACGTACCCAGCAGGCCGTTAATCTCGGTCAGGTTGGGTTTTACGAGCTCAGGCTTAGCGTCAGACTCCAACGCAGCCTCCAGCGATGCACCCGAGGTATCAAGCAGCACCTTGGCGCCCGCCTCCTCGGCGATCTTGACGAGCTCGGCATAGTAGCCGGCATCGACGCCACGCGGCAGCGAGCCCGAAAGCGTCACGACGTCAGCCTTCGCAGCGAGCTCGGCGAACTTGGCCGTAAAGGCCTCGAGCTCGGCCGGAGCGATCTGCGGTCCGCTCTCCAGCAGCTCGGTCTGATTGCCCTCGTGCAGAATATTCAGGCAAATGCGCGTCTCACCGGCGATGGGCACAAAGTCGTTCTTGACGCCGTCGGCATCCATAAGCTCGGCCATATAGGCACCCATGTGACCGCCAAGCAGACCGGTCGCGAGCACATCGTCGCCCAACTGCAGCAGCACGCGGCTCACGTTGAGGCCCTTGCCGCCAGCGGTCTTTTCGGGCGTCACACGGTTAACATCGTCGATGATCAGCTTGTCGAGCTGATAGCGCGTATCAATCGACGGGTTCATGGTAACGGTCAGAATCATGTTGAACTCCTGTTCCGGGGCGGCATGACCCACCCCAAACATACGATAGCTCGTTAAAGGATCTCGATCTCAAAGCCGCGGGTGACGGTCTCCCCCGGCTTGGCAACCAGGCAGCCACGCTTGTGCTCCAGAATATCGTCCTCGTCGGAGCAGGTAGACAGGCCACCCCACGGTTCCACGGCCACAAAGTCGCCCTCGGGCTTGCTCCACACAATCAGGTATGGCATATCGGGGAACGTCAGGCACACGCCCTTGTCCTCGGTTTTCTTGGTCAGCGTAACCACGCGGCTCTCGAGCACGTCAAAGATGGTCTCCGCGAAGTCGAAGAGTTCGTGGGTCAGCGGCAGGTTCTGGTCGATCATAGGGTTCTTGCTGCGATGCTCAACATCAATCAAGCCCGTCGAGGGAACGGCAGTACAGAGCTCGGCGGCCTCACGCTGCTCAAAACGGAGCTCGTAATCGTCATAGGACTCGCCCTCGTCGAGCGGGCACTTAAAGCCGGGGTGACCACCCACAAAGAATGGCATATCCTCGGTGCCCTCATTGGTCACCTCGTACGACACGGCCACCTTTTCCGAATCGATCGTGTAGCGAGCAACGATCTTAAACGGATACGGGTACTGCTCAAGCAACTCGGCATGGTCGGCAGAGCTTAGGCTCAGCGCAACCATGTTGTCGCTCTGCTCCTCGAGCTTCCACTCCTGCTTGCGGGCAAAGCCGTGGCGGGCAAGCTTGACCTCGCGGCCACCCATGGTCATCGCGCGGCCATCACGAAGGCCGCCGCAAATCGGAAAGCAAATGGGTGCCTGGCCCGACCAGACCGCCGGGTCACCCTGCCACAGGTACTCACGGCCGTTGGCCGTAATAGAAGTGAACGACCCGCCCGCCGTGTTCAGTGCTACGCGGATAGAACCGTTATCAAGAACAAACTCCATAGGAGCCTTCCCTTTCTTACCGTCAGCCCACCAAGTCAATAGGGCTGATAGAAAACCGGCCCGCGCCCCCTCACAGAAACGCGAGCCGTCAATTGAAAAGCTGCAGAATGCCGGGGACCGCCAAGAGCGAAGCACTCAAACCAAGCAAGCAAACGTGTTATCGGAGCAGCTAGCTGTACCAGAAAGCTTCGCAACAACAGTGGTAACCCTGCAGGTACCCCCAACGTCAGCGAGCGGCGCTCAGGTGCCCCAGGTCGCCGCGAAAGAGGAGCGACGCGTACTTCATGTACGCGAGCGACGGTTTGAGCGGCGAGATGGGGTGCCTGAGCGCCGCGCAGCGTCGACCGGTCCGGCGTTCGGCAGAACGCCGGAACCCCTTAGTCGTGGTATTCGCCGCGGTCCCACTTCTCCAGGAACTCGTCAAAGAAGTGCGGGTCAGCCTGAGCCTCGGCGTCAGCCTTGTTGCAGGCATCGATCTTGGCAATCAGGGCATCGTGCTCGGGAGTCTTGTCGTAGGGCTCCTCCAGGAATGCAAGCATGATGTCGGCCATCAGGAACTCGCCGGTGATCTTGCCGCCAAAGCCCACGATGTTGGCGTTGAGCTCGCGACGGGCATACAGGGCAGAGGTCATGTCGCGAACCAGGGCGCAGCGGGCGCCGGGAACCTTGTTGACGGCGTTGGTGATGCCGATGCCGGTGCCGCACAGGGCCACGCCAAAGTCGGCCTTGCCGCTGGCAACAGCCTCGCCCACGGCCTTACCGTAGATGGGATAGTGTGTACGGGTGTGGCTGTAGGTGCCGCAGTCGAGCACCTTGTAGCCAGCCTGCTCCAGGCGGTCGGCCAGATAGATCTTCTCGTCCGTAACGATATGGTCGCAACCGATTGCGATGGTCTTCTTCATCAGAACGTCCTTTCGTCTGAATTCACAAGTTGAGGTAGAAGTTCGAGTTCTCGGTGGCTCTCGTTAGGCCATCTTGTTGAGCATGTCGACACGGATCTGGTGACGGCCGCCGGCGTACTGGGCGCGCAGGAACTCGCGGGCGATCTTCTTGGCGACCTCGGTGCCCACAACGCCCGGGCCCATGGTGACCATGCGCGAACCGTTGTGCTCGCGGGTCATGTAAGCGGAACGCTCGTCGGAAATGTTGGCGACGACCATGCCCTTGATCTTGACGGCGGCCATATAGGAGCCGACGCCGTACTTATCGAATGCGAAGCCCTGGGAATCCTTGTGCTCCAGCAGGTCCTTGGCAACGGCGGTCGCGGAATCGACAAAGTCCGCGGCAGGGGTCTCGGAATAGTCGACGACCTCGTGACCGTCGGCGATGAGCATCTCCTTGATGGACTCCTTCATCGACATACCGTCGGCATCGGAAGCGATTACAACCCTCATGACATCCTCCTTGAGAGATACGCAGGTGCGTAGTTTCTGTTTGGAAGTGTTGAATCGCGTTCAGGTCCGGGCATCTGAATGTGCGGTTCTTCACTGTTCATGTTTATTTGAACACATTCGAACATCGACTGCAACAACTATTTGTTTATCTTTGTTCTTTTTTGAACAAATACCGTTCACGGATGGTTGCCGACCGTTTGGACCCGGTGCGAACGTAGCGACCATGTGTTCAACAAACAAAAGGGCGACCGAGAACGTGTCTCGGCCGCCCTTCGGCGGTATTCCCCGGTATATACAGCTGTTTTAGCTACTCAGACCGTCCGCTCTTCTTGGCATGTTTGGACGGAGCACTCAGAAAGCGACCCGTCAAATAGTTCGCCGGGCCGGAAATATCAATCCCCAGTAGCACGTGCCCCAGCCACAAAAACGCCGCGAGCACCAGAAGTGGAATCACGCACGAGGTCACGATCATCACGATGACACCTTCAATCAGATCGGTCACCTGCTGCACGATCTCGTCGGTCATCGACTTGGCACTGTCGGTCACCGATGTAAGTAGACTCGATGCCCCATCGGTCAGCTGCTCAAGTACATTCTTGTTTTCCGTAGTCTCGGACTTCTTCTCACTCTTTGTGGAGCTCGTCTTGCTCGCTTCAGTCGCCTTTTGCTCTGTCTGCTCGATACTCACCCGATACGTCTCATCGACCTTCTGCGACACCCATACGCTCGCGGGCACGAGCGCCATGCCAATCACGGCAACCACCAGCACGCGCGTCGCCACACGGCGCAGGACAGCGCTCGTGCTCCAGCGCCCGTGAATGCCGAGCGACACCGCAAAGAGCACCAACGCAGACGGGATTAAGATGCCCAGGCCAACCGACCACAAAATCGTGAGCAAATATTTCTCTAGGTATAGCACAGCAAGCACGATGCCAAGGTTGCCTGAAAGCTGTGCGAGCTGCTCGGCAACCGGCGTTCCCGTATCACCAGGCAGCGCGGTAATGCCCGCAGATAGAGCAACGCATGAAGCCGTGAGCGCCAAAACGTTGCCTTTCTTTTGGTCGATAACCTCGATGGTGGAGTTCCAAGTTTTGGTATCGGCGAAATGCGGACGAGCTACAAAGCCCGACAGCAGCGCCAGTACCACGAGCGCAACGATAAAGCCAATCTGCAGCTTTTTGTTTGCGCACACGACATCGGACAGGCTCGGCTGCAGCTCGGTTACTGTCGTGTGCTCGGTTATCTGGACAGAACGCCCATGAGCTACCTCGTGCGCGTCTCTTTTTTGTATTGACCCGTTATCCGGCATTTGGATACCTCCTCAGTCCGGCGTTTAATGCGAAAGGAAGTATACCCATCCAGCGAAAAAACCGAACGGGAGGGCGTGCAGAAGCTCCATAACGCTGCTAGTCGAATAGTGCCATTTCAAAACTATGCCGGTTTACTACGATAAAACCGATGGGACCGACCACATTTGCTATTAGTAGAAAATGACAAGCGTTCTACCTGCGGCTTTGATAACGCTGTTCTTTCCATAGTTGAAAGAATGCGATTCATCGTAGTAAACCGGCATAGTTTTGTAACCGACAGGCCGATTCGGCACCGCAGCAAACCCAATTACCCGTTTTCTTCCGTCCTCAAAGGATCAAATGCATGGCAGGAGTGTCCCAAACTGCCGGCAGATAAGGAACGTCCCCAGGTGCCGGATAAACAGAAAAAGCCCTGTCGCGGGTTTACGGCAGAGCTTTTGGAAGGGGACTTGGTTGTGAGGGCTCGTTAGGCGAGCTTGGCCTCGAGCTCGGCGATGCGCTTGTAGGCATCGATGGTAAAGCGGGTCTGCTTCTCCAGAATCATGGTGGTCATGAGAGTGTCCTGAGCGTGAGCCATGATGAAGGTCATCTCCATCTCGCCGCCGCCGGCCTCCTGCGAAAGCAGCTTGGTCTGCGTGTCGTGAGCGCCAATGAGTGCATCGCTGGCATCCTTGTGCAGCTGCTCGGCCTTCTCAAAATCACCCTCGCGAGCAGCATCGAGCGCTGCAAGCAGATCGGTCTGGGCGTCACCCGCGTATGCGACGATCTCGAATCCAACCATCGAGATTTCTTCTTTGGTAGCCATATTGCGTTCCTTTCACATATGAACCAACGGAGAGCATCGCGTCCGGGCATACGCGTTGCGTTGTGTATGACAGAAACATTAACATTCAAACAAAAGAGAACAATGCAAAACGCAATTTCACGCTGCGAACGGTCGATTTTCACCCGTGAACGGTTTTTAAACCAATTCGAACAATATCAAACATTGCTAGCGACAACCCAAACAGGTCCGCACCCTAGCGCAAATCGCGTACCGTATCGCCCGCTACGAGCATACCGGGGATCAGCATGTGCTCCACGCCAGGCGCAACTCCCTCGGCGCCGGCGATCTTGTCGACCGCCCACATGCCGACGCGCTTGTTATCAAAGCGCACCGTGGTCAGGCGACGATCGGGCACGATATCGCCCAGGCTGTCATCGACACCCACCACGCTCACGTCCTCGGGCACGCACTTTCCGCGCGACTCGAGCCCGCGAATGCAGCCGTAGGCCATGGCGTCGTTGGAGGCATAGATGGCCGTGCAGGTCGGATCGTCTGCCAGAGCCTGACCGGCAGCATAGCCGCTCTGCGCCGTCCAATCGCCACGAATGAATCGCGGCGGCTCAATACCATGCGCGCGCAGCGTCTCGCGCCAGCCCTCCTCGCGCTGCATGCCCGAAAGCGAGCGCTCGGGACACGATATAAAGTGCACGGTCTTGTGCCCCTGCCCCAGCAAGTACTCGACGACCTGACGCGAGCAATCGAACTGGTCGTTATCGACCGTCGAGCACAGCGGGTGCTCCAACATGGTAACGAGCACCGTCTGCATGCCGGGCAGCGGCTCAAAGGTGCCAAAGTCCGCCGGCATGCGGTTCATAATCACAACCATGCCGTCCACCGGCAGTGCGCTCATGCGCGACGATGCGCTCTCGAGGGTATAGGGGTGTCCGTCTACTTTAGTAAGGGTAATGGCATAGCCGTGTTTGTCGGCAGCGGCGGCAAAGCCCTCCATACGGTCGAGGTTGCCGGTGCCGGTAATGTTGAACATGGCGACGCCGACCGTCTTGAACTTGCCGCGGCGC
Source organism: uncultured Collinsella sp. (assembly GCA_902469185.1). Classification (GTDB taxonomy): domain Bacteria; phylum Actinomycetota; class Coriobacteriia; order Coriobacteriales; family Coriobacteriaceae; genus Collinsella. The sequence goes on along the minus strand of CABRBD010000004.1, from coordinate 128,161 downwards.
AGTGACCGGCCGGCAAAATTGGGGCGATACCCGAGCTCGCGCATGGCGGCGCGCACGCGCTCCTTGGTCTCGGGGCGCACGCTGGGCGAATCGTGCACGGTGCGCGAGACCGTCTGCTCCGAGACGCCCGCGAGGCGCGCCACATCTTTGACGGATACCGATTTTTTAACAGCGGCCATAGGTCGATCTTTCTATGTCAACGATGCCATTGACGGCATCCTGCACAGTCATTTTGAACACATTTAAGTATATCCAACGTCTCTCCAACGATACGCTTACCACCCAAAACCTACCGTTCACCGACAATTCTGCTTCGCCGAACGGCTTTTGTCGCCTAAATGTTAACGTTGCCATTGTGCAAACACAGAGCCACCGGGCGGCTCAATCGTTTACACGCAAGGAATCGACGGTCTACAGGCACAGGGGCCACCGATTCACATCTTTTTTGTGTCGCAAAATGGCAACGTCAACATTTTGGCAACCAGACGTCAAAAGCTACCATCGTTGCTAACCCACCGACTCTTAGGAGCTTTGCATGGAGCAACTCATCGCCACCATCGAAAAAGGCCAGCCCTTTTTCAACGCGATCGCCCGCAACAAGTACCTCAAGGCGATTCGCGACGGCTTTATCTCCGTCATCCCCATCATCATTTTCTCGTCCATCTTCTGCCTCGTAGCCTCGGTCCCCAACATCTGGGGTTTCTACTGGCCCGATGACATCAACAACGCCCTGTGGAAGTGCTACAACTACTCCATGGGCATCCTGGCCATCGCCTGCGCCGCCACCACGGCCAAGCACTTCGCCGACGCCCAGAACCGCGACCTGCCCAAGAACAATCAGATCAACTTTATCTCGTGCATGTGCGCGGCCATCATCGGCTTCTTGCTCCTTTCGAGCGACACCATCGCCACGGACGCCGCCAGCGGCTTCAACACCACCTACCTTGGTTCCAAGGGCCTGCTGACCGCCTTCATCGCTGCGTTTGTGACCGGCATCATCTACAAGTTCTTTATCAAGCGCAACATCACCGTCAAGATGCCCGAGCAGGTTCCGCCCAACATCTCGCAGACCTTTAAGGACATCATCCCCTTCTCCGTCTGCATCACCGTCTTTTGGGTCTTTGACATCGTCTTCCGCGCTGCCTTTGGCTTCTGCTTTGCCCAGGGCGTCATCCAGGTGTTCCAGCCCCTGTTCACCGCTGCCGACGGCTACATCGGTCTCGCTGTGATCTACGGTGCCATGAGCCTCTTCTGGTTCGTCGGCGTCCACGGCCCCTCGATCGTCGAGCCTGCCATCGCCGCCGCTCTCGTTGCCAACATGACCGACAACCTGGCTGCGTTCCAGGCCGGCGAGCACGCCACCGCCGTCCTGACGCAGGGCGCCCAGTACTTCGTCGTCTGCATGGGCGGTACCGGCGCCACGCTCGTCCTGGTCTTTATGTTCTGCTTCTTGGCCAAGTCCCAGGAGATGCGCGCCGTCGGTAAGGCCGCCATCGTCCCCGTGTGCTTTGCCGTCAACGAGCCGCTACTGTTCGCCGCACCCATCGTGCTCAATCCCGTCTTCTTTGTCCCGTTTGTCTTTGCCCCGATCGCCAACATCTGGATCCTCAAGGTCTTTATCGACTTCTTGGGCATGAACGGCTTTATGTACACCCTGCCTTGGACCGTCCCCGGCCCCATCGGCACCATCATGGGCCTGGGCTTCCAGCCGCTCGCCTTTGTGATGCTCGCCATCATCCTGGTCGTCGACTTTGCCCTGTACTACCCGTTCTTCCGTGCCTATGACGCCCAGAAGTGCGCCGAGGAGGCCGAGATCTCCCAGGAGGAGCTCGCCGCCAAGAACGCCGAGAAGGCCGCCAAGCTCAACGACGCCTTCCAGGGTAAGGCCGACGCCAAGAGTGTTGCCGCCGGCGCCGCTGCCGAGGTCGTAAAGACCGACGCTGCCCCCGCTGCTGCCGCCACCGAAGCTACGGCCGCCAGCGACCTCAACGGCAAGCGCGTACTCGTGCTCTGCCAGGGCGGCGGCACTTCGGGCCTGCTCGCCAACGCGCTGGCCAAGGCCGCCAAGGAGCGCGGCATCGATCTTGAGACCGCTGCCGATGCCTATGGCAACCACGTGGACATGCTTCCCGACTTTGACCTGGTCGTCCTGGCTCCTCAGGCTGCCAGCTACCTGGCCGACCTGCAGAAGGACTGCGAGCGTGTGGGCAACAAGTGCGTCGCCTGCCGTGGTAAGCAGTACATCGAGCTCTCCCAGAACGGCGACAAGTCTCTCGCCTTCGTGAGCGAGCAGCTCTCCAAGTAAGTAGCACTTAGGGCCAGCCGACTATCCAAGACCGGCTGGCCCTTCGATTTAAACGATTGGATCATCATGTCCGTTAACCCTGCTAGCGTCACCAACCCGCCCGCGCAGTTTCCCGAGGACTTTGTCTTTGGCGGCGCCACTGCTGCCTACCAGGTAGAGGGCGAGACCCGCACTCACGGTAAGGGCAAGGTCGCGTGGGACGATTTTCTGGAAGCCCAGGGCCGTTTCTCCCCCGATCCCGCTTCCGACTTCTACAACCAGTATCCGGTGGACCTGGAGCTGTGCGAGGAGTTCGGTATCAACGGCATCCGCCTCTCCATCGCCTGGAGCCGCATCTTCCCCGAGGGTACTGGCAAGGTAAACCCCGAGGGCGTGCAGTTCTACCACGATCTCTTTGCCGAGTGCCACAAGCACCACGTTGAGCCGTTTGTCACGCTGCATCACTTTGACACGCCGCTGCCCCTCTTTGAGAAGGGCGACTTCCTCAACCGCGAGACCATCGACGCCTTTGTGGACTTTGCCACCTTCTGCTTTAAGGAGTACGCCGACCAGGTAACCTACTGGTTCACCTTTAACGAGATCTGGGCCGACGCCTCCAACACCTACATCGAGGGCACCTTCCCCGGTGGCGTCAAAGCTCATCTGGCCGAGGCCTTCCAGTGCGAGCACAACATGATGCTCGCCCACGCCAAGGCGGTACTGGCCTTCCATAACGGCGGCTTTAAGGGCAAGATCGGCGTCATTCAGTCGCTGGAGTTCAAGTACCCGCTCAACGAGAACGACCCCGCCGACATCAAGGCCGCCAACAACGAGCACGTGCTGCAAAACCAGTTCCTGCTCGACGCCACCTTCCGCGGCGACTATGCCCCCGACACCCTCGAGTGCGCCAACCGCCTGGCTGCAGTCTCCGGCGGCACCATCGAGATCCGCGAGGAAGATCTCGAGATCATGCGCGAGGCAGCGCTCTACAACGACTACCTGGGCGTCAACAACTACCAGTGTCGTTTCCTCAAGGCCTACGACGGCGAGAACGACCTGCACCACAACGGCACGGGCGAGAAGGGTACCGGCCGCTGGCGCGTCAAGGGCATTGGCGAGCACGTGAACAAGCCCGGCATCCCCACCACCGACTGGGACTGGATCATCTATCCCGAGGGTCTGTTCGATCTGCTCGTCTACATTAAGCAGCGCTACCCCAACTACAAGCAGATCTTCATCACCGAGAACGGCATGGGCTACAAGGACCCCTACAAGGACGGTTTTGTGGACGACCAGCCGCGCATCGACTACATCGAGCAGCACCTGCGCTGGCTGCTTAAGGCCATGGAGGTGGGCGTCAACGTGGGCGGCTACTTCCTGTGGAGCCTGCAGGATCAGTTCTCCTGGACCAACGGCTACAACAAGCGCTACGGCTTCTTCTACGTAGACTTTGAGACCCAGAAGCGCACGCCCAAGGCAAGCGCCTACTGGTACAAGCACGTGGCGCAGACTCGTCGTCTGGACTAAAGACTAGCGGGGTTGCCTGCCCACATAACCTGTCCCCATTTCTCAGCCGGGGGCGGCACGTCACACGGCGCGCCGCCCCCGGCCTTTGTGTTTGGGCGGACCGGGAGCCGTTTGTCTCGATCTGTAACATCTGACCCGCGGTTTCGGCCCCAACTGTTACAGATCGAGATGAACACACAGGGCAATCCTCTCAGTCTCAATCTGTAACATCTAGCTAAGTTTTTGGGTCCTAGTTGTTACAGATCAAGATGAACGCACGAGCCAACCCTCTCAATCTAAATCTGTAACATCTGGCGGGTTATTTCTCCCCTACCTGTTACGGATCGAGATGAATAGATTAGACCTAGCCGAAAAATCTCAACCTGTAACACGTAGCCGAGTTTTTCAGTCCTAGCTGTTACAGATCGAGACAAACAGGCCGAGCAAGCTACACCCGTAGGTCTTTCACGCTGGAGCATTCGACCAGCACGCCCGAAACAAGCGTACGGCTTCTGGAGCTCGGGGCTTCTAGGCACGCAACGACCTCGTCGGGCGCACGGACACCCAGTCCGCGGTGACGGAACTTCACCGACATATCCCGAAAACTCGATCCCCGGCTTAGCTTGCGCGCATTATCACAATAAACCCCCAACGATACACGGTCCTGCGGTTCAATGAGCCACAGGACCGCATGCCGTCGATCAGATAAAGATCGTCATATACAGAGGTAGATATATCCTATGCCCTTCAGCCCTGAGCTGTTTTGGGTGAAGAACTATCTCTTCTCCGACTCGTCGTTCGAATCGTCTGCCGAAATCGTCAAGCGAGATTGTTGAATACGATTTGGAAGATTTAACTTCAACAGGAGTGACCCGCGGTTTTCCAGCCGCGTCTTCAAAGCCGCGCGAAACAAGAAAATCAATTTCACGCGTTCTGGGCCGACTCCCCTCTGTTTTGGAAGGCTCCTGCCAGCTGTAATAAAAAAGCGAATGCCCCAGACTCTTAAGCTGCTGCGCCACGATGTTCTCGATTAGCATTCCTTTATTAATTGAAATTCTTCCAAATTGAATGTCTCTATGAACATCCATAAGGTCCGGACCATCATCAAACGCCAAGCTCACGAGCAATCCCGTGTCCGCCATATAGCATTTAAGCGAAGACGCGTCCTCGTGCAGGCGGTAACCCACGCTCGGATCACTGCATAAATAGCAACGGTTAATCAGTCGCGCATCCTCAAGCCAGATTAACGCCGACTCATATGTCTCAAAACGGGACCCCTTCTCCAAGCTGTCAAATTTGAACCGTTTATTTGCCGCAGATAATTGACCCGGAATATCGTCATAAACCGCCCGCGCACGTCTAGCGTCCGAACCTCCAAACTTGGCAATGTCCTCCCTGTACAGTGCGATAATCTGCCGTTTAACCCTGTCGCATCCTCTAAAATCATTCTCTGCCACAAAGGAGTCGACCGACTGAGGCATACCACCGACAAGCATATACTCATCAAATAATCTCATGCACGTCGCATGAACGCCGTCCGGAAGCGCGGTCCGAGATTCGCGCGCTTTACGGATCTCTTCTGCATAAAGATCTTTTCCGGTCGCCCAAAGATACTCCTCAAAATCGAGGGGCTCGAGAGGGATCCTTTCTTCCTCTGACGGTATGACAATGCTATCGACATTCTTTTTGATGGAGACAAGAGAGCCTGTCTCGATGTAATCAAATCTGCCGTCTTCTACAAGATGCTTTATGTATTCGCGCGCGATGGGAAACCGCTGCACTTCATCAAAAATGACCAGCGACTCTCTCGGTTCGAGGGCCTTACCATACTGCAGCTGAAGCATGCGTAAAAAAAGATCGACATCTTCACGATGGTTCAGAAATATATCGAGCGTGGCTTTGCTAGCAGCCGAAAAGTCAATGTACAGATAATCCTTGTATTCATTTTGCGCGAAGCACTTGACGAGCGTCGTTTTGCCAACGCGTCTTGCACCCTCAATAAGCACCGCAGTGCGCCCTTGCGAGCGTTCTTTCCACTCCTGCAGACGATCATATGCCTTCCGTTTAAACATAATCTCACCTCAGCATAATTTACGTGCTAGTTTACAAAAATACCGACCTTCAGATATATCTAATAATACAAAAATACCGAGCTTTAAATGAGCTTATAGCTACAAAAATACCGACCATTGCAATGGTTGAGACATACAGTAATACCGAGCTTTACGCATAACGGATGCTATGCCTCACCGTCTCGATCTGTAACATCTAACCCGGTTTTCTACTCCCAACTGTTACAGATTGAGAGAATTCGACGGTACCGATTATTTGATACGGCGTGGTACAATTGTGTCCCAACGCAAAGGAGGTACCCATGTCAGCTTGTGTGCCCGTCCGAGACATGAAGGACACTGCCACATTCACCGCACTTGTTGAGTCTGAGCGCGACGTCACCGTAACTAAGAACGGCTACGAGGCCATGCACTGCATCAGCAGCGACCAGTATCGCCTCATGCAAGAAGAAATCGCCAAGGCAAAACTGCTGTCTCGTATGATGTTGGCAGAAGACGAAATATCGCAAGGCGACTACAGCGACTACGAATCCTTCGCGGCTTCGATACGAGACAAATATGACCTATAACGTCGCAATCCTCAAAAGCGCGCGATATGAGTACGAGAGTATTGTCGGATACCTTGCTCAAATCCTCAAGAATCCGCGTGCAGCAGGCAATTTTGTCGCTGAGTTTGAATATCAGCTTGATCTGCTTCGCGAGCAGCCGCTTTTACGTCCCCTCTCGCACATGCAAGAGCTGGCGGCACGTAATTACCGATCGTTTCCCGTCAACAACTACGTGTGTCTATACGAGTTTGAGCACGAAACAATCTATATCGCCCACATCTTTCATCAGTCACAGGACTACGCCCGTTTGGTCTAAGATATCTCCCGCAGCACTTGCTAGCAAATGACCTGCGTGTGCTCCTCGATGGCGGCGCGATCTCCATCGGCAATACCCGGTTCGCATACCACGGCGTCTAAATTGTCCAGGCGACAAAAGGTATAGAAATCGCGCTTGCCGATTTTGCTGGAGTCGGCGATCAGATAGCGCGAGTCTGCCTTGCTAAAGGCAAGCTGCTGGATACGGCCCTCGTCCATGTTGGACGTAGACACGTCGCCATCCAGAATGCCGTTGGCGCCGATAAACGCCGCGTCGATGCCCAACGCACGCAGGGTATCCTCGGCCGTCGGCCCCACAAAAGCGGCAGTGCGGCGGCGGTACATACCGCCCACGAGGCACAGCTCGCAGTCCTCGCGCTCCTCGAGCAGGTTGAACACCGAAAGCGAATTGGTCACGATACGCAGACGAAACGCCGGCAGCATCGAGGCCATCTGCTCAACCGTGGTGCCCGTACCCAAGAAGATGGTCGAGCCTTCCTCGATAAGCTCCACAGCGCGGCGCGCGATCTGCAGCTTTTCCTCGGCATGCTTAGTGCGCTTTTCGCTGTGCGAATACTCATGGCGCAACATAGCGTGGGGACGACCCTGTGCACTGCGGGCGCCGCCGTGCACGCGCTCGATCTCGCCCAGGCTCGCAAGTTCTTCGAGGTCGCGGCGAATCGTCATGTCCGAAACGCCCAGCGCATCCGAAATCTCCTTGACCGAGACCGTGCCCTGCTCTTCGAGCAGCTGACGAACCTTATCCTGTCGCTCTGCCTTAATCACGATGAATCCTCGCCGTTCTGTGCGCGCATATCATTCAAACAGTAACGAACAAATTGTATCAGACTCATGCGCGTCAAAAATGAACGCCCACACAGCTCCAATCATCACTTTTTTGAGAAAAATACCCCTGCTTTAGTGGGGTGTAGTGATAATCTCGCCTGTTCGCGCTACAGTTTGTCGGAAATACCTCGATGTTAGGAACCAAATGATCACTTCCGAGTTTTTCGGCACCGCGCCGTGCGGTACCCCCGTTCATCGCTACACCCTCAACGGGCCCGAGATCTGCGTTCGCATTATGGACTATGGCGCCACCGTGCTGGGCATCGATGTGCCCGACATTCCCGGCAACGTACGCGATGTGGTGCTGGGCTTTGATAAGCTCGAGGATTACTTTGACAACCCCGCCTGCTTTGGTGCGACCATCGGCCCCGTGGCAAACCGCACCGCGGGCGCCACGATCACCATCGACGGCACAGACTGGCATATGCCCGCCAACGAGGGCGCCAACAACCTGCACAGCGATCTTGAGCACGGTCTGCATAAGCGCGTGTGGGATGTTGAACTCGACGAGGCCCACAACGCCGTGCGCATGACCACCTCGCTTGAGGACGGCGAGCTGGGTCTTCCCGGCAACCGCACCTTTACGGCCGTGTTTACCGTGACGCGCACCGGCGTCTTCCGCATCGAATATGGCTGCGAGAGCGACCGCGCCACGTACGCGTCCATGACCAACCACACGTACTTTAACCTTGCCGGCCATAACGCCGGCATGGACTGCGAGCACTTCTTTGTTGCTAACGCTGCCCACTACCTGCCCATTAACGAGCAGAACATCCCCACCGGCGAGATTGCTCCAGTCGAGGGAACACCGTTTGACTTTCGCGAGTTACGCCCCGTCGCGCCTGGCATGGAGGCCGATGATCCGCAGATTAAGCAGGCACGCGGCTACGACCACTGCCTGTGCATCGACGGCTATCAGTACGGCCGCAATCTGCGCCGCGCGATGCACGTCGAGGAAATGTGGACCGGTCGTGAGCTGGACTACTACACCACCGCCCCGGGCGTGCAGCTCTACACCGGCAATTGGCTGGGCGACGAGCATGCCAAGGACGATGCCAACTATGGCTGGGGCGCCGGCTTTGCCCTCGAGGCCGAGATGTACCCCGACACGCCGCACCACCCGCTGTTCCCCCAGGGCATCGTGGGCCCGGGTCATCCCTACAGCAATGTGATCGAATACCACTTTATGAGGCACTAAACCCGCAACGCAACATATCGCACAGCAACGCCCGCCGGCACCACCGACGGGCGCTTTTTTCAACTAGTCATTGGGGACGTTCTTAAATGACTAGTTGGATGGGGTCGGGGTCGGAGCTGGGGAGGTAGCGGATTTCTAGTTCTATGCCGAGCGCTTGCAGCTCTTTAAAGGCGGCGGTATCTGCATCGTCTATGGCAACCGCGGGTGTTATGGGGCGCTTGCCCTCCCCTGTCTGCATATGGCCAATGCTGATCTTGGTTATTGGCACACCACCCTTAACCAGCGCGAGTGCATCGGCAGGCGAGGCCACCATGATCAGAATCCATTGACGCGGCGTTGCGGTATGAATGATGTCGATGGTCCTTTGCACCGAGAAAAACCGCGTCCACACGCCCTCGGGCGCCGCGACCCTCATAGGCGCCCACTTGCGCGAATCAGCCGCAATCTCGTCGTTGACGATTAGGACGAGGTTGGAACCCACAGCCTCGTTCCACAGCTCAACGTCTTGCCCGTAAATAAACCGATCATCGATGCGTGTAAGAAGAATCCTGGGTTGAGCCATCGCTGCCCCATTCTGTTTGAGACCCGTAAGAGCAAGACATCACGCCTCCAATATTAGTGCATTTAAAGTGAGAAAAGCCGCCAGAACCCTTGCGCGGATTTGCGATGTCCCGTATCATAGACAGCCGTTGACGCCTCAGTTGCGTCATCACATGGCCGCCAGCGTAGCTCAGTTGGTAGAGCACCGCTCTCGTAAAGCGGGGGTCACCGGTTCGAGCCCGGTCGCTGGCTCCATTGCACAAGATAGCCGCCTTTGGGCGGCTTTTTTGTTGCCTATTTCGGGCGCACATCCGCCAATCCAAACATCGCCACGTCGGCAGCCCCTACTCAAAACAGAAAGCCCCGCCAAACGTGATTCCCCTAGGGAAAACACGCTTGGCGGGGTCCTGGCGTGTTTTCCCTAGGGGAATCACGCCATCAGACGAGCAGCTCAACCAAGCAGCCCGTTACTCCTGCCAGTAGGCGTCGGCAAGCAGCTTAAAGCAAATCTTCTTGACCGGCTGTGCGCCATCGCCCGGGAACTCGAGTGTGGGCATGTGAGGCTCGCCGGCAACAAACAGCGCAAACTTATCGTCAGCAAGATCGCCGGCGATCGAAGCGTCGGAATCGACCAGATCGTAGTCGTCCTTCTCGTCAAACTCCTGAACCAGCGTCAGGCTGCCCGTGGCGACCTTAAAGGCCTCGCGACCCTCGACGTCGATCTGCAGGTCATGATAGCGCTGATGCGTCTCGTAGTGGGCCTCGGCCTCGGGACGCGTCGTGGGAGCCATGACGTTCGCAAAGACCTTGTCGCCCAGAATCGGATGGCTGCCGACCTCGAGCTGTGCCGGGTCGTTCTCCTCGAGCCAGTCGATCAACACGTCGAGGCCCTTGAGCATTCCGCGGTACTCCTCGATATCGCCCAATGCACCGTAAATCATCTAAATCCCCTCTCGGATCGTTTTTTGGCAGCTATTCGGCAAACGCGTTACCGACGCTGTTGCCACCCACATACGCCTCGACCAGGGTAAGGTCGGGATTGAACACGACAAACTCGGCGTCGCGCCCCAGCATAATGCTACCGCACTTGTCGTCGACATGAGCAAGCAACCGATGCCGGGGCCGTAGCACAAGCTCCTACAGCTCGGTCACGACAACGCCGTTGTAAACCTCGTCCCAACGATCCATAACCAAGTGGCCAGTCATGGGATCCATGGCATTGAGCTTGCCGCAGGTGTTGGCGGTACGCAGCACCGTCTCGTCATCCGCGCCAGCAGCAATCGCATGTGCGAAGCCGGCAATGGTCGAATCGCCAGAGCCCGTAGCGTTAACGGCGGGGATATCGGGGGTCTTGGCGCGGAATGCACGGCCATTATGGAAGCCCACGGAGCCGGCAGCGCCCATGGACACGACGACCCAGGGGATATCGGAGAAGCGGGCATCAGAGGCGAGCGCGGCGCGGAGCTCGTCCACATCGTCGGTGGTAAAGCTCGTGCCCAGAAGGCCGTTGATCTCGGTCAGGTTAGGCTTGACCAGCTCGGGCTTTATTTCGGACTTAAGGGCGGCCTCGAGCGAAGCACCCGAGGTATCGAGCAGCACCTTGGCGCCGGCGTTCTCGGCAATGCCCGTGATCTTGGCGTAGTAGTCCGCCTCGACACCACGGGGCAGCGAACCCGAAATGGTGACGACATCGGCCTTGCTCGCAAGCTCGGCGAACTTGGCGGTAAAGGCATCGAGCTCCTCGGGGGCAATCGTCGGGCCGCTCTCGAGTAGCTCGGTCTGGTTGCCGGCGTGGAGGATGTTGAGGCAAATGCGAGTCTCGCCCTTGATGGGTACAAAATCATTCTTAATACCGTTGGCGTCCATGAGCTCAGCCATGTAAGCGCCCATGTGGCCGCCGAGCAGACCGGTTGCCACGACGTCGTCGCCCAGCTGACCCAGCACACGGGCCACGTTGAGGCCCTTGCCACCGGCGGTCTTTTCGGGCGTCACACGGTTGACGTCGTCGATAACGAGCTCATCGAGCTGATAGCGCGTATCGACAGACGGGTTCATCGTAACGGTGAGGATCATTTTTAGCTCCTTATCTCGCAGGCTCCTTGTGCCTCGCGATACGAGTCGACAAAACGGAATTACAGAATCTCAATCGTGAACGAGCGAACGACGGTCTCCTTGGGCTTGGCGACAAGGCAGCCGCGCTTATGCTCAAGCACGTCATCCTCATCGGAGCAGGTCGAAAGGCCGCCCCAGGGCTCAACTGCCACAAAATCGCCCTCGGGCTTACTCCACACGATGAGGTACGGAAAGCCCTCGAAGCTCAGGCGAACGCCCTTGTCCTCGCCCTTTTTGGAAAGCGTGACCTGACGACTCTCGAGTACGTCAAAGATGGTCTCCGCAAAATCGAAGAGCTCGTGCGACAGGGGCAACGTCTTCCCCACCATGGGGTTCTTGGAGCGGTTTGCCACATCAATCAAGCCAGTCGAAGGAACGGCGGTGCAGAGCTCCGCAGCCTCGTCCTTCTCAAAGCGTAGCTCGTAGTCCGTATAGACCTCGCCCTCATCGAGCGGGCACCTAAAGCCGGGGTGTCCACCGATAAAGAACGGCATGTCCTCGGTGCCCTCGTTGGTCACCTCATAGGAGACGCGCACGGTATCCCCCTCAAGCGCATAACGAGCGACAAGCTTAAACGGGTACGGATAATCGCTCAGCAGCGCGGCGTTATCCTCCGAAGCCAGGCACATCGCCAGCTCGTTCTCGCTCTGGCTCAGCAGCTTCCACTCCTGTTTGCGCGCAAACCCGTGGCGAGCGAGCTTCACATGATGCCCGGCAAACGTCATGGCGCTACCATCACGCAGGCCTCCGCAAATCGGGAAGCAAATCGGTGCCTGGCCGGACCACACGGCGGGATCACCCTGCCACAAGTACTCGCGACCTCCAGCCTCAATCGAGGTAAACGAGCCGCCGGCCGTGGAGACCTTGATAGAAATCGAATCGTTGGAGAGAGCGTATTCCATTGTCCATCCTTTCGAACAACTGCTTTTTGCTCGCAAGAACCCGTCTCGGCCCTGACCAAAGGACAAACCCGCACGTTCATCGATGCGTCCGGTATCCCAGCCATGCAACGGGGTACCATACAGACATTGATGCAATTACAGCTGAAAGGCCTTCTTATGCGAACCATCATCCTTTATGCCTCACGCCACCACGGCAATACGAAAAAGCTCGTGGACGCCATCGTCGAGGCGCACCCCGAAATCGATACCCTCGACGTGAAGTCACTCGGTAAAAACGAGTACCCCGACCTGCACGAATACCATCTGATCGGCGTCGCCACGGGCATCTATTACTCCGAGATCGACAAGGACATGGCACGCGTGCTCACGAACGTGCTGCAGCCGCAGGACAAGGTGTTTGGCCTTATGACCTACGGTGGCAAAAACAAGTGGTACGGCAAGGATATCGATGGCATCTGCCGCATGAGGCAGGCCATCTTTATGGGCGTCTACGGCTGCCCCGGCTTTGATACGTGGGGGCCGTTTAAGCTCGCCGGCGGTGTCCAAAAGGGACACCCGACCGCGGAGGAAATTAAGGGTGCCGTCGACTTCTTCGACAAGATCGAAGACGAGTATGGCGACATCATCGTCGAAGAGTACGCCAAGCGCGAGAAGCGTCTAGCATACGAGAGGGAGCATCCTGCAGGAGGCCTGGTGGCCGGCGTCAAGCGCACGGCAAAGAAGATCGCTAACAAGCTGTAACTGTGAAGGTGCTTTTGAGCGTTTAACCCATACGGCGGGTCCGAGCAAATTCGGGCCCGCCGTCTTTTTCTATCGTTACTCGGTAAAGGCGTTGCCGACGCTCTGGCCGCCAACATACGTCTCGACGAGGGTGAGCTCATGGTCGAACACGACAAAGTCGGCGTCGCGACCCGGCATGATGCTGCCGCACTTATCCTCGATGTGCGCGGAGCGTGCCGGCACCTCGGTTGCCATGCGAATGGCGATATCGGCGCTGGCGATGCCCCAATCGACAATGTTCTTGACGCCCTGGGCAAGCGTGAGCACCGAGCCGGCAATGCTCTTGCCGTCGGCGAGCCAGCACAGGTTGTCCTTCATGATGACGTCCATGCCACCACTGGTGTAGCTGCCCTCGGGCATGCCGCCGCAACCCAGGCAGTCGGTGATGAGCACCGTGTGCTGCCAGCCCTTTGCCTGCAGCAGCGCCTTGATGGCGGCAGGGTTTACGTGCTTGCCGTCACAGATGATCTCGGCGTAGGTCTCGGGCGTGGACATGGCAGCACCCACAACACCGGGCTCACGGTGATGCAGCCCGCGCTGGCCGTTATAGGTATGCGTAAAGCAGCTGGCACCGGCGTTGATGGCGGCGATGCACTCATCGTAGGTGGCATCGGAGTGACCGATGCTGGTCACCACACCCTTGGCGTTCAGAGCAGCCGCATAAGCAGCGGCGCCGTCGCGCTCGGCCGCCATGGCGCTCTTAACGATGCGACCACCCGCAGCCTCCTGCCACTGATCGAAGACCTCCTCGGAGGGATCGATAAGATAAGCGGGGTTCTGCGCGCCCACGTGCTTCATGGTAAAGAAGGGGCCCTCCAGGTAGATGCCCTGAATGCGAGCACCGCAGAAGTCGGGGCCGCGACCCTCGTCCGCCTGGGCGATAGCGGCGCAGGCGTCCTTGATCTGCTCGACACCATCGGTGAACGTCGTGGGCAGCCAGCTGGTGGTACCGCGACGGGCAAGCTCGGTCGAGCTGATATCGATGCCTTCGGGATCGTTATCGGTAGTTGAGTGGTTGTAGAAGCCATGGATGTGAGTATCGACCATACCCGGTGCGATCCACGATCCCGTGTAGTCCTTAATCTCGCAAGAGGGCTCGTCGGCCTGCCAGGCGCCAAAGACGCCATCCTCGACCATAAGATAGCCGCCCAGTTGCGGGCCTGCCGGCAAGAAGAACTTGTCAGCCTTAATTGCGTACGTGCTCATATGCACTCCTTGCTTCTAAAGCAGTTGACTGTGGTGATGCTTATACCCAGCTCAGGTAAAACAAAAAGCGCCCGCCCGCCGTTATGAGCGGACGGGCGCCCTTACAGGGGGGACGCGATTAAGCGGTGAAGGGGTGAATCGTCACGCCCTTAACCACGCGGTTGACCGTGCCGGTGGGGCTCGGCGTATCGGGCGTGTTGCCCACGCGTACGGAGTTGAGCAGGCTGATAGCCTGGGCAAACATCACGAACGGCAGAGCAAGGTAGCCCTCGGGAAGCGCCTCGTAGCCCTTAAAGGTAAAGGACTCGCCCTCGTAGACGGTAGCGCCATCCTGCTGAACGGCAACGGTGTGCTGAGCGATCTTGTCGCCACCGATCTCGTTGAGGATGTCGATGTCGTACTGACGGGTGTAGGCGTCGTTGTTGACGAACACGAAGACGAGCGTCTTATCGTCGACGAAGGACTTGGGTCCATGACGATAGCCCATGGAGGTGTCGTAGGAAGTAGCGACCAGACCGTGGGCGAGCTCGAGGATCTTGAGCTGGCTCTCCTGGGCAAGGCCACCGAAGGAGCCGGAACCCAAGTAGGTCACGCGGTTGAAGTCGCCAGCCAGGTAATCGGCGACCTCGGGCTCACGAGCGATGACCTCCTCGCCCATCTTGGCGATGGTCTCGACCCACTCGGCCTTCTGCTCGTCAGAGGCAGTGTCGAAAATAAGGGTGGAGAGCAGGGTCATGCAGGTGTAGGAACCGGTCATGGCGAAGCCCTTGTCGTTGGCGCGCGGAATGAGCAGCGTCAGCGCGTTGGGATCATCGGCAGACTCGACAGCGAGCTTGCCCTCGGGAGCGCAGGTGATGTTGAGGAACTTGACGTTGTGGACGAGCTCCTTGGCAACGGCAACGGCAGCAAGGCTCTCGGGGCTGTTGCCAGAACGGGCAAAGGAAACCACGAGCGTGGGATCCTCGGCGCGCAGGAAGTCGCGCGGTGCGCTCACGATGTCGGTCGTGGCGATGGGCTTAAAGTCGTAGAGATCAGTGTTGCCAGCGTGACGCAGGTACGGGGCGCAGGTATCGCCAACGTAGTCGGACGTACCGGCACCGGTAAAGACAACGGACAGACGGCCCTCGCCCATAGCGCGAGCCTCGGCCAGGAAGGCCTCGATGGCCTCCTTGTTCTCGCGATAGATGTTGAGCGTATCACGCCAAAGCTCGGGCTGCTGAGCAATCTCGGCCGTGGTGATCTGGGCGCCGAGCTCGGTGAGCTCCTCGACACTCTTCTCGAACATTTCTAATACCTCTCTCTAGAAGTAATCCTCTGACGTGCAATTATACACTTCAGTTGGTTATCTGGTAGTAACCAGTTAAATGCAAAGAATCATCATATGGAAACGATGCGAACACTAGTCGCTACGCTGGTGGTAAACCTTGTATTTAAACTGATCGGCACGAGCAACCGAGAGTGTATACTCCACAACCTCGTTTGACTCGTTATACGTAGTCCTGACCAAATCAAGCACAGGCGAGCCCTCGACAATTCCCAAAAGGTGTGCGTCGGTGGGACGGGCTATGCTCGCATAGAACTCCTCTTCGGCCACGCGTATCTTTTGCTGAAAGTCTTGCTCAATCACATCGTAAAGCGGCTTACGCTCCAGCAGCGGTCGCTTTAGGGACAGAAATTGACGAACCGGTAGATAGCTGCGTTCGACCATCATGGGCATGTTGTCGGCAGAACGAAGGCGCTTGAGCTTAAAAATGCGATCACCGATACGCAATCCCATATGCTCGGCCAGATTCTTATCGGCCTCCATCTCGCAAAACTCGAGAATCGTGGTCTCGGGGTCGCGACCCATCGCGCGCATCTGCTCGGTAAAGCTGTAGGACTGCATAAGATTGGTTGCCTTTGCCGAACGGTCGGTCACAAAGGTACCGCGACCGTGCTGCCGAACCACCAGTCCTAAACGCTCCAGTTCCTGCAGAGCCAGGCGTACCGTAGTGCGCGAGAGACCATAGCGCTCCGAAAGTTCGCGCTCGGAAGGAATCATGTCACCGGCGCGATATTCATGGTCAATCTTTTCGGTCAGAATATCGACCAGCTGATCGTACAGCGGTTGCTTACGCGCTCCGATCGCCATCCTATCCTCCCTTTTGCTCGAATTCGGCTAACTACCTAGGGTGTTAAGCATTATCAGTCCGCAACACCCGAATCATCAAGAAAACAAAAGCCGCGCGCTCTTTCGAGCACGCGGCTTTTAACATACACATGGCTTAAGGGGTCGGGGTGTGAGCCGCGTAGGGACACACCCCTCAAGCTAGAGCCTTACCAGATGCTCGGCCAGAGACCAAGCGGGCCAGCGCCCAGGATGCCCAGAACGAAGAGCAGCAGAATGCCCTTGGTCGGGGTCCAGCTGTGCTTAGCGAACATGTAGTAAAGCAGCAGCGTAAGCATAAGCGGGACGAGCTTCGGGACGATGGTGTTGAGGGTGTCGGCAACGGAGAAGTTGACCGGATCCTCGGTGACGGTGCCGTAGGTAACGGACTCCATGCCGTTGCCCAGATCGGTGACGCCGCACTCGACAGCGTTGCCGTCGGCATCGGAAGCGGTGAGGGCGTTGCCGTCCTCATCGGTCATGGCGATGGTACCGGCCTCAGCGGTCTCGGTATCGATGCCCTCCATACCGGTGAAGTTCTCGGCCTCCTTCTCGGAGACGATCACGGTAGTAGCGGAGAGGCCACGGGTGGTGCCGTTGGGGATCTGGAGGTTGATCTGGGTGCCACCCATGGTGACGACCAGGCAACCGACGACGAAGACGCCCATGATGGAAGCGGCACGCGTGAAGGCCTGCATGTTGGCAGTCAGAGCGTCAATAGCGCTGGTGCCAAGCTTGTAGGACCAGTTCATGAGCCAGAAGCGCAGAGCGAACTGGACGACGTTAAAGATCACCAGGAAGATGATCGGCGCAGCGGCGTTGCCGTTGATGGCCATGTTGGAGGTGATGCCGGCCGTGATAGGCACGAGCGTCAGCCAGAACAGGGCGTCACCGATACCACCGAGCGGGCCCATTGCGGCGACGCGGACGGCGCGGATCGTGGGGATGTCAACCTTGTTCTGCTCGAGCGAAAGCACGATACCCATAACAAAGGTGACGAGGAACGGGTGGGTGTTGAAGAACTCCAGGTTGTGGCTCATGGAAGCCGCGAGGTCGTTCTTGTTGGTGTGGATCTTCTCCAGACCGGGGATGATGGAGTAAAGCCAGCCAGCGGCCTGCATGCGCTCGTAGTTGAACGATGCCTGCAGGAAGCAGGAGCGCCAAGCCATCTTGTTGAGGGTCTTCTGGTCGAGCTGCGGAGCAGGAGTGAGATCCTCGTAGTGCTCCGGGATCACATACTCATTAGATGCCATCTTCGAAGTCACCTCCGTCAGAAACAGCTGCACCCTTCAGCTCGGTCTGCTGCTGGAAGTCCCAGAAAGCGATGCCGAAGCCGATGAGAGCGAGGATGAGCAGGGCAGGGGTTGCCAGAGAATCGTTGGCAACGGTGATGAGCGCGAGGCCAAAGCCCATGAGGAAGAAGCCCCACATATCGCGGTTCATCATAACCTTGAGCAGGACGGCGAAGCCGACGAAGCGCATCATGCCGCCTGCAGCGGACAGACCGGTCTGCAGCCAAGTCGGGATGGCGGAAGCGATGGTCTGACCGATGGTAGCGCCAGCGATGAAGAACAGGGTGACGACGACGGCGAAGATCAGGCCGAGCAGAGCCATGGCGAAGTAGTTCAGACGCTCGATACCCTTGGTGTCAGCGTTGTGAGCCATGTTGTCCGCGGAGGACATGAGCGGCGACATAAGCGTGAAGACCAGGGTAACGCCGAGCTGACCAAGCAGAGCGAACGGAATGGCAAGGCCGACTGCCGCGTTGGGCTCGAGGCCCGTAGCAATAGCGAGAATGGCTGCCATGATGCCGCCGATAACAGCGTTAGGCGGCTGAGCACCTCCGATCGGCATGTTGCCGATCGTCATGAGCTGATAAGTACCACCCACGAGAAGACCGGTGTTGAGGTCGCCAAGGATAAGACCGATGACGGCGCCGGTGACGATGGGCTGATAGAGAGACTCGAGGAAGTTAAACTGGTCGATTGCCGCGACAAACGTGACGATGAAGACCAGAGCGACCTGGAAGATCGTGTATTCCATCTTGCTCCTCCTTTCAAAATGTATGTACGCACTTTGGATTTCACGTACAGAATGTCAGGGTTTCACTCCTGACAACGTGGATCACGAGGATTACGAGAAGAGCTTGCTCGTGTCCTCAACAGGCGTGCTCGGAACGCGCCTGATCTCCAACTCCACCCCCAATTCCTGCAGCTCTTTAAACGCAGCGACATCCTCGTCGTTAACTGCGACGGAGGTGGCGACTTGGCGCTTTCCTTCCGACATGTGCATGTTGCCGATGTTTACCTTCTTTATAGGCACACCGCCCTTGACGAGCGTAAGCACGTCTTCCGGTGTTTCGGCCACGATGAAGATCTTCTGGCGCGGGCTCGCCTTGCCGATGACGTCGATGGTCTTCTGCAGGGAGAAGAAACGCGTAGCGACGCCGGTGGGAGCGGCCATCTTCATGAGGTTCTGGCGCATGGTGTTGGTCGACACGTCGTCGTTGGCGACGAGGATGAGGTTGGAGCCCAGAGTGGAGTTCCACTGGGTGGCAACCTGACCATGGACCAGTCGGTTATCGATGCGGGTAAGAAGAATGTTGGGTTCTGCCATGTTGATCAGCTTCCTTTCGTTATTTGCTGACGACAGTTACTTGATCTCCTGAATCGCGTAACGCGAAACATCTACGACGGCTCCGGATCGGACTTTGATCTGGACCTTCTCGCCTTCGATGCCCTTGACGGTTCCGTAGATACCGCCGGCGAAAAGAACCTCCTGACCCGGCTTGAGCTCCGTGTGCAGCTCCTTGAAGTACTTCTGCTTCTTCTTCATGTTGATTTGCGACCAGATGGTGTAAATCAAGCCCATGATGACAAGCAGGCCTAAAAGGGCAACCGAGGAGCTCAGGACGCTGGCTCCGAAATCGGCCATTAGATGCCATCCTCGTCGCCGAAGATATCCTCTTCGTCGGAGCCGGCAACGGACGCGACCGTCTGGGCGGTGATGCCCGTCTGGCCAACGGTCACGGCCTGCTCGCCCAGCTCGGCGAGCGTGGCATTGCCGCGGAGGAACAGAAGCTCAATAACCATGGGGAGGTTAGTGCCAGTCAGAACCTCGACATTGTCGACATCCTGGGCAATCATCATCGACTGGTTAAACGGGGTACCACCGAGCAGGTCGGTAAAGACGAGCACGCCATCGCACTCCTCACGCATGGCGGTGATAGCGGCGCGGAGATCCTCACCGTAGGAAGCAGCCTGGTCGCCCTCAAAAGGAACGACGGTAAAAGCGGGCTGGTCACCAGCGACCATAGCGATAGCGCTTGCGAGGCCGGGTGCGAACTGTCCATGACCGGTAAGAATAAAGCCAACCATTCAAATTTCCCTTCCGAAGGTATGTGCAATACGAGTCCGATGATTTTCGGAAGCCAGCGGGCGCTCGCCCTTAAAGCTTCTTGGAAAGCGTTCGTTGAAGACCAGTGGTTTCTAAACTGGTAGTAACCACGTGACGTGTTGTTGTCACTATATCACCCCAGAAGAGGACGCTTTCGTTGATTCATACAGTAAAACGTTTTTGCACCGCTCACGGTGATAAATCGACCGTTCACCGCTCGTTAACACTTCTACCTGCAGTTTTGAAACCGTTTCGAAATGCTTTGGCAAAAGATCGGATCTTTTCCTGTGTCTAAACAACGTAGGGCGGCTAAATATAGCGTGTAGAAAAAATGCAGGTCATTGTGAAGATTTGTGAATTGGTCTTTTTGACTTAATACCAGTTAGAACCAGTTTAGAAATTATCGGTGAACGGTAGTTTTCGACCGTTCACCGGTTACTCGCAATCGTTTGCAGCCGTTTTCCTAGATGAATTGGGGAGACTCGATGAAGCACTTGCGCGGTTGCAGGATATTTCAATACTCGTCCATCCCCCGCGCGCCAAACTGCCACTCCCTGAATGTGCCATAGCTCTCGCTATTCGTCTCACAAACATTACTTACTCTAATCTGTAATTGTTTAACGTTTATCATTAAGTATGATATAAGATACAAGTATCATCCATGACATCGGTTGGAGGAGCTATGATCCGCTGGAACGTATCCAAATCGAATGAAGCCATCAACCGTGAACAGGCAATAGCCAAACTGAGGAAGTTCACTCGCTACTGCAAATGGGCCACAATCTGCACCACCGTGGCGCTCGCCCTGGGACTCCTCGCAGTCATTGCAATCGACCTTCTACTCATATTGCCTAGCCTCTCCCAAGGGTTCTGTCTCCAATCCGTAGAGCTTAAGGCTGGCGAAGGACCGTGTCTCGCTCTCGTCGGCACCAACGCACAGACCCCTCTTATGCTTGTCGCCCACGACGGCCACACTGCCATAGGGAGCGTCATGATGACATGCCTCGCGCTTGCCATCGCGCTAAGTGCATACAGGCTATTCTCCAATATCGAAAAGGCAGGCAGGCCCTTTGACCTCGAATGCATCCGCACACTACGTCAAGTAGGACACTTGTTCCTTATTGGCGGCGCCGCCGTGAAACTTTTTGGTGCCATAGTCACGGGGCTAATACTCTCAGGATTTGGCGGCAGCTTTACGGATGCGCTTGGCGACCAGCTGCTCGATGCCTCTATGCTCTTTGCAGGCCTGATTATTAGCCTGATTGCCAGCGTCTTCCAGTACGGGTGTATCCTGCAAATACAAGATGACGAGTTGCTCTAGGGGGAATCCATGATTATTCTGCGGCTCGACCGCATGCTCGCCGAACGCAAGATCTCATCCAAAGAGCTTGCGGAACGCGTGGGTATCTCCCAGGTCAATATGTCGCGTATCAAGACGGGCAAGGTTTCTGCCGTGCGCTTTTCAACTCTTGACGCGATATGCCGGGCACTCGACTGCCAACCGGGCGATGTGCTGGAATATATGCCTGACGATGAAGCCGATAACCTCTTTGGACTTAAAGATTAATAGGCATAATGTAGTCACCAGCGCCCAAACGCAAAAAGCCCGCTAGAACGACATCCGTTCTAGCGGGCTTATTCAGATTTTTTAGCTACGCGCTCGGTAGCTCAGACAGATCTCTATGCAAACAGGCCGTAGATGCTGATGTTGGCCTTGGCGTACAGGCCGTTGGCATACTCGGTCCACTTGGAGCTGGCGCTCGAAGCCTGCGAGGAATACTGCTGGTAGGCAGTGTAATAGGCGGTCATGGCCTGCTTGTAGGTGGCGCTATCGGCGGTAAAGGCATCGTCGGCAAAGGCCTTGGCATAGGTGCTGTCGGCGTCCTTCCAGGTGCCCTTCGAGCTGTCCCACTCGTCACCGGCAAGGTTGATGATGTAATCGGCGTAATCCTTGCTCGCGGTGTCCTCGTTGCCGTCAGAAGGCTCGGTCGGAGCGGTCGGCATGTTCCCAGAGGTATCGCCCACCTTCTTCTTGTAGAGCTTCTGCAGCGTCGCGGACTGGCGAACGATCTGCTTGGCCTGGTCCTTGGACACGCCATACTGCTTGGCCATGGTGTCGTAGTCAGAAGTACCGATAGAATCCTCGGCGTACTTCTTCATCTCCTTAGAAGAGACGGTAATGCCCTCGTCCTCGGCAGCATCAAGCAGGATCTTGTTGCGCACGTAAGACAGGATGACGTCGGCGGAAGGAGCCGTGTAGTTGCCGTCGCTATCCTTGACGGTATCCAAGCTGTACTGGCTCTCGATGGCCTCGCGCGCGGTGATGTCGCTCTTCTTGCCGTTGTAGCTATAGCTTGCCACGGTCGAATCGAGCTGGTCCTCGGTCAGGGTCGCCGAGCCGACACCCTTGCCGCCAAAGCCGCCATTGCCAATAAAGAAGCCGACCACAGCAGCGATCACGACTGCGACCACAAAGGCGGCAATCATCGTCTTCTTGTGCTTGGACGCATGGTCGTCCGTATCGGAGTCGTCCTCGTCCTGCTCCTCGGGCATCAGATTCTCGTCAGCGGCATCCGCGGCAATCTGAGCCTCCAGGCGGGCGTCCTCCTCCTCGGCCGTCGTGCCAGCTGCAATATGCTCGGCAGACGTACCGGCGACCAGGTCGATCTTCTCGTCCTCGTCACCATTGGGGCCTTCGCCGCGCTCGATGATCTGGATGCCGTCGATCTCGTCCTTTTCGTCCTTCTTTTGAATCAGACCCATATCAGTTACTCCTTGTTAGGAAACATAGTCCCCAATAGAATACGCCCGACGGAGCGCCGGGCGTATTGATTCTTAGGTTATACGCAAACACTTAAGTACTATTTAGGCGTTTGCAGCGTGCCTACCTTAGACCAGGTGCGCGATAACGGCATCGGCAAAGGTCTGCGTGCCCACAGCGCCCTCAACGGAGCCGGTCTGGGCACGACGCACGTCACCGGTAACTTGCTCGCCCTCGTCGAGCGTGGCGGACACGGCAGCGCGGATACGATTGGCCGCATCGTTCTCACCCAGATGATCGAGCATCATAGCCGCAGACAGAATCTCGGCCGTGGGGTTAGCGATATCCTGGCCAGCGATATCGGGCGCAGAGCCGTGCGTTGCCTCGAAGATAGCGCAGTCGGCGCCGATGTTGGAGCCGGGGGCCATACCCAGGCCGCCCACCAGGCCGGCGCACAGGTCGCTCACGATGTCGCCGTACAGGTTGGGCAGCACCAGGACATCGAAGTCGTTGGGGTTCTGGACCAGGCCCATGCAGGTGGCGTCGACGATCTTGTCGTTGAACTCGATGTCGGGATAGCCGGCGGCCACCTCGCGCGCAACGCGCAGGAACAGGCCGTCGGTCGCCTTCATGATGTTGGCCTTGTGCACGGCCGTCACCTTCTTGCGGCCGCAGCGGCGGGCATACTCAAAGGCATACTCCACGATACGGCGGCTCTTGGCAATGGAGATGGGCTTGATCGAGATGGCGGAATCAGCGGCGAAGGTCTTTTGGCCCGAGCGCTCGACGAGCTGCGAGAGTTCCTCAACCTCGGCAGCGCCCTCATCGAACTCGATACCGGCGTAGAGGTCCTCGGTGTTCTCGCGCACGATGACCAGATCGACGTCGCGGAAACGCGAGCCGTCGCCCGGCTGCGACAGACAGGGACGCACGCAGGCATACAGGTCAAAGTGCTTGCGCAGGGCCACGTTAACGCTGCGGAAGCCCGTACCGACCGGCGTGGTAATGGGGCCCTTGATGGCAACCTTGGTCTCGGCGACCGCATCGAGGACGTGCTGGGGCAGCGGCGTGCCAAACTCGTCCATGACGCCGGCGCCGGCCTCCTGGACGTTCCAGTTGATCTGGACACCGGTGGCCTCGACCACGCGGCGCATGGCCTGCGTAATCTCGGGACCGATACCGTCACCGGGAATCAGGACTACATCGTGCGCCATAATCTGTTACTCCTCGTCTTCGGCGGCCTCAGTTTTTTTAACGCTAGCACGCTTCTTCTTTTTGGAGAGATCCAGGCCAAAACGTTTAACAAGCATTTCGCAAATCTCGCTCGAACGGGCCTTGAGATAGCTGCCCTTGCCGTTCTCGGCATCGAACTTAAGGCGCAGCGCGAGCTTCTCGGCGACCTCGGCGTCGATCTCGCCCTGGCCAAACTCGTACAGGCAACCGAGCATGTCGCGATACTCAAGGTCGCCGTGGTAGCACTGAATGGCCTCGTCCAGGATGGGCCAAGCCTCGCGCGAACGCTCGACGCTCGTGGCGCCCCACACGCACAGCAGGCGGAAGGCGGCATAGCGCAGCGTGGAGGAAATCTCGTCGAACAGCGCGGTCTCGGCGCCCTCAAAGGCATCGCCCATCTGCTCGGGGCAGGTGGTGGCGAGCGCCGCCAGGGCATCGAGGGCCTCCCAGCGGGTCTGAGCCTCGGGGCGGTCGAGTGCCTCGATCAGCGCGGGCACGCAGGGCACGACGCGCTGCGGGTCGCGCTCGGCCAGCAGATGCAGCACGCGGGCGGCAAACTGGCGGATGCGGCGTGTGGGGCAGCCGAGCTCTTGGACCAGGCGGTCGACGGCATTCTCGTTCTCCTCTGCCAGCTGAAGCTGTACCAGCTCCTCGTCGGTGAGCTGTTCGTCTTTGTTTTCTGCCATAGTTACCTCTTCTTACTATTTCTTAGCGTGCTTGTCGGCACCCTTGCTGTCATCGGTGACCGAGATGAGCTGTCGGTCGGCCGCGCCATTGCGACGCGCACGGCGGCGCTCCTCGGCGTCGCCCGCGTCGGCGGCAGCGCGATGGGCCTTGTTGACGTTAAAGACCTCGTCGTGCTTGCGCCACGGGCCGACGGACTCGCCAAAGCTCATCTTAAGGCCGGCGATAAAGCCGCCGAGCCAGCCGATCGGCGCAAACTGCACCAGCGGGAACAGCGAGAACACCCAGGTCAGTAGGACGACTGCCGCCGCTCCTGCAAAGTTGGCAATCCAGTAGTCGCGCTTGGTGATGACGCGCTTTTCGCAGGCCCACTGGCCGCACAAAAAGCCAATGTAGATCGCAAAGATAAAGAGCACCAGCGCGAGCACCACGAACGTCCAGCTCATGGGCGCTACTCCCCGTGATGATGGCCGCAGCAGCACTCGTGGCCGTCATCGTGGCCGTGACCGCCGCAGCACTCGTGGTCCTCGCCGTGGTGGCGGCCACAACCGCACTCGTGGTCGTCGCCATGCTCGCCGCAACCGCAGCCTTCCTCGTGAGCACCGTGCTCCTCGGGACGATATTGCGACCAGTCCAGACCGGCGGCGATGGCGTCGGCCTCCTCCTTGTAGAGGACCGTGATGGCCTGGGTGCCCAGCTTGGCGCCACCGATGGCGTCGAGCATGTCGTAGAGCGTAAAAGCGACGTCGGCGCCGGGCAGCGCAAGCTCGCGGTCGTCGGCATAGGCGAGCGCCAAGCGCAGGTCCTTAATGAAGTGCTCGACCATAAAGCCGGGCTTGTAGTCGCCGTCGAGCGCCTTGGGGGCCAGGCTCTCCATAGCGCCGGACTTGCCGGTACCGCCCAGGATCATTTGGCGGGTCTTCTCCAGGTCAAGGCCGCTCAGCTCGGCAAATGCCATGGCGTCGGCCATGCCGACCATGCAGGCGCCCAGCGACACCTGGTTGGCGAGCTTGGCAGCCTGACCCTTGCCGGCGCCGTCGAAGCAGCAGATGTTGGCCGCAAAGGTGGCAAGGATATCGCGGACCGGCGCGATGTCGTTCTCGGTGGCGCCCACGATAGCCGTGAGCGTGCCGGCGATAGCACCAGACTCGCCGCCGGTGACGGGGCAGTCAAACGCCATGCGGCCGGAAACCTGGGCGGCCTCGGCAATGTCACGCGCCAGCTCGGGCGAGCTCGTGGTGAGGTCGATCAGCACCGCGCCGGGCTTAGTGCAGGCCAACAGGCCATCGCCCGCCAGGTAGAGCTCCTCGACCTCGGAGGGATAACCCACCATGGTAAAGACGACGTCGGCGTTCGCCACGGCATCTGCCGGCGTATCGGCCCAAACGGCACCGCGCTCGATAAGCGCGGCGGCCTTGGACTTAGTGCGGTTGTTGACCGTGACAGGATAGCCGGCATCCAGGATGTGGCCGGCAATGGGGGCACCCATGATTCCGGTGCCGATAAATGCGACGGAGAGCTTGTTTGCCATGAAACCTTTCCTTTTGGGTTGGGTGTTATTACCAGGTTGAATACTCGGTGCCAGCGTTGGGCTGTGAGTCGAGGGCGATTACGGCCGCGTTACTTGCCTACTGACCGCGCACGCGGCGGGCGATGCGGTCGGAAAGCGACGCCTTGTCGGCGCGGTTCTTGCCCCAAAACGCGCAAGCCACCATGCCGGGGCCCACGTGCGAGCCAATGGTGGGACCCACGGAGCTGCGAATGATCGTGACGTCGGCGCAGCCCTCCTCCTTGCGGATGGCGGCCTCGAGCCAGTCGCCGTCCTTTTCGGCATCGGCCGTCATAATGGCGATGGGCATGGTGCGATCGGGCACATAGTTCTCGCGGAACGACTTGAGAATGGACTTGAGCGCCTTCTTGCGACCGCGGTTGACGCCGATCAGCGACAGCGAGCCGGCCAGGTCGTAGGACAGCTCGGGTTTGACGTCGAGCTTTGCCGTGAGCTGTGCCGCCGCGGGCGGAATGCGGCCGCCGGCAGCCAGCGCGTCAAAGCTCTCGAGCGTAAAGTAACCGTGGACATAGGTCTTGGCCTCGTTTGCCCAGTCGACCAGATGCTTGGCGGTCAGTCCCGCCGAACGCTGGCGCACGGCCTCAAGCGCCAAGAGCTCGCCGGTCGCACAGGGCAGAGCGTTGTCGACCACGTACAGCTCAAAGTTGGGATACTCGGCGCGCACGGCGTCCGCCGCCTGGCACGCGGAGTTGTAGCTCGACGACAGCGCCGAGGTAAAGCACAGGTAGACCGTGGGCGTACCCTCTTTGGCGCACTCGGTAAAGAACTCGATATAGCGACCGAGCGACACAGCCGAGGTGGACACGCGGGCACCGGCGCGCATGCGATCGTAGAACTCCTTGGGTGTGATGCTCGACCAGATGTCATCCGTGCGCTCCTCGCCATCGATAATGAAGGGGAAACCCAAGATATCGACATCGAGGTTCGCGGCGACCTCGGGGCTAAAGTCGCAGCAGGTATCGACGACGATGCGGCAACGGTCCGAATGACCGGCGGATGCGGCCTTGTCCATCAAAGCGACTCCTTACGTAAAAAGGCGGCCACCCGCATGGGATGGCCGCCAACCGTTAACTCATGCAAGTTAACGTATTTTACTCGTCAAGTGTTTCGATACGGGGCTTGATGATGCCATATCCACCATTCTTACGGTGATACACCACATTGATGAGGCCAGTCGTCGCGTTCTCGAACACGTAGAAGTCGTGGCCCAGCAGATCGGTCTGCACCAGCGCCTGCTCCTCAGTCATCGGGGTGACATCGATGACCTTCTCGCGGACGAGCAGGTCGTCGTCCTCCTCGGGCAGCAGCAGGTCGGCCAGATCCTCGACACGCTCGACCGGTGCAACATCCGCTGCGCTGGCACCACCCTGGCGGTTGTCCACGACCTTGGTCTTGAACTTGCGCAGCTGGCGGGTGACCTTATCGGCGGAGAGGTCGATGGCGGCGTACATATCTGCACCGTGCTCGGCAACGCGAATCACCGAACCGCGGGCGCGAACCGTAACCTCGACGATTGCCGGGTTGGGGTTCGAGGGGTTCTTCTCATAGCGAAGTACAACGTCGACCGTCATGGGCTCGATATCGAAAACCTTGAGCGCCTCGCCGATCTTCTCATCCACATGCGCACGCAGAGCATCGGTTACCGTCGTCTTGCGTCCAGAAACCTTGACATCCATACGTGGCTCCAATCTGCCTCGGGGACTTACTGTACTGGCTATGTACCCATTGCCATGCATTTATTCACGCGGATTCCTAAAGACCCGAATAACGATTGCTTGATACCGAATACCGAAGTCTCGCACTTTTCCGTGGCAAAGTGCGCTATGGGAGGGCGTCGGCGACTTTGTATTTGGTCCCGAAAATTGGCTTTGACCTGCTGGTTTTATAGGGATAAAAAAGCCGGGCTCCCCTATTGGGGAAACCCGGCAGTGCGTGTTGAAACCGTGAAGAGGTGTCCTTTCCAACGTATAGGAGACACCACCCCTAGCAATAACTAGCTATTAAGTTTGTTAATGTCGTCGTCAGTGATGGTGCCTTCCTGGCTGGACGATTTGTCCTCGGAGGATGCGGTCTCATTGTTGGAATCGGAGGACTCGCTGCCGGAGGACGTGGTCTCACTGGACTCAGAGTCGCCCGGCTGCACGTTAGCGCCCGAAACCGTCTTAGTGGTGAGGTCGTAGGGCATCCTGCCATACCAGACAGAGTGGACCGCCTCGAGCGTGCCGTCGGCCGTAATACCGTCGAGGGCATCGCTCACGGCACGGCACAGTTCGTCATTGGACGAGAGGCCCGCAACACCAAGCGTCGAGGGCGCCTCGAGCGAACCGGCATAGGAGACCTCGCTCATCAGGCGTGCAAGGTAGCCGCCGGCCGTGGAGTCGCAGATTACATAGTCGACCTCGCCGGACTCGAGTGCCTCAAAGCACTCGTTGATGTTGGAGTAAGTCTTTTGGTTGGCGGCGATGCTCTGCTTAGCAAGCGCCTCCTGCGAGGCCGAGGACATCTGGACACCCAGAGTAGACGTGTTAAGGGTATCGGTGGAAACGCTTAGCGACCCACCATCGCTGGTTTTACCGAACACGGAAGCGGCATCGTACAGGCAGGTGCCGAGCGAGCTAACGTCCCCGTCCGTGGAGTTGATCTCGCCGATAAAGATATCAGCCTTTTTGTCGCCGAGCGCGGAACCTGCCGAGGACGCATCGACAAAGGCGACCTTAAGGCCCATGCGGCTTGCAAGGGCGCGGGCGGCGTCAACCGCATACCCCGTGAGCTCGCCGTCGGCGTCCTGCATGGCCTGCGGCGCATCGGAGGTATCGAGGGCAACCGTCAGGGTTCCGGGAGTGACCAGAGCATCGTCCGACACCGCCGGCGTGACGGTCTCGTACTCGATCTGGTCGATCGTGGGAGTCGTGAACGTAGACAGCGGGTTGAACGCGCATCCGCTCAGGCCCAAAACGGCGATGACCGCTGCGGTCCCAGCACCTAACCGAGCCGCGTGCATCAAGCTGCCCCTCACCATGTCCACTACCCTGCCTTCTGTGTCGTATACGATCCGTGCGTTGCGCGGAATATCAGGTTGTTCCCACCAGCTGACCTGGTATTTGACCCCACACTTGCGCACCGGGGCGTTTGCTCGGGAGGCCGCAGCCACCTTCACGACTGGCCCGCTCGCCCGCGAGGCGGTATTGCCCCAAAGAAAGTAGAACGGACGGTGCGGCTTACATCTAGGACGCGCCATGATTGCGCCGCGCGCACGCGGTCGCTTACGTGGATCCCTTTGACCGCGTCTGTCTTGGACTAGGACGGGCATTTCGTCCGTCCGCAACCACAGCCTGGTAGGAACGTAGCGCATTATAGCTAAGTTCAAGCTAAAGTTTAAGGTTAGGGGCGTCATTCGCATCGCGAGTACAGATTTCGCAGGTCGGAGTGGGCTATTCGTGCCTCTGTGAAGCCCGGAGCTCCCCTATGGGGAGCTCCGGGGCACCCTTCCTAGGGTGCCGTGGCCAAAAAATGGCAAATATGAGTACTGTCACCAATTTAGTAACAGGCAATTTTGGCCTCTCGGACAGATTTTGCGCTCAGTGTCGCCAACCTGATGCTTAGTTATTCTACATTTGTTTATTATCTTCTTACTTTATGACGCCCCCGAGTCCTAAATTCCTTGATTTTGCTGTTACTGATTTAGTGACAGTACTCATATTTGCCATATTTTGGCCAGGGCATATGATTAACCCCCTATTTTCGACGTGAATTAGACCGGCTTAAGCCCAAAACACGCCCGCAGCGTGTTAAGCAACGCCTCTTGCTTCTTCCTGCGGGCATCGACACGATTCCGGTACCGCTTTCGCATACGCTGGTGCATGCGCCATGCGAGCGCTTCCATCGCTTCCATGTCACAGAGCATTTCGTTGTTGACCGTCGCGACCTCGATTCCCATAGTAATCAAGCCCGTGTTGCGCTTTTCATCATGGATACGTCCCCTCCGAGAGGAATGGCCCAGCTCACCGTTGTATTCCAGGTCAAACCGGGCTGCCTCCTGATATGCATCGCAAACTGCATGGGGCATCCCCGAGATTGCCTGCGCACGGTCATCGAACTCGATCTTGTAGTCGGTCTTAAAAGGTCCGCAGGCAAACCCGCCATAGGAAAACGGAAGCGAAAACAGGGCGAGCATGATGCACTCCATGGGCGAGAGCAGGTTTTCCGAAAGATAGGGACACAGACGCAGCAGCTGTTTGGCCACATTCCCCTTGCATGCCGCAAGGTAATCTGCCAGACGATCGGGCATCAGCACCGGCTCGACTTCAAAGTAGCCCACGTCTGCTGGCTGGTCCTTGTCCTTTGCAAGTTTATTCGTAACAGGCGAGGTGTAGGGAGGCAGATACTTCCCGCGGTCGCTCAGTGAAATCTTAGAGCACAGCTCCTGGGCCAGGGCAAACGCCTGGATGCAGCCGACCTCACGCGCAACGGCAACACAAAGGGCCTCGGGAGATAGGCTGTACACCCCCGGTTCCACCTCTAGAATCGAGCCGGCGGGCAACCCGGAACACACGGACCAGCCTACGCCAGGCATGCGGCGGCGCTGCGCCGCAGATCCCACCAACAAGCACAGATCTTCCTGCACCTCGCCACTTTTGGCTCCAATTCGCACCAAGTCGGGAAGATAGATATCCTCGGTCGAGGGCGACGACGTGCGCAGCACACGGCGCTCTTCATCGGGATTAAGGTCCTTCCAGCTGATATAGCCCATCTGCCGGCGCTCGGCGCGCATCATGCGAAGCGCCGAGGCACCTGTTAGGATTACGGAAGCCGCTAGCTGTTCGCCTGTCGGCTCGTTGCGCCGCTCAATCTTCACTGCCACAAAACCACCCCTACCAAACACGTGCGATAGCAATGCCATCGACTGCCGCAGCGCCGGCGCGCTTGAGTTCCGCCGAAGCCGTGGCCATCGTCGCGCCCGTGGTGATAACGTCATCGATCAGCAGCAGGCGGCGGCCGTGCACGTCCTCAACCGTCTCGTACATGCCTTGGGCACGCTCGCGGCGCTCCTCACGACCGAGTTCGCGCTGGTCGCCATGCCCGTACTTGACGAGAGCATCGAGCAGGGGAACACCCGACAGCTCGCAAAATGGGCGCGCAATAGCCTCCATATGATCAAAACCACGCCGCCGAAACGCTGCCGCCGTCGCAGGCACAAACACCACCGCATCCGCACCGGACAGCACACCTCCTAAGCGTTCGGGCGCTACGACCTGGGCATGCAGGGCGGTGTCGTAAAGCAGCTCCGCCAGATACGGAGCCAGACGCCGCTCGCCCGCATCCTTGTACGCTTTAATGATGCGCGGCAGCGGATGCGAGTAGACGGCGCACGCCAGGCAGCGGTCGAGCGCCTCCGACATTGCCGAGGACGTGCCCTCGACCGAACATTCAGTGCACAGCAAATCCCCAAACGGGGCGCCGCATCGGGTGCAGCTATGACGTGGGTCGATGAGCGTGAGCGCAGCCAGGCAGTCTTGGCAAATAAGCGCACCGGCGCGCTCGCAGCCGGCACATCGTGTTGGCGACAATGCCTCGAGCGCCTCGCGTGCCACCCGCTCGGCAAACGGTAGCAATTCGTCCGCAAACGGTAGGGCGCCGGCACCCTGCAGACGGCTCGATATGTTCAGATGGCTCTTCAAGACACAACCCTCCCTACATTCGGTCGCAGGGAGGGTTGTTGATTCAGCGCTATGATACCCCGATGCGCTCGGGGCAAGGCGAGCTAAATCCGCTCGCGGGCGTTATTCGCCGGCGGGCGGTTGTGGTGCAGACGAAGACAGGGTCGAGCCCTCGCCACCATCCTGGCGCGGCTTGCGGGAACGGCGACGGCGACGGCGCTTTTGACCCTGGTCGGCCGAGCCCTCGCCACCGCGATCCTCGCGCGGCTCGCGCTCGTCGCGAGCGGCGCCACGCGAAGCCTTAGCAGCCGCTCCCCCGCCATCTCCGGGACGACGGCGCGTGACCTTGACCTCGCCATTCGAGACCTGATCGGCAACGGAGGGCACTGAGGGCTTCTGTTGCGTGCCCGAGGAATGGCGACGGCGCGGACGCGGCGCGCGCTCATCCTCGCCACGTGACTTGCCGCCCTTGTCGGCAGGCGCATCGGAGGCCGAGGCGCCCTTGGAAGCGGCACCAGCCTCGCGAGCAGCTGCGGCGCGGAAGACATCCTCGCGCTCCTCGCTCGACAGGTGACGGCGGCGGCGACGCGTGGGGTTCATACCACCGCCGCGATTCTGCTGCTGGGGCTGCTGAACCTCGCGCTCGCGAGAGGCGTTCTTGCCTGCAGCTGCAGCCTCGCCGACATCGCCCGAGCCCGCGCGCTTGCGACGACGACGGCCACCGGCGGCCTCCTCGGCCTCAGGCGTTGCGGCATTGCCACGGCCCTTTCCGCGGCCACGGCCCTCGCCCTGCCCCTGACCGGCGCGAGCATCGGAATCGGCATCGCGACGACGGCGCTTGGGCATCGACGTACCGGCCAGACGGTCGGCGCTCGACAGGCCATCGCCCACGTCGACGCCGTTCTCGCGGTCGAGCTCCATGAGCGCCAGGCGCATCTCGGGCGACTCGATGCGCTCGAGCACGTCGCGCGTCACGCAGTCGGGGCGGCAGTTGCAGCCCTGCTCGGCGGCCTTCTTTTTGCAGCCCTCCGAGCAGGTCATATCGGCCAGGTTGACCTTAAAGACCTTGCCGTTCTCCAGGCGCAGCACCAGCTGCTCACGCGGCGTGTCATATTCCTGAATACGCGCCTTGCCGAGCGGCGTATCGATGAGCGTCTTCTTTTTGGGCGCACGGCTCTTAAAGTCCTTGTACGCTTCGAACTCATAGCGCAGGCAGCACATCAGGCGGCCGCAAACGCCGCTGATCTTGGAGGAATTGAGCGGCAGGTCCTGCTCTTTTGCCATGCGGATCGAGACGGGCTCAAACTGTCCGCCAAAGCGCGTGCAACAGAGCTCCTGGCCGCACTGGGCATAGCCGCCCACCAGGCGAGTCTCGTCGCGCACGCCGATCTGGCGCATGTCGACGCGAATGTGCAGCGTCGAGGACAGATCCTTGACGAGCTGGCGAAAATCGACGCGCTCCTCGGCCGCAAAGTAGAACACGGCCTTCTCGCCGCCAAACAGGTACTCGACGCCGACCGGCTTCATCTCGAGGTCGAGTTCTTTGACCAGACGGCGGAAATCGACCATGGCCTCGTCGCCCTGGATGGCAAGATCGTCGGCAAGCTGCAGGTCAATGTCGCTCGCCACGCGCAGTACGGGCTTGAGCGGCTGACCGATCTCGTCTTGCGGCACCTCGAAGGGATCGGCCGTAACCAAGCCGATCTCGGTTCCGCGCTCGGTGGAGCAAATAGCGTAATCTGCCTCGAGGATATCCAGGTCCTGCGGGTCAAACCACAGGTCGCGCGAGGCGTAGGTAAA
Organism: uncultured Collinsella sp.; assembly: GCA_902469185.1. Lineage (GTDB taxonomy): Bacteria > Actinomycetota > Coriobacteriia > Coriobacteriales > Coriobacteriaceae > Collinsella. The sequence continues at coordinate 94,605 of CABRBD010000004.1, read as the reverse complement.
CTTAACGGGTACGACTAACGGCATTTCAGTGCCTTCCTGATATCGAACAGCATGACCTCGATGGCCAGCTGGGGAGTAACGTTTCTGGCGATGTTGCGCTCGGCGGTCGCGACCGCCTCGAGCGCCTGGGTGGCACCCGCAACATTGGTCGCGGCGGCAAGCCGACCGATCGTGTCGCGCACGTCCTCGTTCACCACGTCGGCTGCCTCGTCCTGAAGTGTCAGCAGCACGTCGCGCATGAGCGTCCGCGCGCTCGCCAGCGCTTCCATGATACCCGAACGCTCGCGCGCGTTGAGTTCGCGCTTGTTGCGGTCCTCAAGCTGCTTCAATGCTCCACGCGACAGGTAGTCGGCGTTTTGCTCGAGTACCTTTTCCTGCGTGGACTTGACCTCGGCAAGCGGCGCCTTGACGGCGACGATGAGCGACTTGGCGCGACTGAGCACGTCGGCCTCGTCGGCGGCAATGAGTGAGTCGATGGCACGGACCATCTGACGACGGGCGTCCTGGCGCTCGGCGCTCTTAAGAAACTCGATGCCGCGTGTGGGGCTTCCCGCCACGGCGACCGCCATGCGGCAACGCGCAGGGTCCTGACCGGTGGCGCGGCTCACGGCCTGCGCGGCGACGGCGGGCGATACCAGCCGAAACGGCACGCACTGGCAGCGGCTCACGATGGTGGGCAACATCACGTCTGCCGAGGTGCCCAGCAAGATAAACATAACGCCATCGGGCGGCTCCTCGAGTGTTTTGAGCAGTGCGTTGGCGGTGTTAGCGCGCAGCTGCTCGGCACGGTCGATGATGTAGACCTTGGCCTTGGCGCGAATGGGCGCCAGAGGCACGTCATCGAGCAGCTCGCGGGTCTGGGCAATGAGGTAACCCGTGGCGCTCTCGGGCGTGTAATAGTGCACGTCGGGGTGCGTATGGCGCGCGACGCGCACGCAGCTATCGCATGAGCCGCAGCCATCCTGCTCGCACAGGAAGGCTTGGGCGAGCGCCCACGCGGCGTCGAGCTTGCCCGCGCCGGGAGCGCCCAAAAACAGGTAGGCGTGCGATGCGCGACCGCTGGCGACGGCATTGGTCAAAAAGTCACGCACGCGCTCTTGGGTGTCGAGCTTGGTCAGCAGGCTTGCCTGAGCAGGGGCCATGTTACTCGGCCTCCTTGGCAAGCGCGGCGGCGACGGCTTCCTGCGGAATGTCGAGACCGTACGCGCGAACCTGCTCGACCGTCTTCTCGAAGACTTCCTCGACGGTCGTAGTGGCGTCGATGAGCTTTACGCGGTCTGGCTCCTCGGCAGCAATTGCGCAAAACCCCTCGTAGACACGCTCCTGGAATGCCATGCCCTTAGCCTCCATGCGATCTGCCGCGCCACGGGCTGCCATGCGCAGCGCCGCCTGCTCGGGCGTGATGTGGTAGACGAGTGTGAGCGCCGGGTGCGTTCCCGCGACGGCCAGGTTGTTGGCGTCGCGCACCATCTGGCGGTCGAGCCCATCGGCAAATGCCTGGTAGCAGGTCGTGGAATCGTAGAAGCGATCGCACAGGACCACCTTGCCGGCAGCGAGGGCGGGCGCGATGACCTCGTGCACCAGCTGGGCACGCGCAGCCTCGTAGAGCAACAGCTCGCAGGTATCGCCCATCGTCGTGTTGGCAGGGTCGAGCAGCAGGGCGCGAATCTTTTCGCTGATGGCAGTGCCGCCCGGCTCGCGCAGGCTCACAACCTGATAGCCAGCGAGTTCGAGCGCGCGGGCAAGCAGGCGCGCCTGCGTGGACTTGCCGGCGCCATCGACGCCCTCGAGCGTAATGAAGCTATGTTGAGCGGGCTCAAAAGCCATGGGCGCAGCCCCTTCCTACAAGGCGCGTAAATGCAGATATATCAACCAAGCCATGATACCCCAGTGCTCGGCGCGTCCCCAATGGCTAAAGGCGCCTTTCCAAAGTTGCGGTGAAATAGGGACTGATTGAAGCTCTGAGACCGCCAAACAGTCCCTATTTCACCGCAACGTATGATGGGGAATTTTGGATGCTGGGTATAATCGTCGTATTGCATTGAAATGTGGCGAAAGGAGTGGCAATGTCTCGGTATTGCGCCTCGTGCGGCAAGCGTCTTGCAGATGATGCCAAGTTCTGCACCTCGTGCGGTGCACCCGTTGAGCAAACAGCCGCGAGCGATAGCCAGCCCGCTTTTGAGCAGACCGGCTCCCTTGATGCGCCGCAAGCCAAGGCGGACGACCCCCTCGCCTATAGCCCCGACCCCGCCGCAAGGACCGAGGCCGTCGAGACCACGCAGCGCATACCCGTCGCGAGCGGCTCGCCCCAACAGCAGCCGGCTCCCGCATACGCGCCCGCTTCGCCACAGACCCCCGCTTCCAAAAAGAGCGGCACCGGGCCGCTTATCGCCGTTATCGTTGTGCTGGTGGCGATCATCATCGCCCTGGTCATTTTCTTTGTGATCAAGCCTTTCGACAACGCCGGTACGCAGACGACCGCCGAGGTTACCAAGCTGCACCACGATGTTGACGATGATGACCTTGAGCCTCTCGGCGATCCCAATAGCCTTTACGACGATGACGATGATGACGACGAGGATGGCGGCGAAGCAACGCTCTCTGAGCAGAACCTCTACCGCCGACTGAGCGAATACTACGACCTGCTCGAAGATCTCGACAGCCAGGTCCGTGGCTGCGCGCAGAACTTCAACGGCAACTATCTGGAAGAGGATCGAACCACCCGTCAAAATCTCGCCGACGTCGCCGAGCGCACGGAGGACACCATCGAGCAGTATTACGACATCGTCGAGGACCTGGACGTCCCGACGAGCTCCAAGAACTACAGCTCCTGGAAGGACATCATCGCCCTGTACGACGACCTGGATCACCGCATTGACGCAATCTGTGATGCCTGGGAGATCAGCCTGAAATACGCCAAGCCTGCGGACCACAAGAATGAGATCGTGGCGCCGCTGTCGCGCGACAACGTGGCGGGCACCAATGACAATAAGTACCGCCTAGACTTTGAGGAGCGCTATCCCGGCGCCAAGCCTGTCGAGGTGAACTAGCGCTTTGTCGTTCCCGAGCCGGCAGTTAGGGACGTTCCTAAACTGCCGGCAGAAAAAGAACATCCCTAACTGCCGGTCAAAAAAACGAGCGAGGATCGCGGGGTCCTCGCTCGTTTTTTTGGGCAATGTTTCGACTGCGCCGTTACTTGTCGGCGGCTGTTTTCTTGGCAGTCGACTTCTTCGCGGTCGTCTTCTTGGCGGCAGTGGCTTTCTTAGCCGTCGTCTTCTTGGCCGCCGTCGTCTTCTTTGCCGTGCTCGCCTTGGTTGTGGTCTTGCGACCGCGGGCGGGCTTCTTCTCCTTGGTCGGGCAGTCCATGTTGACGCAGATACGCCACGGACCGCGCGCCGTGTTGACCACCACGATGGGGGCGCCGCACTCGGGACAGGTCTCGCCCGTCGCCTCGAGCTTGCCACGCGCCGGCAGCGGATAGCTCACGCCGCAGTCATCGTAGTTGGTGCAGCGGATAAAGCGCTTGCCGCTCTTCTCGCTCTTGTGCGCGATCAGGTCGCCATGGCGTCCGGCCTCGGCACACACCTTGCACTCGCCCACCTTAAGGTCGGGCTCGTAGTTGGTGGGGCACGTCGGGTTCACGCAGATCTCGAAAGCCTTCTGGCGGAACGGCTGACACTTAATGCGCGGCGCACCGCATTCGGGGCACACGGCGGCCTCGCCCTCGAGCGGGCTCACCTTGACGCCGCTCGGCACCGGATAGGTCACGTCGCAGTCGGGCCAGCCCATGCAGCCGATAAAGCTGCCGCGGGTCTTGGCGCTCGTCTTCATAACCAGGTCCTTGCCGCACTTGGGGCAGGCGCCCACGCGCGCATCGGCCGTGACGGCGTCGCTGATGGCGTCGCCCAGCTCCTGCGTGTGCTTGAGCAGCTCGTCGAGCACGCCGGCCAGCAGCGCGCGCGAGTGCGTCACGACATGCTCTTCGGTGTCCTCGCCGCGCTCCACACGGGTCATGTCGCCGTCGAGCTCGCTGGTCATATCGGGGCTCGTGATGCGCGGGGCAAACTGCGTCAGCGCGTCGATGATGGCGATGCCCAGCTGGCTCGGCTCCACGGGATCGTTTTTGAGGTAGCGCACGGCGTACAGGCGCTCGATGATGCTCGCGCGCGTGGACTTGGTGCCCAGGCCGCGCTTTTCCATCTCCTGCACGAGCTTGCCCTGGCTGTAGCGCGCGGGCGGCTCGGTCTGCTTGGCCTCGAGCTTAATGTCGAACACGTCGACCGTGTCGCCCTGCTCCAGCGGAGGCATCTGCTCGTCGCGCTTGAGTCCGTACGGGTACGCCTCGCGGAAACCCGGGGTCACGAGCACATCGCCCGAAGCCACGAACGGCTCACCGTTCACATCGAGCTCGAGCTTGGTGTTCTCGATAGTCGCGGGACCCATGAGCGTCGCCAGGAAGCGGCGGGCGATGAGGTCGTAGAGCTTGCGCTGGCCGCCATCGAGCATGGACGGATCGCCTTCGCCCGTGGGGTAGATGGGCGGGTGGTCGGTGGTCTCGACTTTGCCGCGCGTGGGCTTCATGGGGCCGGCGAGTACCTTTTTGCACACGGGCGCCAGCGCCGGGTTGATCTTTGCCAGGTCGCTCACCACGGCGCCCAGATCGAGCGTCGCAGGGTACACGGTGTTGTCGACACGCGGATAGCTGATGAGGCCCGCCATGTAGAGGGACTCGGCGATGCGCATGGTACGTGCAGGCGAGATGCCCTCGGCCGCGGCGGCAGCCTGCAGCGAGGTCGTCGCAAACGGCGTGGGCGGCTGCTGCTTACGCGAACGCTTGGTCACCGCGGCAACGGTTGCCGTCTTGGCGCCGTCGACGTGACCATACGCCGTCTCAGCAGCATCTTTGTCGGTAAAACGCGCCGTCTTGTGCGCGATCTTAAAGCGGTCGTCCTCGGCAGCACCCTGAGCGGCACCCATGCCGCGAATCTGCCAATAGTCCTCGGGCACAAACGCCATGCGCTCGCGCTCGCGCTCGACCACCAGGGCGAGTGTCGGCGTCTGCACGCGGCCGGCAGAGCGCACGTTACCAAAGCCGCCAAACTTGGCGAGCGTCAGGTAGCGCGTGAGCACCGCACCCCAAATGAGGTCGATGTGCTGACGGCTCTCGCCGGCGTCGGCCAGGTTCTGGTCGAGCGAGACAAGGTTATCGAAGGCCTGCGTGATCTCGGCCTTGGTAAACGAAGAATACTGGGCGCGGGCAACCGGCAAGTCGGGCGCAACCTCGCGCACCTTGTTGAGAGCGTCCGAACCGATCAGCTCGCCCTCGCGATCGAAGTCCGTGGCGATGATGACGCTGTCGGACTTTTTGGCGAGGTTCTTGAGCGAGCGAATGAGCTCTTTCTCGGCCGGCAGCTTAATGACGGGCGCCCAGGTGAGATAAGGCAGGCTCTCAAGCTTCCAACCCTTGATGGAGATACCGTCGGCAAGAAACGGCTTGCGCTTGGTGTCGTAGGGCGGACGAGCCAGGCCATCGGGCATGTCGGCCGGCAGCATCTCGCCGTCCTCGGTAACCGAATACCAGCCCAGCTTTTTATCGAACAGCACGCTGTCGCAAAAATCGGGCGCCAGGATGTGGCCGGCAAGGCCGATGGTCACGCACTCCTCGCCCTTCCACTCAAAACGGTAGATGGCGGTGTTGTACACCTTGTCCTTTTTGGGCTTACCCGTGGACAGCCGCTCAGCGATCTGACGCGCGGCGTCGTTTTTCTCGGCGATGATGAGCTTCAAAAGAGGCTCCTATCTCGTATCTCTGCGGCTACGCCCGCCCGTATGGCGGCCGACTTACGCCCTTGCTTGCTCAATCTGCCCGATGAGCCAATCGCACCAGGCATCCATGCCCTCGCCCTTGCGCGCGCTCACGGCAAACCGCGGCGCCTGCGGATTGAGGTCATCGAGTGTCTTAGTATACCTATCCATGTCAAAATCGAAAGCCGGAGCCACGTCGACCTTGTTGAGCAACTGCGCGCCGGCGTGCTGGAAGATACCCGGATACTTGATAGGCTTGTCGTCGCCCTCGGGCACCGAGAGGATCATAATGGACAGGTTCTCGCCCAGGTCAAAGTCGACCGGGCAGACCAGGTTGCCCACATTTTCGATAAAGATGACGTCGATGTTTTCCAGACCGACGGCCTGGTCGAAGGCGTCGACAGCCTCCATGATCATGTTGCCCTCGAGGTGGCACAGGCCACCCGTGTTGATCTGGATGGCGGGCATGCCGGCTTCCTTCATGGTGATGGCGTCGACATCCGAGGCGATATCGCCCTCGATGACGGCACAGCGCAGGCCGGCTTTGTCACGCAGGCGCTCGTTGGTGCCCAGAATCGTGGTGGTCTTGCCCGAACCGGGGCTCGACAGCACATTGATCACATAGGTGCCTGCCTCATTAAATCGCTGACGCAGCTGATCTGCCAGGCGCTCGTTGCGCGACAGGATCGGCGACGCGATATCAATCGTTTTCTCAGCCATACTCGGCACTCCTTACTTTGGCCCCTTTATACCCCATCACCAGATGGCTAGCGGGCTAATCGTCGGGGGTTTCGATTTCGATACTCGCGATATCGAGCTCGCGGCCGTGCAGCAGGCGCACGTTGGCGCCGCCACACTGAGGACAGCGACAATGAAAGCGGTCGTGGTCGAAGACCTCGCCGCAGTCCAGGCACTCGCTTTGTGGATGGACTTCCTCCACGGCAAGCTCGCAGCCGCGCGTGAGCGGGTCCTCGTCGCGAAACGTCTCCCATGCAAAGTCAAGCGCCTCGCGCACAACTTCGGTCATATCCCCGATACGCAGCGTTACCAAAACGGCGCGCGAGGCCCCCGCCCCACGCGCCGCGCGAATCACTGTATCGAGTATGCCGTTGACAATGCCAACCTCGTGCATACCGATTTACTCCTCGTCGTCCTCATCGTCCGAGAACAGGTCCAGACGGCTCACAAACAAGCCCTCCTTGCCCTCGCGCGCGGTAATGACCACGCGGGCGATGGCGAGCGAAATCTCGTAGAGCGAGAGCAGGGCGCCATACATGAGGCCCAGCGTAACGGGCGAGCCGTCGGGCGTAATCACAGCCGAGCCCACAAGCAGGCCAACGTATACATAACGCCAGGCACTGCGGAAAGCAGCGTAGGACACGATGTGGAAGACGGACAGGTAGAAGATGATGAGCGGCAGCTCAAACGCCACACCAAAGCCGATCATAAAGAGCAGCTCCATGTTGACGTAGTTCTCCAGATCGGGCAGCGCCGTGGCGACGGCCGAGGTCTCGCCGATGAGCCACTCAAAGCCTGCCGGGATAATGATGAAGTAGCAGAAGATGGCACCCAGGAAGAACAGCACCGTCGAGGCGAGCACCGTGGGCACGACCCATTTGCGCTCGTTGGGACGCAGTGCCGGCAGGAAAAATGCCAGAATCTGCCAGATGATCATGGGCGTGCACATGACCACGGCCATCTTGATGGCCAGCGAGAAGCGCAGTCCAAAGCCGCCGAGCGTGGTGGTGATGTAGAACTTACCGTCCGGCACAAAGGAGCGGATGGGGTCTTCCAGGATGTCGAGCACCACGGGCGTGGCGAAATACAGCACGATGGCGGCGGCAAACACCGACACGACCACGATGGTCAGGCGGCGACGGAGCTCGCCCAGGTGATCGAAGAGCGGCATGCGCGCAGGTCCGATAGGCATTACTCATCGCCTCCCTTCGGGGCGTCAGCGGCAGCGGCGTCGTCCTCGGCCTCGAGCTCGCGAGCGAGCTGGTCGACGACGGCCTTGCGCTTGCGGGGACGACGGGCGTAGAGGTCAGCCGTCGTGGGCTCTGCCGGCTCGGGCTCGGGCTCCGGCTCTGCAGCAGGCTCGGGCTCGACGACAGGCTTGGCGGCAGCGGCAGGCTCGGCGCTCTCGGCCTCGGACTCCTCAGCAGCACCCTCGCTTGCGGCCTTCTCGGCAGCAAGACGGGCGCGACGCTCGGCAAAGGTCTCCTTCTTGGCGGGCGCTGCCGTCTCGGTGGCATCCTCGTCCGCATCGGAATCGTCGTCGGTCGTAGCAGCCTTCTTGGGCTTGACCGGGGCCGACGCGGCCTCGCTCACCGGATCGATTATCTCGGACTGAACAACGGCCGTCATCTTTTCCTGCGTCTCGCGGAACTGACGGATGGCACGGCCGATCGTGCGGCCCATCTGTGGGAGCTTATCCGGGCCAAACAGCAAAAAGCCGAAGACCACGATGATCGCGAGCTCACCCTCTCCAATACCAAACACACATACCTCCAAGGCTCGATGTGAGTCGAGCCCGCACCGCGCCATTCGGCCGGAACTCGTCTATTCATTCGGTCAAGTATAGCGCCCGGACGCCAAAACGTCCGAGCGCATCACAAACATATGCCAAACGGCACGCCCTTTTGGGGGCAAAGATTATGCAGCGGTGATCGAAATCTCCTGGTCGACACCCAACAGCTGAACCACGCGCATCACCGGGGGCTGCACATTGATGCAGCTAAAGCGCTTGCCGTGGTCGACCGCGTGGTGCGCGGCGCCCACGAGCACGCCAATGCCCGTCGAATCGATGTAGCTCACCTGGGCAAAATCGAGCTCAACGGCCTCGGTGGGCTGCTCAAGCGCCAGGTCGATGGCATTGCGCAGGCTATCGGCGTTAGAGATATCGATCTCGCCGGTTACCTTAATGGTGTAGAGCTCTGGCGTGGGGTTGGTGGAAATACCCAAATCCATGTATACGCTCCTTTACGTATCGAAAGTGCGGATAGTACGGGAAGCCGCGCGTTAGGCGCGCTCGGCACGCGCAAGCTCGGCAGCGACGAGCTTAACGGCCAGCACCAGCACATCGAGCGCGGCCTCCAGGTCCTCGACCGTGGGATAGCTCGGCGCGATGCGGATGTTGGTGTCGCGCGGGTCCTTGCCATAGGGCCAGGTAGCACCGGCCGGCGTGAGCTTGACGCCCAGGTCGGCACAAAGCGCGGCGACCTTTTGAGCCGAGCCCTCGGGACCATCGAAGCTCACAAAGTAGCCGCCGCGAGGATGCGTCCAGGTAGCGCAGCCCGTCTCGCCCAGGCCCTCGGTGAGCTTGCGCTCAACGGCCTCAAAGCGCGGGCGCAAGAACTCGGCATGCTTTTTCATGTGCTCCTTGACCGCCTCGATGGTGGGAAGGAAACGCACGTGGCGCAGTTGGTTGAGCTTATCGGCGCTGATGAGGCCGGCCTTCAGGCGCTTGGAGAACTCCGCGATAACCGCGGGGCTCGCACCGATAAAGCCGATACCGGCACCCGGGAAAGTGATCTTGGACGTCGAGGCGAATGCCACCACGCGGTCCTCGGTGCCCGCCGTGCGGGCAAGATCGAAGATGTTGGCGAGCTCGTCGGTCTCATCGTACAGGTCGTGCACGCAGTAGGCGTTGTCCCAGAAGATGCGGAAATCGGGCGCGGCCGTGGGCATCTCGACCAAGCGGCGCACAGTGTCCTCGCTAAAGGTGATACCCGTGGGGTTGGAATACTTGGGCACGCACCAGATGCCCTTGATGGAATCGTCGGCGGCAACGAGGCGCTCGATCTGGTCCATATCGGGGCCGTTGTCGGTCATCGCGACGGGGACGTTCTCGATACCCAGGTCAGCGGTAATTCCAAAGTGGCGATCGTAACCGGGAACCGGACACAGGAACTTGACCTTCTTGCCGTCGTGCGCGGCCTCGTAGGCATCCCAGGGCTCGCTGCCGCACGAGCCGCAGCGCCAGAACATGCCAGCGATGTCGTGCTCGATCAGCAGGCTCGACGAGCCCAGCACGAGCGTCTGCTCGGCGGGGCAGCCCAGGAACTCCCCTGCCAGCTTACGTGCCGAGGGAATGCCCTCAAAGCAGCCGTAGTTGGAACAGTCGACGTTGCCGTCGTGCAGATCGGCATCGACATTGAGGATATCGAGCATGGGTCGAGAGATGTCCACCTGGGAGGGCGACGGCTTGCCGCGGGCCATGTCGAGCGCCAGGCCCTTGGCCTTGACCTCGGCGACCTCGGCTTTGAGCGCCTCGATGGCGGCATCGAGTTCGGTGGTTTCCATCTTCTGGTAGATCGTCTGCATGGGGTGCGACCTTTCGCGAAGCGGTACGTTGCAGTTCGTCTAAGTATAGACCGCCATCGTCGCAACGTTATGAAGCCGTGATAGATTAAGTTCATCGCAATCAATTACGAATCGCCGCGCATGCCGGCGTGGGGCGCCCAAGGAGGCACTATGGAGTACGGATCGTTTCAGGCCGAGGAATTCGGCGACTTGCAGCGCCTGGTCGACGGACTGTTTTACGACCGCCACGCCATCGACCGGCTTGACCTAATCGTGCAGGCCGAAATCTTGGACCTGGCGCCCGACCTCATGGAGATCGTGAATCTTTTGCCGCCCGGCTACTACGACCGCCAGTCACTTTGCGACCAGCTCAACTCCGCCTTGGCCGCCCACGGCTGGGGCGCCGTCTACGGAACGGTGGAATAAGCCTCGAGGCCGGCGATTTGGCCCGCTTCCCGACCTTGGCGAGGCTTGTTTTAGAGCTTGTGGCCAAAAAAGGGCAAATATGAGTACTGTTACCTTTTTAGTAGCAGCGATTCTTGGTCGAAATCGGCAAAACTCGACTTGAAACTTCCTAATCACCGTCAGCTAGCGCCAAATTGGAAGTCGATGGTCACTCATTAACGTACAGTTCTTATAACTTTGTTCATTATTTTCCGCACCTAAAATGATACGACGTTTGTGACAGTACTCACAAACGGCGTTTTTTGACCACTGGCGTGTCTGGCAGGCGGCAAGCACCGCCCGAATCCGCATTTTGAACGCGCCCGAATCGGTTCTGGAGCCGGTTTTCGCGCTCTTACTCGTCTTTGGGCGAGGGATGCTTGCAGACCACGCTCATGTAGATCATGCCGAGCACGGCTGCGGTGACCGAACCGGCGAGAATAGCGGCCTTGGCTGCAAGAACCTCAAACTGGGCCGTCGGGAAAGCAAGGCCGCTGATGAGAATCGACATGGTAAAGCCGATACCGCCCAGAATGCCCACACCGGCGATCATGTGCCAGTTGACATTATGCGGCAACTCGGAAATCTTGAGTTTAACCAGGGCAAACGTCATGCCAAAGATACCGATCGGCTTGCCCAGCAGCATGCCAAAGTACACGCCGAGCGTCACCGGGTCGGTAAGCAGCGTGCTCATGTCCACGCCCACCAGGCGAACCTGCGCGTTCACGAACGCAAAGATCGGCAGGATCACGAAGTTGACCGGCGTGGAGATCAGACGCTCCATGCGGATGAGCGGCGGGGTCACGCGGTGCATGACGCGCTCGACCTTGGTGGTCGAGACGGTAAAGTCATGCTGGCCCAGGATGTGCGCCTCGTCGTCGTAGCGATCATCGAGCAGCGGCAGGCACTCGCCCAACCAATCGGTGAGGCTATCGAGCTTGACACCGCACTTGGCCGGGATGGTAAAGGCCAAGATGACACCAGCAAGCGTAGCGTGCACGCCGCTCTTGAACATGCAGAACCACAACAGCAGACCCAGTACCGAATACGGGGCAAGGCGGTAGTGCTGCGTCTTGTTGAGCCACACGAGCGCGCAGGTCACAAGCGCGGCGGCGCCCAACCAAAACGGATTGGGGCTCTGACCGTAGAAGATGGCGATGGCGGCGATGGAGATGAGGTCGTCGGCGATGGCGAGCGTCGAGAAGAACACGCGCACGCCGTTGGGCACGCGATTGCCCAAAAGCGACAGCACGCCCAGCGCAAAGGCAATATCGGTTGCCATGGGAATGGCCCAACCGCTGCGGGCGCCAGCATGGTTGAAGATCAAGTAGATGCAGGCGGGAACGACGACGCCGCCCACGGCCGCCAGCATGGGAAGCATAGCCTGGCGCGGGTTTTTGAGCTCGCCGACCGTCATCTCATACTTGAGCTCAATGCCCACCAGCAAAAAGAAAATCGCCATGAGGAAGTCGTTGACGAATAGCTCAACGGTGAGACCGGCCGTAAGGTTGCCCAGACCAACATACAGCGGGGTCTCCAAAAAGTGATGGATGGCCTCGTAGGCATCGGTATTGGCGCAAATGACGGCGGCGATGGCGGCGAAGACCATAACGGCGGCGGAAATCGTGCCGTTCTCGGCGATGCGCTCCCAAATGTCGTGGCGCTCAAAACGCTTGCGCTCACGAACGTTGAACAGCTGCTCAGTTGCTGCCATGGGCGGCTCCTTTCACGGGAAAGCTCCCGTCTTAAAAAAGCACGGCCCGCCCAAGTGGCGGCGCCGCGCTCTAACGTATTACGCTTGCATCTAGCTTACCCTGCACGACAAGCACGCAGGCATGGCCGAAAAGCGGAACCACAGGTTGAACATTATTTGTTCAACGGCACGGGCACGCCTGTCCAAAAGACGACGCGGCACCGTGCACAAAAAACGACCGGAGCGCGGGGCGTCCGCGATCCGGTCGTAGCGTTTGGTCAACTAAACCTAGCAGGCGGCCATGATGGGGGCAGCGACCTGCTTCTTACGGGAGAGGACACCCGGCATCCAGACGCCGTCGTGCTCGTCGGCAATGCCCAGGCCCTTCTGAGCGGCCTCAGTCTCGCCCTCGAGCAGGACCTGCGAGCCCTCCTCCATGATGTCAGTGATGCACAGGACGATGCCGTCAGCACCCTTCTCGGCGGCGTAGGCGCGCATGGCCTCGCGGATCTCGTCAATCATGCCAAGCGCACGGCTCTTGTCGACGGTCTCGTACTGGCCGATGAGCAGCTTCTTGCCGGCAGGCTCGAACATCTTGATGTCGTTGCCGACCATCTCGGCTGCGGTGAAGGAGCCGGACGGACGAGTGAGGAAGACCTCCATGCCAAACTTGACCGGGTCGACGCCCACCTGCTCGCCGAGCTTGGCGGCGACGGCGCGGTCGACATCGGTGGTGGTGGGGCTCTTGAGCATGAGCGTATCGGTCATCATGGCCGAGAGCAGCAGCTTGGCCTGGACATCGGAAAGCTCAACGCCGAGCACGCCGGCGAGCTTGGTGACGATGGTGCAGCTGGAACCCCAGGGTAGGCAGATGTAGTGCAGCGGGCCGGCGGTCTCGAAGTCGCCGATGCGGTGATGGTCGACAACGCCAAAGACCGTGGCGTCCTTAAGGCCGGCGACGGACTGGGCGGACTCGTTGTGGTCGGTGAGGACGACGAGCTGACCGGCCTCGACGGACTCGATCACGCGGGGCTCGGCGATGCCGGCGTCGGCGAGCAGCTTGGCGGACTCGGCCGGAAGCTGACCAAGGGCGCAGGCCTCGTAGGTGTTGCCGGCATACTCAACCTGGTTGAGCAGCTGGGACAGGACGACGGCGCTCATGATGGCGTCGTTATCGGGGTTCTGGTGACCAAAGACAAGAACGTTTGCCATGGATATCCTCCACTTGATATGTGTACTTGGACGTAGCTATGGTAGCACGCTGACGCCGAACCCTATGAGATGGAAGGGCCGCGGCACAAATTTGGGCAGGCACGGGGGCCAAGGCTGTCCCTTTTGCACCATGTTGGTGCAAAGTAACCTGTCCCCCTTGCACCAGCTATTTACCGGCGGCGCGCAGGGCTACGTAGGCGGCACCGATGATGCCGGCGTCGTTTCCGAGCGAAGCGACATTGATGGGTGTCTCGCGCGAGGCGGAAAGCGCGTACTGCTTAAAGTGCTCGCGAACCTTGTCGAGGTAGACATCGGCCGAGGCGGAGGCGCCGCCGCCGATGAGGAACATCTCGGGATCAACCACGTTGGCAATAAGCGCCAGTGCGCGGCCGAGATAGTCGGCCATGGTATCGGCCGCGGCAAGCGCGAGCTTGTCACCCTCGCGGCAGGCCTGGAACACGTCCTTGGAATCGGAGGGGCCGGTGAGCTCGATGGGCTCGACGCCCGCCTTCTTGCACTCGGCAAGGTAGTTGCTCACCACGCCGGTGGCGCTGGAATACTGCTCCAGGTGGCCATGGCCGCCACAGCCACAGGTGCGCTCCTCGGCCGGGTTCAGGCACATGTGGCCAATCTCGCCGCCGGCGCCCACAACACCCGATACCACGTCGCCGTTAACGATAACGCCGCCGCCCACGCCGGTACCGATGGTGACCATCACCACGTTCTGCACGCCCTTGGCAGAGCCGAGCCAGGCCTCGCCCATGGCAGCGGCGTTGGCATCGTTCTCGTACTTAACGACCGCGTCGGGGCAGTGCTCCTGAATGGCGACTCTCAGCTCGGGCAGGTTAATGGCAATGTTGGCCTTGACCTTGGCATCGCCCGATGCCGGGATGGGGCACGGAACGGCCAGACCAATGCCCGCCACAAAGGCACGCGGAATCTGAGCCTTGGCGACCACCTGGTCGATAGCCTCGGTCACCGCGGCAAAGCCCGCGGCGTCAACGATAGGAGGCGTAGGCACGCTGGCCTTGGCCAGCAGGTTGCCGTCCTCGTCGAACAGACCCTCCTTGACCGAAGTGCCGCCGACGTCAATGCCGATGTAGTACTGCTTAGGTTCCATGGGAGCCCACCTTTCTCGTTTAAACATTGCCAGTATGGTACCGCTCCCAAGGCAAAAACCTACCAAAAAGGGACAGGTTTGTTTTGGCAGGTTTTATCTGGGGAAACGCAATTGACCGCTCAACAGACCGCGCAAGACCATCCCCAAAAAAAGGCGCCGGGAGGCGGAGACTCCCGGCGCCCGTCAAAGGGGCTCTGTTGTCTGTTGGACCGCACGGTCCGTCGCGGCGATAACGCCGACTAGGCCTTAAGTGCCTGCAGCTGCTTGTGGATCTCGATGAGCTCCGTCGCCATGACGCGCATGGTCTCGGTGCCTGCCATCTGGTCCTCGGCATGCAGCAGAATCAGCGGGGCCTCGCCGTTACGCTCGCCGTTGGCCTCCTTTTTAAGGAGCCCCATATGGACATCGTGGCCACCGTTATAGGCCTCGTCGCCCTGCTTGATAAGCTCCTCGGCAGCGTCAAAATCGCCCTCCTTGGCCTTTTGCACGGCATTGATGTACATGCTCTTGGCGGTACCGACGTAGCTGATGATCTCGAAGCAGGTCATCTGCAACTCGTTCATATCCTCCATGCGGAGCACCTAGCCCATCACGCTGACGCAGTGGTCGATGATGCCGGCAGCGTTCATGCGGCCATAGTCGACCATGTTGATGACCTCGACCGGGAAACGACCGGCGGCCTCCTTCTCAAAATCGCCCTTGGTGTAGCCGATCTGCGGGCCAAGCAACAACATGTCGCACTCGTCCAGGTGATCGTGGGCCTCGTTCATGGGACGAGCCTCGATCTCGATATCCAGACCACGGTTTGCAACCTCGGCCTGCATCTTCTGGACCAGCAGGCTCGTGGACATACCGGCATTGCAGCAGAGCATGATCTTCTTCATGGTTTCCTCCTTATAACTGCGCGGCGCGCAGACGACGACTGGTTTTATTCCTTGCGGCTATTGTGCCCAACCCCTGCGTCTTTACACAAGGGAGAGAGCTGCGGGCACCGGCACCGCGTACCGGCGCCCGCAGCGGTGAAAGGGACGAACGTTAGGCGTTCTACTCGGCGAGAGCCTCCTGCTTGGCGATTGCCTTCTCGGAAATCTTCATAAAGGGCAGGTAGACGGCCATGCCAATGACAATCTCGAGAGCCTGCCACACGCCGGCGCGCCAGTCAAAGCCCGTAGCGAGCAGGGCATTGATGACGGGAGGCATAGTCCAGGGCACCTGGGCGATGCAGGGGCTGATGATGCCTGCGCAGGTAAGGCCATAGGTGATGCCGATGAACAGATCGGGAAGAAGGACAAACGGAATCATGAGCGGCAGGTTGTACACGATGGGGTAACCGTAGATAACCGGCTCGTTGATGTTGAACAGACCAGGCAGGATAGCCATCTTGGAAACGGTCTCGGAAGCCTTGTTCTTGGAGAACAGGAGCGTGTCGAGCAGAAGCATGAGGGTGCAGCCCGAGCCGCCGATGAGGGCGAAGCTGTTAACGATCTGCATGTTCATGTAGTGATCGGGCTGGATGGTGCCACCGGCGGCAAAGGTAGCCATGTTGTCGACGATGAGCATGGTCAGGATCGGCTCGACGGTAGCGCCAGAGATGGTGGACTGGTGAATACCGACGCAGAACAGCAGGTTAGCAAGGGTGTAGATGAGGATAACAGCCCACGGACCGGCGTTCATGATGCTCTTGAGCGGGTTGGAGATGCACGTGGAGATGATGGTGCACAGATCGGTGCCGGCGCACACGGCGAGCAGGGCTGCGGCAAGAGCGAAGATCGCGAGGTTGAGCAGCATCGGGATCATGACGTTGAAGGAGTTGGAGACCGCGGGAGGCACGCCCTCGCCCAGCTTAACCTTGAGCTTCTCGACGCCAGAAATCTTGATGAAGAGCGAGACGGAAAGCAGGGCGATGATAATAGCCGAGAACAGACCGTTGGTGCCGGTGTTGGCAGTCGAAAGGGCGCCCGTGACCTCGGCGGAGGTGATCTTGTCGGTGAGCAGCGGGCTCGTGGCGGCAAGCGTGGCGGTGACCTGCTGCGGCATCATGATGACGAAAGCAGAGATAGCGACGACCACGCAAGCAAGCGGGTTATCGAAACGCTTGTTCTTAGCGAGGCTGTAGCCAATCAATCCGGCCAAGATAATGGCAGAGACGTTGAGGGTGCCCAGCGTAATTGCCGAACCCCACGTCTGAAGATTGGCAAGGCCCGCCGCATCGAGCGGGAACAGGGGGAACACGACGTTGTTAATAAGAACCGCGATACCCGCAAGGATATAGAGCGGCGTGATGGTCGCGAAGGCGTCACGCAGGGAACGCAGGTGAACCTGGTTTCCCACCTTCGCAGAGACCTCGGCAAACTTGTCGAGGAAGCTCTTTCCGTTGTCACTGGCCATGATTGCTCCTAACTTTCAAATCCGGCCTTTTCCTATGCGCACGGTGGTCTGTCGCCCTCTGCCACCAGATGTGCCATGTGTTGCGCGCGGCGGCGCGCGGTCTGGGCGTTCGCCCGATCGCTAATCAACCACGTGGGTCGTGGCGACCTGTTTGAGCCAGGCCGCCGACTTCTTAAGA
This sequence comes from uncultured Collinsella sp., assembly GCA_902469185.1. Lineage (GTDB taxonomy): Bacteria > Actinomycetota > Coriobacteriia > Coriobacteriales > Coriobacteriaceae > Collinsella. The sequence continues at coordinate 77,460 of CABRBD010000004.1, read as the reverse complement.
CGGCGCTTATAACCATCCATCAAATCGACCTCGACAAAGCCATAGCGATTCTTAAAGGCGTTCGCCCAAGACCAGTTATCGATGACGGCCCAATAATGGTATCCGCGGCACTTGGCGCCCTCGGCAATTGCCTTGGCAACCCACTCCAGGTGTTGACGTACAAAGTCGACGCGGTAGTCATCCTGGATGGTTCCTTCGGCGTCACGGTTCTTGTATTCGTCCATGATGCCGATGCCGTTCTCGGAAACGAACCACTCAAGATCGGGGTAGTTCTTGGCGCAGTCCATGCCAAAGTCGTAGAGGCCCTGCGGGTAGATCTCCCAGCCGCGGCTCTCGTTCATAACGGCGTCGGGCCACACGTACTCGTCGGCAAAGTGCGGCAGGCCGTACTGGTCAATCTTGCTCGCCGGCGCCTGAACGCGCGTGGGGTGGTAGTAGTTGCAGCCGAGCCAGTCGACAACACCCTGCTTAAGAATCTCTTGGTCGCCGGCGCGGAACGGGAGCTTAACGCCGCCCTCGGCCAGGCTTTCGAGCACGTCGGCAGGGAGCTCGCCCTTGGTAATGAGGTCAAGCCACCAGCGGTTGTTGATGCCGCTGGTCATACGCACGGCCTCGAGGTCTGCCTCGCTGGGGTTCTCCTTGGTGTAGACCGGGGTAAAGCAGTTGATCATGCCGATCTTGGCATCGGCGCGAATAGCGCCCTCGTCATAGGCGCGACGATAGTTGGCCACGGCCAGCGCGTGCGCCAGCGAGATGTGATACTGCACGGTGCGGGCGCGGTTGAAGTCGTGGAGCTGCGGGAACCACACACCCTCCTGATAGCGCTGCTCGGGCTCGACGATGGGCTCGTTAAAGGTGAACCAGTACTTAATCTCCTGGCCAAACTCGTGGAAGGCGACGTCGGCGTAATGCGCGTAAGCCTCGACGACCTCACGGCTCTCCCAGCCGCCGCGGTTAAAGAGGTAGGTGGGCATGTCAAAGTGGTACAAGTTGACAAACGGCTCCAGGCCGGCCTCGCGAGAGGCGCGGAACAGCTCGTGATACCATGCAGCGCCCTCCCCATTAAGGTTGCCGTCGGCATCGAGCAGACGACTCCACTGGATGGAAGTGCGATAGGTATTCAGGCCCAAGTCCTTCAAAATGCGAAAGTCTTCCTGGTACTTGGCCATAAAGTCATTGCCGGCATAAGAGCCAACGCAGTTGTAGAACGAACCCAGATCCTGGATGGACCAGGTGTCCCACAGGTTCTCGAGCTTGCCGCCCTGGTTCCACTGACCCTCAGTCTGCGGGCCGGACATAGCAGCGCCAAAAAAGAAGTCACGGGGCAGCTGATACTGTGCCATCAAAGTCCTCGCTTTCGTGTTCTAGAGCTTCCGGTTGGAGACGGGTTTGCTTTGGCAGGTTATCCGGCGCGGGCGCGCACCGGTCATACCGATATCCAACCCGCCAAAACAAAGCCGTCCCCAAGCAGTACAAGGAAACGCCAATGCATCTCGCTTGTTGTCTGTAACTATAGCGCTCTAATTTTCTATGTAAAGCGTCTTTTTCATTTTTCTTTATCGAACTTCTTTCATGAAAGCCATATGGATGCTTTCTAAGTAGGTATACTTTCTAAATATCGACGCAAATATGAAGGGAGGATTGCATGATTCCCAAATACGAGGCGATAGCTGCAGATATCCGTCGAAGCATCGAGGACGGCGCACTTAAACCGGGCGATAAGTTGCCCACCGTCGTTGAGTTCTGTGAGCTCTATGGCGTTTCCAAAATCACCGTCAAACGAGCGATTGAGCAGATCACCGAGGAAGGCCTTATTACCAGCCGGCGCGGATCGGGCACCTACGTCAAGGACACGGCGGGACTTCCCGGCCAGGTGTTTTTTCAAGGCAAGAACGACCGTGCCCAGGGCTTTTCGTATGAGCACCGCGGGGAAAAGGTGACCTCGGTGGTCTACGATTTCTCGATCGTCAATCCGCCGGCAGAGGTTGCGACCCAGCTGGGAATGGCCGAGGATGACTTCGCCTATCACATCGTGCGCGTGCGCCAGGTCGACGAGAAGCCCATCGTCATCGAGTACACCTATATGCCGCTCGAACTGATCCCGGGCCTTAAAAAGAAGGACCTGTACGGATCGGTCTACGGCTTTATCCGCGAGCAATGCGGGCTGAAGATTTCGAGCTTCCATCGCACCATTCGCGCTGTCGCGGCAACTGAGGAAGAGGCTGAGCGCCTGGATACCAAACCCGGCTCTCCCCTGCTCGAACTCAACCAGATTGGCTTCTTGGATAGCGGCACCGCGTTTGAATATTCTATCTCGCACAACGTAGGCGACCGCTTTGAGCTGCACAACGTAACGCTGGCCTAGTTTTGTAATCCGGTGGGTGCTCGTTTTGAGCTGTCTTACGCGGCACCCGCACAACCTTATGGGAGTATGCACATGTCCGACTTGATTAAACTGACGCCGATCTTCCACGAGAAGATCTGGGGCGGCCGCCAGCTCGAAACCGTATTTGGTTACGACATTCCCGAGGGCCCCATCGGTGAGTGCTGGGCCATCTCGGCCCACCCCAACGGCGACTGCCAGATCGCGGAGGGCCCGTACGCCGGTCACACGCTGTCATGGCTGTGGGCCGAGCACCGTGAGCTCTTTGGCAACTGCGAGGGCAAGGAGTTCCCGCTGCTCATTAAGATTCTGGACGCCAAGGACGACCTTTCAATCCAGATTCATCCCAACGACGAATACGCTGCGAAGCACGAGAACGGCAGCCTGGGCAAGACCGAGTGCTGGTATGTGCTGGACTGCGAGCCCGGCGCCACGATCATCGTCGGACAACGCGCTAAGGATCGCGCTGAGGCCGCACTGATGATCAAGGACGGCCGCTGGGACGACATGCTCAACGTGCTGCCGATCCACAAGGGCGACTTTTTCCAGATTGATTCCGGTACCGTGCACGCCATCAAGACCGGCACGCTCATTTTGGAGACGCAGCAGTCGAGCGATGTGACCTATCGCCTGTACGACTACGACCGCCCCGGCACCGACGGCAAGCTGCGCCCTCTGCACATTGAGCAGAGCCTCGACTGCATCGATTTTGATGTCCAGGCTCCGACCGACGGCACCGTGACCGCGCCCGAGGTCGACGGCGTGACTGAGCTCGAGTCCAACCCCTGCTACACCGTCGATCGCGTTCGCGTCGACGGCAGCAAAACCCTCGACCAGCGCTGGCCCTTCATGTGCCTGTCAGTCATCGACGGCGAAGGCACCGTCTGCGGCGACCCCGTCCACAAGGGAAGCCACCTGCTAGCCCCCAGCACCGTTAGCTCCATTGACCTCGAAGGCAAGATGGAACTGATCGTCAGCCACCTCTAGGTCGCAATAACAACCAAAACGAAACAAGGGGCTCCCCCGTCCATGCACGGGAGAGCCCCTACTCACATCTATTTTTCTATCAGCCCACCCGGCTCTCCAGACCAAAATGCGAACGAGCAAAGCGACGTTCGCAAGCTGCAGGCTAAAACGCCACAAGGAAGAGGGCGCGTCGGGGGCTTTGGTCGATCGCGAGTTCCGCACGAGCCGGAGAGCACTTAATGTGCTCTCCGTGCGAGCAGGACTGTCCGAGCAGGCGACCAAAGCCCCCGGAGCGCCCGGTCAACCTCGCAGTTAGGCATTCAGCTTAACGATCGGTGCAAAGCCCTTCATCAGCTTTTTGGTCTGGCCGGTCTTTTCGAATTGAACCTCAATCATGTCTCCCGCGACCGAGATCACGGTACCCGTGCCAAAGGTCTTGTGACTCACGGTATCGCCCGCGGCAAAGTCCTGCGATGCACTGGCGCGATCGACCTTGCGTTCCACCGTCGGCGACACCTTGGACGATGGCTTTTTGGCTCGCGGCGCACCCGAACCAAAGGTCGAGGCAACACGGCCGGCGTCGGGCGAGACCCCGCGATGACGCTCGGTCCCGTAGCTGCTGCCGCCAAAGAAATCGTCGAAGCTCGATCCACCACGCGAGGCGGAACCGCCCGTCGAGCGCGTATGAGAGCCAAACACCTTGCCGCCGTACATATCCGAGCCCATGCCCGAGCCAAAGGTGCCATGACGGTCGCCGCGCTTCTCCCAGCCCGTGCCCTCAAAACCGGCAGAACCGATACCGCTAAACTCGATGTCCTCAAACGGAATCTCGTTGAGGAAGCGCGAGCGCGGGTTGGCAGAGGTCGAGCCGTAGGTGCGACGCGTAGCGGCATAGGTCAAGAACAGGCGCTTACGGGCGCGTGTGATAGCGACGTAGGCCAAGCGGCGCTCCTCCTCGAGCTTACCCGGGTCATCGCTGCCGCCAAAGTCGTGCACGTGCGGGAAGATGCCCTCCTCCATGCCGGCCACGAACACCGCCGGGAACTCCAGGCCCTTGGCGGAGTGGATGGTCATCATGGTAATGGCGTGCGTCTCGCCGGCCAGGGAATCCAAGTCGGAGCGCAGGGCCAGCCACTCCATGAGTGCCGGTAGCGCCTTACAGGTGAGCGGACCGTAGGTACGCTCGATCTCGTCGGCATGCACAGCGCCCGCCGGCAGCTCCGTCGGCGTGGCATACGCGTTGCCCGCGATGGCGGCGGCCAAGGCATCCTGCGGCGAGAGCGCCGGGACGGCTAGGCTATCGAGCGGATTGGAACCTGCGGCATCGCGCGCGCCGACGAGCGCCTCAAACGAGGATACCGGTGCAGACGGCCCCGGTTCGGGCGCGGGCGCGCTCACCACGACGGGCTCGGGCTCGGCGCCGGCCGGCACATCGGCAACGCCAGCCGCGCGCAGCTCTTCCAAGCTCTCGAGCGTACCCTCGATATCCTCGTGCGTCTCCTCAAATTCGGCGGCGACGCCCAGGAATTCCTGGATGTTCTCAGCGCGGCTCTCGGACTCCATGGTGCCTTCGGCGCGAAACGCCTGCAGCAGGCCCGTCTTATCGACAATCATCTCGACAACGTCCTTGAGCTCGCCGTCCATGCGGCGGCCCTCGCGCACCAGCGACACAAAGCTCGACAGGCCATTGCGGACCTTGGCGCTAAACATGCCCGTCTCGGCGCACGCGATCTCGCAGGCTTGGAAGAACGAGCAACGGTTGTCGCGCGCCAGCTGCTCAATCTTTTGGATCGAGGTGGAGCCGATGCCGCGACGCGGCGTGTTGATGACGCGCTTGACGCTCATCTCGTCGGCCGGGTTCACGATCATCTTGAGGTAGGCCATGACGTCGCGGATCTCGGCGCGGTCGAAGAATCGCGTGCCGCCGACAATCTTGTAGGGCACGCCCGCGCGCAGGAACATATCTTCGAGAATACGCGACTGGGCGTTGGTGCGGTAGAACACAGCGATGTCGTCGTAGCTCGTGCCCTTGGCATGCAGCTTTTCGATCTCGCCGGCAATCCAGCGGCCCTCGTCGCGCTCATCGCTTGCCTGGAAGGCCTGGATCTTCTCGCCGTCGCCCTCGGCCGTAAACAGGCGCTTTTCTTTACGCTGCGAGTTGTGACGCACCACGGCGTTGGCGGCGCTCAGGATATGACCCGTGGAGCGGTAGTTCTGCTCCAGCTTGACGGTCTTGCAGTTTTTAAAGTCCTTCTCAAAGTCCAGGATATTGGTGATGTCGGCGCCACGCCAGCTATAAATGGACTGGTCGTCGTCACCTACGACCATGAGGTTTTGGTACTTGGCGGCCAGCAGGTTGGCGATCTCGTACTGGACGTGGTTGGTGTCCTGATACTCGTCGACGCTAATGTAGCGGAAGCGCTCCTGGTACTTGTCGAGCACCTCGGGGCGGGTGCGCAGCAGCTCGAGCGCGCGTACGAGCAGGTCGTCGAAGTCCATCGCGTTGGCGGCGCGCAGGCGGCGCTCCAGCTCCAAGTAGACCTGCGCGGCCTTTTTGTCGTTGGGGCTATCGGCGGACTTGAGCATATCCTCGGGACCGATCATGGCGTTTTTGGCCGAGCTGATCTTGCTGCGGATCATGTTGATGGGGAACTGCTTTTGCTCGATGCCGAGCGCCTGCATAATATCGCGCACCATGCGCTTTGAGTCGTCGTCATCGTAGATGGTGAACTGCCCGGTGTAGCCCAGCAGATCGGCGTCCTCGCGCAGCATACGCACGCACATGGCGTGGAACGTGCACACCCACATGCCGCGGGTGCCGCTGGGAATGAGCGCCGCCAGACGCTCGCGCATCTCTGCCGCGGCCTTGTTGGTAAACGTAATGGCAAGAACCTGCCAAGGCTTAACGCCCAGGTCGCCGAGCATATGTGCGATGCGGAAGGTCAAAACGCGGGTCTTGCCCGAGCCGGCGCCGGCGAGGACCAGCAACGGACCCTCGGTGGTGAGCACCGCCTCGCGCTGGGCGGGATTAAGGCTGTCGATGTCGACAAACGGCTTTGCGGGCGCAGGAGCCGGCGCGGGAGCGTCGTAGATGTCGAGCGGGACGAGTTCGGGCTCCGGCGCAGCGGGGGCGACGTATACATCGAGCGGCACGGGTTCCGGCGCGGGAGGCACGGGTACCGTGGTGTTCTTTTCCCAGGGCAAGGGCTGGGTCATGGGCGACTCCTCATCTGACGGACGGCGCGCCTGCGGGCAGCGCCATAGTTTGAGCCGTACCAGTATACCGAGCCGCGCGGACACCAACGCAAATCACACCACGACTCCGTCCGCCACTGTCAGGCCTGCCCCAGCGGATTTGGTGTAATGGGGTCAGGTTAATCTGCACCACCGGAGGGATAGAATATCTACCGCTCCTACCCACCCCACATCGCAGGAGGGCCGTTGTGAAACACAAGGTGCTCTATTACATGGTCGACGGCTCGACCGAAGCTGGTCAAGCGGTGCTCGACACAATCGAAGGCGGCGACCAAATTGATCTGGTTGGCTGCGCGCACAAGCCCAATGTCTGCCCCACCGCCGAGCAGTTGGTCGGCTGCGAGGGCTTTGTCGGCGAGTTCGGTCCCATCGACGATGCGTGTGCCGACGACATGGCCGCCGTGGGGATACGCATCGTTTCGAATATGTCCATCGGCGTGAACCACGTTGCTGTCGACCGCTTGGCCTCACACGGCATCACCGTCACCAACTGCCCCGGATACTGCTCGGAAGACGTCGCTCAGCATACTATTGCCTTGATGCTTGACCTGATGAGACAGGTTACGTTTCTCAACTGCGACGTGCGGACTGGCGTTTGGAATCCACTGGGCGGGTATACCATGCACCGCACGCAGGGCCGCACGTTGGGGCTCGTCTTTTTTGGCAGCATCGCGCGTGCCGTGGTGCCTATCGCGCAGGCACTCGGCATGAAGGTGCTGGTGTGGGCGCCAACCAAGAGCGCAGAAGAGCTTGCCGCCGCCGGTTGTATCAAAGCGCAAACGCTCGACGAATTGCTTGGGGCCTCCGATATCGTCAGCCTTCATTGCCCGTTGATTCCGGAGACCGAAACGCTAATTGGCAAGCGCGAACTTGCGCGTATGAAACCAACGGCATTTTTGATTAACACGGCCCGGGGACCCATTGTGGACGAAAATGCCCTAGTCGCCGCGCTGGACGAGGGTATTGCCAGCAGTGGCACACGCGGCATTTGCGGCGCTGCGCTCGACGTGCTCGCCGACGAGACCGCGCCCAACCAGGCCTTGATCGCCCACCCGCGCTGCATCGTCACACCCCACTGCGCCTACAGCACGCAGGAGGCCTACAACACCGTCCGTCATATGTCGCTTCAGGCCGTAGTGGACAAGCTCATCTTTAACCGCAAGCCCCAGCACACCGTGGCCTGAATGCGGCAAAGGGACAGTCCCTTTACCGCATTCGGCATTATCCTCAAACCGCCACCAACATTTTTCGAGTTGTGCGGCCTTTTCCACTGGCTCCACGCAAGGGTTGCTGAAATAACTTGAGTGCCTTTGTCCTATTTTGGGAATATTCTCGCGAATTTACGCATATAACTCACAGTAGCAAACACTACTGTGAATGCTGATGGTACCAAGATGGCGTTTTTTGTCAGCTAGAGACCTCCGAGAGGCCGCACAACTCGATTTTTGTTGGCGACCAGGAAGGACAGTCGACTCATTCGCCCAGATCACCATCTCCCACTGCGATTGATGAAAAGGTTTCAGGCTATTCTGAACCAAGTTGGTGCAAAATTACCTGACCCCTTTTACCTAGCCCCTTGACAAAGAGGGCGGCATAGACCTTTTGGTCATGCCACCCCCTTTGAATGACAAGTTGTCGTCCTGACCGCCGCGCAGCGTCGACTAAGTTAGAGGCCGAGCATCGGCTCCAGGACAAAGAAGTACGCAAGCACTACGATGCCCAGGACAATGCGATACACGCCGAAGCACTTAAAGTCATGACGGCGGACGAAGCCCATAAGCCACTTGATGGCAATGAGCGACACCGCAAAGGCGACGACGCAACCCACGCCCAAGATGGCGATCTCGTTGGTGCCGAACGTGCCGCCCTTAATAAAGTACTTGACCAGCTTGAGCGCACTCGCGCCAAACATAACGGGAATGGCCAGGAAGAACGTGAACTTAGACGCCACCGAGCGCGTGCAGCCCAGCAGCAGGCCGCCGATGATGGTGGAGCCAGAGCGCGACGTACCCGGCACCAGCGAGAGCACCTGGAAGCAACCGATACCCAGTGCGGTCTTCCAGCTCAGGTCCTCGAGCGTAGCGATGGAACCAAAGTCCAGGTTATCGTCATCGTCGTCTGCAGCAGCAACCGCAGCGGGCGCGGCAAAGTGTGCGCCAGCGGGACGTCCACCCGACGCCGCGGCACGCGAACCAAACGAACCGGCAACGGCCATTTCCTCGCGCTTGTTCGCGCGCCAGTTCTCGATCACGATAAACAGCACGCCGTATACGATGAGCGCCAGCGCCACGACGGGAGCATTGTAGAAATGCTCCTCCATCCAGTCGTTGAGCGGCAGACCGATTGCCGCGGCGGGAATGCAGCCGAGCACAATCTTGCCCCACAGTACCCAGGTGTCGCGACGGCCCTCCTTGCCCTTGCTGGGAGAAAACGGGTTAAGGTCGTAGAAGAACAGGACGCAGACGGCCAAAATGGCGCCAAGCTGGATCACGACCAGGAACATATTCCAGAACGTCTCGCTCACGTTCATCTTGACGAACTCGTCCACCAAGATCATGTGACCAGTCGACGAAACGGGCAGCCATTCGGTAATGCCCTCGACCAGGCCCATGAAGGCAGATTTTAGAAGCTCGATGATATCCAAAGGGACCCCCTCGTTAGACACCCGCCGATATTGTTCTGCGGACGGTGCGGGCGATGTCCCATTATCAACCGTTCGGGCGCGTCTGCGCCTACCCTTACCAAAAAACTCGCCCGTTCACAGAATTGCGAGCGGTCAAACCCAAATCCTTGGGTATAACTGCAACAAGATAAAGTGTCCGGCGGCCACGCATCCGCGCCCGCCCGACGCACGAGCCCAGCGCCCGTGCGATAGACCAAGGAGGAAACCATGAACGAGGGCTACACCAAGGTATTTGTTTCACTCGACGGTACTGAGCAGCAGGATTTTGTGCTCGCACGCGCCATCAAGGTCGCCGCGAACAACGGCGCCAAGCTAATCATCGGCCACGTTATCGATTCCACGGCGCTCGAGAGCGCCGGTTCCTATCCGGTCGATCTGGTCAACGGCCTAGAAGAGGCATTTAAGAACTCCATCGCCAAGCAACTCGAAGAGGCCAAGGCCAATCCCGATATTCCCGAGGTCGAGGTCATGATTCGCGCCGGCCGTATTCGCGAGACGCTCAAGGACGAGATGCTCGACGTGGTCAAGCCCGACCTAGTGCTCTGCGGCGCCCGCGGCCTGTCCTCGATCAAGTATGCGCTGCTGGGTTCGATTTCGACGTTCCTGCTGCGCAACACCGATTGCGACATTCTGGTCGTGAAGTAGCGTTGCTCCCACCGGCCGCGGGGCCTACGGGGTTTCCTAAGGGCACGTCCTCGCCGCGTTGCGGCTGCGGGATGTGCCCTTAGGAAACCCCTCCCGGCCCCGCGGCCTTCGCAGCCTTACTTCAGCGTGTTGGCTGATAAGAAAGATGGCGTGCCGCCCCGATCGGGGCGGCACGTTTTTTATGGCACGTTTTTTGTTATGGGAGATTCATTTGAGCCTCATAGTTATGTTCACGTTCGGGAACATAGCGCCAGTTGCCTCAGCTAAGTTCATGTTCGGGAACATAGCCATCCGCACCGCAAGACGGCCCGACTACTCAAAGTATTGGAACTTGTTCGTCGAGAAGGCAAACGTTACGACAAAGCCTTCGCCGGGGTCGGAGGCTGCGGTAACGTCGATGCCCATCTTGGAGCACAGGCGCGCCACCAGGTAGAGGCCGATGCCCGTTGCGTGCTTGGTGGTGCGGCCGTTGTCGCCGGTAAAGCCCTTCTCGAACACGCGTGGCAGGTCTGCCGCGCACACGCCGCAGCCGTTATCGGCAACGGTAAGCTCAATGCGCTCGCTCGCCAGGCCCTCGTCCAACAACGCGCCCGAAAACACGATCTTCGCGCCGTCCTCGCGCGCATATTTAATGCTGTTCTGAATGAGCTGGCCCAGGATAAACTCGAGCCACTTCTCGTCGGTAAAGACCTCGAAGTCGAGGTTCTCACACACCGGAGCCACGTGCGCCGCAATGAGCTCGCGCGCGTTGGCCTTAATCGCACCCGTCACCAAGGTCTTGAGATCCCAGCGGCGAATCAGGTAGTCGCGTTCCACGACTTCCGAGCGCGCATAGTACAGCGCTTGGTCGATATAGCGTTCCACGCGAGCCAGCTCACGGCCCAGGTCATCCACACGCGACAGGTCGTCTTCGCTGCCGTCCAGGTTTTCCAAAATTAGATGGGCCGCCGCCAGGGGCAGCTTGGCCTCATGGACCCAGCTCTCGATATAGTCGCGATAGTCATCGGTCTGACGCCGGCCTTCGGCAACCTCGTCGCAGGCAGCTTTGCCCACCCGGCGCAAGACCTCGTACTCGAGCTCGCCCTCGGCATAGGTCGGGCATTGCACCATCTCCTGCACCCATGCGGGGCTCTCCAGCTCCTCTGCCGCACGCTCCAGCTGGCGCAGAAAACGACGACGGCGCGCGTACTCGATCACGATGCCGAGCATACCAAAGATAAAGGACACGCCGACCGCCACGACCACGATAGATGTCGAAGCACCGGCGACCGTCAGCACAAAGCAGCTCAGCAGCACGCCGCACGCCCACACGGCGACGGGAAGCAGCGCATCTTTAAAGAATTTGCCAAACGACATAGCCGACCCCTAGACCGAATAGCCTTGGCCGCGGTGCGTTGTCAAATACCCCTTGATGCCGATTTTTTCGAGCGTAGTACGCAGGCGGTTGATGTTGACGGTGAGCGTGTTGTCGTCCACGAAGGCGTCGGAGTCCCACAGGTCCTGCATGATGGCCGAGCGCGAAACGATCTTGCCCGCGCGGCTCAGAAGCAGCGAGAGGATACGCAGTTCGTTTTTGGTGAGCTCGGTGCTGGTACCGGTTTGCGTATTGGTGACCATGGAGCGAGCGAGATCGAGCTCCAGCCCCTTGTGGACGAGCGTGCCGCGCTCGCCCGCCGCCGCGGTGCGACGCAGCAGTGCGTTGATGCGCGCCACGAGCACGCGCGCGCTGTAGGGCTTGGGAACAAAGTCGTCCGCGCCGAGCGTCATAGCCATGACCTCGTCGATCTCGGTCGTGCGCGACGTGAGAACGATGATGGGGACCTCGGATTCGCGACGGACCTCATGACAGATGTGCTGGCCGTCTTTGACAGGAAGCGTGAGGTCGAGCAGCACCAGGTCGGGCGCGGCAGCGAGAATATCGCGCGAGACGTGCTCAAACGATTCGCAGGCCTCGACCTCAAAACCGGCACGGGCAAGGATGTCGGCAAGCTCGCGACGAATGGGCTCGTCGTCCTCAACGATATAGATCAGCGCCATGGATTCCGTTCCCCTCTTAGTTGCCTTACAGCCATTATCGCCGCGAAGTCGCCGGCACGCGCCTCGCGCGGCAACAAGGTGACAGAACTGTTCGCGAACGAAAGGTCCGACTCGCCCTCGCTCGCAACGGGTGCGGGGATCAAATGATTATAAAATCCCCGTCCCAGAAAAATCATTTAGCGGCGGGCGCGGAGCTTTTCGTAGCCGTCGGCAAAAAAGGCGACCGTCGCTGCATCGGACTCGGCGGCGTCGGCATCGGCAGCGGGAACCACGCCGTGCTCGTCGCTCACCAGAAACAAAGCGCCCTTGAGCTGCGCGGGAATGTCTACGCGCGTGACCGAGATGCCCTTGGTCTGGGCCAGCTGCTCGATGAGCGTCGCCGTGCCGCACAGGCACTCGTCCGCCGGCGCCACAAAGGCCAGCTCTCCGTCGTTGACGGAAGCGAGCAACTCGGGCGCCACGCCGGTTTCGTCGGCCTCGGAGCGGGCCTCGGCAGAGCGGGCACGCAAGGCCTTGGCCGAAGTATCGGACAGCGGCTCGTACTCGCCTACCGTCATGGCGGCATTGCCGTTGACGTCGATTACCAGCATGAGCACGCCGTCATGCGCGGTGTAATCGCCCTCGGCAAGCGACCACTCAACGTGTTGCTTGGCCCAGCTGAGCATGTTATGGGTGAGCGGCTCGCCCTGCACCAGGCGCTCGGACAGCGCGCGAATGTGGCGGTTGAGCATGGGTACCTTTTTGTTGGACATGCGCCAACGGCACACGAGCGCGGGCTTGTCGAGCGTAAACTTCTCGACCGCCTCCTGATTGGCGCAAAAGTCCTCGTACGCACGCTGATCCTCGGCATTGCCAAACAGCTCGGCATCATCAATCTGGGGCATGGTCATACCTTTCGTGTTAGTCATTCCGTCCTCTTATACCAAAAAGACGGCCCTCCAAACGGAGCGGCCGTCTTTTGCAGAGATTATTATAGAAGCGAGGCGGTCCAAGGGACGAGATAACATCCCATCCTCCCCAGTCAACCTAACAGGTCGGCGAGGGTTGCCCAGGTGCCGCAGATTGCCGTGAAAGAGGAGCGACGCGTACTTGGGTACGCGAGCGACGAATGAGCGGCAAGGTGCGGTGGTTGGGCAAGCCGCAGCGCCACCTCCCTACTTAATGGCGGAAGTGGCGGGCACCCGTGAAAACCATCGCAATATTGTGCTCGTTGCAGGCCTGGATGCTCTCGTCATCGCGCTTGGAGCCGCCGGGCTGGATGATGCAGGTCACGCCGTGTGCGGCAAGCACGTCGACGTTGTCGCGGAACGGGAAGAACGCGTCGCTTGCGCAGGCAAAGCCGCCCTTCTCCACGCCCTCGCGCTCGCAGAAGTCCTCGGCGCGCTCGCAGGCAAGCAGCGCAGAGTCAACGCGGTTGGGCTGACCGGGGCCCATGCCAATGCCGGCCTTGCCCTTGGAGACCAGGATGGCGTTGGACTTGACGCCCTTGCAGACCTTCCAGGCAAACTCGAGCTCGGCCATCTCGGCATCGGTGGGCTTGCGGTCGGTGGGGAACGTAAAGGTCGCGGGGTCCTCGATCACGTGGTCGACCTCCTGCACCAGCATGCCGCCGTCGATGGAGCGCAGCTCCACCTTGGCGCCGTGGTCCACGCCGCCGGTAGCCAGCACGCGCAGGTTGGGGCGCTTGGCCATGCGCTCGAGCGCCTCGGCGGTGTAGCTCGGGGCGATGATAACCTCGACGAACTGCTTGTTCTGATCGGCAAAGTGCTCAACCAGCTCAAAGGGGACCTCGCGGTTGCAGGCGATGATGCCGCCGAAGGCGCTCTTGGGATCGCAGGCAAAGGCGCGGTCGTAAGCAGCCGTGATGTCCTCGGCAACGGCGGAGCCGCAGGGGTTCTGATGCTTGAGGATCACGCAGGCCGGCTCGTCGAACTCGCGCACCAGGTTCCAAGCGGCATCGGCGTCCAGATAGTTGTTGTAGCTGAGCGGCTTGCCTTGAATCTGCTCGGAGCCCACGAGCGGGAACTGCGAGCTCGCGGTGTTCTCGCAGCCCTCGGCAAAGCGGTAGACCGTAGCCTTCTGCTGAGGATTCTCACCATAGCGCAGGTCGTCGACCTTCTCCAACGAGATCTCGAGCTTGGCAGAGGTGTCCGCCACGTCGCTTGCCTGGGCGGCAAGCCAACGGGAGATAGCCGTGTCGTAGACGGCGGTAGTCTGGTAGACCTTCACCTGCAGGCGACGACGGGTGGAAAGCGTGGTGCAGCCACCGGTCTCGCGCATCTCGGCCAGGACGGCATCATAGTCGGCCGGGTCGGAGATGACGGTAACGCTCGCGGCGTTCTTGGCGGCAGAGCGCAACATGGAGGGGCCACCGATGTCGATGTGCTCGATGGCATCCGCAAAGGTGACCTCGGGGTTGGCGACGGTCTTCTCGAACTCGTACAGGTTGACGACGACCAGGTCGATCAGCTTAATGCCGTGCTGGGCGGCCTCCTGCATGTGCTGCTCGGAATCGCGGCGGGCCAGCAGCGCGCCGTGAACCTTGGGGTGCAGGGTCTTAACGCGGCCGTCCATCATCTCGGGATAGCCCGTGAACTCCTCGATGGGGGTTACGGGAACGCCCGCGTCCTCGATGGCACGAGCCGTGCCGCCCGTAGAGATGATCTCGACGCCAAAGTCATCGACCAGCGTCCGTGCGAAATCGACGACACCCGTCTTATCGGTAACCGAGATCAACGCGCGTGCGATCTTCACATCAGATCCCATGCAGTCCTCCTGTCTGATACGCCGCCGTGCTCTGTGAGTCGGTGATACGTCGATCTGCAGCGCTCGCGCAGCGGCATTGAAAATACTGATTCAATGTAGCGCATCGAGCGCGACGTTGCATCCCGCAACGCACGGCTGTGCAGAAAAAGTTTGCGAGCGGGGGGATGGGCACGGCACCGGGCACGGTGAGTTCATGGAACACAGGGGCACCATAATTAGATGCCAATGGCGTGGTAGAACTGTGCTCGATATGCATCCGCAAAAGAAAGAGGCACCATGGTCTCGCGGGTTCTCTACCGACCGTTTGATACCGAAGACTTCGACGCCATCGCGCTGATTCTGCAGCAGCTTTGGCATAACAATTCGGATAACGATGAGTACAACCGCCTCGAGGCCGCGTGCGACCTTGCCTACTGCCTTTCGTCGTCGACGTTTTCGCAGGTTGCGGTGATTGACGGTCAGGCGCGTGGCATTTCGCTCGCGCGTGCGGGACAGAGCTCCGGCGCCGTTAAGGAACACTGGATGGATACCGAACGCGCGCTGCTATCGCAGATGCGTGAGCTGGAGCCCGATGCCTGCGCCGAGTATCTCTCGTTTGTACGCGCAACCATCCGAACCAACAACCGTCTGCTCGAGAGCAGCCCGTTGCCGCACGACAACGAGGTCACGCTGCTTGCCGTGGATCGCGATGTCCATGGCCTGGGCGTTGGCACGGTTCTGCTCGATGCCGCAGTCTCGCACCTGTCCTCGCTTGGAGCGACGAGGGCGCACCTGTACACCGACTCCAACTGCTCGTGGAAGTTCTACGAGTTGCACGGCTTTAAGCGCACGGCCACGCACCGCGCCAACCGCGAAGAGCGCCGCCACGCCATGCCGCGCGAAAGCTTCCTCTACGAACTCGATCTAACAGCCTAGCCCAAGCAGCCACACCTAGTCATTTAAGAACGTCCCCAATGACTGATCCCCAACAACTAGTCATTTAAGTCTGTCCCTAATGAGTGGCCTAGGGGGTTTGTAGATAGCCGTGGTCAAAATACATCAAATATGAGTACTGTTACCTTTTTAGTAGCAGCGATTCGGGGCATTTTTGATGCTTATAGGCATGACGACCAGCTGCACGAGCTGACGTAACTCCCCAAATGTTCAATAAAATGGGCTCCTAACGAGAAGTACTCTCATTAGGAGCCCATTATTATGTGCAAACATATGTGACCAACGCAGCAATAGTACTCATATTTGGCATTTTTTGTCCACTGCCCCTTGCGCGAAGGTCCTCAGCGGAAAGTTTGACCCGTTTCGATGCACAAAAATGGGATGAATCTTCCCTGGCAACCGCCCAGAAAGATCCACCCCAAAGCAAGCGCTCGCTAGAACGTTCCGCCGCCGCCTCCGCCGACGCCGCCACCGCCGCCACCGGAAAAGCCGCCGCCGCTGCCGCCGCTCGAACTATCGGAACTCGAAGCCAGCTCGCGGATGGTCTCGTGGTACACATCGTTGAACGAATCGAGCGGGGACTCGTTGCCGTAGTGATGGTAATACCACCAGTAGCAGGGGTAGTTGTCGTAGAAATCGTCGCTGTTGCGCAGGTCCGCAGGCACGGCCTCGGCCAGCTGTCGCAGCACTTCTTTCGAAACGCCCAGGGCAACGCCCATCACCAGCAGTTTGTTCCACAAGATCAGGTCGCTGGGAATGGCCTCCTTCAGGCGCGTAAAGTCCTCAAGCCAATGCTTGAGCGCTTTACAGCGAGCCGCCACCTCGGCGCCCTCCGGCGTGTAGCGACGGAAGGTGCAGCTCAGGACAAAGCCCACGATCGTGACGGGGATCGAGATCATAGCGGCACCGACATTGGCATCCGCAAAGTCGGCATAGAACAGAGAGCCCAAAATGCCACAGACAATAATGATGCCGAGAACCAAGCCGGCAACCAGGGCGATGGTGCCGTCCGAGGCGATAAGCTCGCGCGCCTCCAGCTTGCCCTTAACCGTGCTCTGATAGTCCTCGAGCTTGTCGCCAACAGATGTGGTGCGCTCGCTAGCGTACTCCTCCAGCTCGCTAAACGTGCGCGAACGGACTCCGTCCTTATCGGGCTTAAC
Organism: uncultured Collinsella sp.; assembly: GCA_902469185.1. Lineage (GTDB taxonomy): Bacteria > Actinomycetota > Coriobacteriia > Coriobacteriales > Coriobacteriaceae > Collinsella. Next base: position 60,632 of record CABRBD010000004.1, on the reverse strand, counting down.
GCCGGCGAAGAAGACCTTGAGCACATCGCGATCGATGCCGTCCTTCTTGGCAGCCTTCCAGGCCTCGTCGGTCACTGTGATGCGATACGTCTGCTCCTCTTTTTCGCGACGGAGCAGACCCTTCTTCTTGGTCTCGGTCGCTTCTTCCAGCTTGATCACGCGGTCGTCGGTAAGCTTCATAAGCGTGGCGATATATGCCTGATCGGGCACCTCGTTCCAGCTCATGAGGGCCGAAAGCACGGCGGGATGGTCGGCCGAAGGCACATCGCGGAAATATTCGTCCTGGAAAAGCGGCTTGGGCTTGCGGCGGCGCAGCTTGAGCACAACGATTGTGCCGGTAAAGGCCACCGCCGCGACAACACTTAGCACGGCAAGCGCATTGGCAATCATGCGAGCGTGAGCGCGGCGAGCGTTGGCCTCGTCGGCCCATTCCTTCTCTTCGCTCAGAATCGTCGACATGCGCTTTTCGCCCGAGACGGCAAGCTGCGGCACCCAGTCGCTGGGGAAGGCGATGCGTGCCTCGGCGAATTCGCCCTCATGCACGCAGGGAATGGTATAGGTGACCATGGGCTCGTCCGCATCGAGCGACACGTCGCCCGTCAGCGGGCCGTGGCCCCATGCGCGGAAGTTATCGCCCTTGACGGCAGCCGTCCCGGCAGCGGCATTTGCAAAGTAGACTTCCATCTCGACGTCATCGGAGTCCGCAGACCAGCCGTCACCCACAAATTTCCAGTAGAGCTCGGCGGTATCGGCCCAGTTCATAACCGCACCGGTCATGGAATAACTCACGTAGTAGATTGCGCTGTCGCCGCTTTCGTGAGGGCTGAACACCTTAATCTTTACGCCGTCGTCGGACTGCTCCACCGTGTAAACGCCGTCGCCGCCTTTATTTGCGCTGTCGACCTTGTTAAACGCAGTGTCGTCTTCCTCGACGCTCAGCACATTGACGACCACCGAGCCGCCTTGCTGGTTAGAGCCTGTATTGATATCCCAATACACGCCGTTAATGTCATCGTCGAAATCGAACTGGCGTCCCTCGACAACGGTCAGCGAGCCATCGGCCTCAACCGTGGCACCGATATAGGTTTGGCTCATGGAGTAGCCGTCGGCGTGCGCGACGGCAGGCAGCAGCAACAACGCAAGCGCGACGAGTGCGCAGACGGAAGCGAACCGCGCAAACAGGCGGCGCTGCCGACAGGGCTGGGCAACGGGGGCGTTCATAGGCACATCCTTTGTCTGTGGTACCAGTAGCGTCATTGTCCCACGTTTGCGAGTTCATGTGACGAACATCTAGGTCAGCGGAGCGTCAAAACGGGACAAAAGTCACGCCCGCCGCCGGCACCTGGGGACGTTCCTTATCTGCCGGCAATCTGGGACACTCCTTGGCATAGCCCGCTCCGGCAATAGATACCACTTCATAGCTCCATCACAGGTGTAGCGGCTTTGTGTGGGCGCGGCATGCGCTGATTGAGCCGCCAGTTGAGGGGCATAAAGCAGTTGAGCGAAAACGGTTTGCCCCTTTGCCGTCCGCTTGAGGATCATGTCCCCCTTTTCCGCGGAAACCCCGGCAGTTGCGAAGAGCTGCCGGGGTTTCTGTCGTTTGAGGGCTAGATTGATTGACGACGATTAAGGCGCCGAGCCGGTGGTCCGGCACGCGCAACGTGTGGCCTCAGCAACTTGCAGGCCACGGCAGCGTCTCCCCCACCACGCCCCGCGCTATACTCGTCCGCATGGACATCAACGCACGCAACATAGCAACAACCGCCGCCGACGCGCCAACGACGCCGGCCGCTCCCGCGCCGGTCGTGGGCCGCTTTGCCCCGTCGCCCTCGGGCCGCATGCACCTGGGCAACGTGTTCAGCTGCCTGTGCGCGTGGCTTTCGGCCCGCAGCCAGGGCGGCAGCATCGTGTTGCGCATCGAGGACCTGGACGATCGCTGCAAGCGCCCGGAACTTGCCGCCCAATTGATTGACGACCTAGCCTGGCTGGGGCTTGAGTGGGACGAAGGCCCCTACTACCAGCACGATCGCCTGGACTTGTACGAGGACGCCCTGCACCAGCTGCAAGACGCCGGCCTCACCTATCCCTGCTTTTGCACGCGCGCCGAGCTCCACACCGCAAGCGCGCCGCACGCCAGCGACGGCACGCCCATCTACCGCGGCGCCTGCCGAGGCCTTTCTGCCGAGGAGGTTGCCCGCCGCAGTGCCCTGCGCGCTCCGGCCACGCGCCTGCGCGTGCCCACCGTAGATGACCTCGCGGAAGACGTGATCGAATTCGTTGACCGCACGTACGGAGCCCAATGCGAAGCACTCGCCACCGAGTGCGGTGACTTTTTGGTGCGCCGCAGCGACGGCGTGTTTGCCTATCAGCTAGCCGTGGTGGTCGACGACGCTGCCATGGGCGTCACCGAGGTCGTGCGCGGATGCGACCTGCTGGGGTCCACGCCGCGCCAGATCTATCTGCAGCACCTGTTGGGACTGCCCACGCCGCACTACGCACATATTCCGCTGCTCATGGCACCGGACGGCCGCCGCCTTTCCAAACGAGACCGCGATCTGGACCTGGGCGAACTCCGCGCCCGCTTTGGCACGCCCGAAGCGCTGCTGGGCTGGCTCGCCGGACAAACAGGCATCGCGCCGGACACCACGCCGCGTACCGCCGAGCAGCTGGTCGAGCACTTTAGCTGGGACGTCATCCGCGCGCATCGGGAGAACATCACTGTAACGGTCGAGTAGCCAGCCACCCCGCCTCTACGCAACATCCCAGGGCTGGAGTTCGTCGCCCAAGCGAACGATGCAGTCGTAGAGCACGGTGTGACGCTCGGCCGGGTTGGTATCCCGATGAAAATGCCCGTAGTACCAGCGCTTGTAGTCCAAGCGGTCTTCCAGCTCATCGAAAAATGCCGTAAGCCGATCAACGGAGGGGCAATTCCAGCCGGGCGCTGGATAAAGCGTGGACGAAAGCATGCGCGTAGAGCAGGTGTGGGTGATCACGTAGTCGACCGTCCAGCCCACGCTGTCGAGCTTTGCCTGCGCCTCCTCAAAGTTGCGCTCGTCCGGCAGCTCCTGCGGCCACCAGCTGGAATACGGAATGCGGTATTCCTTGTCCACGCTCGTGGCGCCGCCCATGGTAAAGATCGTTGAGCCGTCGAGCTCAAAAACCTCGCCACGCGTCAGTCGCCGTATGGGCGAGGCATCCGACAGGCGCTGCGTCAGCCCACCGTGCCACAACTCCATGGGGCGCTCCGCCCAGTGATCGAAACGCTCGTGGTTGCCGTCGACGAACAACACGGTATAGGGACGCGATTCCAGCCAAGCAATATCGGCGCACTCCTCGGCAGAGAAATCCCAGGGAAAGCCAAAGTCGCCGGCGACGATGAGATAGTCGTCACTCGTCAGACTATCCCCAAGCTCCCAGTCGCGCAGCTTTTGCATGTCGAGCCCACCGTGAATGTCGCCCGTCACATAGACCGTCATCGGATCACCACTTCCCTCTTATAGACTTCGAGCTCGCGCTCGACCTGCTCGTCGCCCGTGGCGTTGACCCACCACGGCCACTTAACGCAACACACCGGCTCATCGACCTGCGCAAACCACGACTTGAGCTCCTCCAGGCTCACCGGGGCGTAGCCGTTGGCATCCACGCCCACGTCATGGCGCAGCAGCCCCTGCCGAAGGTTGAACTTGTTGTACGCGCCGCCGCAGCTGTGGATATGCCCGTGAAGATGCCAGCCGCCGTGCGACATACCCTGCCAGTCGACCATGGGATAGTGGCTCAGCACAATTTTCTGACGGTCGATCTTGAGCACGCAAATGGGCGCCTCGACGATAAAAGCATCCGCCACCGCAGGCTGCGTCCAGTCTTTGTCGTGGTTGCCGGGCAGCAGATGGACACGCTTGCAGACAATGCTTTTGCGCAGCTCGTAGGCATCTTGGACCGTCATCTTAAAGCTAAAGTCGCCCAAGATGTAAAGCTCGTCATCCGCAGCGACCTTGCTATTAATGCTGGCGACCATGGCGTCGTTCATCTGCGCAACAGTCGACCAAGGCCTATCGCTAAGCCGTAGCATGTTCTCGTGTCCAAAATGAGTATCGCTGGTAAACCAGATCACGGGGACCTCCTAACGCTCTTGCTCGGAATAGTTGCTCGTCGCCTCGCCGAATCCGTCAGCACATCGCGCTTCGATCCGCACGATATCTTGGTAGATCAGGCGATGCTTGTCGTCGCGCCATTCATCGTCATGGTAATGGCCAAAGAACCAGGTGCGGTAGTCGAGTCGTCCGTCGAGCTCGCCCAAAAAGGCCTGCAGCGAATCGTCGTAGAACTCGCGATTGCACTCCATGCACAGCTCGTCTGCCAAATCGACCGGCGCCTCGTGAGTCACAACATAGTCGACCTTCCAGCCCACACGATCGAGCGAGGCGCGACAGTATTCCATCTCGCTCTCACTCGGCATTTCCTCGGGCCACCACGTCTTTCCCTCCCGGCGCCACTGTTTGTCATGGCTCGCGGCGCCACCCATGGCGAGCACCGTGTTCCCCGCGATGTCGAACACCTCTCCGCGCATCAGGTGCAGCACATGCGGGCGAGCCTCGTGAACGAGGCCCCCGTTCCACTCTCGGATCGGCAGCCCCGCCAGCAGATGATAGTTCTCGTGATTGCCGTCGACAAAACACGTAGTCCAGGGCTTGGACTCAAACCAGTCGAGCCAGTATTTGTCGGTGTTTGAGCCACTCCATATAAAGCCAAAGTCGCCGGCAACGATCACCACGTCATCGCGCGTCAGCGTACGGCCCAATGGCCAAACGCGCGACGAGAAGCGGCTCGCCCCGTACTCGGCAACACCGTGAACGTCTCCGGTAACGAAAATGGACATTAAGCGGCACCTCCGTGCTGTGCGACTCTAGACAAATCGATGGCAGAAATTGCGGATCAGCCCCGGCATCCGCACCCCTTAGGGCTTACCCCTCGTTCTTCCATCCAAACGGATCAAACACCCAAAAAACTAGATCGAGCACACTGTTGGCGGGCAGCATGTTGGGCAGGGCGTCTTGCCTCGCTTGAGTGCGGTTGCCAATGGCACGCTCGTTTTAATGGCGTTTCGGGACAAGTTTTTGCATCCCGCAGAACGGTGGTAAATCTTGCCGTTCTTGGTGACGGTTACCTTGATTTTTGAGGTATCCACACTGCGGGGCTCGATGGGCGCGGTCGCTTCTCGATGAGCCGACGCTGTTTTCCAAGGCTTGCCTCTCGAAAAACCAGAGTCGCGGAATCGATTGATATAGCTGTCGAAACATCCATCGAACAGCAACCCCGTTGCCAGGCCCGCCATGAATCCGCAGGCGATCGCGGCCTCTCCTCTAATTTGCATATATCCCTCCTTAATCAATCTTGAAGAAAAAGGCGGCGCGCGCCGCAGAGCCCATGCCCCTGCGGTGCGCGCCAAAAACAGCGCGCTTCCCTGTCCCTAACGGATCAGCTGGCGGCGCTTATCGGACAGGAATACGCCGGCGGCCACCAGGACCGTGCCGCCGATCACGAAGGTCTCACCCAGCAGCTCGGACGCATCGCCCGTGGCGGGCATCGCCGTCTGCCAAGTCGTGGCCTCGGTCTTTGCCTCCGCATGCTTGGCCTGGTACGTCACTTGCGTGACGGGCTGGGTCTGCTCGCCGTTTCCGCGGTCGGCGGCCTCTTGGCGAGCGATCTCGGCGTTAAGCTCGGCAATAGCCTGGTCGAGCTCGACCTTGGCGGCGGTGTAGTTGGCGAGCGCCTCCAAGTATGCCGGCGCCACGGCATCCGTCGCAGCCACGGCGGCATCGAGCTCGGCCTTGGCGGTCGCGGCACGCTCGGCGACATCGTGGGCCGCAGCGATCTTGGCGTTGAGCGCCTCGTCCGCATCGTCAGCGCTGCCGTTGACAATGGCTTCGGCAAGATTGATTCTGCGCAGGCGGTCAACCGCGGCGGCAGAGGCGTCGCGGGCGGCAGTCGCATCCGCCACGGCATCGTCAGCCTCCACCACGTCATACTCGGCATCGCTCACGGCCATCGCCGCTGCATCGAGCGCGGCATCGGCAATCGCTTTGTCCCCAGTGGCCTTGGCAAGTGCTGTGGCGGCATTCTTAAGCTGAGAGGCGCGGGCGGCAGCTGCATCAGATTTTGCCTGAGCCGTTGCCACGACGGCATCGGCATCGCTTACAGCCCGCTGCGCCATATCGAGCTCCGCCTGAGCGTCAGCAGCATCGATATCTGCCTGATTGGCATCGCCTTGGGCAACAGCGAGCTCAGCCTCCGCTTCGCGCTGATTGGCACGGGCGTCTTCGAGCACAGACGATGCCGCATCAAACGCACGCTGAGCAGTGACGATATCGGCTGAGTACGCCGCCAGCTCATCCTGAGCCGCGGCAAGTGCATCCTGCTTGTCGCCAACGCCGGCACGAGCGGCGTCCAGCGCGCGCTTGGCAGCAGCCACCTTGCCCTTGGCAATGTCGAGCTCGCCAGACTTGGCGGCCACGGCGTCCTGCGCTGCCGCAACAGCGTCGTTGGCAGCGCTCAAATCGGCGCGAGCATCGCTGACGGCACGCGCGGCGGCGTCAGCTGCAGCCTGCTTTTGCGCCACGGCGGCCTGGGCTTCCGAGACCTTGGTGGCCGCGGCATCGATGTTGGCGGCAGCGCGCTCAACCTGGGCTTGCTTTGCCGCAGCGGTTTGCGATGCTGCGTCCACCTTGTTGCCGGCATCGTTGGCAACGCCCTGCGCCGCAGTAAGCTCCTTGCGCGCCGCATCCACGCCTTGCTCGGGATTTGCCAAAGAGTCGCACCACGCGTTCAACGCAACCTCATACTCAGCAACCGTCATCGGATTGACGTTGTACAGCTCGTACCATCGACCAGAATATACGAATGTCTGCGCCTGCGTGCTCCGACCGTACAGCGTCCCACGCGTGCAAACGCCCATGCCCGTCACGGTGTAGCTGGGATCGATTACGTTGATGTAATGGCCGACCGAATCACCATGCTTCGCGGCGTAGGTATCAATCTCGGAACTATGCGCCGTATAAAAATCGTAAGCGGCCTTTCCCGTAAGGCCCGTCGCGCCCAGCGAGGCGGCAGCAGCGTCAAAGACGGCCTTCTCCTGATCGACCCACTGCTTAAACGGATTGCTTCCGTAGTTCCACGCCACATTCTCGCCCACGTTAAACTGCTGAGCGTGCGCGACCTTCGTATCGGAGAAGTTCGCATCGGCAATGGCGGTCGCCATCATGGCATACGTCACCTTGAGCTCACCCAGGCCAACGCTCGCGCGATACTCGTTGCACGCCTTGAGCCACACGACCGCCTGCTTCATGTTGGCCAGGCTCGTCGCATCGGCCTCCTCGCCCACCTTGTTGTAGCTAGCGAGTTTGCAGTTGAGGATGATATCTGCCGCGTCGTTGGCGCCCACGCCCTTAAAGAACGCGATAGCACCCTGGCGGTAGTTCTCCGCCGATGCATTCGCCGTTGCCTGAGCGGCATCGAGCTTGGCCTGGGCCTGAGCCACAGCCTGGTCGGCCTGCTGCTTTTGAGCCGTCGCCTGATCGAGCGCCTTGTCGGCAGCGTCTTTCTCGTCCTTTGCTGCCGAAAGCTTGGCCTGGGCATCGGCCAGCTCCGTGAGCGCGGAGGCATGATCGGTCTTGGCCTGGTCGAGGGCGGCGTCGGCTGCTGTCTTGGCGGCAACAGCGGCACCCAGCTTGGACTGGGCTTCGGCAGCGACCTGTTGCTGATCGGCAACTGCCTGCTGTGCAGTCTGCACCTCGCCCTCGGCGGCACTCACCTCTTGCTCGGCAGCAGCAAGCTCATCCTCGCGCTGCGACTGCGTGGCCTTGGCGGCCGCCAGCGCCTCGGACGCAGCGTTTACCTTTGCCTTAGCGTCCTCGTACTCCGGGCCCGCAGCGCCCTGCTCGGCTCGATCCAGATCGGCCTTGGCCGCGTCATAGCTCGCCTGTGCGGCGTCCACGTCCGCATCTGCCGCGGTCTTTGCCTGCTGAGCTGCCGAAAGCTTGACCTGCGTATCCTGCTGCTTGGCAGCGGCGTCATCGGCGGCAGCCTGAGCATCCGAGAGCCTGGTCTGCGCATCTTCGGCCTGTTGCTTTGCCTGCTCCAAATCGATCGCCGCCTGCTCTGCGGCAGCCTGGGCGGCGGCTACGGCCTCGGGCGTGGCATCGGATGCAGCGGCCTGTGCGGCCTCGAGCGCAGACTGGGCATCGCTTGCCGCCTTCCGGGCGGCAGTCAGGGCTTCGTCCTTGTCCGTCAGGTTCTTCTTGGCGGCATCGAGCGCAGCCTGAGCGTCCTCAAGCGTCTTGACATCCAAATCGGCCTTGTCTTGCGCAGCGCCCAGCTGCTTTTCCAGCTCGGCCGAGGCAGCAGAGGCCGCGCTATCGCTTGCACCGCGGGCCGCGTCATAGGCGCCCTGCGCCCGCTGCTGGTTGGCGGCAGCGGCATCGTAGGGAGCAGCAGCCGCTTCCAGATCGGCCTTGGCAGCAGCAGCTTTGGCGCGCACCGCATCAACTGCAGCCTGCAGGTCGGCGACCTTTTGCGCCGCAGACACAGCACCCGCGCCAGCACCGGCGGCCGCAGCGCTCGTCAGCGGCGACATCACCGCAGCCGTTGCGCCCGCAGCGCCAATGCCATCCGCACCCTGCGCCGCCGCGGCCAGGGGCGACAGCAGCGAGCCGCCCGTCATGGCAATCGTCGCCGCAGCAACTGTCGCCACGCGTCCAGCCGCCTTGGCCTTACCCAAAGCCTTGCCGTTCATGTCCTTATTCATGTTCTTGCTCATTGCCGATTCCTTCCCACGGTGAGCCGTTGTTTGCCACAGATAGTCGATCCAACTTGCCCCATTAAAAAGAGGTGATAACGGGGTAATTAAATTGAGCGAATTGAATCGTGATGAAACTGATCTCCGCAAAAGCCAAACTCATAGTTCCGCTCGCGCTCAATCTCATCTAAATACTCGAGTTCTTCGCCGCATGGCTTCTCTTCATCTAGAAATACAAGCCCGTTCTCTGCGCGAGAACCGACAGTGCAACCAAGGATAGTCTCGAGATTAATGTAACTACTATTATCGTTGTTAAAGGAGAAACTGCTGGTGCTCATGCTCAAGTCCCGTCTACATAAACTCAAATTGCTGTGCTTGGCCTCTTTTAGAGACCCCATCTCATACGCTATGACTGCAGTATATGCGCTCCGCTTGTATGTTGCAAGAACAATTTTATTTTTCTAACGCATATAACGGATGTTCATTTCTGTAAACCGCCTCGCTCTCCCCCGCCGCTCCCTCACTTGTTTTGTTACATGTGCTGAATACCATCCCGTACGGACAAAATCTCACGCAGGGCGATTAAGACAGTGGCGTCCATGCCACCAGAGAAAATAGAAGAAAGGAAAGAGAAGCAGTCGGCGATTACTCGCACGAAGCGAGCAGCTTCTCAAGATCACACTCCAATGCCTCACACTCCTCAACGTCCATCACTGCAAGGGCGACACGCATCAGGGACACCTCGGCGGCAAGCTCCTTAACCTGGTCGGGGCGTTTGCTAAAGTGGTCGTAAATCCGCAGGGCCTCCCCGGCCGCCAGGTACTGCCACTTTTCCAACGAAGGCTTTTCGGACCTGCTCATGGCATCGACCCACTCGCCAAGACCCTGAAAACCGTTGCCCGTAGTCGTGCCGTTCATAACCACATCGAGCGGGCTCAGCAAGCAATCGGGCGTTTTTTTGTACACCAATTTGGTGAGCGTAAGCACCTGGGCAAGGTTGCGATACTGTTCCTTGTCGGCATAGAGCACGTCGTTGTAGCAGGCGCAGGCCTTAAGCAGCTCGTGGGCGGCAATGCGCTCCGGCCCATCAAGCGGAACGCCGCGCAACAACACCCCAGCAAGATCGAATGCCTTGCCGCCCTGCACGATCTTGTCGAGCGCCGAGCCGTCCACCAAATCCGCCAGCCAAGCAAACTCAGGCTGATACGGCTTATGCTCGTCCTCGTCCTCATGCTCCATCCAGTTGCTCACCAGCGCAAGGGCTTCAATCTCTCTCCCGTTCAGAAAGGGCGAATTCTTCCCCATCTCTTCCCGCAAAAATCCCCGCGGCTCATGAGAGTGCTCGTACGCAACCGCAAGCTCCCCGTCGCTCACGACCAAGGTCGCACGGGAAATATAGGTATCTTCCCGCATGTCCCTCCAAGCGTACATCATAAGGGGACGCAGCTGACGGAGCATGCCGCGCGCGCCGGCACCTTCCTTAACCGCGCGCTTCGCCGCAAGGCGAGCAGCATCTGCCGTCAGTTCCATCTTGGCGCCATTTCCCATCATGTTGTTGTACTTGGGCAGGTACTGCTCATACGCAATCTGGACCAGATCGTCCACGCTCAGGGCGTTAAAGTTAATCACCGAGCCAATGCGCCCGCACAGCTCGGACATAATGCCCCAGGTCTCAACATCCTCGATGGTCGCACTGTCTCGCAGCTCGTTTGCCGATTTTGCGGCGGTGCGCACGGCGGCATACGAAGATCCAAAACCGACCATGGTACCGGCCTTGCCGGCCAGGCGCTTGCGCACCAGAGCATCCAAGCCCATAAAGGCGCCGCCCAAAATGCAGACAACCTGATCAAGATTGAGCGATTTCATCGCCGTGCCCTTCTGGCTCTCGCATTCAAACGGCATCTCCCCGCCTTCCAAGAGCTTAAGGAACGACTGTGACGGACTAAAGCTGGACGCAACGTCGCTCCCATCGGGCTCGGCACGAACCGCCTTGTCAAACTCGTCAAAGAGCACCAGGCAGATATCGCCGGGATTGGCAGCCTGATAGTCCGCGACCTGCGACAGGCAGTTGCTCATGCTAGCACCGCGCCAGCCCTCTCCCGTCATGGTGGAGACATCGAACACGAACAGCTTGAGCCCCGCGGCATCCGCCACGGCTTTGATGGTGTGGGTCTTTCCCGTACCGGTAGAACCCATCACCAAAATGGCAGCGGGCGAAAGGACTTCGCGCGGATCGGCGCCGCGTGCCAACATCACGCAGCGGTTGACCTCAAAGCTCAGCGCCGTCACAAAGGCCTCCAAGCTTCCCTCGTGGCCAATAACGCTCTGGCGCGTCTGCTCCACCAGGCGCGTAGGCGCAATTCGATTGAGCAGGTCCTGGTAGCGATCGACGCTTCGATACTGCTTCTGAGTCATGGGTGTTTTCCTTTCAAAACTTGCTTTCTTACCTATGACGTGGGCCCAAGCCCTTAAACTCCTACAGCGCCAGCGAGGTCACCGACTCCAAATAGATCACGTTGCCCGGCTGCGTAAAGACCGGAATGTGGTAGAGCAGCTGCAAAATACCCTGCTTGAGCAGCGGGAACAGGGTGGGATGCAGGACTTCGTACATCAGGGCACCAGCCACAAGAGCGGTAAGTACGGCGAGCAACAGAACCTTTTGAGCGCTAGAGATTAGCGACATGGCCGTTCCTTTCTTTATGCGAGCCTCGGCGCGCGTGATTCATTAATGGCTGGCTGCAATGGCGATGGCGAGGAACGCGAAAACTACGGGGATCGCAAGCGATGCAAACAGAATCCCGGCAAATAGGCCTACCACCACCGCGCACACGACGATGGTCAGTGCGGTGGGCACAAGCGCAAGCAGAGGAGTAACCACGCAGGCGGACGCAAAGCGAAGCCCGTGAAACAGGCACTCATGAGGGAATAAAGCCTTGAAGACTCCTTCGATAATTCGCCACTCAACAATCGTTCCAATGGTTAAGACAACAGCCCAAAGCAGGTAATCATTGGCGCGGGAATCCGAAGCCATCTTTCCGGTAACGCCGGCCCACCAATCAAATGCGGCGGCATAGCCCAGCAAACAGACGATCGCGCAGACGACGGATGCGAATGCGCCCGCACCCTCAATTGCACCGAGCAGCTCGCACATGTCGGATTCACGCTCTCCCGTTAACAGCACGATCCATTTGCGGGCAAGCGCTGCAACGACGCCCACGCCCAGTACAACCCAGTACACCCTAAACGTCACCAGACGCCATGAGTGGAGCGGAATCACCGTGTTGCCCTCGCCGATCTCGAACATAAAGCCGCCGAGCCACGTCGTCAGCAAGCACATCATGTCGACGGCGACAACGTACAGCACAACCGCAAATAGGGTTTGCAGAATCATGCCGACAATATTCATCACAGTTGGCTTCTTGGGGATGTCTGGCTCGATCCTGTACATGTCGTATCCGTTCATTAGCTGTCCTTTCGTTGCTGTCGCAATATTGGTCCGAAGGCCAGACCATTTTTAGAATTTTATTTCTAAAAACTTATCGCAGTTGATACCCTCGCGGATTAAGCTATAAACACTCAATTTCAAATTAATCGGAATTAGGCTGATAATATGAATTGACCGCATCGTGCCATTGCCAACAACGGCGCACTCCATATCGCACAACGTATGTCCGAGGAGGCAATCGTGCTTCTGTCTCGCGCAGAACAAGCCAAGCTAGGCCTTTACCATGCCTACAATCAGGAGCCAGAGCCTCATAGCAGCGCATTTCTTGCAAACCTGGTTTCCTTTATGGTCTCAAAACTCCAGCCAACGCTAAGAGTTCATACGCTTATCGAGTTGTGCTGCCGAGATTTTGAGTTTGCCCAGGACTATGCAGATGGATCCGCATGGTCTATTTGGGGCATCGACCTTAAGGACCCCGAAAACATCGAATTTGGAACTCGCGACACATCCGCTGACCCGTCTTTTTCGTTTACCAAAGCCGATGTCTTTGCCTCAACGCCAGAATCGGGCGCCATGCCCCGTACCGATGAGTCCGTGCTCATCTACTGCAGACCCCCCGAGCAAATCCCCCTCACTCAATTTGAGCCCTCGCTCGAAATTGCAAATGAGCATGTTCAGGATTTCCTTACGTCGAGGGCCCATCAACTGCAAACACTTGTCGATGTACCAAGCCCGCTTTCGGTCAGCGAATGGTATTACGTTTTTCTCGCAGCTTCCCTTGCATGTGAACGTCCGAATTCCATTGCGGTCGTACAAGTCTCCAACCGACTGCTCAACCTGGCACGCGCCGCAGACGGGCGCCGTCTGCTCTGCCAGCTTGGACTATTGACAGCGATAGTGTTGCTTCCCAATACGATCGCAGCCAATAGCGATGGCTATGCCCTACTATTTCTAGGCGACCGCAAACCCAACGAGCCATATTTCCTCTTTGATGGGCGGTCATTTGATGACAAGCCCATGACAAGTGAGCTCATGCATCAGATCCAAGACTCGATTAGCCATGCTTATGCCGAAACAACCGATGCAACGCATTGGCATCTCGGCGATCGGGGTGCTGAAAAAATCTGGCCTTTACTTCCGAAAGCTAAAAGCACCTCTTTTGCAGAGGAGTCCTTCGTTCGCTTTGGCACCGTAGCGGACATACGCCGCGGCATTCCGCGTAGCGCCCTTTTAAAGGTGCCACAGATGGGTCTTGGCAGAACGGACCGACGAATCGACTGCTACTACTTATCGCTTAAACACTTAGTCGATGGAACGACCATCGGTTTCGAAGATCTACCCGAGCGCGCATCCGATACGGATATTTACGATATGGGCGATACGGATCCAGGTTATTTCTATCGTCTCAAACCGCTGGGCGAGTATGAAACCTGCATAATGATCTCACGCTTCGGACCGCCATTTAAGCTGGCCCTCGTAGTGCCGGGAAGCATGAAGCGCGAGCCGGCACCCCAGAAACCCCAGTTATGCCCTAAGCTCATTGTCCCTTGCGATGTCGTCTTCTGCGCATCCTTTAAAGATGAACTACTAGCACGGTTCTTCTTAGCCTACCTGTCATCCGATGAAGGACAGCAGAAGCTCTTGGCCTCCTCGCACGGAGACTCGCTTGCACAGCTATCTCCCAAGGACCTGCGAAGCATGACCGTGCCTGTCCCCGGGCGAGCGGAGCAGGAGCGCTACGCGCTAGAGTACGAAGCAAAGCAGTGCGCCTACGAGGACGCCCTTAAGCAGGCGGAACATTACGCTGCGAGCAAGGGAACGATGTAGCGACCGAGGCCGGCAGACTGTCCGGACTTTTGCCGACAGTCTGCCGATCAGGCACGCCGTTCAGCGCAGCAGCTAGAGATCCTCAACAGACTTCGAACTGGCTTTGGCCGCCTCTTCGCCCGCGATCAGGTCCCTAACCGTTATATGCGCACTGTACGTAGCATCTTCAATCTTTTCCATAACATCAGGGTCGCAAGTTCCCCAAATATCTTTGAGAACTCGAGCCAATCCCCAAGCAGCGCTGAGCAGGATGTCAACGTCCTTTAGATCTAAGTGGCTGACCGTAAAGGGACGGTACTCGCACTCCAACAGATAGGTGTCAACAGCCTCAATTGTCTCAGCCACATACTGCTCAAGATCGGGATGGGGATGGAAGGCGCACAGCGCCTTGTGCGGATCGGTCGGCTCAATCCAATACAGCGTTGTCGCTTCCTCGCATTTCTCGAGCGGACAACGCTCAGCTGCCTTCTCCCAGCTTTCATACCAGGGATCGGCATCGCCGTCCGTCATCGACCTGCAAAGATTAATCGCCGCAGAAACAGTCGCACACGAATATCTATAGCTGGCGTCTTTCTTAAACTCATCATTGAGCTCGACGTCACCAGACAGCTCCGCCTCCATGATAAGGAACGGACCATCCTCATCCGTAATGCTTATGGGATAGTTGTTGCACTCATAGCCCGGATACATTTTGTCTCCAATCAATCGTTCGGACACATTAACGAGCAATATCGAAACCGCGCTCACGCGGAGGGCCGTCGTCCTCACGCCAATCTGCAAGTTTTTCTCATCGCGTGAAAAGAACTTGCGCTTCTTGCAAGTTTTTCTCACGCGGTGACAAGAACTCGCATGATCGCCCCGCTACCTGCGCCACGAGGCAACAAGGATAACGGGAATCCCAGCAAGGCACACCACCAAGGCCACGGCTGCGAACGCAAGCGCGATGGCCACGCTCACGACGACATAGGCCACGGCAATGAAGGCCAGCGCCAGCAGGCAGGCAAGCAGCTCGGCCACATAGCACAACACCAGGTTCGAGCTCGCACGCTTCAGCAGGACGTCGGCAAGGCGAACCAGCTCGACAGCGAAGCCGCTGCCAAAATTGCGTCCGGGGGCCTTGGCGAGAAACCACTTGAACAGGCACATCAGGGCGCAGCCCAG
Source organism: uncultured Collinsella sp. (assembly GCA_902469185.1). Classification (GTDB taxonomy): domain Bacteria; phylum Actinomycetota; class Coriobacteriia; order Coriobacteriales; family Coriobacteriaceae; genus Collinsella. The sequence continues at coordinate 45,408 of CABRBD010000004.1, read as the reverse complement.
CATGATCATGATGGAAACAGTCCATACATTGTGCCCCGACTCAACAAGGCTCTGGTCACCCATCGCGCTGCCGTTGATGAGCCAACTCGTTCCATAGCCCATGAACAGCATAGCCAGCAGCAAACAAGCGCTTACCGCAGCGAGAAGGCGCGACACACGCTTGCTGAACACCGGTGCCTCGCAGCTGAGCCCAAAGCCCTCGCGGACACGCCAGACGGCATGGTAGGCAGGGTACGCCGCAATGAGCACGGCCACGAGCAGCGACGCCCAATCGGACCCGGGCGCCGCCGACGCATACTCCGCAATCGCAGGAACGGGATAGGCGGTGTGGAACGACTCATTCAGGAACAGCGTGACCTCGCCCTTCCAGACGCAATGCGGGGCGGCGACAGAGGCGATGCCGACAATGGCAATCGCGGCAACGGCAGCAAGCAGCGCGCCCTGCACGAGCTTGACGACCTCGCCTTTGGCGGTGCGGGGTGCAGCCTCAACGGCGCTGGACGAAATTAGGATAGAAGTGTTCATGATCTTCCTTTCAGAGAGGCCTGATTGGCTGGCGATTGGGTTTTGGGGTGATTGATGCAAATACAGGGGTTATCTAATTGCCCCAGCAAAACAGCAGGTCAATTTGACCGTTCGTGAAGAAATTGGGCTAGCAGGCGATATCAAGATCGTCGCGGCTCGAGAACTCGGCGCTAGCGACACCACGCGATGGGATGCACGTAAATTCAAACTGGTGAACCGGCGAGACTACCGGATAGTCCTCAGCACCCCACTCAAGCTCAAAGCCCAAGCGGGCAAGCTCCTCACGGCAGTTGTCGAGCATAAGCTCACAAGCGCTTTGACGAGCGCAGGCCTCAATATAGCCAAGCCCACGTGCATCGGAAAGGCAAGCCTTCAGCTCATCACAGATGGTCATAACTTCGCAAACGAGATCTTCGAGTTCATCGCGCCTGGCGGAATTCACCAGTTCAAACAGGGTATCGTCAAACATTTTCCGTCCTCCTTTGGACTTCTTTTTTGCTCGACACCTATTGAACACGACAAAGTGGCACAATAGCACAAGGTTTATTCGATTTTGAAAGTTGTGCAGGTTTAAAAAATATGCAGGGTGCCAATTTAATTACTCTGAACTGGCGCGTTAGAGCTAGCTTCATTCGATTCGGTAGAGACAGCTCTTTATATCTCCGTTGTAAACAACCATCACTTTTAAACCCCAATAAGGATCAAGAATTTGAAGAGGTGGAATTCGAGCAGCATTGGACAGTTAAAGAACTGTTAAACGCGTTGCTAAGAATTGATCTGGAAAAGTTCTATAACGAGCTGTCCTCTTGGTATACCGAGTATCGCGACACCCATGCAGTGCCTGTTCCACACCGTATCTTTTTATCGCTCCAGCGAAAAGCACACCTTCAAGAAGCTCAATACCTCAAAGCCTCAGACTCTAAAACAGCGGCCACGTGTTTTCCTCCGCTATGTTCGGGAATTATTGACGCAGGCGAAAACCTCGACAAATGGCATGCCGAAAAGGCAAATATAACCCGTGAGCTCGGAAAGGCAGTCAAACAATCGCTTGATTCCGCAACAAGCGGCGGTTACTCGGACAGTATCTACCGGCTCTTTTTTAACATTTGTTCCTTGTGCATCGATTCGGCTTATCTTGATGAAATACCCGATGCCTATTTGCCTTCAAGGGTTTTTTCTCTTTGGGCACTAGAGTGCGGGAACATCGCGAAAGTTACTATGCCGGCGCTTGAGCTGCTGAGCAGCTGTAGCACCACTGATTCCACTGCGTCAGACCTAGCCAATTACATTGAAATGGTCTTTGGCCTAAATAGTGGGCCTTTGCTCGCCCGCGGAAGTGAACACTCGATTGTCAATCACCCGATGGCGCTTAAGGCGCCACAAACAAAAAGGGAGTTTTATGAGGCGCACTTCCTCGGTCAATTAACTGAGCCTCAGCTAGCCATCGATATCCATGAGTTGGCAATAGCCGTACTCGGCAACATCATCATTGAGTGTCTTAGTTTATCCAAGAAGATCAACGAAGCCTCTTATCAGGATGACCTAAGCCGTCACGTCTCATTATTCGTGAAGCTGCTTTCCAGCGGGGAATCGATTCTGGATGGCGCAAACCAAATTCGCCGCTTTGGGGAGATAACGTCCTCAAAATGTACGAAACATGCAATCGCCGGCCCGATAGTCCAGAACCTCAAGAGCCTCAACGCTCTGGCGCTCAATCTAATAAATAGCGGGCTTTACAACAAGGTTGAGTTATCGAGGAACTCCGAAAGCACAGTCGGCCTTATGCGGTATATCGTAAATGACGGAAAAGACCTTGTTGTCGATATCAACGACAGCAGGGAGATGCAGAAAGCCCTCCATTTTCAGCATTTGATAGACCGCTCCCACTCATTGATTCATTCTTTTCTTCCAAAATCATTTCCTGCTTTCTATGCACAATTACTATGCGAAGCCCTCCGATCCGGGGCGCTTCCAGCAAAATGCAGCACATGCAACAAGCCTTTTTTTCCAACTGGCAACAATAGCAAGTATTGTTCTGGTTACGACAATGAAACGGGCCTATATTGCAATCCCGCGCGCAACACAAATAACAAGCTTGGTAAAAAACTGCCCCATGCAACTGCCGTTAATTTAAGACGCAAAGCAGATACCGCAAGCGGGAAAGACGGACATAACCCGATGGCCGCTAACAAAAAGCGACAGCTATATTTTCAAGAACTAGCCGATGCCGTTGACCACACCCTTGGACCTTATTATCAACGGTCCCCCCTTGTATCGAAAGCACTCTACGAAAAGTGGCTCAAAGCAATCAATCGGCCCAAGAACCAGCCTTGCACCCAAACGCCTGAAGCGTTCGGCTATCCTCATCCTGTGATTTGGAACGGTTCGCTGGCGGATGGCAATGAAGTCGTTGTTATTACGACTCAGTCAGCGCAATTAGGCACTCTTCCAGAGCTCTTGGACAAACTCGCTGGAAAGAACGCTAGCAGCTGCCGCAAATCGGATAACGGTTGGGCGCTTTCTAAGTTCGACCTGGTTGCCACGGTCATCTCATTAGAGCTGGAGGCTGACAAGACCAGAAAGAAGGGAATCGAGTCAATCAAGCACGTCCCCATTCCCGGCCTATCCAGCTACTGGGATTAACCTTTACTAAAGAGTCAGCAGACATCGAGGAGCGCCTATATCTTCCTGCGCTCGTCGAGTGTCTTGCCGCTCTCGTCCTTCCAGACATTCCAGCCGTTGTTCGAGCAGCCAAGCACAACCCAACCGGCAGTCGAGGGCGACTTCGTCACCACATCCGCTTGCAGCACGCCATCCACAATTGGTGCTGTGCGACGGGCCTCAGGAGTCCAGACCCCGTCGTTGACCGGCATTGCGCAGATAAATAGCGCCGATCAGATGGCTAAGCCCATTCCATTGCTTGGAATTGATGAGCCCGTGTGCGTCTCAACCGACCTGACCGTCCAGGACACATGGAACACGCCCGACGCATGTGTCTGCAGCACCGGCATGATCGATGACCTGGGCTTTACCGTGCATACAAAGGGTATGACCCGCAAAAGCAGAACTGGGCTTTATCCCGTGGCCTCCAGCAGAGCCGAAGGCCACGGAGTGGCATTGGACGCGGACGCCGCCCATCCCAATCTGCAAGTTTTTCTCGCGCGATGACAAGAGCTTGCATAGTTATTCTGAGGCCACCTACCGGCTGCCCCAGATGCAGCACCGACCGAGGCTTGACCGCCATTGAAAAGATTGGCATCGACAGCTCGGACGAAAGAGACCCGGATTCTTCACAAGACGGAAGAGGCGATTTATCGTAGTCTTTCCCCGCCCGATGCCAGCATATTTGGCAATCCGCGCATAATCAGCGCTCGTTGCCCAGTCTAGTTGAGTGTCGAAAGGATCACCCCCTAGCCTCAGTTGCCAGTTAACCGACTTGGCTTTCCCGCTAGCAAGCGCCATCAACCGCAAGTAGTCGGCAAGTATTCAATACCTCTCCGCGAAGATACGCCTCGAACACGACCCCCGCTGGCAGCATTAACATGTTAATGAAATTGTCGAGCGGCTTATCTTCCTCCGCAATCACGCCCGGAAACGACGCCCTCGCCATCAGCTCGGGCCTATCAACGGTCCCCGGCACTAGGAACGTGTTCACCACCCGATCGAACCCGCAAGCCTCGATAAACTCCCGGTATGCACTCTGGTACAGGAACTGCTTGGCCACTGACTCCAGCCCCGGCTGGTGCTCCATCTTGCCATTTGCACTCGGCACATAGTACTTCGCGTCACAGATGCAGAACAGCCGCTCGTCATCGGGTCCATTTGCAATGGCAATGGCGTCAGGGATGAGCGTATCGGTACCTTCGGGCTCAGCAAACCCATCGCCGCGCCAGCGCTCCCACAGGGGCCGTGGAATTATCTCGATCAACTTCTTCCGACTATCAGCCGCCCACTTACCCTCAAGCGTAAGTCCGAGCGCGCCCAGCCGCTTACCAAGCGCATCGCCGAGAGCCGTTTTGCAGGCCTCTTCCCACAGGTGGTAAAAGCTCGTTGTCCCCAGTGCCTGGACCTCATCACTGCGCACCTCGCTCTCACGCAGCAGCAGGTAGCGCTCAAGCAAATCGAGCGTTAAGAGCTTCCAGTCCAAGAACTGGGCCGCGCGCTCGCACTCCAGACGCCAACCTAGCATCTCAACATCGCCGAAAGCCTCGATATCCTCGTCCGAAAGACACACCTCATCGAGCGAAAGCAGTTTGTCGATACCCACTTCCCCGAACTTACGCGAGCACTCGGTCAGCACGGCGCGATGCAGCCGCGTGATAAAGTCAGAGTCATCGCGATACGTCTTGCGTGTCTCGTACACCATGTATATCGGTCGACCGTTCGAGAGAACGGGCAAGTGTCCGTCAATTGTACGGTTCCAGTCAATGTTTCCGTTACCGTTGAGTTCGCGATCTTCCACGTAGTTTGAGTACTCACCGTACTCGCCGTACAGCTCCAACAGCGCCAGCATTACGGACAACTTGTCGCTAGCGCCCTCATCGGCGTCTTCCAAACTCGTCAGCACCGCGATGCCCGCATCACGCTTGAGAACTCGCATTATCAACCTGAGCTCATCAATAACAGGTATCCGGTCGTGGAAGTACTTGGGATAGACAATAATCACCGCGCCCTCGGTCATCACCAGGCCCACGAAGCGAAACTGGTAGACTTCAGAGGGAGCGGCGTTCTCCACATCGGCTTCCTCGGGATCGGCTTTCTTTCCCGTCCGGTACCGCACAATACCGCGCGCCATCATGTCGCCAACGAGGGTCTTTGCCCTCGCAACCGTACATCCCAGCTCGTCAGCAAGCCAAGCAAGCGAAAAGGGCCTCAGCTCGCGGACCATCACCGGTTTCATTGCCTATTCCTCGGTCTCTTCTTCAGATTCGGCAGCAACGCCCTCCGATGGCTTGCCAGCGACAACATCAGCGAGCTCGATGCCCTTGAAAATGGCAACTCCATCGCGGTCGAACTGTTTACACAGCTCGAAATAGGTCGCCGTCTCATCGCGGAAAAGCCGTCCGCGCTTCAACTTCCCGACGTCCTCGCATAGATAGAGAAGAACCTTGTCCTTGAACACATCGCTGAATCGATCATTGAGGTCATTGGGCGAGATGAAGAAGGGGCCCAAGAACTTATCCTCATTGATCCTGAGGTCCTTCATCAGTCCGTTAATCTTGCGGCGCAGCTTATCCCAAACGATTTGAGAATCGGTGCCGTTTACCGTAATCGTCACCTCTATCTCGGATATCTTCTTCCCGTCTTCGAGAGGCTTGCCGGCCCCAGCATCGATGTCAATATACCTGAAGTTCCAACGCCGCTTAAATGCGGTGTCCATCGGAAACACCCCTTGGTCGGCGCTGTTCATGGTCGCCCAGATGTACATGTTGGGCGGTAGGGAGAGCTCCTCGCAGGCTATCTCCCTAAAGTCATCGAAGTCCATATCGGGGTCGTAATACCCCTCGATAGCGTCTCGAACATCGGCATCGTCTTTGAGCACATTGAGATAGCTGCCGATGCAGCCAGCCATCTCCTTCGGCGCTGCAACTGGGAAAACACTGTTCCCGCTCTTGTCGCGGTCAAGCAGCTGGAACACGTCACCGAAGACAGCGGCGGGGTTCGCGCGGTTGATTTCTTCAATTAGCAGGACGAAGTTGTCATAGGGGTGTGCTATTGCCTCGAGGTAAGTCTTCAGGAATGGACCCTCAACGAACTCGTAGGATATCTCCTTACTGCCAGGTTCACTATATGGTTTAAAACATCCCACGAACTGCGAGTACGTATAGTCCGGATAGAAGGTCACTCGCCGAATGTTTTTCTTGGCAAAGCCATCCCTGACAAGCTTATTCAGTTGATAGGACTTTCCTGTACCAGGAGCACCAAAGTAAATCAAATTGCGAGGCAAGCCCGCCACTTTTTCGAGAAGTTCAGAACTGTTTTTTACTAGATTCGCCCTGTCTGGTTCGGAATGAGCGCTGTTCGGTTCGCCCACCGGAAAGTACTCCCCAATCGTCGCCCAATCAATACGCGGCTTAACATTTGAAAAAACATCATCGCCAATGCCAATATCATCTGGGAACGGCGCACCCTCTTTCCAGAGAGCGTTTATCAAATTGCCAGTATAGCTTTGCCCAAGAGCGTCCTTAAGGGCCTCCGCAAAAGAAGAGTCATCTTTGAAGGCGGAGTTGCGTTCAACCCACACGGCAAACGCAGTTTTCATTTCCTTTGATGGAAGATAGGCGTCCAAATGCTCATAACAAATTGAATCAGCAAGAAGCACCTTCTTGGAGATAGCAAAAAGATAGCTTTTTGCCCCGCTGGGGTAAAGCTCGGGGTCTTCGCGGGTTGCGCGCTCGGAACGTTGAACAGCTCCTGCGCTAATGAAATTTGAATGGATTCGGGCAGAATCTTTGTCCTTTTTCGGCTTTTTGCCGGTAAAGCCATCAATGTGGTCAGGGACTTCCCCATCTTCAAGTCCGCCAACTTTATGGGCGAAAGAAACAAATGTGCCCTCATCGGAATCGGTATCGCAGTCTCTACCGAACTTGTGAGCATAGTTGTCAAGGGCGAACATATATTGCAGCGCGCTAAAATGTGTCCCAGCTGAAAGCTCTGTGTTTAGTAGGGAGAACGCTGCCATAATTGCATCGATTGAGAAGTATTTACTCACCGTCAGCCTCCAGGAGCTTGTTCGTCAGGGCTTTGGCAATGACCCAGCCAAGCACTGGCGGCACAGCATTGCCGATAACCTTATAACGTGACTGCAAGGGGATCTTGCTGAAATCGTAAGAATCCGGGAAGGACTGGATTCGCGCAATCTCGCCAACTGTATAGCGGCGGTTCTCAACGGGATGAGTGATGCCGCAATTCTCCGGCTGCGCTGAGGCCGTAATCGTACCGTTAATCTCGCCAAAAGCGAACCTGCGGAAAAACTTAGGGGCGTGATAGCGTTTTGGATCGTCGGCAATCTTCTTAAACCTGGGCTTAAGAAGTTCGTAGGGAATATCCTTCCACGACCGGCCCTCAAAGACCACCTCGGGGAGATCGCCAATGGTCATGTCTTCGGTAAAATACTTAAAAGCCTTATCGCCATGAGCGCAGGGACCGATCTGCTCAATCATGGCCTGAGTGGCATCGGTATACGACCAGAAATCCCCATTTTCGTGTTCAACCGAGGGATTTTGAAGGATGGACCCCAGGAGCAACTTCTCAGGCCGCCCAGCAGAAACGGAAGGCAGCTGCTCCGAGTCGACAACGCGATCCATCTCATCGAAATCAAACGTTTTGTTCAGAGAACTATCTATGCCGATAATCAAGAGTCGGAACCTGTTCTGGGGCACACCATAGTTACTCGCCTTCACAAGCCGGTGACAGACGTTGTAGCCAAGTATCCTCATGCGGTTCTCAATCTCAGCAATGACGGGAGTTCCGTCATCCATCTTAGAAGACATGATTCCGCGCACGTTCTCAAAGACGAATGCCCTGGGCTTCTTGCCCGCATTAATTTTCCCCTTTAGGATGCGCTCACATTCCTCAAAAAGGGTTCCACGGTTGTATTTATCGTTTACGCCACCGCGAAGGCCGGCATTGGAAAAGGGCTGGCAAGGGAAGCCGGCAAGGAGAATATCGTAATCCGGTATCTCGTCAAGCTCAACTTGGCGAATATCCTTCTCGATGCAATTAGCGGCGGCATCGTAATTCGGGATGTTCTCATTGAAACAGGTCACGGCATCGCGATCGAAATCGTTGGCATAGACTACTTCAGTGGCCAAACGAGCAAAATGCTTGCCTTGGAAATCAAACCCCCCGGCGAAACCGAGGTCAAGACCACCGCATCCCGCAAAGAGAGAGGCGATGCGATAAGGCTTTGTCTGACGAGTCTCCACGATGTCTATCTCATTTCAATCAGTAATAGCAACATTCTACAAACACAAGACTTTACCATTCAAAAAAGCAGAGCTTTTTAATTCGCCTTATTTCTAGAAATCCACCTCTCGCCTCCGAATGGCAGTTACTACCGTTGTTACCAACCGTAGGCCGCACCACCCGCGCTCACGCCCCGCGCGCCTCAGTCAGAGTCGCTAGCCCCCAATCGCGCGTGCCTAAGCAGCGCGAAGCAGCAGACGGTCGCCTGCGTGCTTCAGCAACTGTTGATGCTCGCTTTGAAGTAGTCCGAAGAGCGCGGATCCGGCGGTGCGGTGTTGAGCTGCAGCCTCACCCTCACGCTCGTGACGGTGAGGCTCAAGTACAACGTGGATTGCGAGTGGGACAAGATGATGTATCTAGATATGTCTAAACTGGAGAGAGGAAGGACGAGCTAAAGGGAAAGACTTAGTTCTAAAAGAGGACGGGGCCGAGGCCGAATAAACCAATTTGCGAAAGAATACCAACGGTGTCCCCTATGCCTAAAGGCAGCGACACGCGTTTCTTACCTCTGTCTTTGATTTCATGCAACTATGGCTGAAGCGTCTTTATGTGCTCCAATGCACACAATAGCACGGTCCGATTTCGCTCAAAGCAAAACCGAAACCATGCATATATTCCCAAGACAATCAGGAATAGCGCCCCGAAAATTCCAGCAGAAAGTGGATTGCTGGCTATCAACGCAGACAAATATCCTCCGGCCATAAGAGAGACAATGATGCCGATCAGGCTAAGGACCCAGCTCGTATAATGCGTCTCAGCAACCGCCCGTTCGATTATTTTGCATTTCTTTTTCAGGCTGATGTCCTCGTCAGCTCCAGCGAGAGAGAAGTCCATTCCTGAAATTAAATCGAATAATTCAGCCTCGCTGTATCCGCTTTTCTTGAATCTTTTAATGAAGAAACCTCCTGGTCCAGGACCATAGATAGGACGGTTTACACGAAACAGTTCCTTATAGACGATTTCCATTGCCAACTCCTTAATGCACAGATTCCATTTGCGCTATCTTTCTACCATTCCGTCCGGACAGATTTTTGTCTGACCGCTAGCAACCATTCACAAGGACATCCCGTTCAGTAAATCCTCGTCAAATTGATCCTCGCGCTCCTCATACCCTCGCTCAAGTTTCTTCCCAAGCTCGGCAGCGCAGCGCTTCGTTTCCTTAGAAAACAGGTCATCGATAGCCCTGTCGATTCGCGTGCAAGTCTGCCGGTGCTCGTTCTTCCAGGGCAGGTTGAGTCCCAAACTCGCATCCCAATAGCCGCCGAGTTTGGCGTTGATCACTTCCTCGGGATACAGTACGTCGCGGCGAATCCCTTCGATCGCCTCGTCCTCGTCCATATCACAGGCTGTCTCGCCCTGCACGAGGCACTTGCGCAGCTCCTTTTGCGCCCGGATGCTGTTCAGTATGCGAACGCACACCACGGCCAAAAAGCGGTAGCGCTCGCACAGGTCCCACTCGCCGCCGAGCCATACGCGATAGCCCAGCATTTCGCTCGCGGACTCATCATCCATCAAGATCAATTCCCACGGACGTACTTTGGCAAGCACATCCTCACCTAGCATTTGAACGCCGCCGCGTGTAAAGATGCACGGCTCCACGTCGTAATAGCCAAAGCCGTGGCCTGCACCACGACGATTGATGACGTGCTTGGGCAGCAGGACGATATTGTCGCTGGGCTCGGGGTCAACCTTGCGCAGCTTTTTGACCTTGCGGCGGGCGCGCTTTAAGCTGCGCTCGTTATCGACACGGCCGCGGCCGTCCGGCTTGCCGCCGTATCGCAGGGCAACCTCGCGCGCCAGGATCTTTGTGTCCGCAGCGCACAGCAGGTCGCTCACGGTGGGCAGGTCTTCCCACTCAATGCCGTCGACATCCCAAATCCTGCTCATGTTCAACCTCTTTCTGGCCGTTAAACTACGCGATCGTTCGCCCCGCTCTATATGCCCACAAGACATGAGCCCCGCTAGAGCGCCTTCTTACTCGGAGCAATCACCTCGTCCACCAGACCCAACTCCAGAGCGCGCCTGGCGTTGCACCAGCAGTCGCGCTCGGTGAGCTCGTGGAACTCCTGGGCGCTCAGGTTGCCATGCTCGGCCAGCAGCTCGTCCAGCTCGGCGCGCATGGCCGCCGTGTGCTGGGCCACGATCTCGATATCGGTCTGCTGCGCCATGCCCGTGCCGCCCATCAACTGGTGGATGAGCACTTGCGTGTGGCGGTATACCTGGCGGTGGTCGCCGCAGGCCAAGATCACCGCGGCCATCGAGGCCACGACGCCCTCGCCCACCGTGATCACGGGGCAGTCGAGCGACTGCATGGTGTCGATGAGCGCCAGCCCCGCCGTAACGCTACCGCCCGGGCTGTTGATGATGAGGGTGATGGGCTCGGTGGCGCTCTGATGCTCCAACACCAGCATGGACTTAATAAGGTCATTGCAGGTCACATCGTTGACCTCGCCTTCCAGCAGCAGCACGCGGCTGTTAAGCAGCTCACTTGCCATATCGACGGCGGCAACGCGACCGTCCTTGGACTTCTTGATAATGCTAGGCTCACGATACATAACGGACATGGTGATTCCCTTCTAAACGGAATCGGTAAGGAAGTAAAACGAGGCCGCACGGCTAGCGGCCAATGGAAGCCGTGCGGTCAAATAGGCAAGATTGAACGCGCGAAGCTGCAAGGACTAATCCCTCAGCCACTTGGCCGCATTGGGATGGTCGCCGCAAAAATACTTCTTGGCACGGAAGGGGCGCATGCCGGTTACTTTGACCAGGCAGTCGGTACGCGGCATAAGCCCCACCTCGCCCGGGGTTATCACGCAACCGCGCACATCGACGGCAGTACGCTCGGCGCCCACGTAATTGGTGCCCAGAACCGACTCGCCGCACAGATTGCTTATGTACTCCTGTGTCGCGATGTTGCTGCCGCCGCCCATGTAGACCAAGCTGTCGCAGTTATCGAGGATGGTATGAGCTGTGGTTTCGCCATACACACCATCGAGCTGGCTCAACGACTGCGCGCACATCAAAAAGCTCATGCCACGGCTGCGCACGGTCGCAATACTCCGCTCAAAATCGGGGATGCGGCCCACGTTGGGAAACTCATCCAGAATAAACTGCACGCGGCGCTGCAAATGCCCACTAGGGCTGGCGTCGGCGCGGCGCTGGGCCAGGTTAAACAGCTGCTTAAGGGCAACGTTGGCAAGCCATGCATTGGTCGAGTCGTTGTCGCTCACCTTAAGATCGATTACGCGCTTGCCCTCGTCGATACGGTCAAGACGCATTTCATCTTTCTCATAGACGCGCATGAGCTGGGGAGTCTTAAGCCGCGAGATGGTCGCATTGAGTGTGATCAGAATACTCTTAAGCGTCCTATCGGCTGCTCCGCGAAAATCGCGGTACTGCTCAACGCCATACAGGTCCGCGTTCGCCGACTCATACCTGCCAAGAAATTCCTTGGACTCCACCTGCCCCACAAGGTAGTCCAACGGAAATCGGCCCTCGCCATCTCCCGTGACCTTGATGAGCGCGGCCAGCTTAAAGACGTTGTTTATCTTAAGGTAGCGGCGCGGAGCCGTGGGATCCCCACCCGGCGCAAATGTGCCGGCAAGGCACTCCAAAAGGAACAGGATTCCAATAATCGCTCGGAGCAGCAGATCGCTCGCGTTGTCCCAAAACGGGTCGTTCCTAAAGCTGCGCCCATCAGGATCGACCCCCTCCATGATTGCCGCCACTGTGGTGGGGATATCCTCGACATCCATCACGTAACGCAGAGGGTCGTATCCGGCCGACCGCTCGGGATTAACAGTATCGAGAACCGTTACCTCGTAGCCGTCCTCTTCAAAGCCTTTCCCCGTACGGCGCAGCAGCTCACCCTTGGTGTCTGTGACCACATAACAGCATTCGTGGTGATTGAGCAGGTTGGGCAAAACGAAACTCGCCGTTTTGCCGCTGCCGGTTCCGCCAAAGACAAACACGTTGTTGGACACGCTCGTCTCCCAGTGCTTATCGCCCTCGTAAAAAGCAACCGTGGCACCGTGCGCCAAGATCACATCGCGCTGCTCATCGCCGGACGACAGCGCCTGCATTTCCTCCTTGGTCGCCCACTTCTTGGCTTGATACTCCGTTTGCTGTGCGGCCTCGTAGCCGTACATCTTAATGACCGACATGTCACGGCCCCTTTCTTGTCGATGGTTCTGCGTAGTTGCTAGGAAATACGGCCGATGCCTTCGCCCTCCTTGGGGCTTGTCGCGCATGGCAACTTGACCGCGCCGTCAATCAGTCGCTCGGCCTGCGCCACATAGCTCTCGCGCGCCACGGTTGAGACCGTCCCGTCGCGCAGATACGCAAGCAACGACTCGATCATCAGCTTGTCGAGCAGGTCGTATCCCTTGGCCTGAGCGTAGTTGAGGGTGTAGCGGTCCCGAAGCCTCTGTACCTTGGTTGCCAAATCGGTTTCCATCTTTTCCTCCCTGTAATAAAAGTTCTGCCGATTGTCCGAAAGCGCCTCAAACGGGCGTTTGACACATAGCTCGAAGTTGAAACGCGAACTCGCATCGAATACGCGTTGCTGAATCACGCGGTAACGTTCGAAAAACATGACGGCATCGTCTTCGTCCGCCGTAAATCCATGCGATCCATCGCGATGCACGTGGTCGCTGGGTCTTTTGTAGTCGATGCTTCGCACAAAGCGAGACGGAATGCGTCCCCCTTTTTCGGACGAGTACTTCATACCTGTCGAAACCTGCTCAAACATGAGCACGCCGCTCGATTTAAAGCGCGGATTGCTTCCGTGCCGAAACAGGCTAATTAAGATGGCCATGCAGCGCATACAGTTATCGCGCTGGGGAAAGTACAGCGACAGCAAAGCGAGCGCCGCCGCGGCCAAAAGCTCGCGAGCCTCGTGCACATCGTCTCGATACTGCTCGGGCACCAGCCCGGGAATATCGGGTGAATGCTTTTCCAGTACGCCAACAAGCGCCTTAGCGAGGCGTTCAACGTTCTCCTCACCGCAGTACGGATACGGAAACGGCTTCTCTGCCTTCACGTTCTTTTCGCACATGCCACGGAGGTCTTCGTCGAGCGTGTTGAGGAATACCTCATAAATGTTGTCTTCGTTCTTCATGGATGCTTCTTCCTGTCCGGTTGCAAATGTTTGTCGGTAAGTTTGTTCTAAGTTTTAGAATGTTCTGAGGCATAGGTAGTAGTTATTGACCTAACCTGCTGCTTCGTAAGTGAAATTGCCCTGCTCGATAGCGCAGTTTGCCTAAAGGCTGTATAGCGGTTGTATCAAGCAGTTAATATTGAGTTGGCTTTGGATTGCTTCGAGGATAGCACAGTGCACTGTTCTCGTCATTAGAAATTTTCATTTTTTTCTGCTAATATAAACCCACTAAGAAGAAAGGGCTCTATACATGCGTGAAACTACATCATCATTGCCACGCCTCACCGCCGCCGCCCTCTCGCGCGCGCTTAACCTGGAACAAGGCAGTCGCCTGCTCACTGTCCGTCTGCCTGGCGCTGTGGATGCCGAAGATCTCGCTAAGTGCTTTACCCTAAACGGTAACGGCGTGCCCGATATTTGTGAGCTTGAACCCGGCAAGCAGAATGCAAGCGATGATGATGCAGCGCCGGTGTTTGTCGATGCATCAAACTACTACCGCGCAAATAAGCACGATATCGAAAAAGACAGTGCCGCGCTCATCGATTATTTAGAGCCTGGCTACCTTGATTTTTGCGACTGGGGTCCTTTTATTTGGTGCCTGTATGCTCTCGCCCTTTCGGGCCGCACTCGAGCAGCCGTGGTACTTCCCGCCGATTTACTTGATAAAGCTGAACAAGCACGCACGATTTTGATACGCGAAGGGCTCATCGAGAGCGTCGTTTATTTGCCACTTTCCGAGCCCAGGCCCTACATGACAAGCGCGCTCCTCATACTGTCTTCAGGAAATCGCAGCGTTGCATTTCGCAGCGCAATTGAGCCCGGACCGCGTTTTCAATATGTGACTAAAACATCGTATTACTCTGATATCACCTTTTCTATCTCTCCTGACTGGGCCCGCATTGATACCAATACGCCAAGATCGACGCCAATCGAAACGTCCACTTTTGCCACGCGCGAGCTGCTCCAACACCACGCCGCTCTCTCAAAAGGCAAAATCAGCCTCATCGCCATCACCCGAAACTACAGCGCCACACTCGGTGACTCTTTTACGCGAGTCGCGCCATTCATGCCCCGCGAGAGCACGACATCGAACGACATTGACGCAGTCGAGGTGCGCCGAATCTCATCTCAAGATTTTCAAGACGGCAACCTTCTACCCGCAGATGCTGTAGAGAGTGCAAATGGCTCGGATTCCAAAATCGTAAAGGTGAACCCCAGCGTTCTCGATCGATATGAGCTCCGCGCTGGAGATATCGTCATGCCACGCATGCTGGGTCGCTACGGCGCGTCCAACCTGCTCGTCGTCAGCGCCGATGACGCGAAGCAACACCTGGTTGCTTCGCATAACACCACCGTCATTCGCCCGTTGTTCCAAACGATGACCGAAGAGGAGCGCGTAGTGTTTTCGGAGATAATCGTTGGATACCTTACCGAAGGCCATGGGGCGAAGCTGATTCAAGCATTAACTGAAGCAGCCAGCATCCGCGCCATCCGCCCTACCGACCTGTTCGAGATCGAAGTCCCGCCAGCGCTCGACCCGCGCACGCGCGAGTACAGCGAATCCATCAATCGCTTTGCCGAGGTCGTAGAAGCAAAGAAACAAGCCGAGACCGCTGTCGCCCAAGCCCAGCGCAACCTCGAAACCGCAAAGAAGGCCGTCACTCAGGTGGTCGACCAGGCCTGCGAATAGCGCATAGGCAGTAGAAACGTCTTAAGCCGGCGTCAGGAACTGGTCCTGCCGCCGGCTAAACTATCTAGACTATTCCCATCCCGTGGTCTGAGGATTCCATTTGCACATATTCGCCGAACGGTCAAAGCACGGTACGTACAACCGATTGACGATCTCTTCTGCTCCAGTGATACTCCCCGCGAGATCAAGTACCCCCGCCTGCCTAGCCATCTTTACATACTGCGCAGAACCATTTTGTTTCCACCAGAGAGGCGCCACGAACTCTTCCGGCATTGCCACCTTGCGGACAGACGCTTCTTTCTCGACTCTCTCGATAAGTGTAGCCCCATCGATGAAGCAAGTTTTCGCGTACACCAAGATGTCGACTATATCCTTGATTCGCGAAGAGGCACGGCCCTCATGCATCTCTATCATTGCGAGCAATTTATCTGCAAGGGCGCTCTCCACTCGGCATACTCGATAGTCGCAGACTGGGAGCCCCTCGATATTCAAACGATCGATCGGCGCGAGAACCTCAGGCTCAAGTCCCCGCACTTCATCAATTACCAAGTCAATTGAAATTGGCTGTAGCTTCTTGGTTCCCATAAAGGGGGTGAACCATACCTTAGCACCGCACCGATACTCATCTTCTTCTTTGATCTGCTCTGCACGATCAAAGACAAACGAAACGAAATCCTCCAGATCAATCGAAGCCGCCCGCACCAGATCGGCAACAGCCTCTTCGAGGCTCTCCTCTTGAGCAACCAAGTCAATATCTCTTGTGACACGCGCATCGAGCGTTCGCGCCAGGACGCTTTGACCACCTTTAAGCACAAAACGGCAGTCATCTTCTGAAAAAACGCGACATAGGAAGCGATGAAAGTAGAAACCAACGATTGCCCGATTAGTATCCATTGGTGATTCTCTTGCGGCATTTCTAACAGCCATCTCCAATGCGGCAGGCGTTTTGTACTTCACCATGTCCTCCGTTTCGCATTACCCGTTCAGTACCATCAGCAAAGGCGCCATCAGCTCGCGTCGTTTGGCGGTTTTAGAGTTCTCTTCTACAAGATCCTTCAGCCGTTGTATATCGAGTCCACGTCCAAGCGCATCGTGATAGGCATCGATAATTAATGAGGGATCCTCGCAATCGAGGCAAAGATCGACAAGCGCGCGCTCGGGTTTAGTTACCGGCAGGCCGTCGAGCCAAACGATGTCCCGCTCAGCAATCTCGCGCTTTACAAAAGAAAGGGATTCGTTTCTTGTATTGATACGCATGGGCGCGGTCATCCTGTAGGGGGACAGATAGAAATCGCCCATTTGCTGTAGGTTCGCCGCTGTCGTACCGCTCACGGCGATGCCATCCCACTGACGTTTTCTCTCCCACGCGCAAAGGGAGGGATTGGTGAGCTTCCAAAAGGCGTTGAGTTCGTCGGTGTCTCGGCGCTGCGTTCCAGACATCCGGTAGGCGCCGTGGCATATCCGTTCAAGACGCCCTGCGCGGCATGAGTGCGCCAGCGCATCTCGAGAGATGTCCATGCGAGCCGCCTGGGCTGTGGTGAACACGCCCTCGCTCTCGGAAAGCTCGCTTATCGCCGCTATGTTGCTAAAGTACTTCATGCTGCAATTGTAGGATATTTTCATACTTTTGCAACGTGATTTTTGATCCATTAGATCCGTTTGCCTTGTTTACCCCATTTCTGACGCCGTTTTGCACCGGCACCCCATCCCCCGCTATTGAGGTCTAATACTTTTCCGCGAAGTGAACGGCTGTTTTTGGACCCCTGAAACATCCGCATTTTTCGGCGGCAAAATCGTGGGATTTCAGCATTGAAACCGCAGGAAGCGGCACCTCTAAAGTGTCGATGCTTCGGGGGTCCGTTTTCACTCATTCACTTCTCGGAAAAGTATTAGACCTCGCTATCAGCTATCCCAAAGATCAGACCGCCCCTCCTTCACGCCACGCAAAACCTGCCTTTTCTGCCCCTGCCCGCCTCCGCACCACCCAAAAACTCATCCAACATTAATCTTGGCTCAAGAATCGCTTAATCTATAACCTGCACTATAGAGTTCGACCAAGAGCGGGGCGGCGCCGCGCAACGCAGGCCGCCGAACGCAACGCTCGCGCCCGGGCAGATCGCCTGGCGTCGCGCCCATCGAACGAAAGGACAGGTCATGGACGACCTCGAAAAAGTTGAAACCATCCGCACCAAGTGCAACGTGAGCTACACCGATGCCAAGGCCGCGCTCGACGCCGCCGACGGCAACGTCCTGGACGCCATCATTTGGCTCGAGTCGCAGGGCAAGACGCAGACCACGTCGGCGCACGCCGCCACCGAGTCCGCGCCAGCCGACGAGCCCTCGGCTGAGATGGTCGCCGCGCAGGTCGCCTACGAAAAGTCGAGCGAAAAGACCGACTTCTCCAAGAAGATGGACAGCGTGTGGGAGTACCTCAAAAAGCTCTTCCGTCTGAGCCTGGACACCAAGTTTATCGCCACGCGCCGCGACGCGATCATCCTCAACATTCCCATCCTGATTCCCATCGTCGCCCTGTTTGCCTGGGGCGCCACGATATGGCTGATGCTGCTTGGCTTGTTCTTTGGCATGCGCTACCGCATCGATAGCGACGGCGACGTGCCCGGCAGCATCAACAACCTGATGGACAGCGCTGCCAATGCCGCGGACGACATCAAGCAAAATCTGAACGACGACAAGTAATCGCAGACGGGGGCACGTATGGCACGGATCCTGATTGTAGAGGACGAGGAGAAAATCGCCCGCTTTGTGACGCTCGAGCTGGAGCACGAGGGCTACCAGGTGGAGCACGCCGCCGATGGCCGCACCGCCGTTGACCTAGCGCTGGAGCGCGACTACGATCTGATTCTGCTCGATGTACTGCTGCCGCAGCTCAACGGCATGGAGGTGCTGCGGCGTGTCCGCAAGCACAAGGATGTGCCGGTGATCATGGTCACCGCGCGCGATGCCGTGATGGACAAGGTGGCCGGGCTCGACGCCGGTGCTGACGATTACCTGACCAAGCCGTTTGCCATTGAGGAGCTGTTCGCACGGATCCGCGTGGCGCTAAAGCGCTCGGAGGCTGTGCGGACGGCTTCGGGCGTTGGCGGCGTTGGGGCGGGCGGTGCGGGCGGGTGCGCCGTTGCGATACCCCCAGCTGGCGACTCGGCCAAGACCTCTGCCTCGCCCTCCCCCACCGCGCTCACCGTGGGCTCGGTTGCGCTCGATCCCGACCGCCGCGAAGTCACGGTCGGCGGCTCGCCCATCGTGCTGACCGCCCGCGAGTTCGATGTCCTCGCCCTGCTTATGACGCATGCCGGCACCGTGCTCACGCGCGAGCGCATTGCGCACGAGGCGCTAGGCTACGACTATGTGGGCGACACCAACAACGTCGACGTGCACATCGCGCACCTGCGTGCCAAGATCGAAGACGCCGGCGGTGCCCGCATCATCCAGACCGTGCGCGGGGTGGGCTATGTCTGCCGCGCGTAACGACGAGGCTAAGCGCGTCACCTCCATCGCCCGCGCCATCAACTGGAGCTATATGTGGCGCCGCTTGGTGAGCTACGTCTGGCTGGATCTGTTACTGCTGCTTGTTGCGGCGGCGATCCTCGTCTATGGCTACAACCAGACGCTGCCCGATGGCGCGTTTACCGCGGGATGGATCCCCAGCGCCAGCGTTCACGGCATGTCACTGACGCCCGCGCGCGGCTGGGACCTGACAACGCTCACCTATACCGTCGAGTTTGCGCGCACCACCAAGACCTTCCCCCTCGCGCAGGACCTCGTCGCGCTATGGCCTCTCTACCTTGTCGTTGTGGGTTGGCAGGTCATCAGCGTGCTCAACATGCTCGGCGGCGCCCGCCGCGTGCGCCGCACTATGGCGCCGCTCAACGACCTGGCCTTGCGTGTGGACGAGCTCGGCCGCATGCAGCTCGCCGGCGGCAAGATGGAAACGCTGGAGCAGGCCATCGAGCGCGCAAGCGTCGACTCGCCGAGCGTCACCACCGGCGACGCCGACCTGGCGAGCATCGAGGTCGCACTCAACCGCCTGCTGCGCCAGATGCAAGAGGCAAAGCTGCAGCAGATGCGCTTTGTCAACGATGCGAGTCACGAGCTGCGCACGCCCATCGCGGTGATTCAGGGTTACGTGAACATGCTCGACCGCTGGGGCAAAGACGACCCGGACGTGCTGGCAGAATCCATCACCTCGCTCAAAGCCGAAAGCGAGCATATGCAGGAGCTCGTGGAGCAGCTGCTGTTTTTGGCACGCGGCGATGCCGGGCGCACGGTCCTGCGGCGTGCGAATACCAACCTGGCCGCACTGGTCGGCGAGGTATGCGAGGAATCGCAGATGATCGATGCCGCGCACACATATCGACTGGCGTACGATGCCGCACTTACCAGCGACCCGCGCTGCGACGCGCCCGTTGACGTGGCGCTCGTGAAGCAGGCTCTGCGCGTGATCGTGCAGAACGCCGCCAAGTATTCGGACGCGGGCACATCCATCTCGTTTGGCGTGACGCCGGATGCGGGCGCGGGCACGATCGACATAAGTGTTGAGGACGAGGGTATCGGCATGAACCAGGAATCCGCAGCTCACGCGTTTGAACGGTTCTATCGCGCCGACAACGCACGCGATGCCGGCGCGCAGGGCTCGGGTCTGGGGCTCGCCATTGCCAAGTGGATCGTCGACAGCCATGGCGGTGTCATCGGCGTGACCTCAGTCGAGGGCGTCGGCAGCCGCTTTACGATTCGCCTGCCGCGGTAGGGGCGTCTCTCACGAATCGAAGGTGAATGCTTTTCCGCGAAGTGAACGACCTATTTTGGACCCCCGAAGCATCCACACTTTTTGACGCCAAAACCGCAGGAAAAACCTTACGAAACCGCAGGAAACGGTGCCTCCAAAGTGTCGATGCTCCAGGGGTCCGATTTCACTCGTTCACTTCGCGGAAAAGCATTCACCTTCGTTTTACGGCAGCCCGTCAGTCACCCTCTCGGCATTAAAAATGGGGTAAGGCCACGTGGCCTTACCCCATTTTTCGTTAGCTATAGCAGCCTGTGCGCTACTCGCGGCACAGGTGCACGGCGAAGCCGGCGAACTCGCGCTTAAAGTACACGAGCTTGGTGCCGCCGTCGGGCAGCAGCACGCGCGACTCCTCGTTGACCTCGAGCCCGCGCTCGGCAAACCACTTCTCGGCCGCATCGATGTCGTTGACGGCAAAGCCGATGTGGCCCTTGGTGCCACGACCGTTCTGCTTCATGACCTCGATCAGCGAATCGTTAAAGTACGAAACCGGGGTCTCGATAACGGGCAGGCCCATCATCGTCGAGAACAGCTCCGCGATCTCCAGGGCATCTGCCGGGTCGGTGGCGTTAATGCCCACATGGGCAACGCGCATGCCAAAGAGCTCGACCGGATTGGCGTTCTGCTCACTCATACAGTCAGCGCCTACTGAGCCATGACGTCGAGGACGGCCTTCTCGGCAGCGACGCGGTTCATGCCGGTCATGAAGGGCACGCCGCTCACGTACGGGCAGGTGAGGCCCTCGGGGGCAACGGTGGTGGCGATCAGCAGGTCGGCGCCCTCGTCGCAAGCGTCCTTGGCCTCAGAGATGGCGCACTGCACGATCTCATACTTGCCGGCATAACCGTTGGCGTCGAGCATGGTAGCGACCTTCTGGGCAACGAGCGTGGAAGTAGCAGCGCCAGCACCGCAAGCCAAAACGATCTTCTTCATAGGTAATGTCTCCCTTCATGGTTTACTTTAGGTAAGTGTACCGCAGCGAGCGATGGCACTCAGCCTCGATGAGCTTTTATGCCAGTTTGCTTGTGCGCTGCGTATAATACATCTAGTACGTGTTGTCATACCGCTCGCTTTATGAGCGACTAAGGATCCTAACATGCCCGATTCCCGCACACTCTGGACCGCCGTCGTTATCATCTGTATCGCCGTGTCGGTGTTCTTTAGCGTCAAAAAACGCACTACGTTTAAACGCCTGCAACAGTTGATGGCCGCCAAACAGTGGGCCGAGTTCGATCGTTTGCTCGACGGCAAACTCACCAGCATGCTGTACCCGCGCTACAACCGCGACTACCTGCGTCTGAACTCCTATCTGCTGCGCGAGGACCACGAGCGCGCCGGCGAGATGTTCGACCTGCTGCTGGGACTCAACCTGCCCAAGATGCAGCGCGTCGACCTGGTGATCAAGGCCTTTAACTACTACGTTGGCCAGGAGGACCGCAAAAAGTCCAAGGAGCTGCTGCACGAAATCAAGGGCTTTGAGGGCGGTCAGGCCGAGGCGGTCGCGCACGAGTGCCAGCTGATGTACGACACGATGATCCTCAAGCGTCACAACGACATTCCCGAGCTGGAGCGCATGCTCGAGGATGTCGGCGACGACCCGGTCAAGCGCTGCCGCTTGGAGTACCTGCTGGCCCTGCAGTACCAGAACAAGGGCGACGAAGCCAAGTTTGCCGAGTACTTGGAAAAGTCAGGCCAGCACTCGATGGCCGTCAACGCGTAACGGACGGCTTGTGCTAGACTTCTAGTCTCACGGGGGCGTGGCGGAATTGGCATACGCAGGAGACTTAAAATCTCTCGCCGCAAGGATTGTGGGTTCGAGTCCCACCGCCCCTACCATATGGCTTTTACGGGCCCGTGTCCCTTTGAGATGCGGGCTCGTTTCTTTTGGACGCCGGTGGGGCTCGAACCCGCGAGGGGGCGAGCGTCAAGCGGACGCGCAGCGTCCGTAGCGAGCCGGCGAGGGCGCCGACAGGCGGCCGAAGCCGGTGCGCATTTGCGCAGCAAATGCGCAGACGTCCCACCGCCCCTACCACGTATTGTCTACGAGCCCGTGTCCCCAAGGGATGCGGGCTCGTTTCTTTTAGGTGCCGTCAACTGCAGAGCAGCTCATTTGGGACAGAGCTTTTTGACTACTTTTAAAGGGTGCTCAGGCTCGGGGTCCAGGCGATGGTGGGGGTCGCGCCGTCGAGAACCTCGTTGATGGTGGCGGCCATGCCGGCGAGGAGGCTGTTCTCGCTTACGGTGAGCATGTCGTAGCCGCCGGCTCGCATGAGCTCGCGAATTACCACGGCACCTGCCAAGATCACGCCTGCGCGCTTAGGTTGCACGCCCGGCAGAGCGGCAATGCCCGCAACATCCAGCGCGGACATGCGCTCGATAGCGGCCGAAACCTGCTCCATCGAAAGCTCGCGCAGGTGCACAAAGCTCGAATCATACGGCTCCAGCTCGTGAACGAGTGCCACGAGCGTGGTGACGGTGCCGCCCACCGCAACGAGGCGTTCGGCGCGCTCAAAGTCGCTGGGCAGGCCTTCAAAATAGGCGGCAAACTGCTCGCCTGCCCACGCGGCAGCGGCAGCAAGCTCGCCATCCGCGGGCGGCAACGCGGAGAAAAAGCGCTCCGTCACGCGGCGACAACCGATGTCCAGCGAGCGCGTTCCCTCCAGCGCAAAGACCCCGCGCTCAGGCGCATAGACGCCCGTCGCGAGCTCCGTGGAGCCGCCGCCCGAATCGGCGACGATAATGCGTTCACCGGCAAAGTCGTGCGCCACGCCAAAAAACGTCAGGCGCGCCTCGACCTCGCCCGGAATCACCTGCGGCTCGAGCCCCAGCTCGCGCAGGCCGTCCAGCAGCAGCGCGGCATTGGACGCATCGCGCGCGGCGCTCGTGCACGTGGTGCAGACGCACGCGGCCCCAAAGGCACGGGCCTCATCCACAAACATGCGGCACGCAGCGAGCACGCGCTCAACGGCCGCCTCGCAAAAGCGGCCCGTCGCGTCCACGCCCTCGCCCAGGTCGGTAATCTCGGTATGCTTGGACGATTCCACAATCGCTCCGCCCTCGACCTGGGCCAACACCACTCGCGACGACACCGTTCCCAGGTCGATCGCGGCCACCTTATAGCGTTTGCAATTTGTCATTGCGGGCTCCCCTCCGGGCGCTATTTGCCGTTGGACACGACCGTCTGACCCTCGACGCCGTTAAACCCAAACAGCATGTCGAGCGCCTGGATGTACCACGGCGCGTCCTTGCCGACTTCTTCGATTTCCTTGGCCACTTCGCTGGCCTTCTTGGCGTTTGAGGACTTTTTGCTCGACGACGAGTCCGAATCGTCGTCCAAGCCTAGCACGTCAATCTTCTTCTCGCCGGGCATCACCAGGCCCAGGTCCTCGGACGCCGCGTCCTTGATACCCTCCTCCGAGAGCAGCTTGTCGACGCTTTTTTGCAGCTCATCATTGTATTGCTGGCGAATCTCGACCTGCTTGGCCAAGATATCGCTCGAACGCTTTGCCACGTACAGGTCGCGCACGGGGAAATACAGGCTCACGAGCGCCAGAGCCACCACGATACCGATAAACAGCGGACGCAGAGAGCCATGCGTAAAGTCATAGATTGCCTTGACCACCGCATTGTCGTTGGCGTAGCGCATAAAGTCCGAGCCCGAAAGACGGCTCGAAGGCCTGCTCGATTTGTCGTGTGCCTGAGTCGAGGGACGCGATGCATGCGACGAACGTGGCGGGCGCACCGGTCCATCTGCCAAGGTATTTGATTGAGCATTGGGGCGCGAGGTACTTGCCGGGCGCTGCGTGGAGCGGTCGGCGCCGGCATAAGCAGACCCACCGAGCTGCACCGTGCGCGCACGGCGAGGCGACGGCTCGCGCGAACCGGCGGAATAGTACCTGTTGTCGTAAATCTGATCCATGTGCGCCTTGTGCGGTTGAGGTTTGTTTGCGCTAAGTCCTTTAGTTATAGCACGAGCGCCTGCACCGCCTTCGCCAGCCTTTGCTCGACATAAAAAAGGCGCTGAGCCGTATGGCCCAGCGCCCATGGCGCTTTGCAGCATCCAGTCAAGGCGGGACGGAACCGAGTCAGCCTCCCCCTCGCCAAATTCGTCCGTTTAGCGAATGTTGTAGAACGCGGTCTTACCGGCGTAGCGCGCGCTGCCCTCGAGCTCGTCCTCGATGCGGATGAGCTGATTGTACTTGGCGATACGGTCGCTGCGGCACGGGGCGCCCGACTTGATCTGGCCGGCATTGACGCCCACGACCAGGTCGGCGATCGTGGAATCCTCGGTCTCGCCGGAGCGGTGACTCACGATGCAGGCGTAACCGGCCTCCTTGGCGGTCTCGATGGCCTCGAGCGACTCGGTGAGCGTGCCGATCTGATTGACCTTGACCAGGATCGCGTTGGCGGCACCCAGCTCGATGCCCTTCTTGAGGCGCTCGGTGTTGGTGACGAACAGGTCGTCGCCCACCAGCTGCACCTTGTTGCCAATGCGGCGGGTAAGCTCAACCCAACCGTCCCAGTCCTCCTCGGCCATGCCGTCCTCGATGGAGATGATGGGATAGGTGTCGACGAGCTTCTCCCAGTAATCGACCATCTGGGCACTCGTGTACTCAACACCCTCGCCCTTGAGCTCGTACATGCCGGTCTCGGCGTTGTAAAACTCGGTCGAGGCCGGGTCCATGGCGTACATGAAGTCGACGCCGGGCTTAAAGCCAGCCTTCTCGACGGCCTTGGTAATGTACTCGAACGGCTCAGCATTGGTCTTGAGGTTGGGCGCAAAGCCGCCCTCGTCGCCCACGCCGCCGCCCAGGCCGGCCTCGTGCAGCACGCCCTTGAGGGTGTGGTAGACCTCGGCGCACCAACGCAGGCCCTCGGCAAAGCTCGGGGCGCCCACCGGCATGATCATGAACTCCTGGAAGTCGACGTTATTGTCGGCATGCACGCCGCCGTTGAGAATGTTCATCATGGGCGTGGGCAGCAGGTGGGCGTTGACGCCACCCAGGTACTGGTACAGCGAAAGACCCGCCGACTCGGCAGCGGCGCGGGCAACTGCCAGCGACACGCCCAGAATGGCGTTGGCGCCGAGATTGGTCTTGTTGGGGGTACCGTCCGCGGCAATCAGCGCGGCATCGACGGCGCGCTGGTCGAAGGCGTCGAGGCCCACGACGGCGTTAGCGCACTCGTTATTGACGTGCTCGACGGCCTGCGAGACGCCTTTGCCCAGGTAGCGACCCTTGTCGCCATCGCGCAGCTCGCAGGCCTCAAAGGCGCCGGTCGAAGCGCCCGAAGGCACCATCGCGCGGCCGAAGCTGCCGTCCTCGAGCACGACCTCGACCTCGACGGTGGGGTTGCCGCGGCTGTCGAGTACCTCGCGACCGTAGACATCCAAAATATCGCTCATGTTGTCTCCCTCTCACTTGGAAACGGGTTGAATGCTTGGCGACACGGCTTGCACGCTACAGTGGCGCGCAGGTTCATAAGTTAGCCTTATCGCACTTTTTGCATTATGCCCTAAGTTAGCCAAGGGATACAATCTTTTTGAAAAATAATGGGGGCGATGAGAAAGTCCGTCCCGTCGCCCCCGCAGTCTTACTCCTCTGCCTTTGCGGCATCCCAGAGGTCATTGAGGCCGTGGGTCGAAAGCTCGGCCAGATCCACGTGGGCGTCGGCCGCCATCTGCTCCATCGCGGCCCAGCGGCGGCGGAACTATGCCGTGCTGGCACGCAGGGCGCTCTCGGCGTCGATTCCCTCCTTGCGCGCAACGTTGACCAGAGCAAAGAGCAGGTCGCCAAACTCCATCTCGCGCTCGGGCGAGCCGGGAGTCTCGGCCTCAAACTCGGCGCGCTCCTCGGCGACCTCGTCCCACACGTCCTGGACTGTCTCCCACTCAAAGCCCACGGCAGCCGCCTTGCGCGACACCTTCTGAGCCTGCATCAGCGCCGGCAGATGCGTGGGCACGCCGTCGAGCAGGCCCTCGGGCGCAGCCTCGCCCGCTGCCACGGCCTTGTCCTTTGCAGCCTTCTCGGCAAGCTTAACCTCGTCCCAGATCTTGAGCACCTCATCGGAGCTCTCGGCGTCCGCATCGCCAAACACGTGCGGATGACGACGGATGAGCTTGGCGTCGATATCGCGTGCCACATCGGCAAGTGTAAACTCGCCGGCGTCCGCCGCAATCTGCGCATGCAGTACCACCTGCATGAGCACGTCGCCCAGCTCCTCGCGCAGATGCGCCACGTCGTCCGCCTCGATGCAATCGAGCGCCTCGTAGGCTTCCTCGATCATGTTCTTGCCAATGCTGCGGTGCGTCTGCTCGCGGTCCCACGGGCAGCCATCGGGCTGACGCAGACGCCAGATAGTCTGCACCAAATGCTGCAGCTCGGCCGACACGTCGACCAGCGTGGACAGATCGCGCGAGCCCTCGGCATTTTGCCGAGCCATGTGCTGCGCCATGATTATTTCTCCTCCAGGATCACGTGACGGAACGCGCCGCCCTCGTAGATGCCGTAGCTGTGCGTGCCGTCCTTGGGGATGCTCACGCTGCCGGGGTTGAAGAGCCATAGGCCCGGGCGTGCCTCGCTTGCCTCGTTAACCTTGATATGCGTGTGGCCGTAGACGAGCGCGGAGCCCTCGGGCAGCGCGGGCACGTGGTCGACGCTGTTGTGCATGCCGGCGCCAAAGACGTGGCCGTGCGTCAGGAACAGTTCACGGCCGGCCTCATCGAACAGCGTGGCGTAGTCCGCCATGACGGGAAAGTCGAGCACCATCTGGTCGACCTCGGCGTCGCAGTTGCCGCGGACGGCGATGATGCGGTCGGCCAGGGCGTTGAGCAGCGGAATCACGCGCTTGGGGGCGTAGTCGCGCGGCAGGTCGTTGCGCGGGCCGTGGTAGAGCAGGTCGCCCAGCAGCACGATGCGGTCGGGCTGCTCGGATTCGATTGCGGCGACCAGACGCTCGGTCCAGTATGCCGAGCCGTGAATGTCGGAAGCGATGAGGTATTTCATGGTGGTCCTTTCGGGTGGGGCTGATGTGGCCGGGCGCGAGATGTCGCCGGCCGCGCTATTCAAATCGCAGTGCCGAGGCTTGTGCCGTCTGCATCACGCGCTGGAGCGGCACGTTATGCTCGCGGGCAAGACGGGCGCAGTCCTCGTACTCGGGCGCCGCACGCTCACTGCCGTCGGGCAGGGTGGCCACCTTGACGGCCACTTCGCCCCAAGGCGTCGCGACCTGCTCAAAACGACGCGGCAGGCAGACGCGTTCCATCACCTGGCGCCGGATGCCGTTCGTGGTGGTTTCCAAAAAGATAATCGTCTGCAGACGGTCAATGTCCTCGCGGGCGCAGATTACCTGCAGCTGCCAACCGGGGCGGCCTTTTTTGCAGTAGAGAGGCAACCAGTGCACCTCGCGGGCGCCCGCCTCGCGCAGGCGGTCCGCGGCATAGGCGAGCACCTCGGGCGACGCATCGTCGATGTCGCACTCCAGCTTGACGATAGTTTCGGGTGCATCGGTCTCGCGGGACAGCGGAGATGTACTTCCACGTTGCATACGGTCCGGATCCTTTCCGCACGGGCTCGTTTTGTTCACCCAAACGCTAGCACATCGGACGTGGCACAGGCGTGACTTTCGTCCGTCGCCGCCCTCGCCCCTATCCAAACATGTACATCAGCCTCCAAACATGTCATTTTTTGCAGCTTTCGGAGGCTGACGTACACGTTTTGGAGCGGGGCCGCACACGATCAGAATTGCGCCCGCACTCCGTCCACCACAAAGTTCGCCGCACTCAACAATTTTGGACTTTCTACGCAGTTCATCGACCAAAAATTACCCTCGGCATACTTACCCGCTGCACGATGTTACTCTAGTTGCATTTGGCTAACTAAGCGGCTGCCGAGGACCCCGCCCGGCACCGTTACGGCATAGGAGGTTTCATGTTCGAGAAGCGGCTCTTCTCCCTGGTTCCGCAGGCAACGCCCTACATTATGGCAAGCGTCCTGTTTAAGTGGATCGCGCTCATGGCAAACATCACGGTGATGTGGGTGCTTGCGCGCATCTTGGGCGGCATCGTCACGGACGGCCTTTCCGCCGCGCTCGCCGTCGATGCCCTCGCACAGGCGGCCCTGCCGCTCGCCGCCGCCATCATCGTGCGCGCCGCCTCCATCTACCTGGCCCAACGCGCCGGCGACAAAGCCGCGTTCGAGGCCGTCCGCCGCGTGCGCTCGTTCGTCTACGACAAGCTCACCGCACTCGGCCCCTCCTACACCGAGACCGTCCCCACCGCCGAGGCCGTCCAGACCAGCGTCGAGGGCGCCACGCAACTCCAGGTGTACTTTGGCGGCTACCTGCCGCAGCTCTTCTTTGCCGGCTTGGCACCCATCACGCTGTTTGTACTGCTCGTGGGCCAGGCGGGTCTTCCCGCCGCGCTGCTGCTCGCCTGCGTTCCGGTCATCCCCGTCTCCATTATGATGGTCATGCGCAACGCCAAAAAGATCGGTGCCGAGTACTGGGGCAGCTATGTCGATCTTGGCGGCATGTTCCTGGAGGCCGTGCAGGGTCTCACCACCCTTAAGGTCTACCAGGCCGATCGAAGCTGGCACGAGCGCATCAACGCCGAGTCCGAGCGTTTCCGCACAGCGACCATGCACCTGCTGGTGATGCAGCTGCGCTCCATTTGCGTTATGGACCTGGTCGTCTATATGGGCGCCGCGCTCGGCATTATCGTGGCCGCACTGCAGCTCGCCACGGGCAAGATCGGCTTTGAGGCTGCCTTCCTCATCGTCTTTCTGTCACAGGAGTTCTTTTTGCCTATGCGCCGCCTGGGATCGCTGTTCCACACGGCCATGAACGGCATGGCCGCCTCGCGCCGCATGTTTGGCATTTTGGATACGCCCGAGCCCGAGCGCGGCGATGTTGAGCTTGATGGTCGCGGCGATATCGAGCTCGCAGGCGTGAGCTATGCCTACGGCGACCGCACCGTGCTGGACAGCGCCAGCGCGACCATTGCGCACGGCTCGCTCGTGGCACTCGTGGGCGAAAGCGGCGGCGGCAAGTCCACGCTCGCGGGGATTATCGCGGGCCGCAAGGGTGCCTACCGCGGCAGCGTGCGCATTGGCGGCGTCGAGCTGCGCGATGTCACGGCCGCCTCACTCATGCGCGCCGTCACCCTGGTGCCCACCAACGGTCACCTGTTTGCCGGCACCCTGCGCGACAACCTGCTGCTCGCCCAGCCCAGCGCCACCGATACCGAGCTTTTGCGCGCACTCGACCGCACGCGCGTGGCGGCCTTTGTGCAGGCCAACGGCGGGCTCGACATGGTGATTAACGAGGGCGGCACCAACCTTTCGGGCGGTCAGCGCCAGCGCGTGTGCATGGCCCGCGCCCTGCTGCACGACTCGCCGATCTATGTGTTTGACGAGGCGACGAGCAATGTGGACGCCGCAAGCGAAGCCGCAATCGGCGAGGTCATTGCATCGCTCGCCGGCGGGCACACCGTAATCGTGGTGGCACACCGCCTGTCGACGATCGTAGGCGCCGATCAGATCCTGGTGCTGGAGCGTGGCCGTATTGCCGAGCACGGGACTCACGGCGAGCTCTTGGCCACCGCGGGCGCCTATGCGCGCATGTGGAACAGCCAGGAGCAGCTCTCGGCATATGCGTATGCGGAGGATGATGCCGAGGACGTCGAAGATGCCGGCGCGGTTGAGGCTGTTGACGGCAGCGCTGCCTGTACCGATGGCCTCAACGGTGCTAGCTCGTCTTCCGCTGCCGCGGCGCTTGACTCCGGCCGCGTCCGTCGCTCGGCGCCGTCCATCATGTGGCGCATGATGGGGCTCGTCCGACCGCTTGCCGGCTGGCTTGTGCTAGCCGTCGCGCTGGGCAGCATTGGCATGCTCACCGCCGCGTTCGTGCCGGCCTTTGGCGCCCTCGGCCTTATGGCCGCGCTGGGCCGCAACGCCTTGGGGCTTGGTCTTATCGCAGCATGCGCGGCCTGCGCCGCCTGCGGCATCGCACGCGGGCCGCTCCATTACGGAGAGCAGCTCTGCAACCATTACATCGCATTCCGTCTGCTCGCACACATTCGCGACCTGGTGTTTGGCGCCCTGCGCCAGCTCGCCCCCGCCAAGCTCGAGGGCCGCGGCAAGGGCGAGCTCGTGAGCCTGGTCACCTCGGATATCGAGCTGCTCGAGGTCTTCTACGCGCACACCATCTCCCCCATTGCCATCGCTCTGTTCTGCACCGTTGTGTTTGAGGGCTTTTTGCTGGCTGTGAGCCCCGAGCTCGCGGGCATCGCGCTCGTGGCCTACGCGGTCCTGGGCGTGCTGCTGCCCCTGATCTCGGCCAAGGCATGCGGCACCACCGGCCGTCAGAGCCGCGAGGGCGCCGGTAAGCTGGGCGCCTTTGTGCTCGACAGCCTACGCGGCGCGTCCGAGACTATCCAGTTTGCCGGTGGCACCGATCGCAGCCGTGCCCTGGGCAATCTGACCGAGCAAGTCGGCGCCGTGGACGCGCGCCTCAAGCGCCGCCAAGCGGCCAGCGAGGCCGTAGCCGATGCGCTTATTCTTGCGGCCAATCTGGTGATGCTCGGGCGTGCGCTGCAGCTGGTGGCTGCGGGAACGATTGACTTTGCCGCAGCGTTTGTCGCCGTCTTTACCTTTGTGTCGTCGTTTGGCTCGGCAATGGCCGTGAGCCGCCTGGGCGCCTCGCTGCAGGAGACGCTCGCCTCGGGCGCACGCGTGCTCGATTTGCTCGACGAGCGGCCCCAGTGCGCCGAGGTCGCAGATGGACAGAACGTCGAGTTTGCCGGCGCCGCAGCCGAGCATGTCAGCTTTAGCTATGCGGGCGGCGTGGACGTGGGCGGTGCGGGCGTCACAGAGCAGGCCGCGAACGACGCCGCTGCGAGTCTCATCCTCGACGACGTGACCTGCACCTTTGCGCCCGGCACCATGACCTGCATCATGGGGCGCTCGGGCTCGGGCAAGTCGACGCTGCTTAAGCTGCTCATGCGCTTTTGGGACCCCGCAGCCGGCACCATCACGGTGAGCGGCGTCGATGCCCGCCGCATCAACACAGCGAGCCTGCGCAGCCACGAGGCCTATATGACCCAGGACACACATCTGTTCTGCGGCACCGTACGCGAGAATCTGCTGGTCGCGCACGCCAACGCCACCGATGCCGAGCTGCTCGACGCTTGCCGCTCCGCCTCACTCACCACGCTCATCGACCGTCTGCCGCAGGGACTCGACACGCCCGTTGCCGAGCTGGGCGACTCGCTTTCGGGCGGCGAGCGCCAGCGCATCGGCCTTGCGCGCATCTTCCTCAACGACGCACCCTTCATCTTGCTCGACGAACCCACCAGCGCGCTCGATGCCCTCAACGAGGCGTCCGTGATGCAAGCAGTCGACGAGCTCAAACGTCGAGGCAAGACCATCGTGCTCGTGAGCCACCGTGCCAGCACCTGCGCGTTTGCCGATTTCTCGCTTTCGGTCGAGCACGGGAGGCTGAGCTAATGGCGCGCCCGGTCGACACACCGGAGCTGGCACGCAAACGTGAACGCGAGGCCCAAATGGTGTCGCAGATGATTGCGCTGTGGTGTCGTGGGCATCATGGTGGCAGGCATGCGGTCGAGCAGGCTGGCGACGATAAGCCCGTGCGCGTGAAACTCGGCCTTCGGACCATTACGCTCTGCCCCGAATGCGCCGAGCTGCAGAAATACGCCGTCGCGCGCATTGGGCACTGCCCCCACATGGGCACCAAGACATTTTGCTCGGCCTGTCCTTCGCATTGTTACCGGCCTGCCATGCGCGAGAAGATCCGCGAGGTCATGCGTTGGTCGGGACCGCGTATGATCCGCTATCGCCCCATCACCGCCGTGAGACACGCGATGGTAACAGTGCAGGCCAAACGTGCGGCGGCACGAAGCAAGTAGTCGCCGGCGCCGGCACGCGCCGCGCAGTCTTTCCGGTCGATTTCGAGCTCCGGCGTGCGCGGCGTGTTGAGAGCTGCACCATTACAATGGAGCGGATTCACCAAATGCAAAGGAGTCGCCATGCCCGCCTGCCCGCTGGTCGATTGCCATACCCACACCTCGTTCTCGGACGGGCACGCCTCGTTTGAGGACAACGTCCGTGCCGCCGCTGCTGCCGGATGCCGTGTCATGGTCTCGACCGACCACCTCACCCTGCCTGCCAGTATGGATGCTAACTGCGAGGTGCAGGTCGTCGAGGGCGACTTGCCGGCACATCGTCTGGCCTTTGAGGACGCCCGCAAACTCGCCGCGCAGATTGCGCCAGAGCTCACCTTTATCTACGGTTTTGAATGCGATTGGTACGAGGGCTGCGAGCCCTTGGTAGAGCACTGGTCCCAGGGCGCCGTCGTACGTCTGGGCAGCGTGCACTGGATTGGCAACCCGGGCGATATTGCGGCAGGCGCCGCGGGCACGGCAGGGACAGAGGACGTCGCGCGCCCCGATACACCCGATTCCCTTTGCGGTTGGATCGACGACGATACCAACCTGCATGTTTGGGAAAACTTAGGCGTACGCGGCGTATGGGAACACTACGTCGACGACTGGTGCCGCGCTTGCGAAAGCTCGCTTAACTTTGACGTGATGGCCCACCCCGACCTGGTCATGCGCTTTTCGAAGGACGGCTTTGCACCCGACTTTGACCCCGCGCCGTTTTGGCAGCAGATGGCCGAGTGCGCCCACGATACGGGTCGCCGCGTTGAGGTCTCGACCGCTGCACCGCGCAAGGGGCTCGACGATTACTACCCCGCGACCGGGCTTTTGCGTCGCTTCGCCCACGCCGAGGTGCCGATTACTTTTGGCTCGGACGCGCACCGCGCCTGCGACATCTGCTGGAACATCCGCGAGGCTCAGGCCCACGCCTACGACTGCGGCTATCGAACCTTCGACATCCCCCACCTCACCGGAGAATGGGAATCCACGCCCCTCGCCTAACTAGTCGTTTAAGAACGTCCCCAATGACTAGTGGCGGCGGGCGTTGAGTTCGCCGGCCAGTTCGTCGAGGGTGATGCCGTAGCGCTCGAGCGTCACGAGCAGGTGGTAGATCAGGTCGCCGGCCTCGTAGCGGATGTGATCGTGGTCGTTATCCTTGCAGGCCATGATCACCTCGCTCGCCTCCTCGGCAAGCTTCTTGAGAAGCTCGTCCTCGACGTCGGTCAGCAGACGCGCGGTATAGCTCTCCTGCGGCGGCGCATCGCGACGGCCGTGAATCACCTCGGCCAGTCCCGTCAGCGTCTCACCGATGTTTCCCGGCTGCACGTTAGCTGTTCTGACTCCCATGGTTATTTCCTCTCGTTACTGCAGCGTAAAGTAGGTACCGGTCTCATCGAACCGAGGCTTTGCGCCCTTTTTCTCAAAGAACTCGACGATGACGGCATGGGCCTCATCGAGCCTTTCCTTCTCGGCCTCGAGCCAAAGCGACTGCGCCCCGCAGGCATCAGTCAGGTGCACGCGGCATGGTACGCCCGCGCGGAGGAGCTCGGTGTTGCATTCGGCGACCTCGAACGGCGTCACGACTTTCATCGCACTCCCCCTTCCACGCGCTTAAAGAAGCAGGTACGGTTGCCGGTATGGCAGGCCGGGCCCGGTGAGTCCACCTTGACCAGCAGCGTATCGCTATCGCAGTCGGCCCAGAGCTCCTTGACCTCCTGCATGTTGCCACTCGTCGCGCCCTTGTTCCAGAGCTCCTGACGGCTGCGACTCCAAAACCACGTGGTCCCGGTCTTGAGCGTCAGCCCCACCGATTCCTCGTTCATCCAAGCAACCATAAGCACCTCACCGGTGTCATGCTGCTGAACCACGCAAGGAATCAGCCCGCGGGCGTCGTATTTAAGCTCGGTAGCATTTATTACCTCAGTCATCATTTCTCCCAAGTAACAAACGAAATCCCACAGGTCGGCGAGGGTTGTCCAGGTGCCGCAGGTTGCCGCGAAAGAGGAGCGACGCGTACTTTGGTACGCGAGCGACGGTTTGAGCGGCAAGATGCGGTGCCTGGGCAAGCCGCAGCACTAGAAGTCCAGCCTCACAGGGATGCCTTGGCTGGCCATATACTCCTTCACCTGGCGAATGCTGAAAGTTCCAAAGTGAAAGACGCTGGCCGCCAGCACGGCATCGGCCTCGCCCTCGATCACGCCCTCGGCGAAATGCTCGAGCGTGCCCACGCCGCCGCTCGCGATGACGGGGATTGGCACCGCGCGCGCCACGGCGCGGGTGAGTGCCAGGTCAAAACCAGCCTTGGTGCCGTCGCGATCCATGCTGGTGAGCAAGATCTCACCGGCGCCGCGACGAGCCGCTTCCTCGGCCCACGCCACCGCATCGATACCCGTGGCGTTGCGACCGCCCGCCGTGAAGACCTCCCACTTGTCGGCATCCGGCTGACCGGGCAGGCCCACGCGCTTGGCATCAATCGCCACGACCACGGCCTGGCTGCCAAACGCCGCGGCGGCCTGGCTGATCAACGACGGATCGCGCACGGCGGCAGAGTTAAGCGACACCTTGTCGGCACCGGCGGCAACCATGGTTCGCATGCCCGCCAAGTCGCGGAAACCGCCGCCCACGGTATAGGGAATAGCGAGCTCCTCGGCCGCGTGCGCCGCCATCTCGATGGTCGTCGCGCGATTGTCGCTCGTCGCGGTAATGTCCAGGAAGACGACCTCGTCTGCACCCTCGCGGTCGTAGGCGCGCGCCAGCTCCACCGGGTCGCCAGCATCGCGCAGGCTCACAAAGTTGACGCCCTTGACCACGCGGCCGTCCTTGACGTCTAGACAGGGAATCACGCGCTTGGTAAGCATGGGCTACTCCTTCCCTCGGGCAGCGGCCAACGCCTGCACCAGCGTAAAGTTGCCCTCGTAGAGCGCACGGCCGGTGATGGCACCTTCAATCGCGCCCTCGCCTACCGCGGCCAGCGCGCGGATATCGTCGAGCGTCGAGATGCCGCCCGAAGCCACGACGGGAAATCCCGCGACCTCGGCCACATGGCGATACGCCGCCACATCGATGCCCGTCTGCATGCCATCGCGCGCGATGTCGGTATACACCAGATGCTTAAAGCCCAGCTCGGAAAGCTGCGCCACGGCGTCGTCGAGCGCCACACCCGCACCATCGCGCCAACCGTTCACCTTGACCTGGCCGTCACGGGCGGCAATGTCAGCCACCAGCAGCTCGCCAAAGCCTTGGGCCGCCACCTCGGCAAAACCCGGCTCAGTCACCAGCACGGTGCCCAGCGCAATGCGGCGAGCACCATAGCCTGCCAGCTCATCGATGCGCGCGAGCGAACGGACGCCGCCGCCCACGTCCACGGACAGGCCGTCGACGCAGCAGATAGCCTTAATCGCCGCCGAGTTGGCCGCGCACGCGTCCTCGTCCTCGCCAAAGGCAGCGGACAGGTCGACGACGTGCACCCAGCTTGCGCCCTGCTCGGCAAACGAGCGGGCAACGGCCACGGGGTCGTCGGAATACACCTTGCAGCGGCTGCGGTCACCGCGCTCCAGGCGCACAACCTTGCCGCCGATCAGATCGATTGCGGGAAACAGGATCATCGGCCGGCCTCCTCGACGATGTTGACGAAGTTCTTAAGGATGCGCTGACCCAGCGCAGAGGATTTCTCGGGATGGAACTGGCAGCCCCACACGTTGCCGCGACGCACGATGCACGGGAAACTCCGCGTGTAGTGCGTGCGCGCCAAAACATCAGCGGCATCGGCGTCGTCGGTCACCGCGTAGCTGTGGGTGAAGTACATGTTGGCGCCCTCGGCAAAACCGGCGAGCAGCGGGTCGGCAGCACCGGCGGGCGTCATGTGCACCTGGTCCCAGCCCACGTGCGGCACCTTCAGACGACTCGATTCCAAGCGCGTACACGAACCGCGCATGATGCCCAGGCCATCGACCCAGGGACCACCGGCCTGCCCGGAGGCGTCGCCGTCCGCGTCCGCGTCCTCGTTCGCAGGCACGCCCTCGTTGCCGCGCTCAAAAAACAGCTGAAGGCCCAGGCAGATGCCGAGCAGCGGAGTTCCGGCGGCGACGGCGTCGAGCACCGCGTCCGCCTCGCCGCTCTGGTGCATAAAGGCGATCGCGTCATAGAACGCGCCCACGCCCGGGATGACCAGGCCGTCAGCGTTGCGAATCTGCTCCGGATCGTCCGACGTGCAGGCGGCGGCACCGGCGCGCGCAAGCCCGCGCACGACGCTCGACAAGTTGCCCTTGTGGTAGTCGACCACCACGATCTTCGGTTCGCCCACGCGACCCCTCCTCCTCATCTTGTCCGAAAACCACCACAAAGCGGACAGGCACCTTCGTGGTGGTTTCTGCCTTTGTAGCGGTTACAGTGAGCCCTTGGTGCTAGGGATGCCCTGCACGCGGGGATCGAGCTCGCAGGCGTGGCGCATCGTGCGGCCCACGGCCTTAAAGGCGGCCTCGATAATGTGATGCGAGTTGCCGCCCGCCAGCTCGCGCACATGCAGCGTGAGCTTGGCATCGCGCGCGAAGGCGTAGAAGAACTCGACCGCCAGCTCGGTATCGAAGCTGCCCACGCGCTCGGTCGGCACGGGCAGCTCGCAGTAGGCCTGCCCGCGGCCCGAAATATCAACAGCAGCCATCACAAGCGTCTCGTCCATGGCGATCGCCGCGTCGGCAAAGCGCGTAATGCCCGCCTTGTCGCCCAGAGCCTGGCAAAACGCCTCGCCCAGCACAATACCCGTGTCCTCGACGGTGTGGTGCGCATCGACCTCCACGTCGCCCACCGCGTGCACCGTCAGGTCAAACAGGCCATGGCGGCCAAAGGCGTTGAGCATGTGGTCGAAAAACGGCACGCCGGTCGAGATATCGCACGTACCGGTTCCATCCAGGTCGAGCTTGACGACAATGTCGGTCTCGCCCGTCTTACGGGTTACCTCGGCATAACGGCCCATCTACATCTCCTCCTTCACCAGCGCGGCAAACGCGGCCAGCACCTCGTCGTTTTCCTGCGGGGTACCCACGGTAATGCGTAGGCAGTCCGCGAGCCCCGGCGCGTAGCTAAAGTCGCGCACCAAAATCGAATACTCGTCGCGCAGACGCTCGCGCACGCGCGTGGCACGCTGCGTGCGCACGAGCACAAAGTTCGCCGCGCTCGGCCATACCTCCACGGGCAGGCCCTCGGCAGCCATCGCGCGCAGGGCGGCCAGCTCGCGCTCGCGCTCGGATGCGACCTGCGCCACCACGGGCGCATAGGCATCGCGGGCACGTACACAGGCAAGTGCTGCCGCCTGGCTCAGCACATTGACCGAGTAGATCTGGCGAATCGCCGCGAACACATCGATAACCTCGGGCGCCGCGATCACGTAACCCAGACGCGTACCGGCGGCGCCAAACGCCTTGGACAGCGTATGCAGAATCACCAGGTTGGGATGCTCGGCAATAAGCCCCTGCGCCGTGGTGGCCGCGCCAAACGAATCGTCGGCAAACTCAACGTAGGCCTCGTCGACCATCACCATGCCGGGGCACGCATCGCACAGGGCCGCGACAAAGTCGAGCGGAGCCACGTCGCCCGTGGGATTGTTGGGCGAGGTCACGATTGCCAGGTTGCACGCCGGCGCTGCCGCGAGCACAGCAGCTTGGTCGAGTTCAAAGGTCGCCGGGTCGCGCCACACGTCGCGCACCTCGGTCTGACAGAGCGACGCAAAGAACGCGTACTCGCTAAAGCAAGGCGGGCAGTTGAGCAGAGTCCTCCCCGCGCCGCCAAACGCCAGCAGATAGTTATAGAGCAGCTCGTCGCCGCCGTTGCCCACGCAAATGTTCTCGCGCGTCACGCCATGCCAGGCAGCCAGCTCGTCGCGCAGGTCGTTTGACATGGGATCGGGATAGCGGTTGAGCGGTGTGGCAGCCAAGGCAGCGTCGATCGCCTCGCGCACGCCGGCCGGCACGGGATAGGTGTTCTCGTTTGCCGAAAGGTTGATGCGCGTGGGCGTAAAGTTGGGATCGTAGGGCTCGATGCCTGCCAGATAGGGCTGGACGAGCTCCTTCATGCGCGGCGTGAGTTCGGCCATATTAGGCCTCCCCACCGGTCACACCGGCGCCATCCGCGCCCGCAGCCGCCGTCAGGTCCACGCCCTCGGCGACCGTCGCCACGGCGTCGCCCGGCCAGGCAACCTTAGTCAGGTCGGCCGCGGCCAGCGACTCGGCACTCACGGCATCCTCGCCCCGCTCCAGCACACGGCGACGCAGAGCGGCGGAAAGCGCGTGTGCCCACAGGCCCTCGGCCTCGGCCAGACGCTGCGTAGCAGGAGCGTCGGAGAGCAGACCTTCGGGCGTATAGCAAATGACGCTCGAGCGCTTAACGAACTCTTCGACCGAAAGCGGGTTGGAGAACATGGCCGTGCCGCCGGTCGGCAGCGTGTGGTTGGGGCCGGCGACGTAATCGCCGAGCGGCTCGGAGCTCCAAGCGCCCACAAAGATGGCGCCGGCGTTGCGAATGCCGCCGAGCAGGCCCATCGCGTCCTTGCAATGCAGCTCCAGGTGCTCGGGCGCCACGGTGTTCACCGCCTCGACGGCGGCAGCCATGTCTGCGGCCACCACGATGGTGCCCTCGTTGTCGAGCGAGGCACGCGTGATCTCGGCACGCGGGGACTGTGCCACCAGGATGTCGATACCTGCCTCAACCTCACGCGCAAACTGCTCGTCGCAGGTCACCAGATAGCAGGCCGCCAGCGGATCATGCTCGGCCTGGGCCATCAGGTCGGCCGCGACCACCATGGGCTTGGCCGTGGCGTCGGCCAGCACGCAGACCTCGGAGGGACCGGCGACCATATCGATACCCACATCACCCGAGACAATCTGCTTGGCAGCGGCGACAAAGGCGTTACCCGGGCCGGTAATCTTGTCGACACGCGGAATGGTCTCGGTACCGTACGCCAGCGCGGCCACGGCCTGGGCGCCGCCCACCATATAGATTTCGTCCACGCCGCCGAGCTTGGCCGCCGCGAGCGTATAGGGGCTAATCAGACCATCTTTTTGCGGCGGGGTCACCATGACCACGCGCTCAACGCCGGCGACCTTGGCGGGAATGGCGTTCATAAGCACGGTGGAAGGGTACTGCGCGCGACCGCCCGGTACATAGATGCCGGCCGCCGCGAGCGGGGTCACCTTAACGCCGAGCATCGTGCCGTCCGGGCGCGTGGTAAACCAGCTCTGCTCGACCTCGCGCTGGTGGAACTCGCGAATCTGGCGTGCAGCCTTTTCGAGCGCCGCGACAAAAGCGGGATCGAGGCCTTCGAGCGCGGCATCGATTTGCTCCTGCGGCAGACGGAAGCTCTGCAGCTCAACGCCGTCAAAACGCTGACAGTAATCGCGCACCGCGGCATCGCCGTTGGCGCGCACGTTGGCCACGATATCGCGGGCGGCGTCGACGATGTTTTGCGGCAGCACGCCTTTGCGGTTGAGCTGGTTGGTAACGAGGCGCTCACCGGGAGCAAGCTTGATAGTCTTCATATCGGTATCCCCTATCGGTCGAGGTTTTGTTCGAAAAACGAGAGACCGGGCGGCGGCGTCAGTCGGCCCGCCGCCCGGACGTTGGGGCGCCCGTGCGTGCTCGCGCTATTGTGCCGAGCCCGCAACGGGCTCAAAATGCTTGTCCTTCACGGCTGCCGCCAAGCGATCTGCCAGATTGCGTACGCGCGGATCCAGACGTGCGGCGCCCGGATTGACAAAGAAGCGGGCCGTGCAGTCCATGATGCGGCCGGTGATGACCAAGTCGTTGTCGCGCAGCGTGGCACCCGTGGCGGTAATGTCCACGATGCGATCGGTCATGCCGACGATGGGTCCCAGCTCGATGTTGCCGTGCAGCGAAACGATGTCGGCGTTCACGCCGCGCTCGGCATACCAGGCACTCGCGATACGCGGGTACTTGGTTGCCACGCGAAGCGAACCGCGGCGGGCATAGTTGCGCTCGGCCTGACCGGCGCGCCAAGCGGGCTCAGCCTCAATAAAGGTGCACAGGCCGTAGCCCAGATCGACCAGCTGCAGCAGGTTGAGGTCGGCCTCGATAAGCGAATCCCAGCCGCAGATGCCGCAATCGGCACCGCCGCAGCCCACAAAGGCAGGCGCATCGCTGGGACGCACGATGACAAACTCGATATCGCCGACCGCGCCCTCGCCGGCACGCGTATCGCGGCCGCGCACAATCAGGTGACGGCCGGGGTCACGCAACTCAGAGACGTCCAGGCCCGCGGCCTCGAGCACGTCGAGCGTGTCGGCCTTAAGCGAGCCCTTGGGCACAGCGATGCGCAGCGGACCCTCGGCGCCACGGCCCGCGGCGTGATCGCCATCGGAAGCGGCATCCTCGGCCGAGGTGCGCGCTGCCTCCAGACGCTCGAGCGAAAAAGCGAAGCCAGCCGCCGGCACCTCGATGCCGTCGCCGAATGCGCCGGTAAAGATAGAGTCGTAGCGACCGCCCGAACCGACAGGATCGGGTAGGCCGCCGGCATAGGCCTTAAAGACCAGGCCCGTGTAGTAATCGAACGAGTTCATGATGGAGAAGTCGAAGGACAGCACCTGGGCGTCCTCGGGCGCCAGGCCCTCGACCAGGGCACGCAGCTCGCGCGTGAGCGGCGCGACGATACCGGCGGCCTCCAGCAGCGCGTCCACGCGGTCGAGCACTTCGGGGCCACCGTGCAGGCGCGGCAGCTCGCTAATGGCGGCCTTGACGGCATCGGACTCGGTGCTTGCCGCCACGCGGGCATCGAGGCCCACAAAGTCATTGGCGTGCACGCAGTGCAGGGCCTCGGCAGCCAGCTCGCGATCCTCACAGGCCGCAAGCAGCTCCTTAAACGGACGCACGCTACCTGCGATAATGCGCGCATCGGGCAGTGCCAGCTTACGCACAGCCTCGGCTACCAGCGAGACAATCTCGACATCGCCCGCGGCGTCGCCTGCGCCGATGAGCTCAAAGCCCAGCTGCGTAAACTGACGCGAGCCGCCGGCATTGCGCTGGCACTCGCGAACCACCGGTGCCTCGTAGCGCAGGCGCAGCGGCAAATCGGCCGCGCGCATGCGGGTCGAAACCAAGCGCACGATCGGCAACGTGTTGTCGGGACGGACCACCAGCAAACGCCCGTCATCGTCAAAGAGCTTAAACGGCGTGTCCGCAATGCGGCCACCTTCCTCGAGCGAACCCTTGTCCTCGAGCAGCGGCGTCTCGACCGGCAGGTAATGATGCTCCCTAAAGCAGCCCTTCACCGTACATGCGATCTCCTCGCGTGCCTGAGCCTCCTCGGGCAATATGTCCCGGAATCCCCACGGTGTGGCCGTCATCTGGTGAGCCTCCTCATGCTGTGCTTCGTATAGAACAGAAGACCGGCATAGCTCCGCCGGTCTTCTGGGTACTTTAGCATACTAGAGTGTTTGCGGGGGAAATCCGTCACAGCCGCTCACACCGTATTCATTTGGAAACATGGGGCAGATTGCCGCAGCCCAACCCCACCTAGGCGCCAATCGCACGACGATACTCTGCCATTACCTGCGCATCGGCAGCTGCGGGGTCGGCAAAATAGCGCCCGTCATAGGTCTCGGCCGAAGCAACTCCGCGATAGCCGCGCGCCACCAGCCTATCCAGGTCAGCGCGCATATCGCGGTCGCCGTCACCCCAGGCAAGATGCGTCGTGCCATCTGCCGCAACATCGACAAAATGCACGTGGGCGACATCATCGCCAAGCAGATCGAAGTAATCGTCGATGGTGTCCCCCGCCACCGCCATGGCGCCCATATCCAGACACGCCTTAAGTGCCGGATGATCAACTGCCTCGATCATGCGCTTCGTATCGGCCGCCGAGTTCACGATCATCGACTCAACCGGCTGTAGGGCTTCGAGCACCAGTCGCACGCCGCGTTCTCCCGCATGCTCGGCAATCGCACGCAGCATCGAGGCGCTGCGACCCCACGCGTCCTCGATCGGCTCGTTCAAAAATGCCCAGCCGCTCGAGACCATGACCTGCTCGGCTCCAAGTTCCGCCGCGATATCCACAACGTTCTTAAAGTACGCGAGCGTGCGGGCACGCGCCTCATTCCCGCGCGCCGCGATATTCCACGGCTTGGGGTTGTTCTGTTCGGGACAAAGTCCCACAATCCGAACTCCATACCGCTGCGACAGCTCCCGCACCTGCTCGAGCGAATCGTATCCATGGCAATCGACATACAGATGCATCGCCCCGGTCCAAAGCTCGCAACACGTGTAGCCCGAGGCCGCTGCCGAGGAAAAGAATTCCTCAAGGTCAAAATAGCGATGGCTGATATTCATGACGGCAAGCTGTGGATACTCCATCTTGTCCACCTTTCGGCAAAAGGGCGCCGCAGCACAGTGTGCGCGACGCCCCCTCTTACATTGTTTTAATTATGACGGATGCCCTACTGAACACCAAGCACTCCAAAGAACGCGCCGGCGATACTCACGAGTAGGATCACGAGCATGATGAGCAGCGGATTCATCTTCTTCTTGAGCATGAGATAGACGATTCCAAACAGCCCCATCGTGACAAAGCCCGGGAAGATTCCGTTGAGCAGTTCGGCGAGCGTCTGAGCGCCATCGCCCGCGCCGACCATGAGCGGAATGTCCACGGTGACCATCTCCATGGTCATAGCACCGATCACCATGGCGCCCATGATAGAGGCCATCTTGACGATCGTGTCCATAATGCCCGATTCCTGGACCTTGCTGATCATGTCCGAGCCAAAGCGATATCCCACAAACGTCAGCAGGTAACGGATGATGTAGTGAGGGACGTTGAACACGAGCAGGAACAAAATCGGGCCAAGAATAGAGCCCTGCAGCGCCAGCGACGTGCCGACACCCGTTGCCAAAATTCGCAGCGTGCCCCAGTAGAAGGCATCGCCCACGCCGGACAGCGGTCCCATCAAAGCAAGCTTGACATTAGAGATCGCGCTCGTGTCAAAGCTATCGTCAGTAGCGTTGACCTCTTCCATTGCGGCAGCAATGGACATGGGGAGCGTCGAGATGTACGGCGTGACGTTATAGAGCTCCATATGGCGCTTAAGGGCGGCCTTAAAGTCCGCATCCTGCGGATACAGCTTGCGAAGGATCGGCATAAGGGCCCACATAAAGCCGATATGGCCCATACGCTCGTAGTTCCAGGAATGCTCATAGGGAATCGAGCGCCAGAACAGCTTCTTAAGGTCTGCGCGGGAAATCAGCCCGTCATAAGAAGACTCAAACTTAAAACTCATCGAACCCACTCCCAATCGCAGGATCCTCGGTTGCCACTGCGGGCTGCTCCGCCTTTTTCTTCTCGCCCAAAACCGTCATCGCGACGACGATGATCGCGGCAAAGATCGCCACGCCCGTCGTGCTAAT
Source organism: uncultured Collinsella sp. (assembly GCA_902469185.1). Classification (GTDB taxonomy): domain Bacteria; phylum Actinomycetota; class Coriobacteriia; order Coriobacteriales; family Coriobacteriaceae; genus Collinsella. Next base: position 1,910 of record CABRBD010000004.1, on the reverse strand, counting down.
GCCAAAGTAGGCGACGAGGAAGAAGCCGGCGAAGAAGAACGGAGCCACCGTTTTGTTCATAATCATCTGCGCCAGCATCGCAAAGCCGAGTGCGGGCAAGAAGGCGGCGGCGACATCCATGCCGGTCTGAACGAAATCGGGGATGATGTTGAGCAGGCTGGCGACGGCATCGGCGCCAAAGAAGAATGCCAGGGGAATAATCAGCAGGCCGCACCAGCTCTGCGCATAACCCGCGATAAGCATGTTGCGCGTGATGGCCTTGGTGTCTCCGTCCTCGACGTTTTTGTCGATACGGTGCACCAGCAGCAGCATCACCGGCTGGCCCAGGGCAGTATCGAGCGCCAGGACAATCGTTGCGATGGGAATGCCCAGGGTCAGGGCCGCCGAAGCGTCTGCGCCGGCCTGCATGGCAAGCGACACGCCCAGGATGGTTCCGGAAATCGTATCGGGCGGGTTATACGCACCGACCGAGATGGCGCCGACCATGGCAAGCTCCATCGTGGCGCCCATGATCGTGCCGGTCACCATGTCGCCCATGACAAGGCCAACCAGAGGTCCGAGCACGATCGGGCGCTGGAGGTAGCTCGTGCCCGTCAGCCACTCGGAATAACCCAAAAGGGCAATAAGGAAAATCAGGATTGTCTTGATAACCATGATGGCCCCTAACCGATGACCTTCGCGGCGTCAGTCTTCGCATCTGCCGGAATCATCTGAATGAACAGCTCGTAGCCCTCGCCGAGCAGCTCCTTCACGTAGGCCTCGTTCTCGGGCGTAAGGAACACGCTCGTCGAGACCTGGCGGGCATCCTCGCTAAAGGCAACATTGCCGAGGTTGATCTTCTTGACGCCCATCGCCTTGGCGACGGCACCGGCCTGCTGGATCGTCTCGCAAACCACGAAGAGCTTGTACTTATCGGTCACACCGCTCTGGAGCGCCTTGACGGCATCCTCGGTGTTTTTGACGACGACCTTGCAGCCCTCCGGCTTTGCAAGGGACAGGGCCTGCAGGCGAAGCTTGTCATTGAGAACCGTATCGCTCACCAGCAGGATGCAGTCGGCACCCAAAGCCGAGGTCCAGCTAACAGCGACCTGGCCGTGAAGCAGTCGATAATCTACGCGAATCATTTGAATCATGGTGTGCTCCTAGCGATTAAAACTCATCAAGCTCGGCCTGCCCCAGCAGGTCGTTGACGTACTTGACCTTGGTGTCGTCCGCCTCGACGATCTGGCGAATGGCCTCATCGATCGGGGTGGAGTCGGGTACGAACAGCAGCTGAATAAGGAGTGGCAGGTTCATATTGGTCACTAGGTGCGTGTTGGGGCGCGTCTGGACGATCTTGGTGAACTCGTTGTTGACGCTGCCACCAAAGAGGTCGGTGCACACGACAACTTCGTCGTCCGCAGCGAACCCGTCAAGAACCGCCGCAGCCTCCTTGACCAGGTCCTCGTTTCCGTCGACATACATAGACAGCGGATGGACGTTTTCGCGCTCACCGGAAAGCAGGCCGATGCTCTCGACGATTCCAGACGCGAAATGAGCATGGGACGCCACGATAAACTGCCTCATTTGATTCCCCTTTCTTGCGAATTTCGGCATAAAAATGCCCGGACGCATGCGCCCGGGCAGGGTGCTTCTTGATCAGTAGCTTATTTATCACCGATTAGTAGTCGAACTGGTGATAGTAGCGGCGATACTTGAGGTTGTGCTTGGTGACCGTCTCGTAGTAAGCGGCAAGGCGGTCGGTGATCAGCGAGGAGAGGATCCACGGAGACACGATGACGCGGAACTCGTCGTCAAGGCCCGGGATCGCGAACTCGGCGGTGTCGATGATGTTGATGTCGGTGTCGCCGGTCACGCCGCGGGTCAGGAAGGCGCGGACGCGCTCGTCGAGCTTGCGGTTCTCGTCCTCG
>CABRBD010000003.1:0-107616 GCA_902469185.1 uncultured Collinsella sp. | reverse complement strand
GGCACTTGCTATGACTGTTATCAATTTGTTATCAAAAGACTAATCGAAATCGCTGAAACCCGCATAAACACTGGCTTTTTTAAGCAACTCGATTTATTCCCACTCGATGGTCGCGGGCGGCTTGGACGTAATGTCGTAGCAGACGCGGTTGGCGCCAGGGACCTCGGCAACGATGCGGCCGGAGATGCGAGCCAGGACGTCGTAGGGCAGCTTGGCCCAGTCGGCGGTCATGGCATCGCTGGACTCGACGGCACGCAGGATGATCGGGCGCTGGTAAGTGCGCTCGTCACCCATAACGCCGACGGACTTGATGTCGGGCAGGACCGCAAAGTACTGCCAGCAGCTGTGCTCGGAGTTGCGCTCGCCGGTCTGCTCAAACAGGCGCTGGTTGTAGGCGTCGAGCTCCTCGCGCACGATAGCGTCGGCATTCTTGAGGATCTCGAGCTTCTCCTTGTCGACCGCACCGATGATGCGGATGGCCAGACCCGGGCCCGGGAAAGGCTGGCGGAACACGATGTGACCCGGCAGGCCCAGCGCCAGACCAAGCGCGCGGACCTCGTCCTTAAAGAAGTGATCAAGCGGCTCAATGAGGTCGAAGTGTACACCCTCGGGGAACGGGATCAGGTTGTGATGGCTCTTGATGGTGGCCGTCTTGCCGCCTGTCTTGCGAGCGCCGGACTCGATGATGTCGGGGTAGATGGTGCCCTGAGCCAGGTACTTGACCGGCTTGCCGTCGCACTCGAGCTGCTGCGCCACGGCGAAGAACTCTTTCCAGAACTGCGTACCGATGATGCGGCGCTTCTCCTCGGGCTCGGTCACGCCGGCCAGAAGCTCGGCATAGCGGTCCTCGGCGTGGACGTGAATAAAGTCGACGTCAAACTGCTTGGTGAAGACCTCCTCCACCTGCTCGGGCTCGCCCTTGCGCAGCAGGCCGTGGTTGATGAACACACAGGTCATCTGCTTGCCCACGGCGCGGGCGCCCAGCGCAGCCACGACGGAGGAGTCGACGCCGCCGGACAGGGCCAGAATCACGCGGTCGTCGCCGACCTTCTCGCGGAACTCGGCCGTCATGGTCTCGACCAGGTTGTCCATGCTCCAGTTGGGCTCCAGGCCGCAGATCTCAAACAGGAAGTTGCTCAGCAGCTGCTGACCGTACTCGGAATGCTTGACCTCGGGGTGGAACTGCGTGGTGAAGATTTTGCGCTCGACGCACTCCATGGCGGCAACCGGGCACACGTCGGTGCTGGCGGTAACGGTAAAGCCCTCGGGCACCTCGGACACGGCGTCGCGGTGGCTCATCCACACGGTCTGCTCCATGGGCGTGGAGTTAAAGAGCTTGGCGCCGGCAGTGCGCGTAATAGTGGCGCGGCCGTACTCGCCCACCTCGGAGTGACCGACCTTGCCGCCGAGCGTCACGGCCGTGATCTGATGGCCGTAGCAAAAGCCCAGGACGGGAAGGCCCAGGTCAAAGATGGCGGGGTCGATGGACGGAGCGTCCTCGGCGTACACGGAGGCCGGGCCGCCAGAAAGGATGAGCGCAGAGGCGTTCATCTCGCGAATCTCATCGGCCGAGATGTCACAGGGAACGATCTCGGAATACACGTTGAGGTCGCGGACGCGACGGGCAATGAGCTGACCGTACTGCGCACCAAAGTCGAGTACGAGGACCTTTGCGGAAGCCTTTTGATCCATGGTTTCCCCCTCTTGTTGGCGGGGAGCCGGTGCCCACCCGCGTGAATGAACGAAAATAACTTTCATAGTGTACACGTATGTGAAAGCCTCGCGCCCGTCATAGCCATCAGAGCACGGCAAACGCACGACCTGCACCCTTTTTAGTGGCGATTGAAGTGTTGCCAAAGGTTACGGATGATGTAATACGTTTGAACATTCGACAGCCTGTGCCACAATACTGCCGAACGACTCCGCCTTTGCGGCGACATAAACGATAGGAATACCAGCATGAAGCGCATCCTTCTCATCGCCACAGGCGGCACCATCGCGTCGACCGAGGACGGCAACGGCCTCTCCCCCGCCCTGACCGGTGAGGAGCTCGCCCAAAGCGTCCCCGAGATTTCGGGCCTTTGCGAGCTTGACGTCGTGCAGCCCATGAACATCGACAGCACCAATATGCGCCCGAGCGACTGGATGCGCATCCGCGACGTCATCGTCGAGGGTTATGCCGACCACGACGGTTTCGTGATTCTGCACGGCACCGACACTATGAGCTACACGGCCGCGGCGCTCTCCTACTTGATTCAGGACAGCCCTAAGCCCATCGTGCTCACCGGCTCGCAAAAGCCCATGGGCAATCCCTTTACCGATGCCAAGCTGAATCTGTACCAGAGCCTGCTCTATGCGCTCGACGAGCACTCGCACGACGTCTCGATCGTGTTTGGCGGCGTAGCCATTGCCGGCACGCGCGCCCGCAAACAGCGCACTATGAGCTTTAACGCGTTCATTAGCGTCAACTATCCGCCCATCGCCTGTATCCGCAACGACCGTATCGTGCGCAACGGGCTTCACGGCACGCATCAAGGCGAAAACCCGGTGCGCTTCTACGACCACATCGACCCACGCGTGTTTGTGCTCAAGCTCACGCCCGGCGTGAACCCTGGCGTTCTGGACGCTCTGGCCGATAGCTACGACGCCGTGATTCTGGAGACCTTTGGCATTGGCGGCATCCCCGAGTTCGGCGAGTCCGGCGAGTCGTTCCAAGAGGCAATTTTCCGCTGGGTCGATTCGGGCCGCACCGTCGTTATGACCACGCAAGTCCCCGAAGAGGGCCTTGACCTGGGTGTTTACGAGGTCGGCCGTGCTTACGCCGACCATCCGGGTATTTTGCGCGGCGACGACATGACCACCGAGACGCTCGTGGCCAAAACCATGTGGGCACTCGGCCAATCGCGCGACGCAGCCGAGATCCAGCGCCTGTTCTACAGCCAAGTCAACCACGACCGCGTCCCGATGGCGTAATTCAGTTGTCGACGGGTATCCCCTATTCGATACCCTCGAGAAGCTCTGACACCGTCATGCCGAGTGCGGGCGCGATCTTAAATAGAACCTTGAGCGTGAAATTTGCCGTTCCATCTTCGATTCTGTCGAGATAGGGGCGGCTGATTCCTGCTGCCACACAAAAATCGACCTTGGAGATACCAAGGTCCCTGCGCGTCTGCTCGACTCGCTTGCCAAGAATCTGTTTCGCACGTTCGTCCATGCAGCCGAGTTTGAAATGGAGCTGAACAAAAACGTAAACTATAGTTTACGTTTAAACGAATACACAGGAGTTTTCTATGTCGGGTTCTTCGGTCCGCATGTACCGAGCCATGCTTCGCACAAACAGCGCACCGCCCAAGCTCGTCGTCGTTGAAGCCGAATGCCTTTCGCCCGATGAGCGCACAGCATTTGCATTGCTATCAAGTCGCGTCGCCGCCGTTCTGGTCCCTTGCCCAGCGCAAGGTGAACTTGCCATCCAATGCCAAGCGCACAGCTGCTCGCTCAATCAGGCTGCCGTAATCGCAACCAGCCAACGTGGTCTGCCCCTTCTCCTGGAAGCCGGTATCGCACTCGCCCTTCGCGGCGCCGGATACGAAAACGAGGCCGCCGCCGACATGGTCTTTAAACCACGATCGAGCGGCGGCCTCGCAGCAGCCCTTGAATATGCGTGCAGGCTCGTTGCCTAAAAGGACAGGCTAGAAACCAAAGCCAAAGCCCGTTCCGGTAATCGCCGAGTACATAAAGTAAACGTTGACCACGTTGAGGAACACACCTGTGATGCAACCGTTACGCAGGTAGCGCTCGCACACGATGCGCGCCATGGCGGCGGAGTCATCATTGTTTTTAGCCTGGCGTCCTGCCGTAAAGTACGTCGCCACGCTCAGCAGCAGGTTGAGCACCGGCAGTGCCAGCAACTCGTAACTCTTGCCCCAGCGCGTCACCTCGCCGGCGGCATTAAACTTTGTTGCCACCTCGGGACCAATGTTGGGGATAACACACGCTGCGACCACCAGCGGAATCACCGCAAGTACGAGCAGTGCAATACCCATGTAGCCGGCTTTTTTACCATATTTAAACATGCGCGTCGTCCTTACACGTTAAAGCGGAAGTGCACGACGTCGCCATCGGCCATGACATAGTCCTTGCCCTCAATACGCAGCTTGCCGGCGGCCTTGGCGCCCTGCTCACCGCCGAGCTCGATGTAGTCGTCATAGCCAATGACCTCGGCCTTAATAAAGCCGCGCTCAAAGTCGGTGTGGATGACGCCGGCGGCCTGCGGGGCGGTCGCGCCCTGACGAACCGTCCAGGCCTTGACCTCCATCTCGCCGGCCGTAAAGAACGACTGCAGGCCAAGCAGCTTATAGGCCGCCTGTGCGAGCACGTCCAGGCCGGGCTGCTCCAAGCCCAAGCTCTCCAGGTAGTCGGCGGCGTCCTCGGGATCGAGCTCGGAAAGCTCGGCCTCGATCTTGGCGCAGATGGGCAGCGGCTTAACACCATCGATGGGCGCCAGATCGTCGTTGAGCATATCCTCGTCCACGTTGGCCACATACAGGATGGGCTTCATAGTGAGCAGGAACAGGCCCTTGGCAGCGGCGCGCTCCTCGTCGGTCATCTCCATGGACGCGGCGCGCTTGCCCTCGTTGAGCCAGGCAAGCAGACGCTTGGCGACCTCGAACTTGGGCATGAGCTCCTTGTCGCGCTTGGCCTCCTTCTCGAGCTTGGGCAGCTGCTTCTCGAGCGTGCCCATGTCGGCCAGGATGAGCTCGGTCATGATGGTGTCGGCGTCACCGGCAGGATCGACGAACTCGCCCGTGCGGCCCACCTCACGTATGACGTTGGGGTCCTTAAAGTAGCGCACGACCTCGCAGATGGCGTCGGTCTCGCGAATGTTGGCCAGGAACTGGTTGCCCAAGCCCTCGCCCTCGTTGGCGCCCTTCACCAGACCTGCGATGTCGACGAACTCGACCGTCGCCGGCACGATGCGACCCGGGTTAACGATGTCGGCGAGCTTTTGCAGGCGGCTATCGGGCACGTCGACGATACCCACGTTGGGGTCGATCGTGGCGAACGGATAGTTGGCGGCAAGGCCGGTCTTTTTGGTAAGCGCGGTGAACAGCGTCGACTTGCCCACGTTGGGCAGGCCCACGATACCGATGGAAAGGGACACGACAGCTCCTTTTGGTACAAGCATTTCAAACTGCATAAGTATAGCGCCGCCGCAGCATCTGGGCTAACCCGGACGCCACGGCGGCACGAATGAAGCAGAGATAGGGGTCGCTGACTAGTCCGCGAGCTTCTCCACCTGATCGAGCATCTTGTCGAGCTTGGCCTTCGCCTCAGCCTTGACCTTCTGGGCTTCTTCGTGGGCCCTAGCCTTCTGGGCGGCCTTTTCCTCGGCCTCGGGATCGACGACGACTAGGTTGGATGCATCATGTTCAACCAACTTAAGCGCATGCTCGGGGCACACCTTGACGCAGGCTCCGCAGCCTAGGCAATACGTGGACTCCAGTGCAAAGCGGCCGCTTCCCACCAAATCGCAGGCAAACGTGGGGCACACGTTGACGCACTCGCCACACGACGTGCACTTGTCAAAATCGCATTCCGGCGTGCTCACCTGCATGTTCCGGGCAAGCTCGGGGTGGTTTTGCAACGTCGAGAGTACCAGCTGGCGCCCGTGCGTAAGCGTACGGCGACGTTTTGCCGTCGTGGCGCCGCACATGGTATTGAGCGTGCGCTCCAGCTGGGTAATCTGATGGCGATGGGCTTTGAGCTTCTGCGTCACCGAGGCCAGTGCCGCAGTCGCCGGGTTGAGTTTAGTCACGGTTAGGCCCGTGGTGCGGGCGATCTTTTCCATGTACTCCTTGCGCTCGTACTCGCGGCGCTTATGACATTTGAGGCTCTTGGGGTCGACCTCCAGGCCCATGCCCGTACCGGCCCACTCCTCGGCGGTGGCGATGGCCTCGCCCAGAATATCCTCGCCACCGGTGTTGCGGCACTTATCGCACACGCCCAACGGCAGGTACACGCTCACGTTGGGATAGTCCGCCAGCACCGAGAACCAGGTCTCGGCCGTAATATCGCCCACGCAGGCGACGACGACCTCGTTTTCGCGCGGCATGCGCTTAAGGGCGCGCGTGCAGGTGACGTAGGCGGTCTCGTGGCTCGTAGCAGCAGAGACGATGTCGTCATACAGGTTTTTGGGCGCCAAGCGCGGCGAGATGATCGCCTCGGTCGGACAGGCAGCGGCGCACAGGCCGCACTTGCGACAGGAGTCGAGGATCTCGATGGCGTCTTCCTCGACCTCGATAGCGTTGACCGGGCACACGTCCATGCACGCGGTGCAGCCGCTCTTTTCGTTTTTGCAGGTCAGACACGGAATGGTGTTGCCACGCGGACGCTCCTTGTAGTCGGCAGGATTCCACTGCGGCGCCGACGGATCGAGCGCATCGGTCACGCCGCCAAGCGGGTTTTTAAGAAAGTCGAAACCCTTGCTGATCTCGATAATGTCATCAAATAGATCGTGTTCCTGCGCCATGCGCGGCCCCTCCCTGAGCAGTGCAAACAAGCAAGAGATAATGATACGCTATCGGCCCGTGCCTCGGGCAAATTACACGCGGAGCACCTTTGCGGCAAATAGCCTATGGCCTATCGCCGCCCCGATTGCACAAGGTCGATCAAGCGCCAAACTATGCCTCGCGCATGAGCTCGACGAGCTTTTGCTTGGTCACCTTGGCCTGCTCGTTGGCCATATTGCGTTCGTTTCTAAAGGCCGCATCTGCAACGCTCATCAGGTCGGCATCGGAAATCTCGCCAAGGCCCAGCTCCTCGAGCGTCGTCGGCAGACCGACGCGCTGACAAAACTCGAGCACCTGTTCAAGCTCGGGCGCACGCTCCAGACGAAGCTGGACCACCAGACCAAACGCCACGGCCTCGCCGTGCATGGCCTTGCACTCGGGCAGAATCGTCAGACCGTTGGCGATGGCATGCGCCAACGCCAAGCCACCGCTCTCAAAGCCAACGCCCGAAAGCAGGATGTTGCACTCGATCAGGCGCTCAACCGCCGGCGATGTACGCCCCTTTTTGAGATCGCGCTTGGCAGCGACGCCGCATTCCATAAGCGTATCGTAGCAGGCACGTGCCGCGACCAGTGCCAAGTGCCCCGGCGCGCCACCGTGCTCGTTCGCGCCGTGCGCCGCGGCGCACGAACGCGCCTCAAAGTACGTTGCCAGCGCGTCGCCCATACCGGCGACCGTCATGCGCAGTGGGGCCGCCGCGACCACGTTGGTATCGACCACGACCAGGTCCGGATTCTTCTCGAGCATCAGATAGCGATCGAACGACCCATCCTCGTGATACAGCACCGAAATCGCGCTGCACGGACCGTCCATCGAAGCCGCCGTGGGGCATACACACAACGGCAGCTCAGCATAAAACGCAACGGCCTTTGCGATATCGAGCATCTTGCCGCCGCCAATGCCCACCACCATGTCGCAATACTCGGCCTGGGCTTCCTTGGCCATTTCGACAACGGCATCTTCCGTACACGGACCGTTGTAAATCTTAAAGAACGGCTCGCTTAGATCTTCATCCAGAAATCCATCGACGATTTGCCTGCACAGCCGATCCTCGGTGCCCTGGTCAAACAAGACATAGGCAGCGCAGCCCAACCATGACAAATACCTGCCCTGACGCGAAAGTTCGCCCGGCCCCTGAACATACCGGCCGGGACCGCCATATACCATGGGAAGCGCCATACGAGAATCCGCCCTTCATCAAACAACGATTGGTGCAAAGTAACCTGACCCCTTTGCACCATAGCAAAAAGGGGCAAAGCCATCTGTCGGCTTTGCCCCTTCCTTACCTTAGTTTACTCATCCATAAGGTAGTAGTGACCCAGTGCGTCGGCACCCAGGATGGCGTTGGCGACCATCTCAGGCGTCACCTCAAACGGCATGTTGCACATGGTGTCATCGGGCGCGCACGCAGCCTCGGCAACAATCATGGCCTTCTCGCGCGTAAGCTCGGCAACGCCAAGTTCCTTCATCGTGACCGGCAGGCCCAGCTCAATGCAGAAGCCCAAGACTTCCTCGAGTTTCTCAGTCGGGGCATCCTCGAGTACCAGCTGGACGATGGTGCCAAAGGCGACCTTCTCGCCGTGATACATGCCGTGGCACTCGGGCAGCATCGTCAGGCCATTGTGGATGGCATGAGCAGCAGCAAGGCCCGAGCTCTCAAAGCCAATGCCCGAAAGCAGCGTGTTGGCCTCGATGATATGCTCGACGGCAGGCGTCAGCGCACCCTTCTCCAGCGCGACCTTGGCCTTGACGCCATCGGCCATAAGCGTCTCGTAGCAGAGCTTGGCGAGCGCCAGGCCGGCCATTCCGCCCTTGCCGCCGGCGCAAGTGCCACCGTCGGCATCATGCGTCGCCTGGGCCTCAAAGTAGGTTGCGAGCGCATCGCCCATACCGGAAACCGTCAGGCGCACCGGGCTCGCCGCGATAACCGTCGTATCCATCAGGACAATGTTGGGGTTTGCCTTAAGGAAGAGATATTTATCGAACTGGCCATCGTCGGTGTAGAGCACCGAAAGCGCCGAACATGGGGCATCGGTCGAAGCAATGGTGGGGCAAATGATAACCGGGGACTCCAGGTAATAGGCGACGGCCTTCGCGGTGTCGAGGATCTTGCCGCCACCGACGCCGACGATGATGTCGCAACCGTTGTCGCGAGCGAGCGCGACCAGGCGATCGACCTCGCCCTTGGAGCACTCGCCGTTAAAGTCCTCAAACAGCAGCTCGGCCTTAGCCTCGGCAAAACCGCCCTCGATCTTGGCACCGACGCGCTTCTTGCCCGAAGGCGTCACGACGACGAGGGCCTTAGCGCCGAGCGGCTCGACATAGGAGCCGAGCTTGGCGAGCTCGTCCGGACCCTGGATGTACTTGCTGGGGCTATTGAAAATTGCAGCCATAACTATCCCATTCTCTAAAAGAAAAAGAAAGGGGCTCCGTACAGATACGTGCGGAGCCCCTCGTTACGATAACAAGAGTCGATTAGAAATCGATGTCGGTGTCGTAGTAGCAGGCCTTGAGAATCTTCTCGAAGTCGGCAGCCTTGGTCTCACGCGGGTTCTCGGGCGTGCAGGCGTCCTGCTCGGCGTTCGCGGCGATCTCGGGGAGCTTGGCGAGGAACTCCTCCTCGGAAACCATCTGCGGGTTCTCGGCGTCGACCTTCACGCCACCATTCGCGTAATCCTTGATGGACTGCGGAATGTTGAGCTGGTCGTTGAGGTCGCGGATCTTCTGGACGAGCGCAGCGATGAGCTCCTCGTTGGTCTCGCCGGGAAGGTGCAGGATCTCCTTGGCCACGTAAGCGTAACGCTCGGCAGCACGCGGGTCCTTGGAGTTCCACTGGATGACCTTGCCCAGGTACATGGCGTTAGCAGCACCGTGGATGATGTGGCCGTTCTCGAAGGCAGCACCGGTCTTGTGAGCCATGGAGTGAACGATGCCCAGCAGGCCCGAGGAGAAGGCGATACCGGCGATGCACTGAGCCTCGTGCATGTGCTGACGGGCCTCATGGTCGCCAGCATAGGACTTGGGCAGCCACTCGACGATCTCGCGGATGCCGTGCAGGGCGTTGGCGTCGGTGAACATAGAGGCGCAGGTGGAAACGTAGGCCTCCATGCAGTGGGTCAGAGCATCCATGCCGGTGTGAGCGCACAGCTTGGCGGGCATGGTGTAGGTGAGCTCGGGGTCGACGATGGCGACATCAGGGGTGATGTTGAAGTCGGCCAGCGGGTACTTGATGCCCTTGGCGTAGTCGGTGATGACGGAGAACGCGGTGACCTCGGTAGCGGTGCCGGAGGTAGAGGAGATGGCGCAGAAATGAGCCTTCTGACGCAGCTCGGGGAAGCTGAACGGCTGGATGATGTTATCGAAGGACTCCTCGGGATACTCGTAGAAGACCCACATGGCCTTAGCGGCATCGATGGGCGAGCCGCCGCCGATGGCGATAATCCAGTCGGGCTCGAACTCGCGCATGGCCTCGGCGCCCTTCATGACCGTCTCGATGGACGGGTCGGACTCGACGCCCTCGAACAGCTTGACCTCGAAACCGCCTTCCTTAAGGTCGTTCTCGACGTCCTGCAGGAACCCGCCGCGGCGCATAGAGCTGCCGCCAGAAACGATGATGGCCTTCTTGCCCTTGAGGTTCTTCACCTCGTGGCGAGCGCCCTCACCAAAGTACAGATCGCGAGGATTGGTAAAACGTCCCATACTGTGCCTCCTAAACAAGCCCCTCTTAGACTTGCGTATATAACGGAGCACCCGATTGGCTCCGTTAGGACCGTTTTGCGCGTTGCCGGCGATGACAATGCGCGATGTCTAAACGTCTCAACGCTCAGACAAACACTATTCTACCGTTCTGGTTGGTCAGTTATTCACCTAAAGCCGACAATGATGAAACGTTTTTTCTATCCCTGAAGACCCTTGTGGGGCATTCATACTCCCAAGCTGGGCAAACGTTTTATCAAGGTTGACCACATATCCCGGGCAGGACTGTGGCCCTCCAAAATGTGCCCCGTTCGCCGCCAAAAATCGACCGTTTGCGGCACCGTGATACCACTCAGTCGTCCAAGGTGCCGACATTTGTGCGACATCCGTCTTCGTGGTGCAAAGGTGCATGTCCAAGTGCGGCACCCCCGGTGTGCCACATGCGGGTAAACTAGAACCTTATATAGAGACATTTGAACCCTAACCGCAGCAAAGGAGGCCCCATGGCATTCGATCCCATTCAAGAGGATTGCCATCGCCTCGTTCTTGAGGCCTTGCGCCGCGACAATATCCCGCTCACCGACGGTGCCGCCGTAGAGCGTCTGATGGAACAATTCACCCGCAACCCCGCGCCGCTCATCGTGCACGACCGCGACCGCGCCGGGCACCTCATTGCCAAGGTGGTCGAGGCTGTCGACTACCGCATTCCCTTTATCCCTGACGATACCCAGGCAGAGCAAGAAGAGGCCGCTGCCGAGAACATGCTTCGCGAGGCAGCCGCGCTCGACCCCACCAACTGGGATGCCCAGCGCATGCTGACCGCCCTCACCGCCAACTCCAACGAGGAGTACGTACAGTACTTGGTATCCAAGCGCGATGAAGTCGAGCACGACCTGGCACTCAAGATCGCCTCGGCGCAGGACCCCTACGAGCGTGAGGCCGCAGGCGACCTTATGCGCCGTCCCTACCTGCGCTGGCTTGCCGCCCTTGCGTCACGCGCCCTCATTAGCGGCCGCTATCGCATGTCGCTCGAAGCCGCAAACTGCAGCCTCGACTTTGCCCCCAACGATCCGGCCGGCGTCCGCCACACCGCAATGCTCGCCATGGCTAAGCTCGAATACCCCGCCGAGGAGCTCAAGCGCTTTCGCTCTGCCCACTCCGTCCCCTATCTCACCAACACGCCGCTACGCCGTCGTCCCAAGGACGCGGAGCGCGACTTGGACCCATGGACGCTCATCGCGCTGATGAGCGCTGCCTGGCGCGAGCTGGACTACGAGGGTGCCGAGCACTACTTGCGCATCCTTGCACGCTCGTGCCCACACGCAGCCGAGGCGCTCTATTTCCAAACCGAGTTTCCCGATGGCGTCTATGCCCGCGTCAACGTGGGCGTGGGCTCCACCGACGAGCTTGTCCTTGCGCTGTCCGAGGCGACGCCGGTACTGCAAGAGGGCTTGGGCGCCCCCGACAACGCCAGCTTTGCCGCCTGGGTCGCCACCAACGATATCGTGCGTTCCCAGATTGACGAGCGCATCCTGCGGGCGGCCGAGCAGGGCCTGCCGTTTAAGGGAGGAGACCTCTAATGGATCCGAGCGTCTACATCCCCGCCTACCTGGAGCGCGCCTACCTTGCGTCGCACCCCGAACTCACCGATGCAGCACGCGAGCTTGTCCATAACGACGTGAGCGTCAACCCTCATAAGTATGCGCAGACCGAGCATGCCCAGGCACTGCTGTCCTATGCAGGCGTCCACCGCCACCTGCTCGACGAGCTCCATCGCATCGAGGACATGGGCAGCGACGAGGAGTTTGAACAGACGCGCAACCACCTGTTCGACGATACGCGCGATGAGCTGCTCAAGATCGTCCGCGTCGACGCGCTGGCCGTCGATGCCCAGCTGCTCGCCATCATTTTGGCGGACACGCCCGTCGACGCCTGTCTGGGCGACCTGATGAAACTCGAGGCGACCACGACCGATTACCTGCAGCAAAGCGTGCCCGGGTTCGACATGGAGGCCCCGCACTACTGGGCCAACAAGGTGCTGGCAGACGGCGTGACGGCGGCCGATCTCACCGTAAGCGAGCCGGCTCTTATCGGGTGGCTCCACACGCTCGAGGCCATCTCGCAGCTGTGCATGGCGAGCGCTCGCTACCGTGCTGCCGCCAACTACGCCCGCCGCGTCCTTAAGGCGGAAGGCTATCCCACCCGAGCTGCAGGCACCGTGCTACTCGCCCTCGCTCGCCTAGAAGACGAGGACGGCTTTTTTGCCCTAGCCCACCAGCTCGAGGAACAGATGGGGGCAGATGTCCTCGAGGACTCCCCCTGGTACCTGCTCGCCCGCACGATCTTGCTGTTCAAAACGAACAAGATGCGCCCGGCGACACGCGCGCTGCGCGAGTTTGCCAACCGCTGCGAGGGCGGCGCGTTCTTTTTGCTGAACCCCATGTATCAGACACCGTACCTTCCCTGCCGGCCTGAACCGCACGACCCCTGGGACCTTTCGCATCAGGCAGTTTGGGAGGCCGACGGCATCATCTCGGATACTCCCGACTTTGCCCCCTGGGCCAACGCTTGCGAAGACGTATCGCAGCTTGCCCGGGAATTTGCGCGCCGTTATGGCTTTTAACGGCGCAAACGCCACGACCATGTCATCTATGTTAGGAACGGCCTCATGAACTTCCGCTCTTCTCTCGCCTGCACCTCGAGCGATATCGCCCGCTGGGGGCTGCGCTCCGTCCTTAAGCGCCAGGGCGGCGTACTCCCCGGCCGTATCGCCATGAAGATCGACCCCGAGCTGCTGAGCGACCTCGCGGGCCTTGTCGACCGCAGCGTGGTAATCACCGGCACCAACGGCAAGACCACCACCTCCAACCTCATCGCCGACGCCGTTGCCGCCAGCGGCGCCACCGTGGTATGCAACCGTGCCGGAAACAACATGGAGCCGGGCGTGGTGGGCGCCCTGCTCGAGAGCCGCAGCGATCTTAAGCGCGCCGGAAGCGGCAAGCGCGTAGGCGTCTTTGAGTGCGACGAGCTCTACACGGTGCGCGTCCTGCCCAAGCTCAAGCCGACCTACTTTGTGCTGCTCAACCTGTTCCGCGACCAGCTGGACCGCTACGGCGAGATCGACCACACCCAGGACGTCATCGCCCACGCGCTGGAGCTCTCGCCGACAACGACGCTTATCTATAACGCCGACGATCCGCTGTGTGCCGCGATCGCCGTGCGCGTTCCCAACGCGAGTATTGCCTTTGGCATCGACGGCGCCACCAACACCGAGTCTGACCGCATTAGCGACTCGCGCTTTTGCTCGCAGTGCAACGCGCCGCTGGAGTATGACTACGTGCAATACGGCCAGCTCGGCGCCTATCATTGCCCTTCGTGCGGCTGGGGTCGCCCCGCGCTGCTCCGCCGCGTGACGGGCGTTGAGCTCGGCTGCGACGGCTACGGCTTTGACCTGGCCTTTGGACCCGAGGCCAACGCGCCCGCCGTGCACATCGCCACGCGCTACAACGGCCTGTACATGGTCTATAACGTCGCCGCCGCCTTCTTTGCGGCGCACGAGCTGGGCGTGGACGCGGCGCACCTGCAGCCCACGCTTAATGCCTACGTGCCCGCCGGCGGACGCATGGGCCGCTGGGATATTGCCGGCCGCACCGTCGAGGCCAACCTGGCCAAGAATCCCGTGGGCTTCGATCGCCAGATCCAGTCCATTAAAACAGCAGGTGGCAGGCTCTGCGCCTTCTTCCTCAACGACAACGATGCCGACGGCCACGATGTCTCGTGGATCTACGATGTCGACTTCGAGCGCATCGCCGACACGCCGGGTCTTGTCACCTTTGCCGGAGGCACGCGTGCGCACGACATGCAGGTACGCCTCAAGTACGCCGGCATCGATGCCGCGATTATCTCGGACGTCGCGCAGGCGATCGGCGCCGTGGCAGACGAGGCCGCCGATGACACCTTCTACGCCGTCGCCAACTACACGGCCTTCCCGCCGCTGGTCAAAGAGCTCGACGGACTGAAGGGCGCCACTTCCGACGCTGTTGCCGGGCGCGCCGTAGCCCGTGCCGACGGCAGCGCTCTTCCTGTCGGCATCGCACCAGTCGAGCTTTCGCGCCCGCTGCGCATCGTCTACCTGTATCCCGATGCCCTTAACCTCTACGGCGACGGCGGCAATGTTATCGCGCTCGAGCGCCGCTGCGCCTGGCGCGGCATCCCCGTTCGCGTGGATGAGGTCCGCATGGGCGAGGTGCTCGATCTGCATGATGCCGATATCGTCATGATGGGTGGCGGCTCCGACCGCGACCAGCTAGCCGTGGCACACGAGCTGCTCGCCCAAAAAGACAAGGTCGCGGCCTATGTTGAGGATGGCGGCTCGCTGCTTGCCATCTGTGGCAGCTATCAGCTGCTCGGCCGTTCGTACTATATGGGCGAGGATCGCATCGAGGGTCTGGGGGTCATTGCCGCCGAGACCGTACGCGGCTCCGACCGCCTGATCGGCAACGTAGCCGTCAAAACCGACCTGGCACCTGAGCCCTTTGTGGGATTCGAAAACCATGGCGGCCGCACGCTTTTGGACGCCGATGCCACGCCGCTCGGAACGTCCGTCGTCACGGGCACCGGCAACAACGGCGATGATGGCTTTGAGGGTCTCATCTACAAGGGCGTCATCGGCACGTACCTGCACGGACCGGCACTGCCCAAGAACCCCGAACTCGCCGACTGGCTGATCGCGCACGCCCTCGAGCGGCGCGGCGATGCGCAGGCCACAGCCCTGCTGCCGCTCAAACCCCTCGACGACACCTACGAGCGCACCGCTCACGACGCCGCCATGAAGCTCCTCCCCTAACGCCCCACCACCACAAAGGAGACAGGCACCTTTGTGGTGGTTTTCCAGTTTGCCAACGATATACGCGCCGGCAAAAAAGTCTGCTATACTCTTTCCCGCTGTCCCCATCGTCTAGCGGCCAAGGACGCCACCCTTTCAAGGTGGATATCGCGGGTTCGAATCCCGCTGGGGGCACCATTTGAAATGCAAAGCCCGTTACCCTTGTGGTGACGGGCTTTTTTCTTCTCCAACGCCGGGATTCGAACCCCGAAGGCATAAAATCACACTGTCATCCAAGGGCCCGTGGACAAAAAATAGCAAATATGAGTACTGTTACCAATTTAGTAACAGCGATTTCATGCCATCAGAAGGCGATTTGGACACAAGGCGTCCTATGGCGGAGGAATTGCAGGCATTTATCAGCTAAGTACTTGGACATATGTTGCGTAACACTGCATATTTTGCAAAAAGATAATGCTACAGGGCTTGTGACAGTACTCATATTTGACGTTTTTTGCCCACGACCCCTTATTGCGTGGGCGAATCAGTTGCAAAGCGGGATCCAAAGCGTCCTTCGCAAACAAATAGCCGGGGCCCGCGCGATGCGGACCCCGGCTCAATACCGTGACGATATGTCGGTTACGTTCTACACGTAGAACAGAATGTCGTCGTAGGTCGGAACCGGCCAGTAGTCGGCGGCCACGATCTCCTCCATTGCGTCCACGGCGGCACGCAGCGTATCCATAGCGGGAACGACCTCGTGCGCGTATACGTTGGCCTGCTCCTGGCCATCGAGAGCCTCGGCCTTCTGATGTACGGCGTCGAGCGCCTTGATGGAGTCGTTGATGGCGGTGATACCGTTGCAGAGCTTGTTGAGCGTGTTCTGCTCGCACTGCATGGCGGCCTCAGCACCGGCGGCACGAATAGTCTCAAGGCCCTTAGCGACCTTGGTGGCATAGGCGGTAATGACCGGGCGATAGGTACGACGCGCCTCGCGAACCATCGTGGTAGCCTCGATGTTCATGAGCTTGTTGTACTTCTCGAGCTTGCAGTCATAGCGGCACTGGGCCTCGGCGCGGGTCAGGACACCCGTCTCCTCAAAGAGCGCAATGGCCTTATCGGAAACAAAGGCGGGAAGAGCGTCGGCCGTGGTCTTGTTGTTGGCAAGGCCGCGCTTCTCGGCCTCGATGGGCCACTCGTCGGAGTAACCGTCGCCGGAGAACAGGATGCGCTGGTGATCGGTCAGCACCTTCTTGCAGTACTCGAGCGCGGCGTCCTGGAACTTATCCTCGGGCGTACCCTCGAGTGCGTCGGCGAAAGACTTGAGCGACTTGGCCACGGCAGCATCGAGCACCAGGTTGGAGTCGGAGACGTTCTGCTCGGAGCCGCAGGCACGGAACTCGAACTTGTTGCCGGTGAAGGCGAACGGGGAGGTACGGTTGCGGTCGGTGTTGTCCTGCATCAGCTTGGGCAGGGTATCGGCGCCTAGGTCAAGCACGCCGCGCGTGGCATGGACGGAAGCCTTGCCATCGATGATCTTCTCGACGACCTCGGTGAGCTGGTCGCCCAGGAAGATGGACATAATCGCCGGAGGAGCCTCGTTGGCGCCCAGACGATGATCGTTGCCGGCCGAGGCAACGGAGGCACGCAGGAGTTCCTGATAGTTATCGACGGCCTCGATCACCGCGGTGAGGAAGACGATGAACTGCAGGTTGTCGAGCGGGGTGTCGCCCGGGTCGAGCAGGTTCTCGGACTCGGTGCCAAGCGACCAGTTGTTGTGCTTGCCCGAACCGTTGATGCCCTCAAAGGGCTTCTCGTGCAGCAGGCAGACCAAGTCGTGACGGGAGGCGATGAGCTTCATCTTCTCCATCATGACCAGATTCTGGTCGATGGCCTCGTTGACCTCGCCGTAGACAGGGGCGAGCTCATGCTGGCAGGGAGCGACCTCGTTGTGCTTGGTCTTGGCAGGAATGCCAAGCGCCCACAGTTCATCGTCCAGGTCCTTCATATAGGACGAGACGGTGGGGCGGATAGCGCCAAAGTAGTGCTCCTCGAGCTCCTGGCCCTTGCAGGGAGCAGCACCAAAGAGGGTGCGCCCGGTGATGACCAGGTCCCTGCGCTTGCGGTAAGCGTCCTTCTTGATCAGGAAGTACTCCTGCTCATCGCCCACGGAAGGAACGACCTTCTTGGGGGTCTTACCAAACAGCGCCAAAACGCGCTTGGACTCACGCGAGAGTGCGGTCATGGAGCGCAGCAGCGGGGTCTTCTTGTCCAGGGCCTCGCCCGTGTAGGAGCAAAAAGCCGTGGGGATGCACAGGACATCGTCCTTGATAAAGGCGGGGCTGGTGGGATCCCAAGCGGTGTAGCCACGGGCCTCGAAGGTGGCACGCAGGCCGCCGTTGGGGAAGCTGGAGGCGTCCGGCTCGCCCTGGATGAGGTTCTTGCCCGTAAACTTGGTAATGGCGGTGCCGTCGTGGTTGGGCTCGAGGAAGCTGTCGTGCTTCTCGGAAGTAATGCCCGAAAGCGGCTGGAACCAGTGCGCGTAGTGCGTCGCGCCCTTGGAGATGGCCCAGACCTTCATGGCGTGGGCAACGGCGTTGGCCACATCCAGGTCGAGCGGCTCACCGTCCTCGAGGGTTGCAGCAAGGCGCTTCCAAATGTCCTTGGGGAGGTAGTCCTTCATGACTTCCTCAGAGAACACCATGGTCCCGAAGCGGTCAGTAAGTTCGGCCATACGGAACTCCCTTCGTATCGGCACCGCGTGAGAAGCGGTGTTGATTACTAACGAACGAGTCATAGATTAGGCTCGTCGTGTTTCCGCAACATTACCGTTATGTTGCTGTCACGAAACCAATCAATGAGGTTACCGCATCGCGGCGGCGTTGCCGCCCTCAACAGCCAATCAACTGTATAAATTGCAGACCTCTCCCCATGGTTTAAGGGTAGTCAATTTGGGATGGGGCTCTATTAACTGGTATTTCGTATCAGATACCAGTCTTTATAGCCCCATCCTAGATTGACCGCTCTGCTATAGGGAATGTCGATAGCAAGGCATCTTTGATTGGTATCCCCGAATAGCGAGTGAAACTCCACCGTGACACAGTGGTGCTGTAGAATCCTTACAACACATCACACTATTACGTATCTAAAGGAGCACGATATGCGCGTCGACGAGGTTTTTAAGCAGGCAGCATCCCAGGGCACCGCACCCGTTTCGTTTGAGATGTTCCCGCCCAAGGGCGAGCTTACCCTCAACACGGCTCGCGAGGTGGCAGGCAATCTGTGCAAGCTTTCGCCGAGCTTTGTCTCGGTCACTTGTTCCGCTGGCGGCTCGGGCAACGGTGCCACCACCGCCCCCATCGCGCATATGATTACGAGCGAATTCGATACGCCCTCGGTGGCGCACCTCACCTGTGTGGGCCGTACCCACGCCGATATCGCCGCCAAGATCGATGAGTACCGCACCGCCGGCGTGGAAAACATCCTGGCCCTGCGTGGCGATCTCCCTGCCGGCGCGACCGAGGACGACAAGCCCGCCTCGGACTACGCCTACGCCCGCGACCTCATCCCCGAGCTCGTCGACGCCGGCTTTTGTGTGGGCGCCGCAGCCTACCCCGAGGGCCACATTGCCTGCGAGGATCTCAACCTCTCGGTCGAGCACCTCAAGCAAAAGCAAGACGCCGGCGCGAGCTTCTTTGTGACGCAGCTCTTCTTTGATAACGAGTGCTTCTATCGCTTCCGCGAGCTTGCCGACAAGGCCGGCATCACCGTGCCCATTACCGCGGGCATCATGCCGTTTATGGGCAAGTCGCAGATCAGCCGCATGGTCTTTATGTGCGGCGCGTCGCTGCCCTCCCCCGTCATCAAGATTCTCGCCAAGTACGAGAACGACCCCGAGAGCCTGCAGGCAGCCGGTGTAGATTATGCCGCCCGTCAGCTTTGCGACCTTAAGGAGCACGGCGCCGCCGGTCTGCACCTGTACACTATGAATCGTCCTGCGATCGCCGCGACTATTATGGAGCGCCTGGGGTAATGGAAAAACCGCACATCGATACAACCGCTGTCGAAGTGCCGGCCGACTTTGCGTCGCCGGCGCTTTACCGTGTCGATGCTGCGCACCATCCCCGTGTCGACCGTGCCGAGATGCTGCGGTATCTGGGTTACGGCGGCCAGCAGATTGAGCCCGAGCTGTCACGACGTATTGAGCTTGTAGTCGAGCGCCTGGAACTGGACATTGAGCCCCGTGGCGTGCGCCGCGTATTTGTCATCGATGCCACGGGCGTGGACGAGCAGGGCACGCCTTGCATCCGTCTGGTCGGCACCAACGTTGAGCTGCGCGGTCGTGATATCTATCGACATCTCAAAGATGCCCGCTTTGCCGCGCTCATGGCCTGCACCCTCGGCATGGACGCCGAGCGTCGCCTGCGCACCACGGGAGCCCAACATCCCCTGGAGGGCGCCGTGCTCGACGCCGCGTGCTCCGCTTACGTGGAAGCCGCCGTTGAACAAATGGACCAGCAGGTCAAGACGGACGCCGCCGTTCATGGGCTCGCCGGCAACTGGCGCTTTAGTCCCGGCTACGGCGACTGCCCGCTCTCGGCCCAGCGCTCGATCGTCAACGCGCTCAACGCCACGCGCCTCACCGGGCTTACCGTCACACCCACCAGCCTACTCATGCCCACCAAGAGCGTGACCGCGGTGATCGGCCTGTTCGACGGCGAGGTCCACGACGCCCAGACCCGCCCCACCTGCAATATCTGCCGCATGCGCGAGAACTGCCGCTTCCGCGCCGCCCACACCACCTGCTATTCCAGCCATTAGGAGCCCTCGATGTTTACTCCGCTTATCACTCATGATTCTGACGGCACTGCATTGGCGGCACCCGTTGATGCCGCACGTCGCAACGGTGCCACGTACAAGACGCGCACGATCGACGATCTGCGCATTAAGGACGATCGCCTGCGTGCGGCCATCGAGGGCACGGGACACCTGTTGTTCGACGGTGGCATGGGCACCATGCTGCAGGCGGCCGGCATGAAGGCCGGCGCCTTGCCCGAGCTGCTCAACTTTGAGGAGCCCCAGGTTATCACTGATATCCAGCGTCAGTACGTCGAGGCCGGCTGCGACGTGATCACCGCCAACACCTTTGGCGCCAACGCCCACAAGCTCGACGGTGCCGCCACCGTGGCAGACGTCTTTGCCGCGGCCGTCGCCTGTGCCCGCGAGGCCGGCGCCCGCTACGTCGCCGGTGACATCGGCCCCATCGGCGCGTTGCTTCGTCCCTTAGGCACCCTCAGCTTTGACGAGGCCTATGACCTCTTTGCCGAGGAAGTTCGCGCCGGCGTCGATGCGGGCGTGGACCTCTTTATTATCGAAACCATGACCGACCTGGCCGAGATCAAGGCGGCGGTCCTCGCCTGCCGCGAGAACTCCGACCTGCCCGTCTTTGCCACCATGACTTTTGAGGAAGACGGTCGTACCTTCCTGGGAACGAGCCCCGAGGTCGCCGCCATCACGCTCGACGCCATCGGCGCCGACGTTTTGGGCATCAACTGCAGCCAGGGACCGGCCGAGCTCCGGGGGCTCGCCGCGCGCATGCTCACCGTAACGGACAAGCCCGTTATGGTGCAGGCCAATGCGGGACTCCCCCATGTAGACGACGACGGTAACACCGTCTTTGACATCCAGGCCCCCGAATATGCCGAGGCCGTCGCCGGCATGATCGCCGACGGCGTAAGCGTCGTGGGCGGTTGCTGCGGCACCACGCCGGCGCACATGGCGGCCTTGCGCATGCTTATCGACAACCACACGCCCAGCCCGCGCCACCGCAAGCCCAGCATGTCGGTCACGAGCGCCCAAACGGTCGTGGACCTTCCCTGCGACGGCCACAAGATCGCCGTCATCGGCGAGCGCATCAATCCCACCGGCAAAAAGCGCCTGCAGCAGGCCCTGCGCGACGGCGACCTGGACTACGTCGTGAGCCAGGGCATCAGCCAGCAAGAGCAGGGTGCCGATATCCTGGACGTCAACGTGGGCCTGCCCGAGATCGACGAGGTCAAGATCATCCAACAGGCGACCGAGCAGCTCCAGGGCTCCACGCTGCTGCCGCTGCAGATCGACTCCACCGACCCCGCGGCCGTCGAGGCCGCCGTGCGCCGCTACGCCGGCAAGCCCATCATCAACTCGGTCAATGGCAAGCAGCAGATCATGGATGAGATCTTTCCGCTGGTCGCCCACTACGGCACCAACGTTGTCGGCCTTACGCTCGACGAAGGCGGCATCCCCGATACTGCCGAGGCCCGCTTCGCCATCGCCGAGCGCATCGTGGCCGAGGCTGCCCGCTACGGCATCGGACCGGACCGCATCCTCATCGACTGCCTGGTCATGACCGCCTCGACCAATCAACGCCAGGCCGAGCAGATCCTGCGCGCCATGTCCCTGTGCAAGGAGCGCCTGGGCGTCAAATGCGCGCTCGGCGTGTCGAACATCAGCTTTGGCCTGCCTGCCCGCCCGCTGCTGGGCTCGGTCTTTTTGGCCGCCGCCTTTGGCGCGGGCCTGGACGCCCCCATCATGAACCCGGGCTCCAAGCGCTTTATGGACACCGTCTACAGCTATCGCGTCCTGAGCGTTGAGGACGAGGGCTCGACCGGATACATCGAGCGCTACGCCGGCTGGACCGATCCGTATAAGATCGCCGCAAACCCGGCAGCAGCTCAGGCCGCATCGAGTGATGCCGCGCCCGCTGCTGGCACCGCCGGCACCGACGGCAACGACGACCCGATTCGCCACATGGTCGTCTCGGGCCGCAAAGGCGAGATCGCTGCCGAGACCGAGCGTCTGCTGGCAGACCACGACGCCATGGACCTCATCAACAATCACTTTATCCCCGCCCTCGACGAGGTCGGAGTCCTCTTTGACCAGGGCAAGTTCTTCTTGCCGCAGCTCATGGCCTCGGCCGAGGCCGCACGCGTGGGCTTCGACACCATCAAGCGACTGATGCCCGCCGGCGAGATTGCCGACAAGGGCAAAATCTGCGTGGCCACCGTCAAGGGCGACATCCACGATATTGGCAAGAACATCGTCAAAATGCTGCTCGACAACTACGGCTATACCGTCTTTGACCTAGGCCGCGACGTCGACCCGCAGGAGGTACTCAAGACCGTCAAGGAGCGCGATATCAAACTCGTCGGCCTCTCGGCGCTTATGACTACCACGGTCGTCGCCATGGAGGAGACCATCAAGCTGCTTCATGCCGAGGTGCCGGGCGTCAAGATCATCGTGGGCGGCGCCGTGCTCACCCCCGAATACGCCAAGCAGATCGGTGCGGACTACTACGCCAAGGACGCCGCCGAAAGCGCTCGTATCGCCGAAGAGGTCTTTGGGCAGTAACACAACGGAAACAACCGAGCACCAAAACGTGCCGCACGCGCCACTTGGCACGTGCGGCACGTTAGAATAGATAAGACTATGCTCGTTTTGGCAGATAGGAGCGCAAGGATGGCGATCACGCCCGCAGAAATCGCGGAAACCCGCGGCATGGTTGAGGAGCAGAACCTCGACATCAGGACCATCACCATGGGTGTTTCGCTCATGGGTTGCGGTGACGAGAACCTCGACCGCATGTGCACGAAGATCTACGACCACGTGACGCACACGGCTGAGCACCTGGTCGAGACCGCCGAGAACCTCGAGCGCGAGTACGGTATCCCCATCGTCAACAAGCGCGTTTCCGTCACCCCGGTGGCGCAGATTGCCGCGTGCTGCAAGGATGAGGACCTCACCCCCATCGCGCATGCCCTCGACCGCGCGGCCGAGACGCTCGGCATCGATTACCTGGGCGGCTTCTCCGCACTCGTCCAGAAGGGCATCGGCGACGCCGACCGCCGCGTCATCCAGTCCATCCCCCAGGCGCTCGCCACCACCAGCCGCGTCTGCTCCAGCGTCAACGTCGCCAGTCTGCGTGCCGGCATCAACATGGACGCCGTGCTCATGGCGGCTCAGACCATCATCGATGCCGCTAAGCTTACGGCAGACGAGGATTCCGTTGGCGCCTCCAAGTTTGTCTGCTTTGCCAACATGGTCGAGGACTCCCCGTTTATGGCGGGTGCCGTCCACGGCGGTGGCGAGGCCGACGCCGTCATCAACGTAGGCGTCTCGGGCCCCGGCGTTATGGCTGCAGCCCTGGAGACGCTGCCCGACTCCGCATCAATGATGGAAGTCGCCGAGAAGATTAAGCAGACCGCCTTTAAGATCACCCGTGCCGGCGAGCTCATGAGCCGCGAGGCTGCCCATCGCCTGGGTGTCGAGAAGGGCATTGTCGACCTGTCGCTGGCTCCCACGCCCGCCATCGGCGACTCCGTTGCACGCATCCTCGAGATCATCGGCGTGGGCACCTGCGGTGGCCCCGGCACGACCTGCGCGCTCGCCATGCTCAACGATGCTGTCAAGAAGGGCGGCGTCATGGCCAGCTCCAGCGTGGGCGGTCTCTCGGGCGCCTTTATTCCCGTGTCCGAGGACGCCGGCATGATTGCTGCCGTCGAGGCCGGCGCACTTTCGCTCGAGAAGCTCGAGGCCATGACCTGCGTGTGTTCCGTTGGCCTGGACATGATCGCCATCCCCGGCGACACCCCGGTCGAGACTATCGCCGGCATTATCGCCGACGAGATGGCCATCGGCGTCATCAACAATAAGACCACGGCCGTGCGCGTGATTCCCGCTATCGGCAAGGGCGTGGGCGACTGCGTTGAGTACGGCGGTCTGTTCGGCCGTGCGCCCATCATGCCGGTGAACCCCAACGCCGGCACCGTGCTCGCCCACCGTGGCGGACGCTTCCCGGCGCCGCTGAACTCGCTCAAGAACTAGCTGAGGGGGACTGGTGCGGGAGCCCCGGGGAGGGCAAATATATAAGGTCGCCTGCTCGGACAGTCCTGACTCGCACGGAGAGCACATTAAGTGCTCTCCGGCTCGTGCGGAACTCGCGATCGACCTTATATATTTGCCCTCCCCGGGGCTCCTGCACAACGGGACCTCAGTTGGGTTCTGTCCCGGTTGCAGTTGCTTCGCTCCTGCACCACTTGGCTGGTACGGCGGTTTGGCATTGGAACGGTTCTTTTTCTGATATATGCTGGTTGCGGCTCTTCTTTTGGGAGGGGCCGCTTTTTTGTTGTGAGGGGGATGGCCCGTGGCTGATGGTGTAATTCAATCTGAGCTTCTTTCTGCGGATTGGAATGGCGAATGGATGCGTCTGCAGGCTGATCGGCATCGGGCTGATGATTGTTTTGAGTGGGATAAAAGGGCTCGGCATTTTCGTCCGCTGGAGACTGCCCCGTATGCTCGGGATTTTATAAAACTGCTGGCGCTTGAGCCTGGCGAGTCGGTGCTCGATATGGGGTGCGGGGCTGGGTCGATTGCTATTCCGCTTGCTCAGGCTGGGCATCCTGTGATTGCTGCTGACTTTTCCCCTGCTATGTTGAGCACGCTTGATGCTGGCATTGAGTTCTATGGGCTCGAGGATCTTATTACGCCGCTTGAGCTTGCTTGGGATGATGATTGGGATTTGGTTGCACCGGTTGTGAAAGCGGTGGATGTTGCCTTTGCCAGTCGGTCGGTTACGACGACCAATCTAAAAGGTGCGCTTGCCAAGCTTGATCGTACGGCTCGTCGGCGTTGTGCTGTCACGATGGTCGCCAACTCCAGCCCGCGCTATGACCTGCACCTGATGAACGCCATCGGCGTCTCGGTTACCCGCAGCAACGGATTTGTATATGCCTTTAACATCCTTATTCAGATGGGTGCGTTGCCGCAGGTCACGTATTTTGAATCGCCCCGCCGCGACACCTTCGATAGTCTTGAGGCGGGCGTGGCAGACTTTTCTCGCATGCTCGAGCATGGCAACGAGGATAAGATTGACCGCCTGCGCGACTATATCGCCCACCACATGATCGAGAACCCCCATGCCGGCGAGCCGGGATCCAAGGGCGTACCGCAGGGACGTTACATGCTCGACCACATCCGCAAAGTCCGATGGGCGTTTATCGCCTGGGAACCGGTCTCCGTACCCCGCCCGTAGCCCATCTAAAGCTTGCATCGTCTTCCCGCCCGGCATCCGCATTCTTTGCGAACTGGGCAAACGCGCTCCACACCACGCCGTTCCTGCGCTATCGTGGGACAGCTCACGTAGATTAAGGCCCCATTGCGGGGCGCCCCATACATAGAAAGCGAGAACCCATGGCACTGACAGGAGCCCAGGTCAAGCAGCTTCGCAGCATGGCCCATCACCTCAACCCCGCCATCATCATCGGTAAGTCCGATGTCAACGAGGGCACCGTCGAGCAGACGGTCGCCTACCTGGAGAAGCACGAGCTCGTTAAGTGCTCCGTGCTGGACGGCTCCAGCCTTTCTGCCCGCGAGGCCGCCGAGGAGCTCGCCGAGCGCTGCCACGCCGACGTCGTTCAGGTTATCGGCCGCAAGTTCTCGCTGTATCGCGAGTCCTCGCGCAAGGATATCGAGAAGATCAAGCTCGTCTAAAACCGACTGGCCATACCGAGTAGCCTGTGGGCGTCCGAGTGATTCGGGCGCCCGTTTTTTATCGCTCGACAAGCACGCGCTTGAGCCTGCCTTCGACCAGGCGCTCATACAGGCGCCTTGTCTCGGGCTCAGGCACGCCTTGAACCTGCTCTCGCAGGTGGTGCATGTGGCCGCTGTATAGCTCGACAACATCGCGGCGTCGTCCCGCCGCACCGTAAACGCGCATGGCACAGCGAACCATGTCCTCGCGCGCAGTCTCTTGGCGAAGCCCCGATTCAACGAGCCAAATTGCCGATTGCAGGTCATTTTCCTCGAGAGCGGCATTCGCTCCCCTAATCATGCAGTCGATGTACTTGGATTGCATAATGTGGCGCATGCGCGTAAAAAACGTGGGATTGCAACCGGTGGGAACATACAGCGGCCCCGCGTAGAGCTGCTCGACCTTAAGACAAAGCTCAACCAGGTGAGGGCCTCTCGCGCCCATACGGTTTCCCAGGATCTCGCGGCTCAGCTGGTCAAAGAGCCTTACATCGGTCTTAACGTAGTCGCCGTTGAGCCCTATGCACTCGTTTTGGATGAGCACGCACGACTTGCCATCCGGCGTTGGACCCAAAGCCGAGCGCAAGCGCGATACCGTCGAATACAGATTGTTGCGCGCGGCGCTAAACTCGGCATGGGGCCACAACTCCATGGCGATTGTCTCGCGGTCGACCATGGCATCCATGCCCAACGCGAGCCGCTCGGCAAGTGTTGCCGCCTTTTTGCGACGCCACATCTTATCCGTGATGGGAAAGCCGTCGCGCTCGGCGCGAAATGTGCCAAACATGCGCATCTCAATATGGCCGATCGTATCGACAGCCTCAACCTCGCCCGCCTGGAACAGGTGCTCGCTTTCGCCCTCAAAATCATCGCGTAGTGAATACCGCGACAGCTCACGCACCGGAAGCTTCTTGCGAATCCTGACGGCAGGCTCGCCCAGACAGTGCATCGCAAGACGCGCAAATAGCCGATACGATGGGTCTAAAATCCCCGAGCGATTCATAGACATCCAGGCGGCAAGATCGCTATCGCGGCCCGCAGCGGCCAGGTGCAGCGCCACGATCCAGGCTTCTGAGCCACCGGCCTGCGTCTTGCTAATGTCGAGCAGCTCCGCCTCTTCGCGAACCGATACCAGCGACGTATTGCGCAGATACGCCACGCGCTCCAGCAGCAAAGCGTTTTCGCGCATGTACGCAATCGATTCGTCGGCGAGCTTGAGTACCTGAACCGCGCGAAACTTCGCGTTGACCGGCCGCCCCTCCGCCAGCGATTGCCAACCCTCCAGCAATAACCCAAACAGCTGAATTTGATTGTCACGAACACGCACCGCAAAGCGGTCGAGCTCGCCAAACGCCACATCGTCGGTCACGGGCAAGCCCGCGAGCAGGCGCCGCGCCGCGAGCACCATACGCAGCCAAATGGATGGCGCCTTAAGCCCGCGGATATCGAGCGCCTCGAGTATCTGCGCCATCTTGTCATCGCGCTCGTCGGGTTTAGCAAACGAGCCGTCGAACAGCTCCACCAGCATATGGTCGGCCTGTATGAGAATCCCCGCGATGTCGAGCTCGCAATCATAAGCTTTGCACGCCTTGAGCTTCGCGAGAACATTGCCGTCTTCCGCTCGCTCGGTTAGGTGGCGCTTGACCTCGATATGCGCGGACAGCATGTCGAGCACCTCGCAGGATGTCTGTTCTTGCACAACAGGGTTGGCGGGAAGCCCCAGATCATTGTCGCCATAAAAGGCGATGGTGAGCGCCTGGGCTTTTTTCCAGGTAGCGGGATCGACCTCGTGCGCCGCCTGGTCACCCGCACGTTCGATAACGGACGCCATATACCTTGCTAGCTTTGTATTGCACACGCTGACAGCCGCCAGATACACGCCGAGTGCCTCGGCGGGTGCCGGCTCTTGCTCCTGCTTTTCCGCATTGATCATCGCCGACGCCGCACGGCAAATGTCCCCTCCGTGCCCGGTCAGGGCAAGATCGGTCCCATACTGCCCGGCAAGTTCCAATACCACATGGCGGTCCAAGAACGCGTCGGCCAGGTCCATAGCCAAATCGCATCGGCCCGCCTTGATCAAAATGCGAGCAGCCCGCGATACAAGTTCGGGACGGATCTCGGCAACAAGCTTTCGCAGCCTCAGGCGCGCGTTGTCCTTAGCGCCCAAACACCTAAAGGTGCGATCAGACGGATCCACGCCAAAAATCGGATAATCGCGCACAAAGATGGACTGGTCGACCATCGAAAGCCTCACGCCGCACGCCTCTAGCTCCGCAATGCGGCCCTCGCCCATCAGCACCATCAAACAGGCAACGGTAAACAACAGGTTGTTCTCGAGCGATGCGAGATCGGCCAGCGCCGCACCGTACACGTTGACGATTTCGTTCTCGAGCAACCCGGCAACATCGCCCTGTCCATACATTCCCGTCTGCAAGGCAGATACCAGCTCGGGTACGCCCTGTGTGAGCCGATAGAAATCAAGCGATGTGCTGATTGAGAACGCCGTGGCCCATGACGAATACTCATAGGCGTGCACCTTGAGCATCTGCGCATTGACTTTTACAGAATCGCCCAGCCCGTGGATAAGCAATCGGTTGGAGGGGCGGCAGGCAATAAAGACCCCCGTCCCCGTAGCACGTAAGCTGCGGATTCGATCGATGAGGTCCTCGGTTTCGTGCTGCTCGAGATTGGGCACGTTGTCGATCGCAACGAGCGAATGAGGTTTGTCCTTAAGCTCATCGGCGACAACCTCGAGCTGCATAAAGAGCTCGCGTCCAATCGCGCGGTCGGCCTCGATAATCCGAACCGGCCCTCGCGTGGGGTCCGATTTAACCTCCTGCACGTATTGCAGCAACACCGACGTCTTACCAAACCCATCGGGCGCGTAGAGCAAAACAATTCCCGCCTTGCGCCCTTTAACGATGAGCTCGTTCATCAAGCGATCGCGCCGCACCATATAGCCGCCGCCCGTCGGCATCAACTCGAGGTCGTCCGTATTGCCCAAATCGTTTACCATGCTTGCTCCTCAACTCGACCATATGGACACCGTAGCTGCAGGACCATATGAGCCGCCCCGTGAATAGCGCGACTTAGAGTTTTTAATTGTCTGCCGGTACGTGTTTGGCAAGTTTTTGTACAGCGAGGCCCGATGGTATCTTATCCCCCGACCAATAGGTCTTTGCGCAGGTCAATGCGCTTGCCAGCATGTCCCATCCCATTTGCAGTGTAGCGCAGTCGGCTATTTTTATTTGAGTTGCGCAACTCGCCTACTCCTCGCTACCGCCTGCGACTCTATGGTGGCAAATGTGCATAGAATCTGCTATAGAATGAATCACAAAAATTTAAAACCCTCCAGTCAAGCACGCGGCAAGGTTTCCGTCATGTATACGCCACGGCGTATGTCCACTAAAAAGGCCCCCGCAAAGCGAGGGCCTTTTGGAAAGCTATGCAAGATCGCTTGGTCGCGTTACTCGCAGAGCGAAAGAGCGGCCTCGTCAGCAACGACGACGCAGTTGGTGTGCAGTTGCAGGATCGAAGCCGGGCACTTGGGCGTAACCGGACCATAGTACATATCGTGCACGGCCTGAGCCTTGGCCTCGCCGTTGGCGACAACCAGGATCATGCGGGCATACATGATGGTCTGGGTGCCCATGGTGTAAGCCTGACGGGGCACATCATCGATGCTGTCGAACAGGCGGCTGTTAGCCTGAATGGTGCTCTCGGTCAGGTCGACGCAGTGCGTACCCTTGGAGAAGTGGTCATCGGGCTCGTTGAAGCCAATATGACCGTTATTACCAATGCCGAGCAGCTGCAGATCCGGGTAACCGGCGGCAGCGACGATCTTGTCGTACTCTGAGCAGGCAGCAGCGGCATCGGGGTTGGAGCCATCGGGCACGTGCGTGTTGTTCAGATCGATATTGATGTGATCGAAGAAGTTCTCGCGCATAAAGTAGTGATAGCTCTGGGGATCGTCGTGCGAAAGACCACGATACTCGTCCAGGTTATAAGTGCTGACCTCGGCGAAGTCGACGTCACCCTTCTCGTACCAAGCGGCGAGCTGCTTGTAAGCGCCAATCGGGGTGGAGCCGGTGGCAAGACCCAGCACGCAATCGGGCTTGAGGATAACCTGGGCCGAGATGATATTAGCGGCCTTGCGGCTCATATCCTCGTAGTCTTTAGCTTTAATGATTTTCATTACGCGTCCTTTCTCGTACAAGAGAGGCAAGGCTCCCCTTACAAGCACTTGCCCGCGGCCCGCGTCGGCCGCAACCAACGTGTGCGGCCACCAGGGCGAGGTCGCGTAATATATGTGTCTCGTGTCTAACCGCGTCGAGGCCCCTGCCCGTCCACGGTGACCCAAAGCTGTTTAGCTTCGGACAATCCCCATCTTGCCACGGAGGGCGCCCTCTTTCAAGGGCGCCCTCCGTAAACGTGATTGAATTGTAGGCTAAAGGCCAAGCGGAGCGACTAGCGCTCGCGAGCAACGATGAGCTGGTCCATCTCCTCGACATGCTCGCCAACGGAGCCCTTGATGCTCGAGAACTCAACAGAGTTGCACACCAAGATGGGAACCGTCACATCGTAACCCTCGGCAGCAATTGCCTCGCGATCGAACTCGATGAGCACGTCGCCCTTATGGACGACATCACCCACCTGTGCATGCACGCTAAAATGCTTGCCCTCAAGCTGGACAGTGTCCAAACCAACATGGATGAGCACGTCTAGACCATCGACCGTGTTGAGCGCAACGGCATGACCCGTGGGAAAAATCGCCTCGACCTTAGCGTCAGCCGGAGCAATCACACGTGTACCCGTAGGCTGAATCGCCACGCCCTGGCCCAAAAGGCCGGTAGCAAACGTCTGGTCTTTGACCTCGGATAACGGAATGACGTCGCCCGAGATGGGAGCATCCAGCGTAAGGACTCGACCACGCATACCAAAAGACCTCAGGACTTTAGTGAACATGCTCCCCCTCGGACATACCAATCAATCAAAATAACTTTAACAGTTTACCACTTGGCACCCGTTTTTGACCATTAGGGAAGTTCGCGCTTGACAACCTCGACGATGTCGTCAACCACACGCTGGGTCAACTCGTGCGTCTCGGCCTCGGCCATCACACGGACCAGCGGCTCGGTGCCACTCGGACGTACCAGAATGCGGCCGCGACCGTTGAGCTCCTTCTCGGCGGCAGCGACGGCGTCCCAAATGGGCTGACAATCGTCCAGGCCGGCCTTATTGTCGGAATGTACGTTGACAAGTACCTGCGGGTACTTCTTCATGATGCCGGCAAGGTCGGTGAGGGTGCGGCCGGTGCGCTTGAGCACGGCCAGAAGCTGCAGGGCCGTCACCAAGCCGTCGCCGGTGGTGTTGTGCTCCAGGAAGATGATGTGGCCGGACTGCTCGCCGCCGATGACGGCACCGTCCTCGAGCATACGCTCGAGAACATAGCGGTCGCCCACGGCGGTCTGGACCATCTCGAAGCCCTGCTCCTTCATGGCGATGGAGAAGCCTAGGTTGCACATAACGGTCGAGACGATCTCGGAGTTGGCGAGCTTGCCGCGAGCGGCCAAGTCGGAGCCGCAGATGGCCAGGATGTAGTCGCCATCGATTTCGTTGCCCTCGCTGTCCACGAACAGCACGCGATCGGCGTCGCCATCGTGAGCCAGACCGATGTCGGCGTGGGTGCGCAGCACGAGCTCACGCAGGGGCTCAAGATGAGTGGAGCCGCACTCGACGTTAATGTCGGTGCCGCAGTAATCGGTGTTGATGGCATGGACCGTGGCGCCCAGGCGCTGCAGTGCGGCGGGCGTGGTCTGGCAAGAAGCACCGTGGCCGCAGTCGACGGCAACAACCAGGCCATCGAGTTTAAGGCCGTCGAGCGTATCGATGGCGTGGTCGACGTATGCCTTGCGAGCGTCCTTCATCTTAATGATGTGACCCACACCGGCACCGGTCGGCAGCGTATCGGCAGCCATGGCCTCCTCGGACATGACCCAAGCGCTGATCTCTTCCTCGACAGCATCGGGAAGCTTCATGCCCTTGCGGCTAAAGAACTTGATGCCGTTGAACTCCGGCGGATTATGCGAAGCGGAGATGACGATGCCGCCGTCGAGCTCATTTTGGACAGTGAGCAGTGCCACGGCCGGCGTAGGGATAACGCCGCAGCAGTGCGGGCGGCCGCCCTCGGCCATAATGCCGGCGGTCAGAGCACTCTCGAGCATGGTGCCCGAAAGGCGCGTGTCGCGGCCGATGCAAATGTCCGGACCAAGGAACTTGGTCGCCGCGCGGCCCAGGCGAAACGCGAGGTCGCACGAGAGGTCGGCGTTGGCGACGCCACGGACGCCATCGGTGCCGAAGATGTTCTGGGGCATAGGATCGCTCCTTCCCAAGTGGGCAAAACGCAGTCGCCCACCCTAGTCGAAAAGAAAAGCGGGACCCACCGAGCAGTCGGTAGGCCCCGCTTGTACATTGTATCTCGTAAGGAGATAAAACCTTAGCGCTTGGAGAACTGGGGAGCGCGGCGGGCCTTCTTGAGGCCGTACTTCTTGCGCTCGACCACGCGAGCATCGCGCGTAAGGAAACCGGCCTTCTTGAGGTCAGCACGGTAGTCGCCAGCGTTCAGAAGAGCGCGAGCGATGCCCAGGCGCAGAGCGCCGGACTGACCGGAGATGCCGCCGCCATCGCACAGAGCGATAACGTCGAACTGACCGGCGGTGTCGGTCACCTTGAAGGGAGCAAGGGCGTTCTCAACGAGCTGATGACGGCCGAAATACTGCTCGGCGTCACGCTTGTTGATGGTCACCTTGCCGGTGCCGGGGACGAGACGGACGCGGGCGACGGCGTTCTTACGACGGCCGGTACCCTGGTAGACAACGGTGTTCTCAGCCATCTTTAAGCCTCCAGCTCAATCTTCGTGGGGTTCTGGGCAGCATGCGGATGCTCGGCACCAGCGTAGACCTTAAGCTTGGTCATCTGGGCACGGCCGAGGGTGGTCTTGGGCAGCATGCCGCGAACGGCGCGCTCGATGACCTTCTCCGGGTGCTTCTCCATAGCCTGGCGGAAGCTCTCAGCCTTGAGGCCGCCGTTGTAGCCGCTGTGGCGATAATAGGTCTTCGTGTCGGCCTTGTTACCGGTAAGCTGGACCTTATCGGCGTTGATGACGACAACGAAGTCGCCGCAGTCGCTGTTGGGCGTGAACTGGGGCTTGTTCTTACCGCGCAGGATCATTGCGATCTGGGTGGCAAGACGGCCCAGGACAGCACCATCGGCGTCGACGAGAACCCAGTTGCGCTGGACCTCGCCCTGCTTGGCGTAGTGAGTCGATTTCGAAATCACTTAGACTCCTCCATGTACAGTACGTGTTGTTACAGAGATTCACGGGGCTCTGCAAGTAACCCGTCCATATTACCCCGCTCGCCGTACGAGTCAACAGGTATTTTGGCTCCGACCAGAGTTTCTGCACATGTCGTCCATGGGTCATGACGTCGCGATACTAGCGCTCGACAAACGCCTCGATATCTCCCAGCAAGCGCTTTGCCTCCTGGCGGCCCTGAATATACAGGTCGAGGAGCTTTGCCGGATCGTGCTCAACGTGGCCGACCTCAACCGGCTTTTGCGGAGCGATGACCAGTGCGCGGCCCTCGCGCTCATACTTCCACAGGTGCATGCGCTGGATGTTGTAGCGGTCGTGGCGCGTCTCGATAGCCTCGAGCAGGTAGGGGTATTCGGCATAGCGGGCACGCGCGGCAGGCATAAACTCGTAGGGCTTTTTCTCGTACGAGCGGTCCTGCGTGACAATGACGACCGCGCGATCGAACCCGGCCTCCTCCAGCACATGCTCGATGGGGACCGAATCGGCCACGCCGCCGTCGACGTATTTGTGTCCGTCGATCTCGACCGGTGGCGTCACCAGCGGCAACGATGTCGAGGCGCGCACGGCATCGAGGTCGAGCACGGCGCTTTTGACGGGCAGGTACGCGGCGGTTCCAAAGAGCATGTCCGTCGCAACGGCATACATCTCGATGGGGCTCGCGTCGAACGTCTCGTTATCAAAGGGATCCAGGCGGTCCTGGACATCGTTGAAGATAAAGTCGTAGCCGACGATGGAGCCCGTGGATGCAAACGATGCTGCGCCCATGAAGCGGTTGTCATTGCAGAAAGCCAGATTGATGCGGTTGGCACGGCCGATCTGGTGCGACTTGTAGTTCACGCCGTTGAGGGCGCCGGCCGATACACCATAAACAGCCGGAATCTCGACGCCAGCCTCCATGAGAACGTCGAGCACGCCTGCGGTAAACTGTCCGCGAAAACTGCCGCCCTCCAAAACGAGCGCGACCTTTCCGGCGTTCTTTGCCTTATCTTCTGCAGTCATGTTGACCTCCTACTGTTTCGTTTTGGCCTTCTTCTACCCAGTTTTGGGATAGAGAGCGCATTGGTTTTGGAGTTGCGGAGGACGGGGCGGTCGGCGGAAAGCGCGTCCCAGTTTGAGGCGGGATTCCGGGATGAACTTTCCGCTAGCCATTCATTTGGAAACTGCATCCCATTCCGAATGAGGATTCCGGAATTTACTTTCCGCTTGAGCTGCCATTGGGAAAGCATGTCCCACTCTACGGCTCGATTCCGGGTCGCAGTTTCCGCTTGAGGAGCCATCCGGAAACAACGCCCCAGTCTGAGCGCGGATCCCGGGTCGCAGTTTCCGCCTGGGTTGCCGTTGGGAAAGCGCGTCCCACTCTGCGTTGCTGCGGGGCACGGCAGGCTGAGATTCGATAACATCGCATCCATATCGGGTCGAGGCTTTGCGCGGAGAATCCGCGTATTTGCTTCGCAAATCCGCACCGGCTTCGGCCGCCTGCCGGCGTCCTCGCCCGCTCGCTACAAACGCTTCGCGTTTGCTTAACGCTCGCGCCCTGCATAGAGTTCGATTCTCCGCGGTTTGGGGAATCCGTTGATGGGTTGAGGCCGGGGCAAGACGCCCGATCGGCATCGCATCTATATCTAGCTGGGGCATTGCGCGGAGAATCCGCGTATTTGCTTCGCAAATCCGCACCGGCTTCGGCCGCCTGCCGGCGTCCTCGCCCGCGGGCTAAAAACGCTTACGCGTTTTCTTAACGCCCGCGCCCTGCACAGAGTTCGATTCTCCGCGGTGCGGACTAGAAATAAAAAGGCAGGTAGAGACACTTCTCTACCTGCCTGTTACTTATGGTGGAGGCGCGGAGAATCGAACTCCGGTCCACGAAAGCCCCCTGATTGGCATCTCCAAGCTCAGTCGCTGGTTTAGTCTCGGACGCTTTGCGCGCAGCGACACGCTCGCGGCGTCCTAACCGGTTCAGTCTTAGCCTGCGCCATACCGATTACGCGCGCAGGAGCATTCCCCTAACATGACGTCGCGCCGGTGTCGGGGAAATCACCGGGTTGACGCGCCGCTATAAACTAAGCAGCGAGAGCCATAGGCTCAAAAGAAGAGTTGTTGTCAATTCAATTTGACGGTACCCCTGTTTAACGAGGCGAGGAGACCTCGGCTTGCTTCCTCTCTCAGAGCTATCGTGTCGAAACCAGTCGCCCCCGAATGTTGGGAAAGTCTGGATGGTATCGGGCCTGCAAACACCCGATAACCGTCGACTTTTCAAGGAACATACGGGGCGAGCCCCGCTTGTGGAGTGTTATCTTACCACGTTCTGAAAGCGGACAGCTGTTCTATGCACGAGCTGTGAAGACCCCAATGTGCGCCGCACTTCGCGCTTTTGTTACCGATCGCGTCACGTATATTTTCGCCAAGCAAAATTGACCCGTCGAAAGGACCGTTATGGATACCAAGCAGCAACTCGTCAATGCCCTCGCAGGCCTGGGCTCAACCATTACCGAAGCTATGGATGTCATCGAAGGCTTTGTCCCCTGCGGACATCCTGCCCTCACGGTATCGAACGCACTCGTCGCGCTGGACGCTGACGATGATGCAGCTCTCGCCCAGCAGCTTGAGACCGTCGAGGGCTTTATCGACCACGTGAGCGAGAACCGCGGCGTGACCGCCTACCACGGCATCGAGGTCGAGCTCGCGGGTCCCAAAGCCGATCTGCTCGCAGCAATCCGCGAGGTAGGCGCCCTTATGCAGACCGCAGGCGTCAAGAACACCCAGGTCAACGAGTGGGTCTACCGCAGTCTGGCAGCACTCGACAGCTCCGACGAAAAGGCAGCCGAGCAGCTCGCAGAAAGTCCCGCCATTAAGGCCGAGCTTTTGTAAATAGCAGACGCGGGCCCCTTGGCGCATCGTCGTCCAAGAGGCCCGCAAACAGTTCGCATCAACCGATAGCCGCGCCGCCGCGTTCGGCCAAAGCCAGAATCGGCATCATTTGGCGCGGGGTCTTTGCTGCAAGATCGGCATGTTCGAGCAGCTTGCGATCGTTAGTTACCAAGTAATCGACCTGCGCGCGCTTGCACGCGGCGAGCACCAAGTTGTCTTCGTAATCGCGATGGAGCGCTAAGTATTTGTCGGCCAGCCAAAGGTCCGACGCATCTGCGCCCACGGCCGTGGCGTTTTCGGTCATGTTCCGAACAAACGCCAGCGCCGCATCGCCAATCGCGCGGGCAGAAGCCTCGCCGAGCGCTCCCCCGCTGGCAAGAACGCTGCGCTTCAGTTCGTGCTGTACAACATACAGTACGTCCTTGGCGATATGCACCGGAAAGAACAGCAATGCCCCTGCCTCCGTCGCCTGCCCAATAAACGCGCGTGCGGCAAGCGACTCGGCATGGTCGGCGCAAAACGAATCAACCCATACGTTGGCATCCAAATGCAAAAGACCTGCGCCTGAACGACACCGATGCCGTCTGGGCGCAGGCCAGATAACGTAGACGAACACGTCTGCTAGCGCAGATATGCCTTCGCATTGCTCAGGCTGTAGGCAATCGTCGAGCCGTTGTGCAGCAGCGATGACGCCTGCGGGGTAATCGCGCCGGTAATGCCCAGCGCCAGGAGCGCTGAGTTAGTGAGCATCACCTTAGAATAGGAACTCGTCAGACGATCAACGAGGCCCTGGCTCATGCGGCGCAGACGCACGATCGCGGCCAGATCCGTGTCGGTCAGGATGATGTCGGCGACCTCCTTGGCGATGTCGCTTCCGCCACCCATGGCCAGACCCACATCGGCCAGGCCCAGCGCCGGTGAGTCGTTGACGCCGTCGCCCACCATGGCAACATGGCGCCCCTCGCTCTTAATGCGCTCCACATAGGCGTACTTGTCCTCGGGCAGCAGCTCGGCCTTAAACTCGTCGACACCCGCCTCGCGCGCAATGCGCTCGGCCGTGCGCTCCGAATCGCCCGTGAGCATAACGACATGTTTGACGCCCAGCGCATGCAGGTCGGCGATGGCCTCACGGACCCCGGGCTTGAGCGGATCCTCGATGCCGAGCACGCCGACGACCTTGCCATCGACCGCCAGATACAGCGGCGACAGGCCCTGCATCTGGGACTCAATGCGCTCCTTAATGTCGGAATCGAGCTGCGCGCTCTCGTCCTCAAACACAAAGTGTGCGGAACCAATGATGGCACGTCGTCCTTCAATGGACGAAGCGATGCCGT
Organism: uncultured Collinsella sp.; assembly: GCA_902469185.1. Taxonomy (GTDB): domain Bacteria; phylum Actinomycetota; class Coriobacteriia; order Coriobacteriales; family Coriobacteriaceae; genus Collinsella. Next base: position 70,386 of record CABRBD010000003.1, on the reverse strand, counting down.
GCGCCACGATGTACTCGACGGCGGCATGACGCTCGCGGTGCTCGAGCCCGCGCTCGCGTGCCGCATTGACCACGGCACGCGCCACCGGATGCGGGAAATGCTCCTCCAAGCAAGCGGAAAGGCGCAGGATCTCGTCCTCGCTCCAGCCATCGGTGGTGAGCACACAGGTAAGACGCGGCTGCGCCTCGGTGAGCGTGCCGGTCTTATCAAAGACAATGGTATCGGCCTTGGCAAACGACTCAAAGTACTTAGCGCCCTTGACCATGACGCCCATCTTGGCAGCATCGCTCATGGCAGTCATGACGGCGACGGAACCCGTGAGCTTGAGTGCGCACGAGTAGTCGACCATCAGTGCCGCTGAGGTCTTGATGAGGCTGCGGGTGGTAAGCGCAACCAGGCCCGCGAGCAGGAAGTTCCACGGGACGATCTTGTTGGCAAGGTCCTCCATATGCGACTGGCCCTCGGACTTGAGCGAGTCGGCCGTCTGCACGAGCGAGACGATTGAGCGCAGTTTGGTTTGCGCCGTATTGGCGCGCACGCGCACCAAGATGCTACCGTCTTCCACGACGGTACCGGCGAACACGTCGTCGCCTGCGCTGCGCTCGACGGCAAGTGGCTCGCCGGTCAGGGTCGCCTGGTTGACCATGGCGCTCCCCTGCTCGACCACACCGTCAATGCAGATGGACATGCCGGTGCGCACGGCCACCAGATCGCCGGGCTCGAGCTCGGTGGCGGGAACGCTCACCTCGGTGTCACCGACGACCTTTTGCGCCTTGTCGGGCACGTCGAGCAGCGAGTTGATGAGCTCGTTTTCGCTCATGGCGCGGGTGTAGTCCTCGAGCAGCTCGCCCACGTTGAGCAGGAACATCGTCTGGCCCGCGGTGTCGACGTCGCGTTTGACAAACGAGATACCGATGGCCGAAGCGTCGAGCACGGGAACGGTTAGGCGCGGCTGCGCGAGCTCACGAAGGGCGGCGCGCAAAAAGGTCATGTAACCGGCCACGACAAACACCGCACGCAGGGGCGTGGGCAAAAACCATCGGCGCGCATAGTGGGCGCCGACAAGCGTGGCAAGATCCATAACGAGCTTGTGCTTGCGTGGCTCAAGCTGCATCACGTAACCTGTCTTTGCGTCGGCGATGGCCTGGGCATCGAGTGCGCCCAGGGCATCGAACACGCCTGCACGACGCTGCTCGTCATATTCGAGCGCCATCTGGCCAATACGGCCGTAAACGCGCACCTTGCGCACGCCGTCAATGTCGCCGCTGAGCTTAAGCAGCGCATCGAGATCGCTCTCTGGCACAGGACCCGCCAACTGAAGACGGGTCCTGCCGGGGATCTCGCTGATAATCGAGAATCTCATAGTTTGTGCCTGGGAGTGCTACTCGGCTGCCTTGTCCGCAGCGGCCTCGCTCTGGGTGAGATAGGCAGCCTCGGCAACCATGTCGTCGACCTCGGCCTTGGCCTGCTCGACCATGTCCTGGTAGCCGTTCTTGATGCGCATGCCGCACGCGATACCCTGCACGCAGGCATTCTTTACCGGAGCGCTGGTGAGCAGCTTGATGCCAGCCGTACCAAGCAGAAAACCGCCACCGACAAGCAGGGTGTTAAACGTCGACTTCTTCATGTTGCTTCTCCCTTTTGCCGCGCTGGACGCGGCACGGTGCCTCAGCACCCGAGTAAATAAGTTTGCTCGAGCACACTTTTAGAAAATAGTTTAGTTTATCTAACTATTGAGGTCAACAAAGGTTAACTTTTTGGAAATCTTGGGGCGCAGACCAGCCGACTTCTGGCGATCCGTCTGCCGCGACGTACATCTCCGGCATCCAAGCAAGGCTCTCCCCCGACCCAACAAATCGAGGTCTAATACTTTTCCCGAGAAGTGAACGAGCAAAATCGGACCCCCGAAGCATCCGCATTTTTCGCCAGCAAAACCGCAGGAAAAACTAGACAAAACCGCAGGAAACAGGGCTCCAAAAGTGTCGATGCTTCAGGGGCCCAAATAAGGTCGTTCACTTCTCGGGAAAAGTATTAACCTTCGATTTCCACAGCCCAAAATATGCGACAAAGGGACCGTTCCTGCGCCACATCCACAAAATAATGAGGGTGCCAACGGCGCCCTCATTCACCAAATTCCATTCAGCCCCACCTGACCCGAACAGCCGAGTCGTCACGGAACCGAGGGGCCGGGCGCAGGGCCTTGCCTCTCAATGAGTTCCGCACGAACAGGAGGCGCCAGTGGCGCCTCCGTCGTGAGTCAGGACTGTCCGAAATTGAGAGGCAAGGCCCTGCGCCCGGCCCCTCGGTTCCCGTTTACGAGAGCGACGTTCTCAGCAACTCGTTGAAGAGCTTCGGGTTGCCCTTGCCGCGGCTCGCCTTCATGCACTGGCCCACCAAAAAGCCGATGACCTTCTGGTTGCCGTCGCGGTACTGCTGCGCCTGCTCGGCACAGTTTGCCAGCACCTCGTCCACGATCGGCTGCAACGCGCCGGCGTCGCTCACCTGACGCATGCCGCGCTCGTCGACGATCTTGTTGGGATCGTCACCGGTCTGGGCCATGGCCTCAAAGACCTCGTGAGCCTGGTTGGAGCTGATGGCATCGGTCGCCAGCAGCTTAGCAAGAGCTGCCACCTGAGCCGGTGCAATACCGGACTCGGCGAGCGACACACCCGCGCCCTTAAGGTAGGCGATCATCTCGTTGACCAGCAGGTTTGCGACCGTCTGGGCCTCCTTGCCAGCCATACCGGCAGCGGCGGCCTCAAAGAAGTCGGCAAACTCGGGGTCGCCGGCGATCTGCTCGGCGTCGGCCGCCTTAATGCCAAAGTCGGCCTCAAAACGGGCGCGCTTGGCATCGGGCAGCTCGGGAATCTCGCCACGGCAACGGTCGATAAACTCGTCGTCCAAATCGAACGGCGCCAGATCGGGGTCGGGGAACAGACGATAGTCGTCTGCCGTTTCCTTCACACGCATGACCACGGTGCGCTTGCGGCTGGGCTCCCAGTGGCGGGTCTCCTGATAGATGATGCCGCCCTCCTCGAGCACCTCGGCCTGGCGGCAGATCTCGTAAGCAAGGCCGTCGTGCAGGCTCTTAAACGAGTTGAGGTTCTTGAGCTCGGTCTTGGTGCCCAGCTTGGTCTCGCCGCGGCGACGCAGCGACACGTTGCCGTCGCAGCGCATGGAACCCTTCTCCATGGAGCAGTCCGAAATGCCCAGCGTCACAAAGATGCGACGGAGCTTCTCCATAAACAGGCGCGCTTCCTCGGGCGTACGCAAGTCGGGCTCAGTCACGAGCTCAATCAAAGGCGTGCCGCAGCGGTTGTAGTCGACGAGCGACTCGGCCGCGGCGGTGATGCGGCCCTCGGCACCGCCCACGTGCACCATCTTGGCGGCATCCTCCTCCATGTGGATGCGCAGGATGCGGATAGGCACCGTGTAGGAACCGTCCTCGCGACGCTCGGGCATCTGCAGGTTGGACGCGTCGTAGCTGGCCAGATGGCCGGCGCGCTGGTTGCCCTCGCGCATGGTCGACGTCATGGACGTGGATAGGCCCTCGGCGTTGGCCGAAGCGCTCGCCAGGCTCTGGGCCTCGGCCTCGCCAAACGCGCAGTCGGGGCGCTCGGCGGCACCGCGACCAGTCACGTCCAGATCCAGGTGACCGTACATGGCAAAGGCGACCGGACCTTGCGTGGTCTGGAAGTTCTTGGCCATGTCGGGATAGAAGTAGTGCTTGCGGTAGAACATCGAGTGGCGCTGGATCTCACAGTTGGTGGCGAGACCGGCCTTGACGATGCTCTCGATGGCGCGCTTGTTGGGCACCGGCAGGGCGCCGGGCAGGCCCAGGCACACCGGGCACACGTTGGCGTTGGGCTCGTCATCGTGGCTGAGCTTGCAGTTGCAGAACATCTTGGTATCGAGTGCGGTGAGCTCGGTATGGATCTCCAGGCCGATCACGGCCTCCCAATCCTGCAGGACCTCGGAAAGCTCCTTCATTACAGCTCGCCTCCCTTCCCGGCAAAATCGGGCGCGACGGAAAGCGCGGGCGCACCCGTGGCGGCATCGGCAAAGCCGCGCTCCAGGGCGCGGGCAAACGTGAGCAGTTGACGGTCCTTAAAGGCCGGACCCACCAGCTGGGCAGAAACGGGCAGCTGAGTGTCCTCGCCCAGGCCCAGCGGCACCGAGATGCCACCGTTGCCGCAAATGTTGAGCGAGATGGTGTACAGGTCCGAAAGGTACATCTGCGTGGGGTCGCTGATCTCGCCAAACTTAAAGGCCGTGCGCGGCGAGGCGGGCATGAGGATGGTGTCCACCTTGGCATACGCGGCGTCGTAGTCCTGCGTGATGAGCGTGCGGGCCTTTTGCGCGGCGTAGTAGTACTTGTCGTACACGCCCGAGGAGAGCAAGTAGGCGCCGAGCATCTGGCGGCGCTTGGCCTCGGCACCAAAGCCGTGGGCACGCGAAAGCGAACTCTGGTCGGACAGGTTGGCGCAGCCCTCCTCCTGATAGCCGTAGCGAATGCCGTCGAAGCGAGCCAGGTTGGAGAACGCCTCGGCCGGGCCGATGACGTAGTAGGCGGCGATGGCGGCGTCTAGGTGCGGCAGGTCAACCTCCACGAGCTCGGCGCCCTGGTTCTGCAGCTCCTGGGCGGCACGCTCAACAGCGACCTTGACCTCGGGCGTCAGACCCTCGGCCTCCATAAACGCAGGAATGATGCCCACGCGCTTGCCCTCGATGCTGTCGTTGAGGTGCTCGGTAAAGTCGACGGCGCAATCCTGGCTGGTGCAGTCGTACGGATCGTGGCCCGCACCGGTAAGTGCGTTCATGGCCAGCGCGACATCCTCGACCGTGCGGCCAAAGGGTCCCACCTGGTCGAGCGACGAGCCAAAGGCAACCACGCCGTAACGGCTCACGGCGCCATACGTGGGCTTAAAGCCCACCACGCCGCACAGGCTCGCCGGCTGGCGAATGGAGCCGCCAGTGTCCGAGCCCAGCGAGAGCGCAACCTCGCCCGCGGCGACGGCGGCAGCGGAGCCGCCCGAGGAGCCGCCGGGCACGCGCTCGGTATCCCAAGGGTTGTTGGTGCGGTGGAACGCCGAGCTCTCGGTGGAGCTGCCAAAGGCAAACTCGTCCATGTTGGCCTTGCCCATGGGCAGGCAGCCGGCGTCGAGCATGCGCTGGACGCAGGTGGCAGTGTAGACGCTCTGGTAGTTCTCGAGCATACGGGAAGCGCAGGTGGTGCGCGTACCCACGAGATTCATGTTGTCCTTGATGGCCAGCGGCACGCCCGCGAGCGGGGGCAGAGCCTCACCGGCGGCGCGGCGGGCGTCAATTTTGGCAGCGGCATCAAGGGCGAGCTCGGGCGCCACCTGCAGAAATGCCTGGACTCCGCCCTCGCGCGCCTCGATGGCCTCGAGCGATGCCTGCGCGACCTCGGTGGCAGAGAAATCGCCGGCGGCAACGTGCTCGGCCAGCTGCGCGGCCGTGAATCGATCGAGATTGAGCTTCATTACTCGCTCTCCCCCTCTCCCAAAATGGACGGCACGCGAAAGTAGCGGTCGCGCGCGCTGCCGGCGTTTTCGAGCGCGACGTCGAGCGGCAGATCGCGCTCGGGCTCGCGCAGGTCGTCACCCATCACGTTGGACAGGCTTCCGATGGGATGGAACGTGGGCTCCACGTCGGGCAAGTCATATTGCAAGACGGGCTCGAGCATCTGGACGGCGTCGTTCATGTAGGACGTCATCTGGGTGAGCTCGTCATCGGTCAGTGCGATCTTTGCGTACTCGGCGATGCCGCGCACGTCTTTCTCGCTGAGTGCCATAGGCGCTCCCTTCCGCATAACAGTTAAACCGCTCTAGTATACAGGGCAACGCCGACTTGGAGCAGGCGCTTTACCCAAATGCAGCGAAAACGTAACGAGGGCGGCGCCTCTGCAGCAAAAGTGCATCGGTCGCAGCAGGAACCGTCGCGCTCACAACAAGAGCTGCCCCGCTCACAGCAAAAACCGTCCCAACATTCGATGTTTTTCGGCAAAATCTCGATTTTCATCGAATGTTGGGACGGTTTCGATACCTCGAATGCCCGGCTGGAGCCAACCGCCACAAAGAGAGCAGGCACCTTTGTGGTGGATTTGAGCGAGCCTTATGCCGAGGCCTTGGCCTTGCGGCGTTTGCGGATCGCGTGGATCACGATGTCCAGCAGCAACAGCACAATGGCCACGACCACGATGAGCACGGCAAACTCGCGCTTGCCCCAGTGGCGGCCGGCCAGCGACTTTTGCTTGTCGACGTCCTTTTTGCTGTACTTGGTGCGCACGCAATGCACCAGCAGGCGATGGTCGTTCACGCCGTAGGGCGTGCAGGTGACGAGCGTCACCTTGTCGGCGCCGGGCTCGATGGTCAGCGACTCCATCTCCTCGGGCAGAACCACCTCGGAGTCGACCATCTTGTAGGCGAGCGTCTTGTTCATGGTGTGCAGCAGCACCAGGTCGCCGGGCTCCAGCGAGTGAATGTCGTCGAACATGCTCAGGTTGCGCATGCCCGAGTGCGCGGTGAGCACGCAATGCGTCGAGGTGCCGCCCACCGGCAGGCTCGTGCCCTCCAGGTGGCCGACGCCCGCCATAAGGACTTCCTCGCTCGTGCCGTGATAGATGGGCATGCTCACGTCGATGGAGGGGATCTCGACCCAGCTCATCATGGGGTCGCGGTCAAAGATGAGCTGCTGGGCGTAGGGCTCAATCTGGTCGGCGGGGAGCTCGGTGGCCTCGCCCGCCAGCTGCTCGTTATAGGAGCGCGCCTGCAGCAAGATGCGCTCGCGCTCCTCTTCGGAGAGCGCGTCCACTGTACTGGACACGGTACTGATCTGGTTGAACACGCCCGAGGCCTCGAGCCGGTCCAAGATCCAAGGCCAGGTCATAAGGCCCACGCCGATAAGGATGATGACGATGGTGATGAGCCGGTCGGCCCAGCGCGGCAATCGCTTACGACGACGCTTGGGCTTTGGTTGAGGTTTGGGCTGAGGGCTTGAGCCGCCGTTGGCCGCGGCGTTATTGCTCTTCATATGTTTGGCGCCCTGCACCATCGCCGGTCACTCCTCTACAACTTAGGTTGTCTAAACAAATAATAGCCGATTAGCGAACTTCCGCGCCGGACAACGCAGCCAGACTGCACCGTCCAGTCGAGGATAAGCCAGCATTTGAGTTTTCAAAATGTCCCGAATCGGCTGGGCGATTCGGGATACAATGTCAATAGAAAACGACGCACCCCGCGTAAGTGTATGAGAGCGCGGGCGGCCTAGTTTTCAGCTTTAGTTAAATGCCCGGGCTCCGAACCCCGGGCATTCTTATTTGCGCTTGTTGCGGCGCAAATGCCTTCTACCGTCCGCACCGCGCGTGCGCCTACGGACCCTAAACCGAACCCCATACGAGTCAAGAAACGCGATGACGAAAGTGCCTGCATCGGGCAATGGAGCCTGGCTGCGTTGTCCAAAAAGAACGGGGCAGACTCCAGTGCGGAGTCTGCCCCGAAAAGAAGATGGCAAAGCAAGAACGTGGATGGACGAGAAAAGTGTCCGCAAGTCTCATGGCCATCACATCCCACCTGCCAAAGGGATGGGTGAGCGAGCGTTACTCCTGCTCGGACTCCTCGGCCTGCTTACGGCTGCGGATGAGGTGCGCCACGCCAATGCACAGCACCGCGCCACCAGCGATCCAAGTGAACGTCACGCCGTTGAGACCGGTCAGCGGGAGGTTGGAGCCCTTCTTATTCTCGACGGTAAGGGTGACGGTACCATTAGTCTGAGTAGCGTCATCAAGGATAACGAAGTCGGAAGTCTCCGCCGTCCTGGTGACTGTCACGGTCTGTGCCTCTTCCTCGGTTTTATGAAGACTGTCTGCACTAGACGCCTGAGTCGAGATCGTGAAAGTGAAGTCCTTCAGCGAATTGTAGTTGCCGAGGGCAGTCTGCTCATGAACGGTGTAAGTACCGGCGTCAAGTCCCTTGATGTAAATTTCGCCATTTTCATTAGTGAAGAACTCATGCGGCGTTTCACCAAGGTTGCCATGTTCCTGAACGTATTTGTCCTTAGAAGCGCTGCCGTCCGCATTGTCATCAGGAGCGGTAGCCTGGATGGTAAATCCGACATTCTGGAGCTTTTCCTTGCTTTCGTGATCTTGCTTGACGAGTTTGAGCGCGTAGGTGTAGTCGCGTACGGTGTCGGGCACGGAGGTGCCGGTACCCTCTGCCATGGGGTTGTTGGAGTAAACGAGCTTGACGGTGTTCTCGTTGCCGTTGCCGCCCACGACAACATTGGCGTCCTTTTCGGGGTCGAGCTTGGCGGTATACTCGACATAAATCTTCGTCTGCGCGGAGAGATCGGCCACAGCGGTCTTGAGGTCGGTGAACTTGACAGTCAGGGTCGACTTGCCGGTGAGTTCGTCGGCGGTGACGTCAGCAGTGTAGTTGTTGTCTGCCGCGATCTCTGTTGCAGTACCACGATCCGTCCCGGCGTAAACCTTGATGCTGCCTTCCTCTGCGGTCAGGCCGGCGGACAGTTCGTCGTAGAACTCATACTTGTACGTGCTAAAGGACGCAACGTTGTTGGCGACGGTGCCGGTAAGCTGGTAGTTCACGTTCTGGCCCATCTGCGAATCGGCCTTGTCCGCCCAGTTGCTGTTCGGCTTGTCGTCCTTGACCTTCTTGGTCACGGTAGGAATGCTGGTCTTCTCGGTAACGGTCACGGACTTGCCGCCAACGAGGGCAAAGATGGGCGAGGTACCGGTGTTGGGCTTAGAGGCGTCCAGCGCGTCGGTCACAAAGAGGTAGTAGCCGTTGCTCGGAGCGGTAAAAGGAGTGCCAGCAGCGAAGGAAGCACCCGTCTGGGTGGAAGCCTTGGCCACGGCATCCGCGATCTTGTAGAGCAGGTCGTTGTTATTCACGCGGGTATCGTCAGCGGTGTCCTTCACGTTCTGGGCAAGATAGTCCGCGACGGCCTCGGGGGTCGAGGAGTCGTCAATGCCGGAGCCCTTGACCTTCTTGAGAACACCGATGACGGCCTCCTTCGTCTCATTGTTCCCCCAATCAATGTCCGAGGCGACCTTGGATTTGTTCTGGTCCACAACCTTGGCCGTAAAGATCTGATACGCCTTAAACTTGGTCGTGCCATTCTTGTCGACCTGCGTGATCGTGATCGTATTGTCACCCTCAGCAAACGCCATGGTCACCGGAGCCATCACGCCGCCGAAGCTCAGCGCTGCTGTGAGGCCGGCGGTTACTGCCAGGCGTGCGATGTTCTTGTTCATGCTCATCTTCTTTTCCTCCGTTTTCCGGTTGGTTCTCATTCGGTCGGTCATCGTCTGTCTGTGTCTGTGCATCTGCTTCGTTGTGTCTCGCCCCGCTCTCGGTGGGGCTGCCAGCTACTTTTTATGGCTGCCACCTCCCCGCTTGACCAGGAGCGCGACCACGATGAGCGCGGCTCCGGCGACCGCCACGGCGGCCGCGGCGAACATTGCCATATCTCCCGTCGAGGGCATAAAGCCTCGAGGGGAAACGTTGGCGGGCGTGTTGATGATCGACGCCTCCAGGCTGCCCGTCGACCCGTCCGCGCTGTCGGCGCGCAGGGGCGACTCGGCCGTGACGGTGAGCTTGGGCTTGGCGGCCGCCACCTGGTCGACGTCCAGGCCCTCGGCCTTGACCGTCACGCCGCGCATGCCCTCAAAGGCGGTGTAGCCCTTGGGCGCCTTGAGCTCGCGGACCTCCAGCTTGCCCGAGTCCACGCCCGAGACGGTCACGCGGCCGTCCTCGCCCGTGGTGACGGTGGCCTTGCCTTGCGCATCCCACGTGCCGTCGGCCGCCAGCGTGCGACCGCGGTCGTCGGCGATGCTCAGGACCGCCCCGGACAGCGGCTTGTCGCCGTCGCTGCCGCGCTTGGTGAGCGCGAGATCCCAGGTGTAGGCGCACGCGTCGTCGCTCGGCGTGCGGGTGAAGCCGGCGTCGCCGGACTGGTCGGCAAGAGGAGAGCGCGGGTAGCGCAGGTAGACCTCGTTGGGGTTGCCCTTCGCGATGCCGTGGTTGCACGCGCTGTTGAGCGGCGCATTGTACACGGCGACCACGCGGGCGCCCGCGGTAAAGGCGTCGGCCCCGCCGAGCGCGGCAATCAGGTCGCCGGTGCGCACGGTGAAGATCCCGTCCGCGGCCACCTTGGTGGCGCACTGGGCCGTGATGTCGGTCCAGCCCTTCGCGGCCTTAGTGCCGGCGCGGCCGCCCTTGCCGGCCGAAACGGCGTCGAAGCCGCCGTTCGCGCCCACCGCCGCGTACACGCGCATGCTCGCGGCCACCTTGGAGGGGTCGAGCCCCGCGCTCATGGTGTCGACGAGCTGCACCGTATAGGCGTCGTAAGCGGTAAGACCCGCCGGGACCGTGGCCGAGAGGCGCCAGTACAGGTCGTCGGCGACCGTGGCGTCGGCGGCCTTGCCCCAGGCGGCGGTGCTGTCCTCCAGCACATGCTTGGCCACCTTGGGAGTGGCGGCCTTGGGCTTGACGATGACGGCGCTGCCGCCGACCAGGGCCATGATCGGCGCGGTGCCGGCCTCGTTTTGGGAGATGGCGTCGTCTTTGGCGACGATGAGCCAGTAGCCACAGGGCAGCTCGGCCGTCGTGACCGCGTTAAGGGCCACGGACACGGCGCCAGAGCTCTGGAGGGAACGAGCGAGCTGTGCGCTCAGCGCGCTCGTAAGGCGGGAATCGGTGTTGAGCCACTCGGCAGCTTCCTGTGCGGTGGTCTGGGAATTGGGCATGCCGGCGCTGTGCAACACAGGCAGCGCGGCGTCGCGCACGGCATCGCTTGCCCAGACAAGGTCGGTGGCGATCTTGGCGTCGTTGTCGTCATCGACGACGTTGGCGTCAAAGATCTGGTAGGCGTCGTAGCTACTCGCCACGGTGCCGCTCACCGTGATGGAACCGGTCGAGGTCGGCGCGGCCTGCGCGGATGCGGGGAACACAACCGCGCAGGTGCCGATCAGGAGGGCAAGCAGCGCAAACAAGATCGGGAAGGAGCAAACTTTCTTATTCACGACGCTTACCTCCCTTCGCATTCGCCTTGCGACGAATGTGCACCCAGGCCGCAGCAGCGCAAAGCACCGCCGCGCCGGCAAGGTACGTCAGAGTGACGCCTGACATACCAGAAAGGGGCAAAGAGGTGGAGTAGGTGTTGGTGAAGACCGGAACGCTCTGTTCCTTGCCAGTGGCCTCGTCCTTAGCTGGAACGTAGGTGACCGGCTTTTGCTCTTTCTCGGGGATATCCTTGCCATCGGCATTGACGATCTTGGTGTAGGTCACATCGCACTTGATCGTCTTATCAGACTGATCAGTTGCCGTGACCGTGATCTTGTAGACCGACTTGTCGTATTTGTAGTTCGCGAACGGTGTGGTCGGCTGCTGTTCGCGGACGTAATAGGTAAAGGTCTTGCTTGCACCCCGACCAGTAGAGTCAGACTCGAGTTTGTCGAGCTGATTGAGCGCGTACTCAATCTTGCCGAAACTCAGAGTCTGGGACTTATCGGCGCCAGGCTGGGTCGACTTACTCTCAACGATCTTCGAGAAGTCCTCGTCGGTTGCAAGCTGAAGCGTAAACTCCTTCATCTCGCCGCCCTCAACGACCTTAGTCGCCTTGGGAGTCCAAGAACCGCTGGAGGTGTACGGAGTGTACTTGTTGGTGAAAGTTGCACCACTAGTAAGCGCAACGATAACAGCGTTTTCACCTTCAGCTTCTGTGACGGCTGCTGGTTCTGTTTCTGGCGTTCTTGCGCCAGCGCCGTCATTTTTTACCTTTGTTACCGAAACGCTCTTGACTTTGTAATACGTGTATTTAATGTCAAGCACGTTGTGCGACTTGCCCTCATCCTTCACAACCTCAGGATCAATTTTGTAGATCGTTTTGTCGTAAGTCACGCCCTTGTCCTTGTCCGTGCCCGGAACCTCTACCAAGTAGTAAACAAGATCGTCATCGGCATAAACTTCACCCAGATCAAAGGTGAGATTTCCGTTCTCATCGTTTTTCACCGTATCGACCACCGAGCAGCGATTGAGCTGAAGATCACCATTGGAGTCAAAGCTCGGAATCGTATATGAGATCTCGCCTAGTTCGTTAATAATCTTGTTCTGCCTGAGAAGCTGGAAATCGAAATCATTTCCTTTAAGCTTGCCGCCCTCAAGCACCTTGGTGCCGTTGAGCTTCATCTTGGGGTAAACCTTGACCTCTCGAGTGGAACCGGCGACAACGTCTCCGTTGGTCATGATTCCGCCACCGTGGATATTGGAGCTGTTGCCCGTGATATATAACGTAGCCAGCCCTATAGCAGCATTTTGATCTTCAGCGGACGGTTTGGACTTTAGGCCAATCATGTACTTGGCTTGGGCTCCGTCATACTTACCGATGGTCGCAAGCTGACCGTCAATCGTGCCCGACCAATTTGCAGCACCACCGCCGAGCATCTGGCCCGTTACGGCTGCGATATAGTCAGCGTTATCCGACTTGCGGATAAGGAAGAGGTCCTCATGGCCATGCCTCTTGAAGTCATCAGTAATCTCACCGCCATCAACACTTGAAGGCTGGTCTTCATTCTTACCATTGGTGCCGCCTGATAGATTCTCACCGTTTGCATCGGTGTTTCCGAAAATCGCAATACCATTGGCATCTGTAATCGCCGTCTTGCCGCTCGGGCAGGCCGCGAAGCCACCACCATAGCCCTTGGCCGAGTTTTTGGTAATCAGGGCGTTGGATATCTTGAGACACGCCGAATTAACGCCTTCGGCACTGTTGCCTCCCTGGACAAACACGCCGCCGCCGCCCCAGTCATTGGGGGTATTAGTCGTATTGTTAGTTATGTAGGCTTTCTTGCCGATCACATTAAATTCGCCAACTGTAGGCGCAGCGATACGGATGCCGCCGCCCTCAGAGTTTTGCGCTACATTGCTGGCGATGCTTCCACCAGAGAACGAAAACAAGGAGAGGGCCTGATTCCAAGCGCCAGCATAAATACCGCCACCGGCCTCGGCAGAATAGTTACCGGTGATGTAGCCACCGTTAATTGTGAGACTGCCGTTATTGAAGGCAGCAATACCACCACCGCCGTGACATCCGTTGCCGATATGCTTCGTAGAGCCTTCATTGTCGCTGTAGAACTGATAGTTGTTGTTGGTAATGTAACCACCTGAAATGACTACTGTTGAACCAACGGCACAAACACCGGCGCCGTAGCCTGATCGATCTTTGAACGTACCGTTACCGGAAATCGTGCCGCCGGTCATATTAATTGTGGATCCGTTAGCGTACACGCCGCCGCCATTGGAGGCATAGTTGCCTGCAATTACGCCACCGGTCAAATTGAGGGTCGAAGCGCCGCCATTCGCGTTGGACACCATAATGCCCGCGCCCGCGCCCGAGCTAGAAGCGCCACACACATAGCCGCCGCTCATGTTGACTGTAGAGCCGTTCTCGGCATAGACCAAGCTGCTAACCCTGCCGCCTTTCTTTTGCGTGATCACGCCGCTCACAAGGTTAAACGAGCCCTTGCCGTTGTTGTTATACAGATTGATGAGCCTTAGATTTGCGTTGCCGTTGCACGCCACGATGGCGCCTTCAATATCAACGTCATGTTTGACAAGCGTCTCGGTTGTCCCTGTACCACTCGGGGTCGATTCGGTCACGTAGTAGGTAAGGTTAGACGGAATGCCGTCGTTACCGTGAATTAACTCAGCTATCTTGCCATAATTGGCGGGATTCAGGCTCTGCCCCTGATCAGTTAGCTGCTGGCCATCGCTGACCGTCTCATTCGCCTGTGCGGAATCCTTAATTGTAAGTGTTGCGCCGTTAGCAATATCAAATAACGGCTTGTCGGTGTTCAAGCATTTAATCTTATGACCGTTTAGGTCAAGGGTGATATTGATAGGGTTATCGTCAGTTTGTTCAAGCCTAATCTCACCGCTGTATTCAATATCGTTAACAAGCTTAAAGGTAGCGGAGCCATTTCCATCGCGAAGGCCCTTATCAGAAAGCTTCGAGCTAAGTTCATTCCCATTGCTGATTTCATGAGCCGATTCATTCTCCGCAGCAAGTGCGATTGTGCCTTCGCCGTTAGCATCATCATCCGCAGGCTGCGCGGTGCTTTCGACCTCTGCATCATCAGCAGTCGAGTCTGCTGCAACGGCATCCTCGCTCGCGTCATTTTCGACATCGTCACTATCCTGGTTTTCGGTATCCCCGTTGTTGGTGTTTTCTACATCAGTAGACTCACTTGAGGAACCCCCCCCCATCACAGTTTTCTCGGCAAAAACTGTCTGGGCATCGTTGGCAATGGCCTGCGAGATCGGGGGCATGACGAGCGACAGTACCAGGCTCAAAACGGAGGCTCCGCACAAAACGCCTGCCAGTACACGACGCGTCGCTTTATTACTCTGCTTAGATTTGTCTGAATTCGCTTTCATCGATGTCTCCTCCCCAAGAGACCGCGATCTTGCTCTTTCCCTATCAAACGTATCTGCGCAATCTGTAATTGCGCTCGTTAATGATGCAATTATAACGATTGTTTAAACATCTGAGCAGCAAAACCGACATTTTTGTGCAAGTTCTTAATTCTCTTGACATTTACTCAGATTTACCTTCGTTTATTCGCTATCTATTTTTGTTTCTACTGGTAATTGAGTTAGCTATCAGTTTTTTAATAGCATTTTATTTATTTGCACAACATTTTGGTCAAGAGCAAACATCCTGTGAACGGTCGAAAATCGACCGTGAGCGGTAGGTCATCAACCGGGATGAATACCCTATCAAATTGATGAGAATATCTTTAACCCATCGGTGGTTAGAAGCGTAATGTTCAGACAGCCATATTTGAATTTATGCGCAGATTTTAGGCATCAATTCGCCCAAATCGCCTGAGGCCACCACAGAGGTACCTGTCCCCTTTTGTGGTGATTCTGCCCCGGCGCTACAGCAGATGCTCCTCGATAAAGATTGCGATGCCGTCTTCGTCGTTGCTCGCGGTTACATAGTCGGCGGCGGCACGGGTGGCGTCGCTGCCGTTTGCCATAGCCACGCCCACGCCGGCGTCGGCCACCATGCAGGTGTCGTTATCGGCATCGCCAAACACGCAGATGTCCTGGAGCTCCATGCCGTTGAGCTCCGCCACGCGCACAAGGCCGCGCGTCTTGGACACGCGCGGATCCATGAACTCGTAGAGCCGCCGCGTGGTTTGCAGAGCCGCCGCCTTAACAGTGTTATCGGCAAACGTCGACGCCCGTTCAATCACCCGCGGCATTACCTCGGGCGCCATGGTAAACATCACCTTGGGCTGCGGCTCGCGCAAGAACTCGGCAAAATCGACCACCTGGTAGGGCACGCCGTCGACACGCGACAAATGCTCGACGCACGCGTTGCTCTCGGGCACGTAGAACACGCCGTCTCGGGGGCAGACGAGCGTTGCCGGAAGGTCCGCCATGCGCTTGCAGATGCGCGCGATGGTCTCGCCCGGCAGCGGATAGCTCAGCTCGTTGATGTCGTGCGCGCGGTCAATGACCTCGGCGCCCCCACAGCCCACCAGCACGTCTACCAGGCCGTCGATCCCCCACTGCCCAAACATGGCCTCGGTCGCCTGGGCGTCGCGCCCGGTGCACAGGCCAAACAGCACGCCGCGCTCGCGCAGGGCGCGAATCGCCGCCACGGTGCGCGGGGACACCGTGTGCTGGCTCGTGAGCAGCGTGCCGTCGATATCGCAGAGTACGGCTTTGATGTGGCTGAAGGTGGCGTCCATGGGGGCCTTTCTGGGTCGTGCGGCGGTGTGGGGTGTATCTGGAAGTGGCGTTCATGGTATACCAAGGCTCGGCCGCAGCCTGGCAAAGCAAAAACCACCACAAAGGTGCCTGGCCCCTTTGTGGTGGTCGGATCCACAGCGCGAACCGTCCCAACATTCGACGTTTTTCTGCAAAATCGCGATTTTCATCGAATGTTGGGACGGTTTCTTACCGCGTTACGGCGCGTTTCAAATGCCGGCGTCCAAACAGCAGCAACGCCGCGGGAACCGCCGTCACGACCATGCCCGCCCCCACGAGCGTCCGCTGTACGCCAAATGTTGCCGCCAGCCACGGGGCAATCGCCAGAGGGGCCACGCCGGCGAACATATTGCCAAAGCCCATGACCGAGTTAACGCGGCCGAGCTGTTCGAGCGGTGCCGTCGTTTGCACAATGGTGTTGTGGAGCGGGTTGACGACGCCCCAAGCTATGCCCAGGGCGATCTGACCGACGAGGGCAACGCCAACGTACGGCGTCCCCACATAGAGCAGGCTTCCCAGGCCCACGGACATAAGCGCCACGAGCAGTGTTTTAAGGTTGACCAGGCGCGGCGGCATCCGAAGCGCAACCACGGCGCCCAGCACCGCGCCCACGCCCGAGGCCGACGAGAGCCAGCCCATCCACTCAACGCCGACGCGTAGGACATCGCGGTAGAAGAACGACTCCAGCGGATCGAAGGCACCGTAGCCAAAGT
Organism: uncultured Collinsella sp.; assembly: GCA_902469185.1. Lineage (GTDB taxonomy): Bacteria > Actinomycetota > Coriobacteriia > Coriobacteriales > Coriobacteriaceae > Collinsella. The sequence continues at coordinate 53,855 of CABRBD010000003.1, read as the reverse complement.
TCGAGAGAAAAATGATGCAAAACAGCAGGGCAAGAACGCTGTTGGTGAAGACTGTCTTGATGCTGGCTGCGAAGGTGACGCGGGAGGATGTGCTGGAATCAGAGTCGTGCCCGACCTTGTCCGACGCGATGCTACCGATCGCGGACTTGCCTTTATGCGAGGCAGTCTGACCCGTCCGTGGCCTAAAACACCAGCCGGCGATGAGCGCCAACACGGTAAACAGCATCATGAGCACGAACACCGCGCGCGACGACACAGCCGCCGCGACAAAGCCGCCCAGCGTAGGGCCAACGATGATACTCACGTTTGAGAACATGGCGATGGCGGAATTGATGTCTTTGAGTTCGGCGGGGTCGTCGGTGAGGTAGGCCGGATAAGATGTGGCGATGGGTTGGGCAAAGCCCATCGTAAAGCCTAGGAGCACCGCGCCGAGCAGGACAATGTCGGTCGCACCACCAAAGGCGATGATTGCCGTGCCGGTTGCGAGCGTGCCGACAATGCTCAGCAAGAAATGACGGCGCGGGCCCCAGGCGTCGAGCGCCGCGCCGCCCGCAAATGACCCCAGGATCACGAAAACGTTCATAAACAGGACGGCCAGCGATGTCGCGACGACCGAGGCGTCATCCGCATAGGTGAGCGTTCCGATGACACCGATAAAATAACTGGTCTGAAAACCGGTGTAGATGAGAAAGCGCATTGCCACCAGGCGCTTGGCCTGCATGGACAGCGATGATTGAGGCTTTGAGAAAAGAGAGGCGGGCATGGAGACTCCTTGTTTCATACGAATGCGGACGGCGGGCATTCGCCACCGTCTGTCAAATCAATCTATCCGCATGAAACATTAAGGACGCATCAAGCCCCTTTTCTCCGTTTTTTGCCCGTCATGAACTACTTGGTAGATTGTAAGGCATGTCCCACACATCTACCAAAGCAAAACCGCCACAAAGGTGACTGGCCCCTTTGTGGTGGAATGACGTTTGCCCAGATAAAACCTGCCAAAATAAACCTGTCCCTATTTGGCAGGTTTTAGGCCAGATGGTCTTGGATGAGGTCGCAGATGGCTCGAGCGTCGTTGATGTTGATGGCTCGGGTTGCAAAGCCGGCGTCGAAGGCCTGACGCGCCAGGGCCTCGTTGCAGGCAAGGGCCAGGGTGCGACCGTCGACCAGGTCGAGCGAGCTCTTGCCGCGCAGACGGTCGACACCGGAGCGCGCGACCACGATGTTGTCGAAGCCCTCGGTCTTGTAGCCCTCGATGATCACCACGTCGACATCGTTGTAGCGCGACAGCAGCTCGCGCGCGGGCATCTCGTCCTCCTCGCGCGTGTCGGCGTACTCCGCCCAGCGCGTGGCACAGATGAGCCCCACATGCTTGGAGCCGGCCTGGTGATGGCGCCACGTATCCTTAGCGGGCACGTCAATATCAAAGCCGTGATGCCCATGATGCTTGAGCGAACCCACGCGCAGGCCGCGGCGGGTGAGCTCGGCGATAACCTTCTCGACGAGCGTGGTCTTGCCCGAGTTTTGGTAGCCGATAAACGCGATCGCGGGGACGGCCGGGGCCGGAACTGCGGGCGCGGCGGCGACGGGTGCGCTCGCGGGCGCGTTGCCCGCGGCTCCCACGGCCTCAACAGCAGCGGCCTGACGCTCGGCGCGATCCCACACGCCTGAGCGGCCGCCTTCCTTGTGCAGCAGGCGCACGTCGACGATCTCCATGCCGCGGTCGACGGCCTTGCACATGTCATAGATCGTGAGGCATGCGGCGCTCGCGCCGGTCAGGGCCTCCATCTCGATACCCGTCTTACCCGTCACGCCGGCCGTAACCAGCACGTGAAAGCCAACCTGTCCGTCCGCGCGCGCCGGCGCCCAGCCCTCGGGCACGTCCTCAGCCGGCGTTCCCGCCGGAGCGATGGGCGCAATGTCGCACTTGCTCTTGGTAATGAGCAGCGGATGGCACATGGGGATGATGTCGCTCGTGCGCTTGATGGCCATAATGCCCGCCACGCGCGCGCAGGCAAGCACGTCGCCCTTCTTGGCACGGTCCTCAAGCACCATGGCCTGCGTCTCGGGATGCATGAGGATGGTGCCCTCGGCGATAGCGATGCGATGGGTCTCGGCCTTGTCGGACACGTCGACCATGCGTACCTCGCCCTTGGCATCCACATGCGTCAGCTCGTCGCGGCGGGCGTCACGGGCGGGCTCGGCGACAGCGCTGGCAGACGGCTGCGCGGACGCGTCGGCGTTGCCAGCATTCGCCGCAGCCGTGGCTTTGTGGGCAGACATCGCGGCCCTGCGAGCGGCCTTGGTGGCATCGGCGTACCTGCTCTTGGCCATATGATCATCCTCCGATTTGGGACATAAATCGTTGCGTGCCCTCAATTATCGCGTGTTCCTGCGGTTTGTGGGCCACGGCATCGCGCCAAATCGAAAGTACCTGCATATCATCACCACGGCGCAGCGCCTCACGCACCGAATACTCGGCATCGCTGAACAGGCACGGACGCACGTTGCCATCGGCCGTCAGGCGCAGACGGTTGCAGTTCGCGCAAAAATGGTTGGACATGGCGCTAATAAAGCCGACTGTTCCCGCCGCGCCCGGAAAGTGCCAGTAGCGCGCAGGGCCCGCGCCGGCAGGAGCGTCGTTGATGTCGAGCGGCTCGAGCTCGCCCAGTCCCGTCGCGGCGGCCCCGTCATTGATGCGCGCCCGCAGCTCGTCGCTCGGTACGGTGTCGCTCGCATCCCACAGCTCGGGATTGAGCGTGGGCGCATGAGGGTCCACGGCGCAATGCGAGCTCGTACGCTCGTCGCCGATGGGCATGTATTCGATAAAGCGCAGGTGAATGGGACGGTCGAGCGTGAGCCGCGCGAGGGCCGCCACATCCTGGTTGAGCCGGCGCACAACAACGCAGTTGACCTTAACGGGCTCAAAGCCCCAAGCCAGCGCCGCGTCGATGCCGGCCATGGTCTGCTCGAGCCGGCCCAAGCGCGTGATCTTTCCAAAGAGCGTAGGGTCGAGTGTATCGAGCGAAATGTTGACGCGGTTAAGCCCGGCATCTTTGAGCTGCGGCGCCAGCTTGGGCAGCAGGGCGCCATTGGTGGTAAGCGAGATGTCCTCGATCTGCGGAATCGCGCGGATGTCGCGAATGAGCGGAATGATACGGCGGCTGACCAGCGGCTCGCCGCCCGTCAGGCGCACGCGGCGAATGCCCTCCCCCGCTACCAAGCGCACAAAGCGGGCGATTTCCTCGGCGCTGAGCAGCTCGTCGTGCGCGCGGGGTGCCACGCCATCGGCCGGCATGCAGTAAATGCAGCGGAAATTGCACTTGTCAGTAACGGCAATGCGCAGGTAGTTGATGTCGCGACCAAAACCGTCATGTTGCACGTGCCCGTCCACGCAGCCCTCCCCTCGCGCGGCGTTTTATTCTTCGGAAAACATAATACCCCACGAGAGAATCATGCCGACAACCGTACGACAGGACAGGTCGCTTCGAGCAAAACGGACTTTCCAAGCCCATCCTCAGCATACAAACCATCACAACATCCGATGCTTTTTCCAATTTTGGCAAAAAACGTCGAATATTGGGACGGTTTGTCCGCTCACAGCACCCAGCAGAAGGGCCAAAGTGTCCCTAAAGGCCGCCGTCCCAGTGCCGAATCACGAATTCTCGCAGGTCGTTCTGCCGCTTTTGGAACGCTTCGCTTCGGTCGCACTTGATGCCCATAGCGAGCGCGATGGCGTTCATCGCCCGGTGCAATTGCAGCTGATGGGCAAACTGGGTCCCGGTGAGGACGATCATCCTAAAGCCCAGCGCGCTCAGTACGGTCATACGCTCCGCATCAGACGCGCTGCGCTGTTTATCCAGATGGTCCGAGCCGTTGTATTCAATCCCCGTACCGCTCACAGGCGCATATACGTCGATCTCGAAATACCCGGCCTTTGCGAGATACTTGAACTCGTTGGGAACATCGACCCTATGGTTGAGCTCGATCTTGGCGTATCCCAGCCCTCCCTGGGAACGTTTTGCGACGACCAGGATTGCGGTGGCCGTCTCCATAGGCGATCGTGCGCCATCGTGCACGCGCTTGAGCACGGCGGCCGCGCGTATAGCCCCCTGACGGGATCGGTTCTCATTGCAATAGGCAATCAAGTCGGCAACGGTATACCTCTGCCCCATCTCGATATAATCGCCTGTCGACAGATGATTCAAATGGTATCGGGCGCAGATTTCATAGCCATACTCCAGCTGCTCGAGCTCGCTCATCCACGAGCCCGCCTGGACAAAGCACATGGCCTCGTCAACCACCAAGAGACCTTCTGCCGCCTCGATAAGATGATCCGAAGGTATAGGCGCTCCAAACACGTGGCGTCGAAGGCCCGCCGGCCGAGAGCGCTCAAAATCGAAGCTAACCAGCGTGTCGATGCGGTCGAGCTCCTCACGTGGAACACCAAGTGAGACCAGATAATCGGTGACAATCTCAACCGCCGCAGAAATTCTCAGCCCCTTGGTATTTAGCCCCAGTTTGGGCAGCGCTTCGGTTGGCTCCGCCTCGCTGGCAAACGAATCCTCATCGTATAGGCTACTCGCCCGCGAGAGCGGCTCGGACGGACGCGCCACGTTGTGGTACAGCCAGGCGGTCTTATGGGACAGGACGATCGGCAGGTCCATGAGCCCTCCAATGAGTCGGATAACCAACCTTATTCCCCTGCACGCGGCTTCGCACACCTTTGCGTGCAAGAAAGCGGTTCCATCCTCGACACGAGCCCATCCTCGGCACCCAAACCGTCCCAACATTCGATGCTTTTTCCATTTTTGGCAAAAAACGTCGAATGTTGGGACGGTTTGAGATAGGCCATGGAGCTCGAAAAATCGGGGAGCTGCCGTACTTTGCGGGGCGCGCCACCCTGCATTCAAGTAGAAATGTCTACGCACGCAACTTTTTCGCCCGGACCTCAACACAAACCTTGACTCTACAATCGTTGTAGGGTTTTCACTACACTGGTAGTTAAACGACCCAAGCCAGAAAGTGCCCCGCCCATGGAACACGACCTCACACGCGGCAATGTCCTCAAGACCATTGCGGTCTTTGCCCTACCCTATATGCTCTCGTACTTTTTGCAGATGCTCTACGGCATGGCCGACCTGTACATGATGGGGCAGTTTAGCGGCGCGGCCGGCATCACCGCCGTGGGCAATGGCGCGCAGACGCTCTATATCATCACCGTGACGCTCGTGGGCCTGGCCATGGGAACGACGGTCATCGTCGGCCACGCCGTGGGTTCGCGCCGCTTTGACCGCGCCGAGGCCGCCATCGGCAACACCATCACGCTCTTTATGGGCGTCTCGGTGGTGCTGGCCGCTGTCCTGCTCGCGCTGTGTCCGCAGATTGTGGCACTCATTGGCACGCCAGCCGAGGCGGTCGAAGGCACTGCCGCCTACCTGCGCATCTGCTTTGTCGGCATTCCCTTTATCGCCGCGTACAACATCCTCTCGGCCATCTTTCGCGGCCTGGGCGATTCGCGCTCGCCCATGTACGTGATCGGCGTGGCGTGCATCATCAACATCGCGCTCGACTTTCTGTTTATCGGACACATGGGGCTCGGCCCTGTGGGCGCGGCGCTCGGCACGGTGACCGCGCAGACGGCCAGCGTTGCCCTTGCGCTCGTATGGCTCAAGAGCCGTCGCACGAACATCCACGTTAAGCGCAGCGACCTGCGTCCCCAGCCCGAGGTGCTCAGCAGCATTCTTAAGATCGGCGTGCCCGTGGCCGTGCAGGACGGCTGCATCCAGGTGGCGTTTATGTTTATCACCGTCATCGCCAACCACCGAGGGCTCGTCGACGCCGCCGCCGTAGGCCTGGTCGAGAAGATGATCAGCTTTTTGTTCATTGTGCCGAGCTCCATGGGCGCCACCGTCAGCGCACTCACGGCGCAAAACGCCGGCGCGGGCAAGGGCGACCGCGCGCGTCAGGTACTCAAGGACGCCATGACGATCTCGGTGGTGTACGGCTGCCTAATCACGGTGCTGATGTGGCTGGTTGCGCCGGCGTTTATCGGCTTTTTTGCTAAGGACTCCGCGGTCGTTGCGGCCGGCACCGGCTATATGCGCAGCTACATTTTCGACGCGATCTTTGCCGGCATCCACATTTGCTTTAGCGGCTTTTTCGCTGCGTATGGCAAAAGCTACATCGGCTTTGCGCACAACGTGCTGGCGGTGGCGCTCATTCGCGTGCCGGGCGCGTGGCTGCTGTCGAACGCCTATTCCGACACGTTGTTCCCCATGGGCATCGCCTCGCCGTGCGGGTCCATTCTGTCGGCGGTCATTTGCGTGATTGCATTTACCGTACTCAACCGCCGCGGGGCTTTTGACAAGTTGGTGGCGTAGCGGGGCAACGCGAGATTGCCCTGATCGATGACATCATCAGCGACGACCCGGCAACCTACGTGACGCAGATCACGGTGCCGGTTGCCCCAGCAAAGTAAGAACCGCCCGGAAGGCATCGTGCTTCCGGGCGGTTCTTCAATTTGGTTATCGACGCCTTAAGCCTCCGGCACCTGACCAGTCGCCAGGATCTGCTCGAGGGCGTCCTCGTCCAGCACGGGTACGCCCAGCTGCTCGGCTTTGGTGAGCTTGGAGCCCGCTTTGGGGCCGGCAACCAGATAGCTCGTCTTCTTGGACACGCTGCCCGAGACCTTGGCGCCGAGCACCTTGAGCGCCGCGCCTGCCTCGTCGCGGGTGCGGTTGACGAGCGTGCCGGTGAGCACGAAGGTCAGACCCGCGAGCGGTTGTGCATCGGCGAGCTCGCCCGCCACGCCCGCGTCGGCTGCGGCTTGTGCATGCGCGGCGCCCAAGTCGACCTCGAGCGACAGACCCGCCTGGCGCAAACGCTCCAGCACGGCAAGGTTTTCGGGCACGGCCAGGAACTGCTTGACGCTCGCCGCAATCTTGGGACCGATGCCCTCGCACTCGGCGATGTCCTCTTCACTCGCCAAGATGAGCTTATCAATCGACAGGAATCGCTCGGCGATGACCTCGCCCACGCTCTTGCCCACGTGGCGGATGCCCAGGGCAAACAGCACGCGACCGAGCGGCTGGCTCTTGGACTTGTTGAGCTCGGCGATGATTTTCTCGGCCGTCTTGAGGCCCACCGGGATGGGGTCGCCCTTCTTGACGCCCTTTTTGCTGTTGGAGCTAGCGTACACGCGCCCTGTGTCCAGGCCTGCGATGTCGTCGACCGTGAGCTGGTAGAAGTCCGCGACATCGTGGATCAGGCCGGCAGCGATCATCTTGTCGACGATCTCGTCGCCCAGGCCGTCGACGTCCATGCAGCCGCGGCTTACCCAGTGAAGCAGGCGCTCCTTGAGCTGTGCGGGACAGTCGATGGACACGCAGCGGTAGGCAACCTCGCCATCCTCGTGGACCACGGGGCTACCGCACACGGGGCAGACCTCGGGCATGTGCCAGTCGACCGAATCGGCCGGGCGTTTATCGAGCACCGGACCTACGACCTCGGGAATCACGTCGCCCGCCTTGTGCACGATGATAGTGTCGCCCTCGCGCACGTTTTTGCGACGGATCTCGTCGATGTTGTGCAGCGTGGCGCGCGCGATGGTGGAGCCGGCAACCGTCACCGGGTCGAACTCGGCGACCGGTGTGAGCACACCGGTGCGGCCCACCTGGATGCGAATCTCGCGCAGGACGGTCTGCTTTTCCTCGGGCGGGAACTTAAAGGCGATGGCCCAGCGCGGTGCGCGGGCGGTAAAGCCCAGGTCGAGCTGCTGCTGGAAGCTGTCGACCTTTACGACCACGCCGTCGATGTCGTAGTCCAGGTCACCGCGGTGTTCGAGCGCCTGGGCACAGAACTCGTGGACCTCGGCGGGTGTGGCACAGCGAGCCACGTTAGGGTTGACGCTAAAGCCGGCGCTACGCAGCCAATCGAGGAACTCGCGCTGGCTGTGGACGTGCAGCGGATCGGTATCGGCGATGGCATAGATAAAGGTAGCGAGATCGCGGCGCGCCGTGACCTTGGGGTCCTTTTGGCGCAGGCTGCCGGCGGCAGCGTTGCGCGGGTTGGCGAAGGGGTCGCGCCCCTCGGCATCGGCCTCGTCGTTCAGGCGCACAAAGCTGCCCTTGGGCATATAGACCTCGCCACGGACCTCGATGGTGCGCTCGCGGTCGGCGCCCATGTGGGCGAGCGCCGGCTCGGACAGGTGCATGGGCACATCCTTGATGGTACGGACGTTGAGCGACACGTCCTCGCCCGTGGTGCCATCGCCGCGTGTGGCTGCGCGTACGAAGGTGCCGTTTTGGTAGGTAAGCGCCACGCCCAGGCCGTCGATCTTAAGCTCGCAGGTATAGGTGACGCTGCCGGCACCGAGCGCATCCTCGGTGCGCTGGAGCCACGCGTCGAGTTCGTCCAGATCCATGGCATCGTCCATGGAATACATGCGCGCCATATGCGTGACCGGCGTAAACTGCTCGCTCACGTACCCGCCCACGCGCTGGGTATAGCTGTCGGGCGTCACCAGGTCGGGGTAGGTGGCCTCAATTTCCTGCAGCTCAACGAGCATCTTGTCAAAGGCGGCGTCCGTGATCTCGGGCGCATCGAGCATGTAGTAGCGATAGGCGTGGTAATCGAGCTCGTGGCGCAGCTCGGCCGCACGCGCTGCCGCCTGGGCACGGGCATCGGCCGGTACGGCGGTATCCGTGCTCGCGGGCGTTTCGGTATCGATGTCCACGCCGTCACCAAACAGGCTCGATTGCTCCATAGCGGCACTCCTTCGCTCGATTTCAAACGGATACTAGAGTACCACCGGTCGCAATGAGGCCGAATAGCGGTCTCGAACCGCACCGAATCGGCAGCCGCCAGACTGGGGTGGATCGCGCGATCAAACCATGCCCCTGTCAGTTCCAAATGATCCGTTTTCCTCCGTCCCCAACGGATCAATAAGAAAAAAGGGCTGTCCCACGTTGATGGGACAGCCCCCCTGGCCTCGATATGTGCGAAACGGCTCGCTAGTAACCCTGACCGTAGCCTTGACCCTGGCCCTGCTGGCCCAGCAGCTCCTCCAGGTACTGGCGCAGCTGTTCGTCGGTAATACCGCCGTTGCCGGTGTCGGTCGCGCTGTCGTCCTGCTGCTGGTTCTGCAGCTCCTCGTCGGAGCCCAGCTCGACGGTAACCTTCTTCTCTTCCTTGCCGCGCATGAGCGTGATCTCGACCTTCTCGCCCACCTCGTGGCTGCGCAGCGCGATGATCAGGCCATCGGCGCTCGAAATCTCATCGTCGCCCAGCTTGGTAATGACATCGCCCTCTTGGATGCCGGCCTTGGCGGCAGGACCGTCCTCGACGACGCTTGCCACGTACGCGCCGCTATCGGTGCTCAGCTTGTTAGTGCGAGCATTGAGCGCGTTGACGCTCGAAAGCGTGGCGCCCAGGTACGGATGAACCGGCGTCTTGCCGTCGATGATCTGGTCGGCAATGTTCTTGGCATAGTTAACGGGAATGGCAAAGCCCACGCCCGAGCTGGAGCCCGAGTAGCTCTCGATGAGCGAGTTGATACCCACCAGCTCACCGTTGTCGTTAACGAGCGCGCCGCCGGAGTTGCCCGGGTTGATGGCGGCATCGGTCTGGATCATGTTGGCATAGATGGTGTTACCGTTGGTAGAGCTCATGGCCGTGGAGCGATACAGCGCCGACACGATACCCGTGGAGACAGACTGCTCGTTGCCGAACGGCGAGCCGATCGCCATGACCCACTCGCCCACGTTGAGCTTGGAAGAGTCGCCGATCTCGATCGGCGTGAGCTTAGAGGCGTCAGCATCCTTGAGCTTGATGACGGCTAGGTCGCTCGAAGCATCGTTGCCCACGAACTCGGCCTCGTAGGTGGTGCCGTCGTCCATGGTCACCACGTACTGGTCATAGCCATCGACCACGTGGTTGTTGGTGAGGATGTGGCCCTCGGTATCGAGCACAACGCCCGAACCGACGCTGCCCGAGCCGTCCGACTCGTCGGCAGACTGCGAAAGCGAGCCATTCTGGCCGCCGCTCGAAGTGGCGGTAATGGAAACCACGGAGGGCAGCGCCTTGGCAGAGACGGCCTCGGCCAGCGTGGTGTCCTCGGAGTCGATCGTAATCTTTTGCGTCGATGAACCCGAAGCACCCGCCGTCACGGCATTCTTTCCGCTGCCAATGTTGAGCGTGCCACTCATAATGAGCGCAATGACCAGCAGGGCGCCGCATGCACAGCCGGCGAGCGCCGTAATAAAGATCGGCAGCTTTTTGGTCTTAGTCTTGACCACGGTGTGCTTGTTTACAACCTGCTGGCTGCCCAGCGGCTTTCCGGTCTGCGTGTCGTAGGCCTGCACGTAAGGAATGTTACTGCCATCGGCAGGCGTCGACTCCACCTGCACGCGCGGCTGCTGCTGGGTCTCGCCGGCGTTGCCCGCATCCTGGGGACGCTGGGAATCGTACTCGCTCATAGCTGCGATCCTTTCGTCAAATAACCAAAGGCCCGCCAAACATGTGGCGGGCCATCATTGTTCACGTTGAGTTGTACCCCAAGCTGGGCAGTCCCGAGCACTAGATGCCAAGATTTCAGCTTTGCTTAAGTAATGACATGCTTATAGGCCAATTCGTTTTATGCCGTCATGTCTATTCGATATAACAGTCGATAGCAAAGCTATATGTTGAATCGTTAATGAAGTCCGTAATCGTCGCGCCCATGCCTGATCCGCACGTCCACTTATCCTTCTCCGCGTCGTATGGCGTTGGCCCCCACCCCGTTTCATATGATGCTTCGCCTTCTGCGAAGTAGTTCATCACATATTTATCTTTCTGCATGAGCGCATACCAAGCGTTTGCATACATCACAAGCGGATCGATTTGGACTATCGAGTACTTTCCGGAACGAATCTCAATTTCTGTTTTATCGTTATAATAAGCGACTGTGAGCTCAATCTTGGCAAGCAGCGGCAACGTTTCATCTGATTCCCTCTGGATTGTTATGACATCACCGGCCATAGCGTCGGCAGACACAGTTTTGCTCTCTGGCGTGAAAATAGTCTCTCTGCTTCTTGTTCGCGTTTTTTCATTGCCATTTTCATCTCTGACCACCGTGTCGACCACGAGCGTCAATCGCTTCTGAGCGTCCGGCAACTCCACGGCTTCTGCCATCCCGGCTCGCATCAAAATAGGAGCCCCCGCCATCAGACCTAAGAACTGCTTTCTATCAATCATTCTTCATTCCCCTTGTCTACTTGATTTGACTTTCTCAGCTGAATGGGGATACAGAACAGTCCCGTCAAGTTCCTTATCTTCCACAAAAACTAGAATCCATTTATCACCTGCTTTCAACCCTGAGACATATCCGGAACTTGACTTACGGCGCATATCGATTCTCTTACGGCAACCACTTGGCATAAGCGCCTCAAATTGCCCGTTATGAACATCCGATAGAGCGCGCACCTCGACTGCAACAACCGTGTCGTTTTCTCCCCCATTAGTCGCCCTTAACAGAAAGAAGCTCGCTGCGGTGAGCAAAGCAAAGGAAAGCACCAATAGGAGCATTGCCCTTCGAATGAACTTGTCGCCGTTCACGAGTACAATCAACCCTTGCAATATGTGCCATCGTGAGACGTGTAAATTGATACGTCATATGGAAGAAACTGTAGCTGGTTTGTCCATCCATTCCAAACAACAAGCAGGTACTTCTTGGCATTCGAGTATGTGTTATGCATTGCCACGTAGCCCACAACTGCCATTGCGTGCCCGCTGCCATTTGACCGGAGCCTTCCAGAGAAAATACTCAGATTCCCCGAGTCGGTATTCACCCTAAAGGAATCCCATGACGGATACCAAACGAATGACGTCTCAAGCTCCTTGCCTCGTCTTGCACAAAACTCCTTTAAGGCCGGAGCGGGTTTGTCAGGAGAAGTCTTGCCTTGAGTAAAGTACAGACCAGTCGCTTGATCATATTTCTTTTCTTCTTCTTCCCATGTCCCCGACAGCCTCCAAAGCTCCGAGTATAAATCGGACAATTTAAGGCGGTTCAAAGTCACATAGTGACTGCTAACTGCAAACATTGCCGAAACAGCGCAAGCATAAGTCCCCGTTTCTTTGATAACTTCTGTTTGCGTTGGCGTTATTATTCCCGAAACCGTTTTGCTCGCATCAACAACATATCCCTGTTTATACAAATCCTTGGCAGATACAAAAACGTCATCGAAATGTTCCGGCGATCCGCTGCGATTGCCTCCCGAGGACAATTTATTTGGTACTTTTTTTCCACTTGCGTCTAAAACAATGTTTTTATCTAAGTCGGCAACGCCAACAGTTAGCTCGTCAATCTTTAACGCAACGACGTTATCCGAGGATGCGAGGAGTGCAATTTCTTCGCTTGCACTCTCGATAGGTAAAAGAGCGTTCGGAGCCAAGCAGTATTCGCTGATCCACCAAGATCGCTCTGAATCAAATACGACGTAGCCATAGTTAACGTCATCCCGCTTCGCACGAACGATATACCCGATTGATTCCCCATCGGAATTCACCATTTTTACTGGGTCACAAGCGGTCACCGGCTCATCCGATACATCATCAAAGAAAGCCTGCGCTTGCTCCACAGCTATTTGCGGTGTGACACGGACCAAGTCGTCGTCTCCAAAAACCAACCTTGGAGACATCAGGGCGGCAAGCAACACTATGAATCCGACAATCACCTTTCTCGAATAACGCATTTCTTCCTCCATCCGTGTAGTAGGGAGATACGGTAACTAGATGATATTTGCTAGATAGTGTTATACGTTTGATATTGTTTTTACTGACACACTTTTAATCGGTGAAAGGTCTTCTTTTCGCCCTAAACGAGAAAAGGGTACTGGTGAAATCTCCGGTACCCTCACATTGCCCTCTATTTACTTGCTAGTCCTTAAACAGATAACCCACGCCACGGACGGTGGTGATGTGTGCCGCAATCTGCGGGCCCACCTTGGAGCGGATGCGTCGAATGTGCACGTCGACGGTGCGCGTGCCGCCGCAGTACTCAAAGCCCCACACGCGGTGCAGCAGCACCTCGCGGCTGTAGGCACGGTTGGGGTGCGTGGCCAAAAAGCTCAGCAGCGAGTACTCCATCAGCGTCAGGTCGATGGGCTCGTTATCGAGCGTCACCTGGTAGGTAGCCAGGTTGATCTCGAGGTTATCGATGTTGAGTACATCGTCGGCGGTGACGGTCTCCTCCTCGCCCATCAGGCGCTGCGCACGAGCCTTGAGCTCGTTGGGCGTCGCCGTGGGGCATACAAAGTCGGCATGCGCGTGATTGGGCAGGCGCAGGGTGCCGAGCGCCTCGTCGTCGACGATCACCAGCATGGGAACGCCGCCGCGATCGTCAAGCCACTTGGCGATCTGATCGATGCGGTCGCTACGGATGCCATCGGAATCGAGAATCAGCAGGTCGAAGTCGTGCGCCGCAGTCGGCGAATCGGGGGTGGCCAGGCTCACCTCGACACCCAGGGTAGTCGTCAAGCTGCGGGCAAACTCGTGGAAGCGCGTCGTGCGCGCCATGAACAGGGCACTCTTTTCGGACATATCGGCCTCCAAAGAAATGAGCTCAATCGTACTGGGACAAGCCAGCGCGATTAGGAGTTCGCCAGGTAGTGCTTGATCTCCCACTCGGTGATCGTGGATTCGAACTTATGCCACTCGTCACGCTTCTTTTTAAGGAAGAAGCTGTGGATGTGCTCACCGAGGGCATCCTTCATAAACTGCGAGTCCTCAAATACGTCGAGCGCCTCTTTGAGCGAGCGCGGCAGCGGCGTGTAGCCGGCCTCGACCATCTGACGGTCGGTGAGCTTGAGCGTCTCGGCCGTGGCCTCGGGCGGGAGTTCCAGTTTGCGCTCGATGCCGTCGAGACCGGCCGCCAGCGTGACGGCGTTGACCAGGTACGGGTTGGCCATGGGGTCGGGGCTGCGAAGCTCGATGCGCGTGGACAGCTGCTTGCCGGGCTTGTAGACCGGAATGCGGATCATGCTCGCGCGGTTGCGCAGGCCCCACGTGGCGTACTGCGGCACGGAGTCGCCGCCGGTAGTAATGCGCTTGTAGGAGTTGACCGTAGGGTTGGTGATGGCGCTGATCTCGCGCGCGTGTGCCAGGATGCCGGCCATGTAGTGCTTGGCGACGTCGGAGAGATGGTACCTCTCGTCGCCCTCGCCCCAAAAGACGTTGTTGCCGTCATGGTCGAACAGCGACTGATGCAAAAACATGGCGCTGCCGTCCTCGCCCGCCAACGGCTTGGGCATAAAGGAGGCGTGGCAGCCGCTCTCGTAAGCCTGCTGCTTAATGATGAGCTTGGCCGTGGTAATGGCGTCGGACATACTCAGGGCCTCGGCATGGCGCAGGCTCATGCCGTGCTGTGAGCGACCGGCGGCGTGGAAGGTGTACTCCACGGGCACGGACATCTTCTCGAGCGTGAGGACCGTGTTGCGGCGCAGGTCGCGAGCGGCGTCGCTCACCGAAAGATCGAAGTAGCCCACGTTGTCGAGCGGCTCGGGGGTGTGCTCGTCGGGGAAGTAGTAATACTCCAGCTCGGCACCCACGTTGAGCAGATAGCCAGCCTTCTCGGCCTTGTGAAACATGCGGCGCAGGGCGTCGCGCGGATCGCCGGCAAACGGCTTGCAATCGGGGGTGCACACGTCGCAGAACACACGGGCGACGCCGTTGTGGCTCGGGCGCCACGGCAGGATCTGGAAGGTCGAAGCATCGGGGAATGCGAGCATGTCGGCTTCCTCGGGCGTGGCAAAGCCCTCGATGGCCGAGCCGTCAAAGCCAATGCCCTCCTCAAATGCGACCTCGAGGTCCTCGGGGCTAATGGCAAAGTTCTTGAGACGGCCGAGAATGTCGACAAACCACAGACGCACAAAGCGGATGTCACGCTGCTCTACGGAGCGGAGTACGTAATCGATGTTCTGCTGGTTCATGTCGCTCCCCTTTCTTTCGGGCGGGTTTCGACTGGTCTATATCGCAGATACTATCGCAGAAAAATGTTTCCGCAGGGTTAAAGCGTATCAAGCGCTCAAAAAACGTGCGCGAACAGGCTGTCTGACTTACGCGCGATCATAAATGATCACTCCTTCGCGCTCGATTACCGCGGCAAGATCGTCATCAAGATAATCGCTCGAGACAAGATCAACCTGCCTTCCGGTTTCCTTGCGCACTGCCTCGCCAAACGCCGACAACGCAAAAAGACCAAAGCCCTGCTCGCGATCGACTTCGAGGCGCAAGTCGATATCACTATCTGCACGCGCCTCGCCACGGGCATACGATCCAAATAGGATCACGGTTTTGATGGCGGGAATCGGGCTGGCTGCCTCGCGGACGGCGGACTCAATCTGAGCGGTATCCAAAATGCCCGCTACGGCGCTTTCGCTCGCAGAGCTTTTACCGAGTGAAGGCACAAACGGCAGCGAGCGCTCGCGCAACATCTGCCTAATGAACATATTGACCGCAACGGACGAAGTCATGCCGAGCTCTTCGCACAGCTCGGCAAATGAATCTTTAATTGACGAGTCCACTCGAACACTCAGCACAGACGCAGTCATGGATACCTCCTGTATGACATTGTCTATATAATATCACACAGACTAGCACGAGGTTGAAGCGCGGTGTTCGATGTAGCCGGGGATCTCGATGCGCTTGGGAGCCAGCCTTGCGGCCTCGCCCACCGTGGTGGTGACCACATCGATGCGCTCGGACAGACGCTCGACTACGCGCTCGGCGATGGCGACGGTGTCCTGCGCGGCCGTGGTCACGCCACCAAAGAGCACGTGGTTCCAGGGGTAATCGTCAAACGTAGCGATCTTGAGACCCGCCGGCAGCGAGGGACCCAGCTGTGCCAGTGCCTCGGTCAGGCGCAGAAAGACCAGGCCGTTGACAGCGATGAGGCCGAGCTTTTTACCTGCATACTCGCGGATGGCCTCGTCCAGGCGGCCGACACCCGTGGCGCCACCGTCGGCCAAGGTGACGACCTCGCCGGCCAGGCCGCGGCGCGAGAGCTCGTCGGCAAAGGCCTCGGCGCGCTCGCGACGCACGGGGCTGTCGTCGCTTGCCTCGGCGAGCAGGCACAGGCACTCGCTGCCCGCAGCGGCCAAGGCGTCTACCAGGCCGGCAACCAGCTCGCGGTTGTTAGAGGTCACCAAATCGATGCCGCCATTGGCAACATCGCGGTCGAGCAGCACGACGGGCAAGCGTCCCGCGGCAGCGGCGATGGCCCCGTCGTTACCACCGCAGGTATTGATGACCAGGCCATCCACGCCAGCGTCGATAAGTCTGGTGAGCGACTCTGCTTCCTTGGCGGGATCGTTGCCGCTAATGGCCGTCATAAGCGAGCAGCCGCGCGCGGCGGCGCTAGCGGAAAGTCCTTCGAGCATGGCGCCAGAGAACGGGTTGGCGATGTCGGCCAAAATCACGCCGATGAGGTTGGTGCGCGAGCTGCGCAGATTGCGCGCGGCGGCACGCGGGCGATAACCGGTGCGCTCGATAACTGCCGCGATGCGGGCGCGGGTTTCCTCGGTCATCTGCCCGGGGCGGTTATTGAGATAGCGCGAGACCGTGGCCGGGCTCACGCCCGCCTCGGCGGCAATGTCCTTAATCCTCATCTGCGCCATAGCGCACCCCGTTTCCCAATTGTCAGCAGTCTGAGCCATTTTAGGCATATAAACGGACTGCCTACGCCACCAGAGCCGCAGAACGATTTTAATTTCACCGCAGCTAATAAAGGGCGCGAGTTAGATAGCCGAGCCTTTAGGCAGCTCAAAGTAGTCGGGATGTAAGGCGATAACCGGGCCCTGCTCCTCGGGCATCAGATGCAGGTGCGTCTCTGCCAGATAGCTCGCCGTGTCGGTATCGCCCCTCTTAATGGCCTCGAGAATCCGGCGATGCTGTCGACGAATTGGCTCCCAATCTAGGTCCTGCGACACCATACGCAACCAGTTGTATCGCTCAAAGTGCGTATTGACGCTCTTCATCCAATCCCACAACATATGGCGGCCGGCAATCTCAAAACACGTCTCATGGAACAGGTTGTCCAGGTCAAAGAAACGACGCGTTTCGCTATGGTCGAGCGACTCGGATTCGGCAAGAATCTGCTCGAGCCGATGCTTTTGCTCGGGCGAAGCGGCCGAACAGCATTTTATGAGTACGCTTCTTTCGAGTTTCTCGCGCAAGAAACAGGCATTCTCGGCGTGTTCCATACTGATCTTAGAGACGTAGGTGCCGCTCTTGGGACGCGTTTCCACCAGCTCCTGCTCGCGCAGGCGCACAAAGGACTCGCGAATGGGCGTGCGCCCGATTCCCGTCTCCTTTTCCAGACCAATCGCCGAAAGGCGCGTGCCGGGCTTGAGCTCGGCATAGATGATCTTGGAGCGCAATGCGTTGTATGCCTGATCTTGCAGGCTCTGATAATGCTGGTGCTGTTCCATAAAGCCCTCGGATGAAGCCCACGGTTTTTCGAATATCATCCGTAATACTATCTCATCGACACGCCCCAGCTCCCAATCAGTCTTTTTGGGACGGGGCTCTTTTGGACTATGAGCGCTCGTATTTCGTGGCCCGCCCGGTTCCCTGCCTTACGATTGCATTCCGTTCAAGCAGAGATTCGAGTGCCGCCAACGTCCGCATGCGGCTCAGCCCCGTCTGTTTTTCAATCTCGCTTCGCGACATAATTCGCCCGCCCGACAAGGCCTTGAGAACCTGGACCTCTTCCTCGGACCCTTCAAAGGCATCGGTAACGGGCAATGTGACGGCCACCATGCCGCCGCGAACATCAAAAATTGGTTGATTGATCGAATCGCGATAGGCACGTCTAATGCGCGCGATTCCCGTACCAAATTTCTCGATGTAATCCAGCTTTAAGAAGGCCTCTGCAACGATGGGGTTTCTGAGCACGGATATCTGCCCATACAGGTATTGTTCCGTCATCAAACCGGCGGGCAGCGATCCGGGGGAGGTCACAACGACGCGATCATCGTACAGGGCAATTTGAACGTTCGCTCGAACGTCCCACGTCCGATGCACCAAAGCGTTTGCAACAGCTTCGCGGAATGCCTCAAGAGGAATTCGATCGGTTTGGACGCGCTCCATCCCTTCGATACGCTCATAACGGTAGTAGCGTGCAAGCATAGCCACCGCCCTGTCCACCTGTTCAATTGCGGATACATTTGTCGCCGTCTCGCGATCCAAGATCACATCCTCGGTATCGCCAAAACGGACGCAGTCGATGCCTGGAAAATCATTCTTATCCGCTAAAATCGCCGCGGCATTGGTATAGCCATCCTTGCCGAGCAAGCGGAGCGTACGCATGATATCCGGCGTTAGCTCGGAAATGCCGAGGTGTTCAACACACTTATGCTCGAGCGTATGAAAGCCCAAGTCCTGGCGAGTCGACGTGAGCGCGTCGAACGTTACGTTGCTGCCTTCGAGCGTCAGCCTGCCATACTCAAACCGGTCGACCTCCACCGTTGCCGAATCGTTTCGTCTGTAGGCCTTTCCCTTGCTTCGATAGGGTTTGTCCTGCCCCTCATAAACCGTAAGGATTACGGTCCCGTGTTTCTCATCGGGCTCAAGCGAGTAACGAGGCGCGGGATCAAGACTGTCGTTAATCATGTTCTCGATGCGGAGACACTCTGCGACCGGATCTGCAAGGCCGACAGCCACGCCCTCGTCATCAACGCCAAACTCAATCTTGCCCGTCCCATAGTTTGCATAAGCGCTCACCGTTTTAAGAAACGTCGGCGTAACGCTTTCCTTGTATTCGACTGTAGGGCTCTCTCTAACAACCATATGCACAACCCCCTCGTTTCGTACCATTCATAACCGTATTATAAGACGAAAATCGTTTGCGTACTGATTTATTCAAGACGCAAACGGTTTTCGTCTTGATTTGTGTACGGAATTAAGACGCATAATTTCGCTTTCGTATGGCTCAATACCGGACGCATGTGGCCGACGCCATCGCCTCGCGCAATCCCACCGCCGCGCACGACGCGATGTATCTGCACCTGGTGTATAGCCGCAACATGATTGCGGAGGGAGCAGAAACAAAAGGCATTTAGGGCCCGACAATAATCTTTCTTTGGCAAAACGCAGGCGGCGGCTGCCCACACACAGGGCAGCCGCCGCTTTTTGCAATCGATTGGTGCAAAGGGGTTAACTAGAGCTCGCAGGCAACCTTGTAGCCATCGCCGATGGCGTCGCGAATGTTGCCGCACTTGTTGGCATCGCCCAGCACGTGGGTGGCAACACCGGTTGCAGCCAGGTCGTCTGCCAGCTTGGTATTGGGACGATAGCCCATGGCAAGCACCAGCGTATCGGCACCGGTGATGGTGTGGACCTCGCCGTCCTTCTCGTAGCTGATGGTGTCCTCGGTGATCTCGGTCACCTTGGCCTCGGTCAGCACGTGGACGCCCTTGGAGAGCATGCGCGTGATGAGCACCGCGCGGCCGGCACCGCCCTCGTTGGCGGCGAGCGTCTTGGTCATCTCGATGACGGTGACGTCGCGGTTGGCCGGCGACAAGTCGTTGACCAGCGGGGCCAGGTAATCGGCCGTCTCGCAACCGACGGTGCCGCCGCCCACGATGACGATCTTCTTGCCCGGGAAGGCCTTGCCGCCCAGCAGGTCGTCAGCTGTCATAACCTGCTTAAAGCCCTGCATAAAGGCCGGAGCGATGGGCTCGGCGCCATAAGCCAGGACAACCTCGTAGCCCGCGTAATCGCGCTGAATGTCCTCGGCCGAAAGCTTGGTACCAAAGACGCACGTGACGCCGGCCTCGGCCAGGCGACGGTACTGATACTTGATCACACGAGTGAGCTCCTGCTTTGCCGGCGGAACGGCCGCAATGCGCATCTCGCCGCCCGGCTCGTCCTGCTTATCCACGAGCACCACGTTATGGCCGCGCTTGGCGGCGATGTAGGCCGCCTCCATGCCCGCGGGGCCGGCGCCCACAACGAGCACGTTCTTTGCCTCGGCGGCAGGCTCGTAGCCGGCCTCGTCGCGCTCCACGTCCGGGTTGACAGTGCAGGAGATGCGCTTGCCGAACATGATGCCGTTCAGGCAGCGCAGGCAGCCGATGCAGGGACGGATCTCGTCGGCGTTGCCGGCAGCCGCCTTATTGCAGAACTCGGCATCGCACAGGTTGGCGCGGCCCATCATGCAGATGTCGGCGGCGCCGTCCTCGATCAGCTCCTCGGCAATCCAGGCCTCGTTAATGCGTCCGACGGTGGCGACGGGAATGTTGACGTGCTTCTTAATCTCGCGCGAGCAGGCGGCATGCGAGGCCTGCTGCGTGCCGGCGGCAGGAATCGCGGAGCCGCGCTTGATGGTGGTACCACCCGACACATGAATCATGTCGACGCCGGCCTTCTCCAGGCGACGCGAGACGTAGATCATGTCGTTGAGGGTCAGGCCGCCATCGGTGTACTCGTCGCCCGAAATACGGACGTCGATGATAAAGTCCTTGCCGCAGCGCTCGCGAATCTCAGCGATGACCTCGAGCAAAAAGCGCATGCGGGCGTCGAGCGAACCGCCGTACTCGTCGGTGCGCTTGTTGTAGAGCGGAGTCAAAAAGCCGCCAAGCATGCCGTGAGCGTGCGCCGCATGGACCTCGACGCCATCGACGCCAGCCTTCTGCATGCGCACAGCGGCATCGCCAAACTGATGTGTGAGCTCGTGAATCTCATCAACCGTGATGGGACGCGGCGCCTCGCGGGCATAGGACGGACCCACAAAGGACGGAGCGATCAGGCGCGGCGTGCCTGGAATGTTAAAGGCCATGTAGGCGGGGTGGAAGAGCTGCGGCATGATCTTGCAGCCGTACTCGTGGACGGCCGCGGCGAGCTTTTCCCAGCCAGGGATAAACGTGTCGTCGTAGCAGCACATGTCGCCCGGCAGATAGGTATAGGTGGGCTCGACTGTCACGACCTCGGTGATGATCAGGCCCACGCCGCCCTTGGCACGGGCGCGGTAATGATCGACCAAGTCGTCGGTCACATAGCCATGATCGGCCAGGTTGGTAGATACCGGCGGCATAAAGACGCGGTTCTTGACCTCGGTCGTACCGACCTTGATCGGACTAAAGAGCATCGGGTAGGCGGAGGACTCCATACAGGGTTCCTTTCATTTGAGCCGCTCGGCGGCAGTTACTGACCTATCTATCGTATCAGCAACCGCGCAGTACCCGACCTCGCACGCTCCCCAGCTTCTGCTCGACCCACAAAACTCCAGTACACCGCCGATGCTTGCGCCCTCCGAACGCCCAGCTTGCGCGCTTTTGCTCAGGTGGGTCATGTCTCGGCGTACATTTTTGAGAATATTCAGCATCGGAGCACACCGCGCATAGTCCTCGACGCCCCATTTGATACGCATATCGCGCCCGATCGACATAAATAGGTGCCGCCGATGGCGTAAATCGCCATCGGCGGCACCTAAAACAGTCGTTTCGTCCCTCTTTCGGGACATGCCTAGCTGAATACTCCCAAAAATGCACGTCGCCAGCGGGGGTACCCGCCCAAACGGCTCAATGTGGGCGGCCGCCGTCGACGAGGTTAATCGCCGCGCTCGCCCCCAAATGCACAAAGCGCCCCGCGAACGAATACTCGCGGGGCGCTTGGATGTCTGGGCTTACTTGATACCGCGGCCCAAATCTTCGGCGATTTTATCCACGCCTTTAAGTGCGGCGCAGGTCTTTTTGTTGGAACAATGTCCTGTACAAACGCCACCCTGGGCGCAGTCGGCACAGGTGCCCTTTCGGTAGATACGCACGCACACGGCGACAAACGCAATGCCGATAACAGTCAACACAACAATATCGATAGGTGCCATAGCAAGCCTCCTCTAGTTAACCATCACTTACTTTACCCCATTCTTACCTGCCAAAAAGGGACAGGTTTATTTTGATCGGTTTTATCTGCGGAAACGCCACATCTCTCCCACCAAAAAGCCCGAGTGTCGCTGGGACACCCGGGCTCGTGGAAAGGGGCTCGTCCTTATTCGGACTTAAGCGGAAACTGCGGCGGAAGCAGTGTTGGTCTCGTCCTCGTCGGTCCATGCATGTTTAGGCATGGGACGGAAGATCTGGAAGAGCATCGCAACCAGCAGCACGATGGCCACAACCGTCCAGATACCAAACTTCCCAAGGACCAGCAGGTTGTAGAACTGGTTGATGAACAGGCCGATCACCCAAGCAAAGGCGCACTCGTAGCCGATGGCAATCGCAGTCCACTTGCCGGAGTCCATCTGGTTGCGGATAGTGCCCATGGCGGCAAAGCACGGGGCGCACAGCAGGTTGAAAGCGCCAAAGGCAACGCAGGCGCCCATAGTCGGGAACATGCCGGCGAACGCGGTCCACAGGCTCGGGTCGGTCTCGGCGGCGTCGGCAACGGAGAGCAGCGAGCCGGCGGTGGCGACGACGTTCTCCTTTGCGACAAGGCCAGAGACAGTCAGCGCAGTTGCCTGCCAGGTGCTAAAGCCGAGCGGGGCGAAGATCCAGGCGACCAGGTTGCCCAGCATGGCAAGCACGGAGTAGTCCATGAACTCCTCGGGGATGCCGTCCATCGCAGGCAGGAAGCCAAAGGAACCGTTGTAGCTACCAAAGTTGGACAGGAACCAAACCACGACGGTGGACGCGAAGATGACCGTGCCGGCCTTCTTGATAAAGGCCCAGCAGCGCTCCCACACGTGCAGCGCCCAAGAGCGGATCGCCGGGAAGTGGTAGGCGGGAAGCTCCATAACGAACGGCGTCGGGCGACCGGCGAAGAGCTTGGTCTTCTTGAGCATGAGGCCCGAGGCGATGACGGCAAAGACGCCCAGGAAGTAGAAGAGCGGGCTGATCCACGCGGCGGTGGTGGAAGAATCGCCGATGATGGAACCCATGAGCAGGGCGATGATCGGCAGTTTGGCGCCACAGGGGATGAACGTGGTGGTCATGACCGTCATGCGACGGTCCTTCTCGTTCTCGATGGTCTTGGTGGCCATGACGCCGGGGACGCCGCAGCCCGAGGACACGAGCATGGGGATGAAGGACTTACCGGACAGGCCAAAGCGGCGGAACACGCGGTCCATGATGAAGGCGACGCGGGCCATGTAGCCGCAGTCCTCCAAGAAAGACAGCATCACGAACAGCAGGAACATCTGCGGCACGAAGCCGAAGATGGCGCCCAGACCGCCGACGATACCGTCACAGACCAGCGAATCGACCAGGCCACCGTCCTCGGTGCCGCCCGCCACAAGGGCATCGTGCACCACGGTGGTAATACCCGGAACATAGGGGCCGTACTGTGCCGGGTCGACCGAGTCGGCGGCGTCACCCGCAGCCTCGACAGCTGCGTCGTAGGCGTCGCGGCCCTGGCCGAGCACATACCAACCGTCGGTGCCAAAGAGCTGGTCGTTGGTGAAGTCGGTCACCGTGCCGCCCAGGGTGGAAACGGCGATGTAGTACACGCAGAACATGATGACCACAAAGATCGGCAGGCCCAGGATACGGTTGGTAACCACGCGGTCGATCTTCTCGGAGGCGCTCATCTTGGCCGGAGCTTTGGTCATGCACTCGTCGATAATGTGGGCAATCACGCCATAGCGCTCGCCGGTGATGATGGACTCGGCGTCGTCGTCGCAATCCTGCTCGCACTGGGCGACCAGCTGCTCGACGCGAGCGGCCTTCTCCTTGGTGAGGTTGATGAGCTTGCAGGCGTCCGCGTCGCGCTCAAACAGCTTGACAGCGTAGTAGCGACGCTTGTTGGCGGGAACGCTCGCCGGCAGGTTGTTCTCGATGTGGTCCAGAACGTCCTCGATGGAGGAATCGAACTTGTGCTCCGGCACCTGGCCCTTGGAAGCAGCAGACTTCTTGACCTGCTCGAACAGCTCCTTGATACCCTTGTTTTTAAGGGCCGAGATCATCATGACCGGGCAGCCAAGCTTCTTGGAAAGCTTGTCCGTGTCGATCTTGTCGCCGTTCTTCTCCACGAGGTCGGCCATGTTGAGGGCCACGACCACGGGCAGGCCGGTCTCGATAACCTGAAGCGCCAGGTACAGGTTGCGCTCGAGGTTGGTGGCATCGACCACCTGGACAACGACATCGGGCTCGCCGCTCATGAGGTAGTCGCGCGAGCACTGCTCCTCGGGGCTGTAGGGGGAAAGCGAGTAGATGCCGGGGAGGTCCGTGATGGTAACGTTCTTGTCGCTTAGGAGCTTGGCTTCCTTTTTCTCAACCGTGACACCGGGCCAGTTGCCAACGTAGCCGTTGGCGCCGGTGATCAGGTTGAAAAGCGTGGTCTTGCCGCAGTTGGGGTTACCCGCCAGCGCGACATGGATCTGAGAATCCGCCATTCAATCCTTCTTCCTTGTGTGCCCGCGCTGTCATCTCCGAGCGGGCTGGATAATGTGCTTCAAAAATGCTGCATTAAGTTAGAAATACCTAACTTTATCTGCAGAAATATACGCTGCGAGTCCTTACTGGACCTCGACGACGGCCGCTTCCTCCTTGCGGATGGAAAGCTCGTAGCCGCGCACGTTGATCTCGACCGGATCACCGAGCGGCGCAACCTTTACGACCTTGAACGAAGTGCCCTTGATGAGCCCCAGGTCCATAAGGTGGCGGCGCAGCGCGCCCTCGCCGTGAAGCTTGACGATGGTAGAGCTCTCGCCCACCTTAACATCACCCAACGTCTTCATCCTCTTGTCCCCCTTTCGGTTTGAATGAAATGCTACGGACTAACCGACGGTCATGATGTGCATGGCAACCTTGGAATCGATGCCAAAACGTGCGCCCAGCACGGTGACGATGATATTGGCACCACTCGAGCTCACCACGTGAATCTCGCTGCCCTCGACAAAGCCAAGGTCCTTGAGGTGGTGCTTCATGTCCTCATTGCCCTTTACCCGAGACACGCGCACGGTTTCGCCCGCCTTTACCATCGAAAGCGGCATGGCCGGCATCTGCGGTCCGCAAGACATGAGTGAGCTCCTAACGTCGGTTCGTCCTTAACATAGACGCGGTAAAAGTTAGCCACGTCTATGTTCGCTTTAGTAAACTAACACGTGGTTAACTTTTTTGAAAGGGTCTCTATTCAGTTTTCGAAAAAGTTTCCTATATGAAACAAAAGAGGCACCGCAAAGACCATCTCTTTGCGGCGCCTCTTCATACCAATAAATGTGACAAAGGGACAGTCCCTTTGTCACATTGCCGAGGTTAAAGCGAGAGGTTTCTAATCGACGTGACGCACGAGGCCTCATCCACGCCCGAAACGCGAAAGACGACACTCTCGCCGCACTCACCGTAGAGAGCCATGAGGCCCATCACGTCACGGCCGTCGGTATGGCGGTCGCCGATGCTGACCGACACGTCGCTACGATGTTTGGCAATGATGTCGTAGAGCAGCGCAACCGGGCGGGCATGCAGTCCCAACGGATCTTTAATCGTCTTTGTAAACTCGACCATGTCCCCTCCCGCGGTATCGCTCATTCGGCTGGCAAACCCAGCCACGTGGTAGCTATTGTACCGTTAGATGCTTGTCGAGGGCCTCTCCGGATACCCCGTGGTCAAAAAGTGGCAAATATGAGTACTGTCACCAATTTAGTAGCAGCAAAATCGAGAGCAAATTGCCTACTTTGAGCGATTCGAAGAGGCTGAAAGCCATCAAACTCCCTTCAAAGGGGGTCAGATAAATTGATTTTGAGCCCATTTTTGCTCAAAACCGGCCGATAGATATGGCACTTATTTTGCAACAGTACTCATATTTGGCATTTTTTGCCCACAGGATCCAAAACCGTGCCCCAAAACACAAAAGGAGGAGCCTCGTAAGGCCCCTCCTTAGGAAAGGGAATCGATTTATTCCACAGCCGTAGATTAATCCTAGCCGCTACTCCATCATGTCGAGAACGGAGGGGCGCAGCTCGCTCTCGGCGGCCTCGGGATCGGTCTCGCGCAGACGGTTGATGTAGCGGTTGTACCAGATCACGGCAAGACCCAGGAAGACAACCACGCCGCCAACGTTGTAAACCAGCGTCAGCCACAGCGGCTGATCGAGCGGAATGGTGCCGCAGATAAGCACGAAGCAGAAGACTACGAGCAGGAATGCGGCGACGACCAGGCCAAAGGAACGCGAGCCCATGCGGAAGCCACGGGGAGCAGCGTCGAAGTTCTTGCGCAGCATAAAGTAGGCAAGCCAAATTAGCAGCGGCGGGAGCAGAGCGGTGGCAGCAGTCATGTTGGTGACGATCATGAGCAGGTCGTCGAGGTTGCCAGAGCCCAGAGCAGGGATGATCAGGATGGGAACGACGATGGCGAACTGCAGCCAGGCGGCGCGGGCGGGAATGCCATGCTCGTTGAGCTCGACGATCTTGTCGCCAAAGACGCCCTTGGGGATCTCGGTGAAGAACACCTTGATGGGAGCGGAGGTCCACATCATGAGGGAGCCCAGCGTAGCGGCGAGAAGGATCAGGCCAATGACGCGCGTGGACACTTCCATGGGAATGCCAAAGTGGGCAAAGACAGCGCCGAACACGTCGAAGATGCCGGTGGAGATGGCAACGCTGCCCTCGGGGATGAACAGGTTGACCAGCAGCGAAGCGCCTGCGTACAGAAGGCCGATGGTCAGGCCGGCGATAACGACGGTGCGCACGAAGGCCTTGACGCCGCCCTTAAGGTCGTTGAGGAACACGCCGACAGACTCAGCGCCGCCAACGCCCTGGATGATCCAGGCAAGCGTACCGAAGAAACCCCACGTAGTGGCGAAGCTGCTCGTGTCGGGAGCCATGTTAGCGGGCGTAGGAGCCGTAGCGAACTCGACGCCGCCAAAGGCAGCAGCCAGGGACAGCAGGATGAACACAGCAGTCAGGCCGAGAGCCGCGGTCGAGCCGAAGGAGGAAATGGAGCCGATCCACTTAGCGCCCTTAGTCGACACCCACGTGGCGATAGCAAAGACGACGATCTCGATAATGGTGATCCACAGCTGCGAAAGCTCGGCATTGGCACCAAAGAACACGTAGCTCGCGTAAATGATGACATTGGGCAGTACGGACGCAAAGTAGAACAGGTTGACGAACCAGTAGCTAAACGCCGTCAGGAATGCCCAACGGCCGCCCATCGAGGTCTTGACCCAGGCGTACACGCCCGACTCGGAGTCCTTGTTAAGACCGACGAACTCGGCGGTAACCAGGGTATAGGGGACAAAGTACAAAAGCGTGGCGAAGAAGAACGACGGCGCAGCTGCCAAGCCGATGGCCGCGTTGTTGTTGATGATGTTCTTGATACCGAACACGGCGGCGACCGTCATGCCCAGCAGAGCGAACGAACCGATCGTTCCTCGTTTTTCAGAGCTCATAAGCCCTCCCAATCATCCGTTATATCTCATCTAAAACCGTCCGGACTGAAAGCGCAATCGTGGACGGCGCACCTGCTAAGGGGAATGGGGAAAAGGGAGTCAACAAAGCCATCCCCCTTAACGGCGCGAAGCAATCGCCCAAACGGACGAATACTACTTGTTGGGGAAGGAATAACCTTCAACCGTCACGTGCAGTACCACGACGCGGGGATCCGCGGCATCGGCCACGACACGGTAGGCCTCGTCGATCTCGACGACGGCAATGCCGCCGGCGGGAATCGTCACGGTCTCCCCCGTACCCTCAAAGCGCTCGCGATCATCGATATCGCTGTAGGCGCGGGTGCAGGTGAGGCCTGCCTTGGGGGCAACCTCGACGGTCAGGTCGCCGTCGAGCGGGGCGAGCACGGCATGGTAGCGACGGTGACCGACCAGGTCGGCGGTTGCGGCCTCGCGGGCATAGACCCACCAATACACCAGCGAGTCGCCGATAGAGTACGCCACGTCGTGCTGCAGGTCGGCAACACCATCGAGCGCCTGTCCGGTGCGCATCCACTTCTTGACGGACTTCATCTGGGCGTCAAAATCGGCGCGCGAGTTAAAGACATGCATGACTTATGCCTCCTTAATGGGTGCCAGCGCCTGAGCCAGATCGGCAGACGTCAGCGGTCGCAGGGACACCTCGAAGCTGAAGCTCTCAAAACGGGTGCGATAGGAATCGAGTACCTCAGAACCCCAAGAGTTGGAGCCAAGGCCGAGCAGCTGGTCGTTGATGTTGACCGTGACCGTGTCACCCTTGACAAGGTCGTAGACGTGCTTGGCGTTATCGATGGCCTCGCAGCTATAGGGCCATGCCGAGAACGAGAACGGGTTGGAAGCGGCGTCGCTCGGACGCGTCACGACCAGACCGTCACCGTGGCTGGAGCGCAGGGCGACCCAGCGGGTACCCTCGCGGTTGGCACAGTCCTGAGGCATAACGTAGGGCGTGAACATGTCGTCGACCGTAGTGCGGTAATGACCGACCGGGTTGGCGCGCAGCGAGTCCGGATAGTTCTCGCCCGGGCCATGGCCATACCACTCGACGGCACGATCGCAACCGGGGACCTCGAAGGAGATGCCGATGCGCGGGATGATGTCCGAGTAATCGCCGTAGGGCTCACCGGAAACCTTGAGGTCGACGCGGCCGCTCGGAAGCACGGTGTAGACGAGCTCGACGCGCATGCCGAACGCGCGGACGGGAGGAGCGATACGCTGGCTCACGGTAACGATGACCGCATTGCCGTCCTGCTTCCAAGAAACCTTGCGGGTAGACGACTGCATCACATCGATGAAGTTGTCCTTCCACAGTGAGTCATACTCCTGGGCGTGGTTATCGACGAGCGGATGCCAAAAACCAACCTGGGGACCAGAGGCCATGACGTCGCGGCCGGATGCCTTCCACTCGCTCACGGTACCGTTAACTTTGTTGAAGGTCAGCTCACCGTTGAGGGAGTGAATGCGGATCTCCTGCTCGGTCTCCTCGACCGTAAGCTCAGGACGAGCGGGGGCGGCGATGGCCGGCGCAGGATGGTTGGCGATGGCAAACTGGCTAGCGCCCAGCTGGAACATCGGCTTGCACCAGACGTGAGCGGCCATGGTGTAGGCGCGCACGGTCAGCAGGGTCTCACCCACTGCGGCCTCGCGAATCACCAGTGGCAGCTGGACGGACTCGCCGGGGGCAACTGCACCGGGCATGAGCGTCTTGCGGCAGACCACGTCGCCGTTCACCAGGGTCTCCGCCGACAGGCAGACATCCTCGAGGGTGGTAAACCAACGCTTGTT
This sequence comes from uncultured Collinsella sp., assembly GCA_902469185.1. Taxonomy (GTDB): domain Bacteria; phylum Actinomycetota; class Coriobacteriia; order Coriobacteriales; family Coriobacteriaceae; genus Collinsella. The sequence continues at coordinate 24,680 of CABRBD010000003.1, read as the reverse complement.
GGTGACGGTCAACTCGCCTGCCTCGGCATCGTAGGCCATGCGAACCGGGCAGATGACCTGGCCATACTCAGTGAGGCCCGGGCTCGGCTGCTGCCAGGGGAACACCATACCGTCGATGCAGAAGTTGCTGTTGTTGGGGTAGTCGCCGTTGTCGCCGCCATACATGTCGTAGGCAACGCCGTCCTCGGTCACTGCAGCCAAACCGTGGTCGCACCATTCCCAAATGAACTGGCCCTGAATGCAATCCCAGCGATCGAAGACCTCCTGGTACTCGGACAGGCCTCCGGGACCGTTGCCCATGGAGTGGCCGTACTCGCAGTTGATGCGCGGCTTGGGGAACGGATGCTCACCAAAGTCGTTCATCTGCGACACGCGGGAGTACATCGTGGAAATGACATCGACGGTATCGGCGTTGCGATCCTCCTCGTAGTGGACCGGACGACCGTCGAGTTCGTGAGCCTTGGCGTACATCGCACGGATGTTGCAGCCATAGCCGCTCTCGTTGCCCATCGACCACATAATGATGCAGGCGTGATTGCGCTCCTGCATCACCAGGCGCTCGACGCGGTCGACGTAGGCCGGCTCCCATGCCGGGTCGTCGGTGACCAGGGCGATGTTGCCGATATTCTCGAAGCCGTGGCTCTCCATATCGGTCTCGGCGACCAGCATGATGCCATACTCATCGCACAGCTCGTAGAAGCGCGGGTCGTTGGCGTAGTGGGATGTGCGCACCGCGTTGATGTTGTGCTGCTTCATGAGTTCCAGGTCGCGGCGCATGCGATCGAGGCCCACGGCGCGGCCCTTATGATCGTCGTGATCGTGGCGGTTGACGCCATGCATCTTAAAGTAGGTGCCGTTGAGGTAGATATGATTGCCCTCGACCGTCACCTCGGCAAGACCCTGGCGATGCGGAACGAACTCGCTGACCTCGTCACCGTCGTAGACCTCAAACGTCAGGTCATAAAGGAAGGGGTCCTCGGGATTCCAGAAGTGGGCATCGGTCACGCTGCACTCGGCATGGCCGTCAACGCACTCGCCCGTAGCGACCACATTCTGGCCATCGCTGAGCGTATACACGACGCGGGTAGCGCCCTCGGCCACCGTATCGAGCGTGATCAGAGCGTCATCACCCTCGCAGTGCGTACGGAACCTAAAGTCGACCAGGTGCGCGGCGGGACGCTGCATAAGGTACACATCGCGGAAGATGCCCGAGGCCCACCACATGTCCTGATCCTCGATATAGCTGCCATCGCTGTACTGCAGGACCTTGACCGCAAACAGGTTATCGCCCTCGACGAGCGCCTCGGTCACGTCAAACTCGGCAGACAGGCGCGAACCCTTGGTCATGCCGATAAACTTGCCGTTGACGTACAGCTCGCCATAGCTCTCGATGCCGTCGAAGCGAATGATCTCGCGAGCGCCGGCAGGAACGGCGGGAAGGTTGACGATACGCTGATAGACGCCCGTGGGGTCGTCGGAGGGAACGAACGGCTGATCCACCGGGAACGGGAAACCCTCGTCGGTGTAGGCAAGGTTGCCATAGCCATCCACCTGCCACAGGTGCGGGACCTCCACGTGATCCCACTCGGGCTTGTACGTGGAGAGCTCCTCGTTGGAGACGGCAGCGGGGCCCTCAAAAAGGCGGAACTGCCACGAGCCGGACAGCTGGACAAACCCGCGCGACAGCTCGCGGCTGTACGTAGCGGCGAGATCGGCGGTCTCGTAGCCCATAAAGTACGCATGGGGTGCCAGGCGGTTCCTGTGGGTGAGCGCTTGGTTTTCCCAATCGTTAATGGCGTCCATGGTGATGCTCCTTCGTCATCGTAGTGATTCTTGTGCAACCGGTTGTCCTTATCTTACGGGCGATGCAAAAAACTGTGCAACCGGTTGTCCGCTGAACGGTCGATTTTGCCGGATTAACGGTGCAACCGGTTGTACAACCGCGACACTTATGTCACCCTGAGTATCGAAACTCAGCGCAAAACAGCATTCCCAGGCGGCGGACAACGGCCGCGCCCATCTATGCCCCACCCTTGCGAGCCATGTTCAACAGCAGCTTGAACGTGAAATGCCACCAGTGGCCGGATATCATGAACGCTGTTCAGGCGCACTATAGTAAGCTGTATCCGCACCAGCCCGTATCAGTGACAACATCGACCGCATTTTCCAGGAGACGCCATGACCCAACCAGTTCGCACCGCACCTACGCTTGCCGAGGTTGCCGCAGCTGCCGGCGTGTCGCGCTCCACGGCATCGCGCGCCCTCAACGATTCGCCCCGCATTAGCGAGGAAACCAAAAAGCGCGTCCGCGCGGCGGCCAAGGAAGTCAATTTTGTCCCCAACGCTCGTGGCCGAGCGCTCGCTGTCGGGCGCACGGAAATCATCGCCGTGCTCGTGACCGAGCCCCTGAGTGAACTCTTCAGCGACCCCACCTATAGCGAGTTTTTGAGCGGCATTACCGAGGAACTTTCGGAGTCGTCCTATCTGCCCGTTATCTTGCAGGCGTCTTCTACGCATGAGCGCAACCGCGCACGCGAGCACTTTGAACGCCGCTCGTTCGACGCCGTAATCGACGTCTCCCCCTACAAGGGCAGCGAGCTGCTCGAGGTGCTGCGCGAGCTGGGCGTGCCCACCGTGTTGTGCGGCCAGCTCGAGGGTCACCCCTATCGCGATGTGTTCTCGACGGTCTACTCTGACGACGAAGAGGGCGGACGCTTTGCGGCACTCGCCATGAAGGAGCGCGGGCGCAAAGATATCGTCGCCGTGTTGGGACCGCAAGACAACCCCGCTGTTGTCGACCGCCTGCGCGGCTACCGCACCGTCTTGGGCGAAGACCTCCCAGACGCAAACGTTATCTATACCGGCTGGAACAGCGGAGACGGCTATCAGGCCATGCACCAGATCCTCGCGCGCGAGATTGCTTTCGATGGCGTGCTCTGTGGATCGGACCGTATCGCGGCTGGCGTCATCACCGCACTCAACGAGGCAGGCCTAACCGTTCCGGCTGACGCTTCTGTCGTCGGCTTCGACGATCACGAGATTGCGATGCGCTGCACCCCCGCGCTCACGACCGTCCGCCAGCCCCTGCGCGAAGAAGGCCACATGGCCGCCAACATTGCGCTCGACATGATCAAGGGTGCCGAGCCAACCACCACCGTCATGCACATGCAGCTGATCCAGAGAGACTCGCTATAAGAAACTGGGACAGGCTTTCCGCCAAACAGTTGTCGCGGAAAGCCTGTCCCGTTTTGAGCGTTCATTCTGGGGCACAATTTCCGTTAGACAGCTCAACCGGAAACTGTGCCCCATTATTTTGCCGAATTCTGGGCCGCGGTTTCCCAAGGGGCCCTGTTTGGGAAACTGCGACCCGTTTTGGACGCAAATTCCGGGTCGCAGTTTCCGCGGAGTGCCTCAAGCGGAAAGCTCATCCCACTCTGGGCGCATATTCTGGGATGCAGTTTCCGCGACGTCCGGTCACCCCATGCCATCACAACGCCCGCGTATAAAAAACGAGGGAAGGCACGCGTCCTTCCCTCGTTACAGGCACTATGTAGCTGTTCGCCTACATCAGGCGCAGGCTGACGTCCTTGAGCTGGGCGCCGGAAACGGCACTCGGAGCACCCGACATGAGGTCGGAGCCGCTGGCCGTCTTGGGGAACGCCATGACGTCGCGGATGGAGTCGGAGCCGGTGAGCAGCATGCACACACGGTCCAAGCCCAGGGCGAAGCCGCCCATCGGGGGCGCACCAAACTTGAGCGCCTCCATGAGGAAGCCAAACTGCGACTCGGCACGCTCCTCGGTAAAGCCCAGGAGCTTGAGCATGGACATCTGCATCTCGGCGTTGTGGATACGCATACCGCCGCCACCGGCCTCAAAGCCGTCCATGACAAAGTCGTAGGTGCAAGAACCAGCCGCCAGCGGGTCGGCCTCGATCTTGGCGATGTCGGTCTCGGTCGGCAGGGTAAAGGGCTGGTGCTCGGCAGCGTAAGCCTTGCGATCCTCGTCCCAGTGGAACAGCGGGAAGTTGACGACCCACAGGAAGTCGTGACCCTCGCGCTTGATCTCGAGCGCGTTGGCCATGTGGGAGCGCATGCCGCCCAGGATTTCGTCGGAAAGCAGGCGCGGGCCGGCGGCGAACATCACGAGGTCGCCGGGCTCGACGTCCATGCGCTCGCGCAGAGCCGCCATCTCCTCGTCCGAGAAGAACTTGACGATGGGGCTGTTGATGGAGCCGTCCTCTCGGAAGGCGATCCAGGCCAAGCCCTTGGCGCCAAACGTGGAGGCCACGCCGGCGAGCTTATCGATCTTGGCGCGGGCCCAGGCACCGGCGCCCTTGGCGTTAATAGCCTTGACGACAGAGCCCTCCTCGTTTGCGGCGGTCGCAAAGACCTTGAACTTGGAGTTGGCAAAGATGTCGGTCAGGTCGACCAAGTGCATGCCATAGCGGGTATCGGGCTTGTCGGAGCCATAGGTGTCCATGGCCTCCCAGTAGTTCATGCGACGCAGCGGCGTGGGCATCTCGACACCCATGCGGCCGAAGGCATCGGCAAGAACCTCTTCGAGCGCGCTCATGACATCGTTCTGGTCCACGAAGGACATCTCGATATCGACCTGGGTGAACTCGGGCTGACGGTCGGCGCGCAGGTCCTCGTCGCGGAAGCACTTGGCAACCTGGTAGTAGCGCTCGACGCCACCGACCATAAGCAGCTGCTTCAGGAGCTGCGGGGACTGCGGCAGGGCGTAGAAGTTGCCCGGCTGGATGCGGCTGGGAACGATGAAGTCGCGGGCGCCCTCGGGCGTGGACTTGAACAGGGAGGGCGTCTCGACCTCCATGAACTCACGGTTGTGCAGCGCCTCGCGAATGGCAAAGGTGAAGTCGGAGCGCAGCTTGAGGTTGGCCATCATCTCGGGACGGCGGAGGTCCAGATAGCGATAGCGCAGACGGGTGTCCTCGCTGGTCTCGATGCCGTCCTCGATCTGGAACGGCGGGGTGACGGACGTGTTGAGCACCTCGGCGTGGTCGGTCAGGACCTCGACCTCGCCGGTCGCGAGCTTGGTGTTGGTGGTCTCCTCGCCACGGGCGCGCACAACGCCGTGGATCTTGATGGGCCACTCGGGACGCATGGTCTCGGCGATCTTAAAGGCATCGCCGTCAGAATGCTCGGGGTCGAAGGTGAGCTGCGTGATGCCCTCGCGGTCGCGAAGATCGCAGAAAATAAGGCCGCCGTGGTCGCGGCGACGGCTCACCCAACCGGTGAGGGTGACCTCTTCGCCCACGTTCTCGCGGCGAAGCTCGCCGCAGGTACGGGTGTGCATGGAATGCTCGTCGATGGGACGGGTCTGGCTCATACCAGTGATCCTCCTTTATGGATCTGTGCCGCCCCGTGTCGGTCCGGGCGGCGTCGTACAGATTTGCCCGGCCTGCGTAAACCGCGCAGCCGGACATGGCGTTCTATCTTATCGCACCCGCGTCGATGTGCCGCGAAAAACTAGCTCCTGCCCAAAGACTTGACGGAGACGAAACAATTGACGCACCGCGGCCGTCGCCCAGGCGCACGGCGTGCGACAATGTGCCCCAATACAACTGCACTCGGAAAGGCCCGCCATGACTGCACGCCTCATCGTTATGGATATCGACTCCACGCTCATCAACCAGGAGGTCATCGACCTGTTGGGCGAGGAGGCCGGCGTGGGCGAGCAGGTAGCGCAAATTACCGAGCGCGCCATGCGCGGCGAGCTTGACTTTAAGCAGGCACTCAAGGAGCGCGTGGGGCTGCTTGCCGGTTTGGACGAGAGCGTGTTCGAGCGCACCTTTGAGCGCGTGACGTTTACCCCCGGCGCACTGGAGCTTGTGCGCTCGGCGCACAGCAAGGGCTGGAAGGTCGGCGTGGTGAGCGGCGGCTTCCACGAGGTCGCCGATAAGATCGTGGCCGCCGCGGGCATCGACTTTTGCCTGGCCAACCGCCTGGAGGTCGTAGACGGCAAACTCACCGGTAAGCTGGCGGCAGACATCGTGACCAAGGAGTCCAAGCTCATTCAGCTGCTAGATTGGGCAGTTGAGTGCGGTGTCGATATGGCCCATACCGTCGCGATCGGCGACGGCGCCAACGACATCCCCATGATTCAGGCCGCGGGCACCGGCATCGCATTTTGCGCCAAGCCCAAGACGCGCGAGGCCGCCCCGTTTGCCATCGACGAGCGCAACCTGATGCTCGCCATGGACATCATCCTGCGTGACTAGCCGATCCGTCTAACAACTGAATCAATCTGTCCTATAGTTTCCGAACAATTTTGTCTTAGTGTTCGGAAACATACCCTTTGAGTGCTAGACTTTGCGCCGTCGAAGGGAACATATATGGATAAGCGAGATCTTGAGCAATTGCTGAGCGATGTTGCCGGCGGAGCAGTCGCCCCTGCCGACGCCCTCACGCGCATCCAAACGGCGCCGACCACCGATTTGGGCTTTGCGCAGCTCGATCTTTCGCGCGGGGTGCGCCAGGGAGCCGGCGAGGTTGTCTACGGTGCCGGTAAAACCGCCGGTCAGATTGCCGCCATTATCAAAGCGCTGCGCGATGCCGGCCAGGAGCGCATCCTGGTCACGCGCCTGGATGCCGAAAAAGCCGCGCGCACCGCTGAGCTTCTCGGCAACGGCATCGACCTGGGATATGTCCCGGACGCCCAGCTCGCCCTCGTGGGCGGCAAGCCCTTCCCCACCGGCAACGGACGCATCGTCGTCGCCTGCGCCGGTACGAGCGACCTGCCCGTCGCCGAGGAAGCCGCGTTGACGGCCGAGTTCTATGGCAACGAGGTCGACCGCCTCTACGACGTGGGTGTCGCCGGTCTGCACCGTCTGCTCGCGCATGCCGAGGAACTTGCCCGGGCACAGGTGGTCATCGCCATCGCCGGCATGGAGGGCGCCCTGGCGAGCGTTATCGGCGGCCTGGTGAGTTGCCCGGTCATCGCCGTTCCCACCAGCGTGGGCTACGGCGCGAACTTTGGTGGCGTGGCCGCGCTGCTCGCCATGCTCAACTCCTGCGCCAGCGGCGTTTCGGTCGTCAATATCGACAACGGCTTTGGTGCCGCCTACCAGGCAAGTCTTATCAATCATCTGAGCGCCGGCACGCCCTGCGCCCGCTAAGGAGCATTCCATGTCTAACCATCAGCACACGCTTATCATCGACGGAACCTCGGGCATCAGCGGCGATATGACCGTCGCGGCCCTGCTCGACCTGGGCGCCAGCGAGGATCACCTGCGCGAACAGCTCGCCACGTTGCCGGTCGACGGCTTTTCAATTGCCGTCACGCGCGTAAACAAGCACGGCATCGACGCCTGCGACTTTGACGTTCAGCTTGCAGAGGAGCTCGAGAACCATGATCACGATATGGCCTGGCTCTACGGCAACGAAGCGGCTGTCGAGCACACGCACGAGCATGAGCACCACCATCATGACCATGACGACCACGAACACGAACACTGCCACGAGCATGACCATGAGGGCCACGGTCATGGCCACGAGGGTCACCATCACGCCCACCATCATCACCACCGTTCTTTGGCGGACGTCACCGCCATCATCGATGGCTCGCAGCTGAGCGATGGCGCCAAGCGTCGTGCGCTCGCCATCTTTACCGCGCTCGCCGCCGCCGAGGCCAAGGCCCACGGCAAAACGCCCGAGACCGTCATGTTCCACGAGGTGGGCGCCGTCGACTCCATCGTCGACGTCTGCTCCGTCGCCATCTGCCTCGACGACCTGGGTGTTGAGGACATCGTGGTTGAGTCGCTCTCCGAGGGTCACGGCACCATCCACTGCGCCCACGGCCTCATGCCCATTCCCGTCCCCGCCGTCGTCAACCTGTGCCAGGCAGGCAATATCGCCCTCACGCCCGCACCGGTCGCCGGCGAGCTCGTGACGCCCACGGGCGCCGCCATCGTCGCCGCACTGCGCACGTCCGAGCACCTGCCGGCCCGCTACCGCATCGAGGCCGTCGGCTACGGTGCCGGTAAGCGCCCCTACGAGGGTTGCTCCGGCACGCTCCGCTGCCTGCTCGTTCACGTGGACGCATAGCCATGGATGCCCGCAAGGAAAAAAGCCGCGCCGCCATCGTTGCGGCGTTCTCCGAGCTCCTGCGCGAGGAGGACTACGGCAAGATCACCGTCGGCGACATCATCGCGCGCGCTCACGTAGGCCGCGCAACATTCTACGGCCTCTTTAAGAGCAAAGACGACCTACTGTCCGAGCTCGTGAGCGACATCTGCACCCACGCCCTCGATGACGATGGCACACCGCTCAACGACCCACTCGTACAGGTCGAGCATATCCTCAACAACCTCTGGGAGCGCCGCCAGGGCGTTCGAGCCCTCGTAGCCGGCGCCGGCTCACGTGTCTTCGCCGACTGTCTCCGCAAGACCATCATGTCGCGCGCAGCCGAAACCGTCCCTACAGACCCAAACGGCCCCGCCGCCACCATGGACCGAAGCTTCCTACTACACCACATAGCCTCAAGCTTCGTAGGAATGGTCCAATGGTGGGCCTGGCACAACTTCCAAGCAGATAAGGCCGAAGTAGCCAAAGACTACCTATCAGCCATACAGCCCCTCTTCACCTAAGTTAGCCTCTCATTCCAAAGTCTCACCCCCATCTCAGGGCACCAAAAAGCAAAGTGCCCATCCCATCCCCAAGTCACGCTTTCTTGTAAGGGCACCCAAAAACAAAGCGCCCCTCACATCCAAATTCAGATATATATGTTGGGTTGCTTGTTCGAACACAGCCAAGAATGCCCAGGGCTCGGCAAGGGTTTACTTTCCAACGCATTCCGCAGGACGCAAAAAGGCTCGCCGCACAAAGTGCGCAGCGAGCCTTTTTGCATGTCCGAGGACGCGTTGGAAAGTAAACCCTTGCCGAGCCCGAACTTTATAGAGCCGTCCTTCGACTAAAACATGCCCAAGAAGCCATGCACAAACAGCGCGGCGACAATAGCACCGACAAACGGCGCGATGCCAGGAACAAGCAGACCATACTTCCAGTTGTTGTCAGCCTTGTTCTTGATCGGCAGCACCTGATAGGCCATGCGAGGACCAAGGTCACGTGCCTGGTTCATGGCGAAGCCGGTGATGCCGCCCATGCCCATGCCAACGGCCCAGACAATCAGGCCGACGCAGATGGCGAGCAACAGGACGTTCTCACCAGCACGGCTAGCGGCAGCAAGGATGGCGCTGATGAACACAAAGGTGCAGATAGCCTCGCAGAAGAAGTTACGAGCATAGTTCGTACCCTCGGTGGTGGGGTTGGTCGAGAAGATGTTGCGCTGAGCAATGGGATCGACGACACCCTCGGAAGCCTTGAACTCATCGGCATACATAAACCAAGCGATCACGGCACCCACAAAGCCGCCGAGCATATCGGCAAGCATGAAGGGGATGCAGTTACCCCACGGCACCAGACCGACGATGCACTGGGCAAGCACCATAGCGGGGTTCATGCACACGGCGCCGCCAAAGACAAACAGGCAGACCGAGATGCCAAAAGACCAGGTGGTGATGGCAAACATATGGCCAGAGCCCTGATACTTGGTGCCCTTGAGCACGGTATCGCAGTGCACGCCCACGCCAAAGACGATCATGAGGGCAGTCGCGCCGAATTCGCAGAGGAGTTTGGTAAGCATAAAACCTTATCTTTCTTGTCAGTTGTAAACGATTCGTTGAGTCCGCACGCTAGTGCTGTGCGACGACAACACCCAGGCCATCGGGTATGACGGCCACCTTGGCGTCGGCACCCTTCATCTCAAAGGCGAGCTTGAGCGCCTCCTCGAGGGTGTTGACCGGCGTCATGTGCATATCCTTGAGCATCTGGTGATCGCACAGATCGGTGACCATGATCACAGGGTGATGCGCCAGGATGCGAGCGAAAATCTGGCTCGTCCACTGGTCGGGCAGGGTCTCGTCCTTAGGACGGTCGATGCAGGCGCGCTCAAACTCTGCCGGATCGTTGTCGGCGATGTTGTGATAGAAGCCCTCGCCGCCGTGACCGTCGGCACAACCGGCGACGTCGATGATCACGCCGCCCTCGGGAAGCGTGGCCTCGGCAGCGCACATGCCCTTCACGGCCTGGTAGATGTTCTGGTCGAGCGGGTAGCCGCCGTTGGTGGTGATGGCGATATCGCACTCGACGGGCTCAACGCCGGCAAGGCTCTTCACGAACTCGCAGCCGGCCTCGTGCGCCTTGTGGATGTCGCCGGCAAAGGAGCCGATGACCTCGTGCTTGCCGTTGAGCACCACGTTGAGCACAAAGGCAAGGTGAGCCATCTCGGCGGCGGCGAACATGTCCTCGCTCACGTGGTTGTGGCACAGGTTGCCGGCACGCGAGTGGGAATCGTTCACAAACTGACCGTTGTGGTTGTACATGATGGTCTTGTAGCTAGCGATACCAGGCAGGACGGACTTGCGGCTACCAGAGAAACCGGCAAAGAAGTGCGGCTCAATAAAGCCCTCGGCAAGCAGCAGATCGCAGTCGGCGGCAATCTTGTTGATGATGCACTCGCCGCCAGAAGGCAGGGTGCCGATCTTTTTCATCATGCTGTCGTCAGTCGCGACGTGCATAACGATTTCCTCGTTGGCAACGATCTCCTCGCCATACTTGTTGACGAGTTCCTCGTGCGTCGACGGACGGTGCATACCCGTAGCAACCAGAATGCGAACGCGCGCCTCCGGCGCAGCAGTATGGATGTGATGCAGCAGAATAGGCATCGTCACACGCGAGGGAACGGGACGCGTATGGTCGGAGCTAATGATGACAATATCCTTCTTGCCAGCACAAAGCTCCTCGAGCGACGGCGAGCCATAAGGGTTGGCAAGCGACTCCTCTACCAGCTCTTCCTGCGATTTCGTAGTCTTAAACTCGTTTTGATGACCCTCCATCACACCCGCGAAGTTCTTGTCCTCGAGCTCCAGATGCAACGTCTTGTGGTCAAACGGCAGTTCACATTCAAACATTGACGAGCGCCCTCTTCCTTTCAACTGACACACTAGTCAAACCGTTGGAAGGATACGCCGCTCACCGAAAAACACCACCGTCCACCGACTCATTAACACAACGTTCATATTTGACCCACAACAAAACGGCCGCGATCCCAAAAAGGACCGCGGCCGGAACAGTCGTAAGGCGAGAAGCGCCAAATGCATCTCAATCCCAATCGATAAGACGCGAGGCGCGAAGCGCCAAACGCGCCGCCGGGACAAGCCCCATCCAAAACGCGCGAAGCGCGCCAATATTCCCCCAGCAGTAATCCGCCGAAGACCAGACATCGCAGGGCCCGCCGCATGTTTGCTCCCGGCGCACTCCGCAGGACGCAAGAAGCCCTCGCCGCACGAAGTGCGCAGCGAGGGCTTCTTGCATGTCCGAGGACGCGCCGGGAGCAAACATGCGGCGGGCCCGAACGACTACAGGGCTATCGATTACCCCGTGTTCTGCAATCCTGCCGAGACGCCGGTCACAGTCGATAGAATCAGGCTCATGTACTCGGCCTTCTTCTCCTCCGCCATCTCGTCCTGGTTCATGCGCACCTCGCGAAGGGCGCGGACCTGGGCGATGGACAGGGCGTCGACGTAGGGGTTACGCACGCGGACGGCGCGGCCGAGCACGCGGCGACGCTGCAACGGCCACTCGTCACCGACGATGGCAAGGACCCACTTACGCGTGAGCTGCATCTCGGTGAAGACCTTCTTGGACAGATCCTGGCGGTCGCCCAGGTGCAGATACATCTTGGCGATGCGCTGGTCAGTCTTGGCGATCGACATCTCGATGTTGTCGATAAAGGTGCGGAAGAACGGCCACTCCTGGTAGGCAGCCTTAAGCTGGTCCAGATCGCCAAACTGCTCGCAGGCGGTACCCAGGCCGTACCAAGCGGCCAGATTGATGCGCGCCTGGCTCCAGCTGAAGATCCACGGAATGGTACGCAGGTCGTCGAGCGACTTGGCACCCAGGCCGCGCTTGGCCGGGCGCGAGCCGATCGGCAGCAGCCCGACCTCGGTCAGCGGCGTCACGGTCGAGAACCACGGTGTAAAGTCCTCGGTGTTGAGCAGGTCCAGATAGCGCTCGTGGCTTGCGGCGTTAAGCTTCTCGGCCATATCCCAGAACTTCTGCGTGGTCTCGGTGTTGGTCTTCTCGACACTCGGGGCCGACTGCAAAAGCGTTGCGGCGGCAACGGACTCAACATGGCGCTGAGCCAGCGTGCGGTTGCCGTAACGGGCAAAGATGACCTCACCCTGCTCGGTGAGCTTAAAGAAGCAGTTGACCGAACCCTTGGGCTGCGCCAGCACGGCCTTGTTGGCCGGACCGCCGCCACGGCCCACGGCACCGCCGCGACCGTGCATGAGCACCAGGTCGATATCGTTCTTCTCGGCCCACTTGGCAATGCGCTCCTGCGCGGAGTGCAGCGCGAGCATGGCCGTGGTAGGACCGGCATCCTTGGAGGAGTCGGAATAGCCCAACATGACCTCCATGCGGCGGTTGGTCTGGGCAAGGCGCTTTTGCACCACGGGCAGCGTAAGCATCTGGTCGAGCACGTCGACGCAGCCCTCGAGGTCCTCGAGCTGCTCGAACAGCGGGATCACGTCGAGCTCGGGGACATCCTCCTCGTGTGCAAAGGACAGGTGGGCAAGCTCAAAGACGTCGGCCACATGCTGGGCGCTCTTGGTGAACGAGATGATGTAGCGGTGCGCCATCTTCTTGCCGTAGCGCTTTTGGATGGAGCCGATGGCGCGGAAGGTATCGATGACCTCGCGCGTCATGGGCTGCAGATCGCCGTGGATACCGTTCTCGTGGATATCCTTGAGGGCGCGGGCGTGCACCACGGAGTGCTGACGGAACTCCATCTCGACCATATGGAAGCCGAAGGACTCGACCTGCCAGATGATGGTCTGGACCGGGCCGTAGGCAGCACGAACGGCACCGCAGGCGGCCAGGGAGCGCTGAACGACACGCAGGTCATCCAGGAACTCGTCTGCGCTGTGATACATGGTGTCGGTGATGCGACGAACGGTGGCGTTCAGACGGTCTGCCATGACGAGCATGACGGCGCGATGCGGCTCGTGCTCGGAGATCAGCTCGGCGCGGGCCGTGTACTGGGTGCTCATCTCGACCTGATGGTTCCACAGGTTGATGAGCTCGGCAGACGGCTTGCTGTAGGTGGCCTCGAGCGTCAGGTTGCGGCCGATGCGGCGGCACTTGTCCTCGAGCTTGAGCACCATGTGAGTGAAGTACTTGGCGGCGACCTCGCGGCTCACCTTGGCGGTGACGTTGGGATTACCGTCGCGGTCGGAACCGATCCAGCTGCCGGGATGGAAGAACGCCGGGCACAGCGGCGGCACGGTACCGGCCTTGTCGCCCAGCACCCAGTCGTCAAAACGACGATAGATGACGGGGATAACGTCGAACAGTGTGTTATCGAAGATGTCGATGATGGTATCGGCTTCCTCGACCGGCGTGGGCTTCTTGAGCGCGATGGGGCTCGTACGCACCAGGGCGTCAATCTCCTGCAGCATATGGCGCTCGTTCTCCACCAGGTCGGAGCCGCCCAGACGCGGACGCTCCTCCAGCAGGTTGGAGATACGGCGAATCTTGCCCTCAACGGCCTTGCGACGGGCTTCGGTGGGATGTGCGGTAAAGACAGGGTGGAACTCAAGCTTGCCGAGCAGCTCGTTGGCACCCTCGACACCCATCTCGTTTACCAACTGGTGATAGGCGACGGTGAGTTCGTTGGCGGGATCGACCTCGGTATCGGTCGACGCACCGGCCTCGCGCTCGCGCAGCTGCGCCACACGGTAATTCTCCTCCGACAGGTTTGCCAGATGGAAGAAGCTCGTAAAGGCGCGGACGATAACCTGCTGTTTATCGAGCGGCAGGCTGTCGATCAGATCGACGACTTCGCGAAACGCCACGGCGGTGGGCTCGTCGGCAGTGGGCACGCCCTGCTCGTCGACGGACTCATCGGCAGCACGGGTGCCGGGGTTTCCGGCATTGGCCACAATCTCGGCTGTCAAAATCTTGTCGAACAGGTCCGCGATCTCGGGATCATACTCGCTAAGCACACGGCGCTCCAGGCGCAAGAACAGCACCAGATTGTCGCGCAGCTCCTCGGGGATCTCGATCTCGGCGAGACGCTCCTTGGACTCGGCATTCGAGCCGATTCGGTTAACGAGGCGGTTGACCACGGCAGCGACGCGCGCCGCGGCTTCGGGTACAGACTGGTTGCTTAGGTTCTCAGCCACGTTTCCTCCCATTCCTCCTTCTATGCACGTAACATGCGGTATCCATTATAGGCACTCGGCAAAAACTTTCGGAGCTGATTGCGCTTTACCACACAAAAGTATTTTCTGCATTGCAAGGGTTTTTGCCCCAAATGGTCGTATTTCTCGGTGGACGGCATATGCAAACGGGGGCATTCCGCATAAAAGCGAAACACCCCCGTAACAATCGCTCTCCATGAGCAGGGCACGTTAGCAGGCCCGCAGCTCAAAAAAACATGCGTTACAGGCGCTCGCGAACCGCCTCGACCACGTTGGCCAAATCGACGAGAACCTCGTCGTGACTCTGCATGTCGCGCACCTTGACCTTGCCGGCGGCAAGCTCGTCGCCACCCAGGACCAGGATGAGCTTGGCGCCCACCTTGTCGGCCTGCTTAAACTGGGCCTTGAGCGAACGACCCTGGTAGTCGGCCTCGGTCACGATGCCTGCGGAGCGAAGCTCCTGCGTGATGGCAAAGACGTTCTGACGCAGATCCTTGCCGGCGTTGGCAACGTAGACGCACGGGGTCTCATCGGCGCCCAGGTCACTGCCAAAGGCCTGCAGGGCCAGCAGGGCGCGCTCAAAACCGACGGCGAAGCCGACGCCGGCCGTGGGCTTGCCGCCCTCGAGCTCGACCAAGCCGTCATAGCGACCGCCGCCACCGATGGAGCCGACACCGGCACCGGGAGCCTCGACCTCAAAGACGGTACGAGTGTAGTAGTCCAGGCCGCGCACCAGGGTGGGATCCTCGACATACTCGATACCCGCCGCATCCAGATAGCGCTTGACCTGCTCGTAGTGCTCGCGGCACTCGTCGCACAGGTTGTCGCCCATCAGCGGGGCGTCGGCCATGATCTCGCGGCAGTGGTCGTTCTTGCAGTCGAAGGCGCGCAACGGGTTGAGCTCGGCGCGCTCGCGGCACTCGTCGCACATCTCGTCGGCGTGGTCGAGAATGAACTGCTTAACCTGCTCGCGATAGGCCGGACGGCACTGGGCATCGCCCATTGAGTTAATAAGCAGGCGGAGCTTGGAAAGATCGAAACCAAGGCGCTTGTAGAACTCCATGAGCATGATGATGCACTCGGCGTCGGCAGCCGGATCGGGAGCGCCGAGCCACTCGATGCCCACCTGGTGGAACTGGCGCAGGCGACCCTTCTGGGGACGCTCGCCACGGAACATGGCTTCGGCGTAATAGGCCTTAAACGGCGTGGAGCCCTGGGGCACCAGGTTGTTCTCCACGACGGCGCGCACCACACCGGCCGTGCCCTCGGGACGAAGGGCTAGGCGCTGCTTGGGCTTAAGCTTGGTGTCGGTGCCTTCGGTAAAGACGCGCTCCAGGTTGGCGCCGCTAAACACGCGGAACATCTCCTTGCGCACGACGTCGGTCGACTGGCCGATACCGTGGACAAACACGTCCACCTGCTCGATCGCGGGCGTCTCGATGGGCTTAAAACCAAACGGCTCGAACACGCCGGCCGCAATCTGCTGCATCTTTTGCCAGGCGCGCATCTCGGCGCCGATAAGGTCGCGGGTTCCCTCCGCCTTCTGTGCCTGCATGGGCAAACACCTTTCTTTTGTATCGCGTCATAGGTAACAGTCATTATACGGCACAAACGCAAACAGCGACGGCGCGTCTGACCGAACGAGGGTATGGGGACTCGTTCGGCCAGACGCGCCGCCGCGGTGTGCAATCTGCAATCCTTCCGCCTCTTCGGATCACAAAATCCGTTGGACGGAAAGACTTCGGGTCATCTCTTGAGCCCGTGGCTGCATGGGAAACCGAATAACGGTACGAGCATCCATTCGGCTTCCAAGGCAGCCACGGACAAAACGGGGCAAAGAGCTACGAGCGACGTCGTCCCTACTCCCCCGCCACGCTCGCGCGCAGCTTGGCGGCGATGGGCTCGGACGCCAGCAGAAACACGAGCATAATCGCGGGGCACACCAGGCACACGATCCAGGTGCTCGCAAAGGAGCCCGTGGCGTCGAACAGCACACCCGAGACGATGGCGCCCACGGTGCCACCGACCATCTCGAGCGAGGTAATGGTGCCCGTGACCTTGCCCAGGTCGGCCATGCCAAACTGATTAGACGCAGCGATCGTGGGCGTTGGAGATGGTGTACTGCGCAAGGGAAATGCCCAGGTCGCTGACGATGAGCGGCTGGAACAGGCTCATGCAGTTGACGAAAATCGTGTAGCACGTGGCCATGATCACGAAGCCGGAGGTCACCACGAGCCAGCCGGGGAAGAACTTACGCTGCTGGGGCATTGGTTACTCCTTGTGGTCGGCGATATAGCCCAAAGCGACGGCGGTATAAGCCGCGGCGCCGAGAGGAAGCTCGGCATCGTTAAAACGTGCCTTGGGATGGTGCTGGGCAAAGTGTTCGTCCGTGTCGGTTACGGCCGCGCCCACGGTAAAGTACGCACTCGGAATCTTGCTCGAGATAAGCGCGAAGTCCTCACTCGCCATGGCATGGAAAAGCGGCAAGAAAGCCGCCTTGGGCAGCACTGCGCCCACGTAGCCAAGCGACGCCTGAGTCATATCGCTGTCGAGTACAAGCGGCGGAACATCCGAAAGCGTCTCGATGGTCGCCGGCGTACGATAGGTCGTGGCAACGCCGTTAACGACCTCCGCGATGCGGGTCTTGAGGTGTTCCATGAGCTCAACATCAAAGCCGCGCAGCGTTCCCTCGAGCACACAGGTGTCGGGGATGACGTTGGCCGCCAGGCCGCCAGCGAACTTACCAACGGTAAGTGCGACTTCCTTGGCCGCCGGCACCTCGCGGGAGATAAGCTCCTGGAGCGCCAGGTGCACATGCACGCCCGCCGTGATGGGGTCGATGCAAATCTCGGGGCTGGAACCGTGGCCACCCTTGCCCTGGAGCGTGATGCGGAAACCGTACACGCCCGAAAGCGCCGGGCTCCCATAGAGCACCAGGCCGAGCGGCGATTGGCTGTTAACGTGCATGGCAAAGGCGGCCTGGGGACGCGGGTTCTGCAGCAGGCCATCGGCGATGGCTGCGCGTGCCCCCTCAAAGGTCTCCTCGCCCGGCTGGAACAGCAACTTAACCGTGGCGTTGGCGTCGACAAGCGCAGACTCGCGGGCCTTGAGCAGGCGCGCCGCTCCAAGCAACGCCGTCGCGTGCATATCGTGTCCACATGCGTGCATGCAGCCGTTCGTAGAGGCGAAAGGCTCGCCTGACTCTTCGGCAACGGGCAGGGCGTCCATGTCGCCACGGAGCATGATGACCGTACCGGCCTGTTCGTCCGTGCAGACGCCATTGCCCTGGGCCGCGGCGGCACCGGCGCCGACAAGGCCCACGACACAGGAACCATCGACGAGCGTGGCAAATGGGATTTCCATCTCGGTCAGGCGCGCTTGAATATACGCAGAGGTCTGTGGGAGGCTATTACCCAGCTCGGGCACCTGGTGTAAATCGTGTCGCCACGCAGCGAGCTCGTCTGCAAAAGCCTGAGCTTCTGCAACGAGACCGTCACCGATAGCGGCCTGCGCCGCTGCGGTGGCCTTGGGCGCTGATTGCGGTTGAAGATCGGACTGAGCTGGTGCCATAAATGCCCTCCAGTAGCGTTTTTGCAGTAAGCACTTTGATAGCGTAAAGTGCAAGGTACAACTTTAAAGGCGAGGCATAAAAAACGCCGCCCCAGGAGGGCGGCGCAACAAGTTGTTTACAATTGCGGGCGAGATTTTCGGCGCAAGAAATCGAAATGCGTCTCGCTCAAGATAATCGACAAAAAGATGAGCGCAAAGCCGGCAAGCAGGCGCGAGGTGAGCGCCTCCCCCATCAGCAGCACCGAGAACAGCACGCCCGAGGGGGACTCCATCGAAAGGAGCAGCGAGCCCGTCGAGGCCGGGACGTGCGCCAATCCAACGTTTTGGACGAGCAGTGCCACGCACGTACAGCCCACCGAGAGAAAGGCCGCCACGCCGACAAAGCTCGGCGTCCACACGGACAGAGGCGCCTGAGTCTCGAATAGCAGCGACGTGATTAAGCTCAAAACGCCATTGCCCACAAACATCCAAAACGTGATGACGTTGATGTCCATCTTGCGGCCATACTTGGCGGTCACTGCCATCTGGATAGCAAAGAAGACCGCGCCGCCCAGCGTGATGACATCTCCAGCATTGAACTCGACGCTATCGAGTGCCACCAGGCCAATGCCCGCCAGGCACAGCAGTGCCGCACCCAGGTTATAGCGGGTGAGCTTTTCGCCGCTCAGGACATAGCTGGCAAACGGCACAAGGATACAGTACGTGCCCGTCAAAAATGCACTCTTGCCTGCCGTGGTCTGTGCCAAGCCAATCGTTTGCAGTCCGTATGCTCCCCACATGAGCGCACCCATGCCCAGCCCGACGATCAGGTTGCGGGCATTGAAATGAGCGATGATGCGCTTATGGAAAATAGCAAACATAACCAGTGATGCCGGGAGAAAGCGAACGTAGACCAGCTCGAACACCGGAATGGTATCGAGCGCATCTTTCATGGTGGTAAAGGAATAGCCCCAGATGACCGCCACCGAAAGCAGCAAGACCTTCCAGAAGAACGGAGAACGCGCGCCGGCGCCGCGGGAGGTGCCGCCGGCACCCAGGTCTTCGCGCGCTACAGGGCTATCGGGCATGTTTTCGATTTCATCAACGGCATTCTGAGCCATAGGGCATCCTCGCGCTCAGTCTGGGCGTGGTGTCCGCACGTGCATGGCCGCGTGCCGCCTCATGGTCAAATAAAACGGGGCGCACCGGACCCCCGGCACGCCCCGCTACTGTAGCAACAACCAGCGTTGCACCGCAATCCAGCCCACTAAAGCATTTTGTTCCGCCGTTCTACCGAACGGCGGACCGGCCGACGCTGCGCGAGCCGCATTCACGCCAATCTGACGTTCAATTTCAAGGGCGCGACCAGAAGGTCAGCGCCCTTTCATTTCACGTCACCTTGGCGCAAATGCGGCTCGCTCGCTGGCATTAGCGCTGCATCGGCGTTAACGTTGCTGTACTAGATAAGCTTTGTTGATTCCAGCTTTTCGATGATCCAGTCGTTGGCTTTGATGACCGGGCGGCGGAAGACGACGCCAAGGGCCAGCGACGGAATCAGGTAGCTCGCCAGAATGCCCAGCTCAATCCAGTACTCCATATGGTAGGCACCGGCCATGGCAGCGTGCATGGCGTTGATGCCGTGGGTAAACGGCAGGAACGGGTAGATCGCCTGGAACACGGGGCCGGTCATCTCGATGGGGAACGTACCGCCTGAACCGCCGACCTGCATGACCAACAGCACGACAGCGAGCGCCTTGCCGATATCGCCAAACGAAACCGTGAGCGTGTAGACGATATTGGAGAACACGAGACTCGCGACCCAGCCCGCCAGCACAAACTGCAGCGGGTTGTCGCATTGGATGCCAAAGAACAGGATGTCGCCCGCGCACACGAGTGTCGCCTGCAGCAGGGCCAGACCTCCAAAGAACAGGTAGCGGCCCAGGTAGATCTCGTGCAGGCGCACGGGGATCAGCTCGTTGATGAGCTCATCGTCAACCGATACCTTCATCATGGCCGCCAGCACGATCGAGCCGACCCACAGCGACAGGATCGTATAGAACGGCGCCATGGCCGAACCGTAATTGCGGATCGGATAGACCGGCTTGCGGTCGAGCGCGACGGGGCCGGAAAGCGACACGGCCAAACCCTCGGGATCGTTGCCGATCATCGTCTTGATCGTGGCAAGGTCGTCCGACATCAGGGCGCCATCGAGCTCGTCCTTAAAGGCGCTGATCTTGTCCGATGCCTCACCCAGCTGATCAGAAGCCTTGTTGACCAGCTTTGCAGCCTTGGAGAGGCCCTTTGCCAGCGAACCGGATGCGTCGGTCAGACCGCTCACAGCGCTATCCAAGTCACCCGAGATACCGTTCAGGGAATCCAGAACGCCCGAAATGGTCTTCTTGAGCTCCTTGGCCTTAACCGAGAACGTGGAATCGTAGTCGGACTTGGCTCCCGAGATACCCGCCTTGGCATCGGCGATGGCCTGGTCGACCTCGGCACGCGAGTTGTTGACCTCCGCCATGCCGTCCGAAAGGGACTTTGCGGTCGCCGTCAGGTCCTTCGCATTGTTGCGGTACTCCACGGCAATTCTGCCCAGCGACGTCGCAGCGGACTCGAGACCGTCTTTGAGCTTGTCATCACTCACCTGGTCGGCAAGGTTGCGGAGCTGATCGGCCATCGCATCGATATCCTTGGCGCGCGCATCGAGGGCCGCAGCGGCATCGTTGAGTTGGGACACCGTAAGGTGCACATGCTGGTTTGCGGTGCCCAATGCCTTCGCAAGCTCGGCGGATACGTTGTCGAACGAGCCCGCGCTTCCGTCAATCGCCGCGTCAACGACATCGTTGGCGGCCTTGAGCGCTTCCTTGGAATCATTGATGCCGCTCTTGGCGTGCTCCATCAGCTGCTTCGTCGACTCGTCGACGGTGCCCGTCTGCTTGAGCATGCCGCTCGCCGACGTCAGCGAATCGGACGTGGAGCTCAAAATGCCCGCAAGCGACGTTGCGCTGGCCTGAACGTCCTGCAGGTCCTGGACCGAATCACCGAGCGCCGAGGACAGATTGGCGATAAAGTTGCTCACCTGGTCGGTGCTCATATAGTCGAGCAGGCTGGACACGGTTTTAAGACCGATGGTCGTGATGGTCTTGGTAAAGGTCTCATTCACCTGGCTCTGGACGGCGCTCGAACCCTTTTCGGTCACGATCTGGGCGATGGCGTTGGCCTTCTGGTTCTCGTAGAACTCGATATCGGCGTGCTTCACCTCGGTCGAGAAAAGCGTCATCATGTCGGCGCTAAACGTTTTAGGGATAACGACGGCAGCGTAGTATGCGCCCGACTTAACGCCCTCAATCGCCTTATCGCGGTCGTTGAGGACGACCCAGTCGAAGTTCTCATTGCCGCGCAGGGTGGCGGTTACGTTTTCGCCCACGTTGACCTCGACGGGAATCAGATCACTCTCGTAGCCCTCGTCGGTGTTGACCACTGCAATCTTAAGGTTGCCGGTATTGCCGTAGGGATCCCAGCTGCCGGCGATGTTAAACCATGCATAGAGACACGGAACGATGATCAGGCCCATCACGACGACCATGCCGATCACGGAGCGAGACACGTTTTGGACATCACGCTTAAACAGGTGCAGGATGTTTTTCATTTATGCCTCACCTCCTTTAGAGTGCTTGCCAAGCGAGGTGGTGTCCCCGTCGTTTCCGTTTACGTTGTCAGCGCCGTCGGCATCTTGAGCCTTACGATGCGCACCGATATGCGACAGACGGCTCGTAGGCTGTTCGCCTCCCTTGGCGCCACGCTCGCTGGCGTTGAGACCAAACATGCGACGGGCGGCGGGGATGGCAGCCGTGTGCTCGCGCATCTCGCGGCGAAGGTCCTCGTCCGAAAGCGCCGAGATACGCATCTGGGTATTGAGGCTCGCACGGATGTATTCGATGTTGATGAGCCAGCCGCAGATGGCGATAACCGAAATGATCCAGATAACGAGCAGGATGATCTTGCCGTTATTGTCGATATCGAGCACCGTCGAAAGCACAAAGAGCAGAACCTGCACGCCTACCACGGCGGCAAAACCGCCCTTGATGTAGTACGGGTAGCGATGCTCAAACGCCACGGCATGATCGAGCAGCTCGCGACGGTACGAATCCGAATCGAGCATGACGCGCATGGCCGTGCGCAGCGAATAGCGCTGGCGCGGCAGGTCGTTGGACTCGCAGATCATGAGGCCCGTCGTGGAAAGCTGCTTGTCAAAGAGCAGGTTGAGGTTGAGCAGCAGCGGACGCAGCTGCAAGCCAATAAAGAGTGCGATGGCAAGGAACACGCCCAGGATGCACAGGTTGAACAGGTAGTTGAACGAATACATGCCACCGACGGTCTCGCGCAGCAGGTTGATGCCGTAGGTAAAGGGCAGCAGCGGATGCAGCCATTGGAAGAAGCCGGGCATCATCTCGATGGGATACATGCCCGACGAGCCGGGGATCTGCACAATGACGAGGATGACGCCAATGGCTTTACCGATATGCTTAAACGTGGTGGACAGCGCATAGATGATGTTGACGTAGGTGAACGAAATAGCGATGCCGCCCAGTACAAAGAGCAGCGGATTGACGCACTGAACGCCAATGACCAGGTCGCCCACCGTAACGATAATGGCCTGGAACGCGCCCAGGATCACCAGCAGCAGCCAGCGGCCAAAGTAGCCCTGACGCGCCGTAAAGCTACCGATGCCCTCGCGGTCGACCTCGAGTTTATAGATAGCGATGAGCACATAGCCGCCTACCCACAGCGCCAGATTGGTGTAGAAGGGCGCGATGCCCGAGCCAAAGCTCTTGACCGGATAGATTGACTTGGACGTCAGCTCAACCGGAGATGCCATGAAATCTGCCACGTCATTGACGTCGACGTCCATGAGGTCGGCTAACTCGCCCATAGACTCAGAGGTCCGCAGCGCCGCAATGTCATTGGCGGCGGTCGCGAGCTTGTCCTGAACCTTGGCAAGGGAGGCGTCGGTTTGGGACAGCGTGGTCTTTGCCTGCTTGAGCGTGGCGTCGAGCTGCGCCAGCGTGCCGCGCGCGCTCGCTATCGTGGGGGTCATACCCGACACAATGCCGGTCAAATCGCCCGAAACGGCGGCAAAGGAGTCAAGCGCGCTCGAAGCCTTCGGAAGTGCGTTCTGACCCAGATCGGTCTGAGCCTGACCGAGGCTAGCCGTACCGGTCTGAATTGCCGCGTTGAGTGCGTTGCTCGCGTTCGAGATTGCCGTAGCGTCGTTTGCCATGGCGCTCGACTGTGCAGAAAGGCCATCCTTGATGCTCTGCAGCTTCTGGTTTTGCTCGCGAAGCGAATCGATGGTCGATACAATGCGCGCGTCAATTTCCTCGGAACCTGTCGACGTGTCATTAACGAGAATCTCCAAGTGCCCGATAACGGCCTTATTGTGATCGATCGTCGCCTGGAGAGACTCGAGCGAGTTGTCGATGCGGGTGGTCGTAGATGTGACCGTACCCGTTAGCTTGCCAATCGCAGCGTTCGCAGAGGCTGACGTCTTGGTGAGTGCAAGGCTACCTTCCGAGAGTGCCTTGGAGAGCGAGGTGATAGAGTTGCCCGCCGTGGCGCGAGCCTCGCCCAGCAGGTCGTTGCCCTGGGAGATTGCCTGCGTCAGCGACGGTGCCTGACCTTGCAAGCCGGCAAGCGCCGCATCAGCCGAGGCGATAGCGCCACTCGTCTTATCGATGGCGGCATTCATATCGCCAATCGAATCGCGCACCTCACCCAAGGTGTCGGATGCCTCGGACACCGAACTTGTCAGCGAGTCCTGAGTCTGGGTTGCCTTGTCCTTTAAATCGATGCCGGCATCCTTGGCGATGCCCGCTACGGTCTCGCCCACCGTGGAGACAAACTCCGAGTTGATCTGCTCCTCGATGGTGTTGGCACCGGTATCGGTGACCTTGGGCGCAATGGCGCTCTTCTTCTCATTGACGTAATAGGTGAGCTTCGGCTGATGGTAATTGCCATCGAGCATCGAGACAAGATTGTCGGAGAAGTTCTTGGGGATTACGATCGCCGCGTAGTATTCCCCGCTCTCGACGCCCTCTTTGGCATCGGCAGCCGAGTCGACGAAGGTCCAGCCCAGCTGATCGTTTTCCTTGAGCTGGTCGACCACCTTATCGCCCGCATTGAGCTCGCCCACTAGGTCGTTCTGGGTACCCTGATCGTTGTTGGCGATAGCGATTTTAATGCCCTGGGTGTTTCCATATGGATCCCAGTTAGCCACGATGTTGTACCAAGCGTACAGCGAGGGGATAACGCACACGCCAAGGGTGACCACCAAGGCGACGGGGTTCACAAGCAGTCGCTTAATGTCGCGCTTGAATATCGCAAAGGAGACCTTTGCATCGGATAGTTTGCTGCCGAGACTCACGCTTGGACCATCCATCCTGTCGTTGAATCAAATCGTACTATCAACAACCATTGTACGTAGGCGCTTTAGCGTCTCGAAGCACAATGGTATTGAGTTTTGCGGGTAGCAATATACTACGAAGATTAGTTAACGTACAGTTGTACAGTATCTCAAATTTCAGCAGGTCACAAAACCACAACCCGCACAAATTAGCAATCCGAATAGTCATCGGGGGCGTTCTTAAACTACCAGTCAAACAAGAACGTCCCCCAACGACCACTTTTTCTCCGTCCCCAAGGGATCATTATTGGACCGTCGATGTTTTGGTAATGCCAGCGAGCGGTCACCAGAGCGAACAAATTGGCATGAAAAGAGGACGGCATAGACCTTCTGGTCATGCCGTCCTCTTTGAATGACAAGTTGTCGCTCTGGTGCCCGCGCAG
>CABRBD010000002.1:0-31172 GCA_902469185.1 uncultured Collinsella sp. | reverse complement strand
CTTCAGGATCCACTCGACGCTGGGCTACATGTCTCCGGTCGAGTTCAGGGAGGCGGGGCTGTCCCTCCCGAAATCGTCCAAATAGGTGTTGCCAATCCAGTCCGCCATCTGCTGCACCTCGGAGAGGATGTGGCTCGAGACGATCACCGTCGTACCCGCCGCCGCGAAGCCGCGGATCTGGT
Organism: uncultured Collinsella sp.; assembly: GCA_902469185.1. Lineage (GTDB taxonomy): Bacteria > Actinomycetota > Coriobacteriia > Coriobacteriales > Coriobacteriaceae > Collinsella. The sequence goes on along the minus strand of CABRBD010000002.1, from coordinate 30,990 downwards.
CGCGCAGCTCCTCGATGCCGATGGGGTCGAGGCCGTTGGTGGGCTCGTCGAGCACGAGCAGGCGTGGCCGGGCGATCAGCGCCAGCGCGAGCCCCAGGCGCTGCCGCATGCCCATCGAGAAGCGCCCGGCGCGCTTCTTCCCGGTGTCCGCGAGGTCCACGGCGGCGAGCACCTCATCTATGCGGCTCTCGGGAAGGCCCAGCAGCGTGGTGCGCACGCGCAGGTTCTCGCGCGCGGTGAGGTTGGGGTAGAGCGGCGCCTCCTCGATGAGGCTGCCGATTGCGTAGAGGTCCTCGCGGCGCCAGGCGTGCCCGGCAAAGAGGATCTCCCCGGCCGTCGGCCGCAGCATCCCGCAGATCATCTTGAGCGTTGTCGACTTGCCGGCACCGTTGGGGCCGAGCAGCCCGTACACCTCGCCCTCGCGGATATGAAGGCTCACGTCGGCCACGGCGTCCTGCGCCTGGTCGCCGCGGCCGAAGCGCTTGGTGAGCCCGCGCGTCTCGAGCATGTAACCCATGGGTTCGTCCTTTCTCTTCCGGGCGCGCGGGCCGAGTCGCCGTGCCCGCGCGCCTCACCTTTCGGGTTCACCATCCATGGTGGGGCGCGTTTCTAACGAAGCCGTAACGGCCGTTGGGTTCTTTTGGCGCCAACCCTTCTCGACCCGCACATCATGATTAATTTGCTTAAAGCAACAACTTTCCCGATCGATGTAATCACCGAATCAAAACGTGTACGTCAGCCATCAAAGATGCCGAAAAATGTCATATTTGGAGGCTGATGTACACAAATGCAGAATCCCGCACAACCCAGTAGCATCCTCCATATGTCTGGACTCTCTATGCTTACGCTGGATAGACATCGCCGGAACGGGTATAGTAGCGAAAGTTTTGTCGTTAACCAGCGGGGGAGTCCTGTGGGCATCAAAAAGAAGATCAAAAAGGAGCTTATCGGCACTTCCGATTACCCGTCGAATAAGATCTTTACGATCTCCAATTTCATCACCTTTACGCGCCTGATCCTCACCCTGGTATTTCTGTACCTGTTTGTGACGGATAACAACCGCGTCATCGCCATCGTTATCTACGCCGTTGCCGCCTCTACCGACTGGATGGACGGTCAGATCGCCCGCATGACCAAGACGGTCTCGTGGCTCGGCAAGGTCATGGATCCCATCTGCGACCGTGCGCTGCTGTTCACCGGCGTACTTGGGCTGGTGGTCCGCGGAGAGCTGCCCATCTGGGTCTGCGTGCTCATTATTGGCCGCGACATCTATCTGGGCATCGGCACGCTTATCGTGCGTCATTATCACCGTCGCCCCATCGATGTCGTCTTTCCCGGAAAGATTGCCACTGCACTGCTCATGACTGGCTTCTCGCTCATGCTGCTCGGGTTCCCCGTTATTGACGGCCTGCATCTTTTACCTTCAACCCTTACGGCCTTCCCGGGCCTCAACGGAAGCTCGGTGCCCCTCGGCATCTTCTTTGTGTACGGCGGCGTGATCTTCTCCATGCTCACGGCTGTCATCTACTCCATTAAGGGCGGAGCGGCCATTAAACAAGCTCTCACGCATCCCGAGGACGAGGACATCGACTTTCTGAACCCTGAAATCGAAGACTGATTCGTTGGGGTATGATTACGTACGGTTCATTATTTGCGGCACGTCCGCGATAAGTTAGGGGTTGTCATGGACAACATGGTTAACAATATGCCTCACAATGATAAGACTGCTGACGCTACCTGCGTATTCCGCGTGCCTTCAAGCGACGTCACCGTTCCCGACCTCATGGCCAACGTGCGCATCACCGCCCCCGTTCTGTCCATCGTCAAGGGTCCGCAGACTGGTGCCGCCTTTGAGCTCGAGGACGACGTGACCACCATCGGCCGCGATCCTGCGAACGGCATCTTCCTCAATGACATGACCGTTTCGCGTAGCCACGCGCGCATTATTCGCGAGGGCCTCGGCGCTCGCATTGAGGACCTGGGCTCGCTCAATGGCACCTGGGTCGACGGCGCCATTGTCAATGCGGCCCCGCTGCACGATGGTTCTTCCGTCCAGATCGGTACGTTTACGCTCATCTACCACGAGAGCACGCCGGAGCGCATCGAAACCGGTGAGTAGGGCATGGCCGAACGCAACTATCTGAGTATCGGCCAAGTCGTCAACCTTCTTCGAGGCGCATACCCCGATCTTTCGAACTCAAAAATTAGATTTCTAGAAGATGAGGGGCTCATTACCCCTCATCGTACGCCTAAGGGATACCGTCAGTACTCCAAGGAGGACGTTGATCGCCTGGAGGTCATTCTGCACTTGCAGAAGACCCGCTACATGCCGCTCAACGTGATTAAGCAGCGCTTGGAAAACGCCACGGACCTGTCAACGCTCGCCTACGAGGTGGGCTTGCTGTCCGATGTTCCGCTTAAGACGGAGCCCAAGGAGACCAAACAAAAGCTGCATCCCATCGAGACCATTCCCGATATGCTGGGCGTCGAGATCTCGTTTATCCGCTCGCTCGCCGAGAACGACCTCATTCGCATCATCAAGAGTCCGCAGAACCGTGAGCTCGTCGATGGTCGCGATTTTCCGATCATCCGCTACTGCTCCGAGCTGTCACGCTTCCATATCGAGCCGCGCAACCTGCGTCAGTACGTGTCTTCCGCCAACCGCGAATCCTCGATGTTTGAGCAAGTGCTCGTAAGCATGCTCGGCATGGACACCTCCGATGACGAGCGCGACGCCAAGCTCGAGCGTGCGTTTAAGAAGCTTCACGACCTGACGGAGGGTGTGCACACTGCGCTGCTCAAGAACCGCGTTTTTGAGTCGCTCAACGCCGTGGTCGAGGACGCCGACATCGATGCACTCGATGAGGAAATCACTCGCTCCGAGTTCACCAAAGCAAAAAACGAAGAAACTGTCGCGCCGGCTTCGCACGAGGATTCTCTCGTAAAGCCGCTCAAGGTCGTCGCCCCTTCGCAAACCGGCACCGCCACCGCGGGCAAATAACAGCTGCCGCTTATCCGGCAACCCATTGAAAGGTCATGCAATGTACGACTTCGAATCTCAAATCGTCGACATCCCCGACTATCCCGAGCCCGGAGTCATCTTTAAAGACATCACGCCGCTCTTTGGCAATCCCGAGGCGCTCAAAGCCATGACCGATGCCCTCGCCGAGCACTTTGCCGGCATGGGAATCACCAAGGTCGTGGGCCCAGAGGCTCGAGGCTTTATGGTTGGCGTACCGGTGGCTGTAGCCCTTGGCGCCGGCTTTGTTCCCGCACGTAAACCGGGCAAGCTGCCGCGCGAGACCGTGAGCCAAAGCTATGAGCTCGAATACGGAACGGATTCCATTGAGATCCATGCCGACGCTATCAGCTCTAAAGATACCGTGTTGATTCTGGACGACTTGGTCGCGACGGGCGGAACCGTCGAGGCAACAGGTAAACTGGTGCGAGATATGGGCGCAAAGCTTATCGGTTACGGTTGTATACTTGAGCTTGCGTTTCTCAACCCGCGCGAGAAGCTCACGCCGTCTGATGACGATGTGGAGCTCTTTAGCCTGGTGACGGTAGACTAGCCGTTACCCTTAGTTACTGGAAAGGAAGCTACATGCGCACAGCAAACACGCACAAAAACATGGCACGCTGCGCTGCTACGGCAACCCTCGCTTGTGTTTTGGGCTTGGGCCTCGCGGCTCCTGCCTACGCCGATACCGCATCCGACCTTGCCGCTGCTCGAACGAAGCTCGAGCAGATCGGTACCCAAACCCAGCAGATTTACGATGAGCTCGCCACGCAGACGCAGGCGCTCGATCAGACTGCTGGCGAGATCACGCAAAAGCAGCAGGAGATCGCTGACGGTCAGGCCAAGCTCTCGACCTATGTCGCCGGCGAGTACAAAACCGGCGGTCTGAGCCTGCTTCAGGTTTTGACGGGTGTCGATGATCTGAGCGATATGCTCAACCGTCTGTTCTACTACGGCAAAGTTTCCGATAAGCAAGCTCAGACCATTCAAGAGGTCAAGGAGCTTAAGCAGCAGCTCACCGATAAGCAGGCCGAGCAGGAGAAGAACGTCGCCGCCACGCAAAAGAAGGTCGACGAGCTTAATGCTCAGCAGGCTGAAGCCCAGAACGTCGTAAATTCCTTGGATTCGCAGCTGCAGGCCGAGCTTGCCGCCGAGGCCGAGGCCAATGCCGCGCTGCAGGCCGGCATCAACGCTAGCACCGCCGAGAAGGCCACGGTGAGTAACGAGACTGCCGGTACGACTGAGAACACCAACAACGGTGGCCAGACCAGCAATAACAATCAGGGCGGCAACACTCCGGCTCCTACGCCGGCACCTGCTCCGACGCCGCAGCCCTCCACGCCTGCTCCGGCTCCGACGCCTTCTGCTCCGAGCCAGTCCGTCGACGGCGGTTCTGTTGTCTCGCGTGCATACAGCAAGCTTGGTTGCGCTTATTCCTGGGGCGGAATTGGCCCGAACAGCTTCGACTGCTCTGGTTTTGTTAGCTATTGCCTCACTGGTCGCTATTGCCGCCTCGGCACCACGGGTACCTTTATGGGCTGGACGCGTGTGTCTGATCCGCAGCCCGGTGACGTTGTTGTCAACTCGTACCACACCGGCATTTACATCGGTGGTGGTCAGATGATTCATGCTTCCGACTACAACACGGGTGTTATCATCAGCTCCGTTGCCGCCGGCATGAACAACAACTATATCTTCGTGCGTTACTAAGTCATCTTACACAGCGTGTGAATGTGGACCTCGTGGCTTTAAGTCGCGAGGTCCATTCTTTTTTTCTCTAATCTTGTACGGCTATCTAGTATTCAAAACTAGATAGCCGTACATTCAGTTTGCAAGATGGCTATAATTGTTGAGGAACAATTAGAAAGGACCCTCTATGAGCTGGGCACTTATCTCCGATTCAAGCTGCAACCTCCGCGATTGGCAACCGACCGCGCCCCATACCGCCTTTGCATTTGCGCCCCTCAAAATTCGAGTGGGGGAGCGTGAATTCGTCGATGACCTTTCACTCGATGTACATGAGCTCAACTGCGCTGTTCAGGCGGAGACGAACGCTTCTTCGAGCGCTTGTCCCAGCGTAGGGGAGTGGGCCGAGCTCTTCAAATTGGCAGACAAGACCATCTGCATGCCAATCTCTGAGGGCGTGTCGGGCAGCTACAACGCAGCAGCCACGGCTCGCGATATGGTTCTTGCCGAGGAGCCCGACCGGCAGATTCATCTAGTCAATTCGCGCGCAGCAGGCGGCAAGATGGACCTGATCTTCTTGCTGTTTGATCGTTATCTTGCAAGCAACCCGGATGTCTCATTCGAGGACGCTTGCGCATACTTCGATAGCCTTGAGCAGAACAGCAAAATCCTCTTCAGCTTGTGCAATTACGAAAACCTGGCCAAAGCCGGACGTATCCCTAAGGCAGCCGGCGTCATTGCCAACAAGCTCAATATCCGCATTTTGGGCACGGCGAGTGAGGCCGGTAAAATCGAACTCGTCGGTCACACGCGTGGCGAAAAGAAGATGCTCAACAAGATCATCGACACCATGGAAGCTGAGGGCTTTACGGGCGGTGAGGTCGTTATCGACCATGTCGAGAATGAGGCAGGCGCCCAAGCACTTGCCAGCCGAATTGTGGAGCGCTGGCCCGGCTCCAAGACCATCATCATGCCCTGCAACGGCCTGGATTCCTATTACGCCGAGATGCACGGCCTCATCATCGGCTACGGCATGGGCGTAGCTTCGGGCAAATAAAGTCCAACCAAGCAAAAATACGGGCGGGACAAAGCGACAGATGGCTCTTTGTCCCGCCCGTTTTATACGTCGGCTAGCTATTAAACCCGTTGAACTTGAGATAGCTCATCAAGTAAGCCTTCGAAACAAAGGATGAAACCGCGCTGCGCACAAGCAGCGACTCACGCGTTACCTGATGCGCCGTATCGGGAACCGGCGTCGGCTCGACGGAAAACGCCGAACGAATCGATGCCTCGAGCTGATCAACCACATAGTTGAAGGCCGTCGGGGCATCGTAGCTCAATCGCTGAATGTTAAAGAGTGCCTGCACCGCAGCAATAGGTAGCACCTGCTTAAAGATGCAGATAGCGATCAGACGGGCAATCTGCTCGCGGCCATATTGCTTTTTAACCGGAGCAGGCACCAGGCCGACCTTCACGTAGTTGTTGATCATCGATGGCGTAATGACGGGCTGCTCAACGCAAATGGACAGCGGCTCCATCCACAGCGCAACATACTCAATAACCTGGTCGCGATAGAGCGTCACATTGGGCAACTGGTCATAGCGCGACAGACTCAACGTATTGAGTATGCACACGATTTCGGACTGAATAAATGCATCGGGCAGCACAGTGGGCTGAATATCCTCAGGCTTAATACTGACCGACGAATCGGACATCGGAATAACGTGTTTAACGTGGTTCATAAAGGTCCTCCGTTCATTTTCTATATTGTATTCTAGGTTATCTAGTTTTGCATACCACATAGCCGGCAAGTAAAAGTGGTTGGACAACACATTGATGCATCGTCCAACCACTTTGTTTAAAGATAGCAACATTACATAAGATATATTATCGTACTTATCCACGGAGAAACGCGTATGCGCTCGTTGCCGCTATGGCTCCGTCCGAAACAGCGGTCACAACCTGGCGTAAACGTTTGGAACGGATATCGCCAGCGGCAAATAGACCTGGCGTGCGGGTCGCCATGGATTCATCAGTCAGAATGCCGCCATCAGGCGCCAGATCGACTAGATGCTCAACAAGCTCGGTATGGGGCTGCGTTCCGGTAAAGACAAAGATGCCAAACGAGCCGGGCTCAAATGACTCGGTATGAGTCTCGCCGGATGCATTGTCCTTAAAGGTAATCGTCGCTGGCATGGCTTCGCCCGATAGCTCCACAATACTAGTTTGGTACCTAACTGTAATATTGTCCTTTGCGAGTACTTTCTGAACAACACCATCGGGCGCACGGAACTGGTCGCGGCGCAGCACGATGGTCACACTGTTGGCAAGGTCGGACAGGAACAGAGCCTCTTCGCATGCCGAATTGCCACCACCGATTACAAAAACCTGCTTGCCGCGGAAAAACATGCCGTCACATGTTGCGCAATATGAAACGCCACGACCGCGATACGTATCCTCGCCTGCGAAACCTGCCGGACGCGGCGTGGCACCCATGCAAGCGATAACGCTCGAGGCCAGCGTATCGCCCATATCGTGATGCACCGTAAACAACGCTGCATCGGCATCGTAATCGATACCCGTAACCATGCTCCATGTAACCTGTGCTCCCAGGCCCTCTGCATGCTGCTGAAAACGCTCGCCGAGTTCGGCGCCACTCAGGAGCGGGAAACCCGGATAGTTCTCGACCTCATTGGTTGTGGCGATCTGCCCTCCCGACATGCCCTGCTCAATCACGGTCGTCGTCAGGTTGGCACGCGCAGCATAAATGGCGGCAGCATAGCCCGCGGGGCCGCCACCGATAATCGCAACATCGATCGGCTTATCGGTAGTCATGAAACGTCCTTTCGTCGAAACGTTGTCGTTCTTTGCGCTCATACCCAAATTTACGTGAACGTGACACTCATGCACTACAATGATAAATCCGTATTACAAAGCTGAAGGGGAGTTATCGATGGACCAGGCGCAGACGAGTGACGACGCTCCCCTGCTCACGCACAGCACTCCCCAATCGGAGCAAACCACGCTCCTGGCTCAGCAAAAACCTCTCGTGACCATCGTGCACGCCTCCGTTGGCTCGGGCCACAAGGCCGCCGCAAATGCGATTGCGCAGGCATTCGACCTCATCCGCGGCACCAATGGCATCCCCGAGGATATTGAGATTGAAGTGCTCGATATCCTTGATTTTGGACGTATTAAATTCGACGGCAATAAGACCGCGGCTTCTTTTACGGGAGCCACGCGCCCCGTTTACGACCTGACCTGGCGATATACGCTTACGGGACATCTTCTCTGGGGTGGCGGAACGGCATGGTCGCGAATCATGTTCCCCGCCTTCAACGAATATATTCGTAGCCGCAGGCCCATAGCCGTGGTCGCAACGCACATCACAGCAGCCAATGTTGCCGTGGGTGCCCGCATAATTACGGGTATCGATTATCCAGTCATCTGCGTACCGACCGACTACGAAGTCGAGGGCTGGTGGCCCCACAAGGACACCGATCTATTCTGTGTTGCCAACGAATTTATGTCCGAAACGCTGCGTCCGCGCAAGGTGCCCGAGGCAAAGATTCGCATTACCGGCATTCCCATTCGCGCCGGATTCGACACGGATTACGATCGCGAGGAAGAGCTAGCTAAGTTCAACCTCCCCACCGACAAGACCGTCGTGCTGGTAATGGCCGGTGCCAGCTTGCCTCAACCGTACGTTCGCTTTCGCGCGGAGATGGACCGCACCCTCCCCTTCCTACGCAGCTTCGAAGACATGCACTTTGTCTTTTTGCCGGGCAAGGATAAGGAATACGCCGCCCGTCTCAAAACGCTCTTCGAGGCCATGAAACTCGAGAACGTCACGGTTCTTGACTATGTCGATGATATGGCAGCGCTTATGCACGGCTGCGACCTGGCAATTCTCAAATCGGGCGGACTCACCGTCACCGAGTGCCTATGCGCACATCTGCCGATGATCCTGCTGGGCAAATCATACGGCCAGGAAAAGGCCAACACCACGATGCTCACCGGCATGGGCGCCAGCATGCACGTCACCACGGCACGAGAACTCATCGTGACGTTGCGCCATCTCCACGATCATCCGGAGTCGCTCAAGGCACTGCTCATCAACGGCGAAGTTCTACGCCGCCCCCACGCAGCCGAAGACATCGCCATCGCCACCATGGAACTGGTAGGCAAACCCCAAAAGCGCAAACGAGCCTTCTGCCGCTTCTACTGGGGAGGAAAGCCCGCTCATATCCGCTAGTCGAATGTCCGCCGTTCTGCCGGAGCCGCCCTTATATCATTCCATGCTCAAACATTCTCGCTGCGCTGCGAAACTGCGCGTGGAACGATATAAGGTCGGCTCCGGCAGAACGGCTGCGTTTACTTACTAGCAACTACTTCGGTATCCCCTCCATTAGAACCTGCAAAGGTAAAACAGGAAAATATAAATACAGTAAGCCGATGCGACAAAGGGACAGCCCCTTTGTCGCATCGGCTTACTAGAAAAGTAAATACTGTTTCAAGCGAGTAGCCTCCCGCCCGTCTCTCACACATATCGTTCCACGCGCAGTTTCGCAGCGAGCGAAGCGAAGCGAGAATGTTTGAGCATGGAATGATATGTGTGAGAGACGGGCGGGAGGGATACGAGCGCCCCCGCGAGAATGTTTGAGCACGGGATGATATGTGTGGGCCCTGGGTGAGAGGCCAACCCTACATCTTTAAAATGATTAAGCGACGCCGCTGGATCCGAAGCCTCCGTTGCCTCGGTCGGTTTTGTCTAGTTCTTCTACTTCTATGAGATTGACCGTGGGGACTTCTTGGATGACGAGTTGGGCTATGCGGTCGCCTTTGTTGATTTGGATGTCGTTGGTGGGATCCAGGTTGATGAGGATAACCTTGAGTTCTCCTCGGTAGTGGGCGTCGATGAGGCCCGGCGTATTGACTATAGACAGGCCCTGCTTGATGGCCAAGCCGCTGCGGGGCTGGACGAAGCCGGCGTAGCCATCGGGCAGGGCGATGGCCAGCCCCGTAGAGACCAGACGGCGTTCGAAGGGCTTCAGGACGCAGTCCTCGTTGGAGCGCAAATCCAAGCCGGCATCAGTGGGATGGGCGTATTTGGGAAGCTCAACGGTGGGATCGAGACGCTTTATGTTGACGGTAATGTTGGACATGGAATCACCTTAGCTTGTCGAGCTCTTGCAGAAACTCATCGACGTCTTTGAAATCGCGGTAGACCGAGGCAAAGCGGATGTACGCCACCTTGTCAATCTTGGCCAAGCGCTTGAGCACCATGTCACCCAACTCATGGGACGTGACGGCCGTCAGTGTGCGAGAGCGCAGCTCGACCTCGATGTCGTCGATAATCTCATTGAGCTTCTTAGTGTCGATATCGCGCTTGATGGTGGCGCGCATCAAGCCGACGAGCAGCTTATTGCGATCGAACCGCTGCTTGGTTCCGTCTGACTTAATGACCTCGATTGGGTCTTCGCATCGCTCGAACGTTGTAAAGCGATAGTTACACGAGCAACATTCGCGACGGCGCTTAATGGTGTTATTTGACTCCTGCATACGAGAATCAACGACGCGGGTATGTGCCTTGCCGCATTTGGGACAGCGCATGGTACCTCCTCTTAAACGATAACAAGGGTACCATGCGCAGCGCGATAATGATTACGAACGAGCAGGAACCTTAAGATGCGCACCGGCGGCGAGCGAACCATGCTCCAGATGATTGACGTTACGGATCATGTCGGAAGTCTCTTGCGTGGAAAGGCCTTCGATTGGATATTCCTCGGCAAGCGACCAAAGAGAATCGCCAGTCTGAACGCGAATGGTCTCGTATGTAACGTTGGAAACGGACTCGGCATACGCGGCATGACGAGCGCTAAAGACCGACGTAGCGAGGACAAAGAAGAGCGTAAGCGCAGCGGCGACGGCGACAATCGTCGGAACCTTCAGGGCAACGCGGGCCGGCGCGACTACAGCCTGCTGATTGCGCGCAGGCTGTACGGTCAAAGGCTGAAAGCCGGAGCGGCCACCCTGAACAACCGTAAAAGTGGGTTCTGCAGGCGTCTCGAGCTTAAGGGCGAGGTTTCCCTGGACCATATTCGTTGCGTTCATCATGTTCTCCTCTCGCGTGTTTTGCTGAGAACAGTTTTATCAAGCCGCGCGGACAAAAATGTCTAGCGCGAGAACGAATGTTCGGTTATTATTATCTTCGAACAGTTGTTCCTGTCAAGCAAAATTCGAACATTTGTTTGACATGGGTAGAGAGGATGCCCTGATGGCTCGCAAAATTACCAAGCGTCAGCAGCAAATTTACGACTTCATCAAGGAATATCAGCAGGAGAAGGGTTATCCGCCCAGCGTGCGCGAGATGGCTTCTGCCGTGGGCCTTTCCTCCCCCAGCACCGTGCACGCCCATCTCTCTGCCCTGGAGGCGCGCGGGCTACTCAAGCGCGATGCCACCAAGCCGCGCGCCCTGGAACTCTTTAACGAGGATGGTTCCTCTGTCTCAATTTCCAAATCTGACGAGCCCACCGCACCTCGCGGAACGGTCTCGCTACCGCTCGTTGGTCGCGTCGCGGCTGGGATTCCCATTCTGGCCGAGCAGAATATCGAAGACACGTTTACTATCCCGACCGAAATCGCCACTGATCAGGGTTCCTTTATCCTTGAGGTGCATGGGAGCTCAATGATCAATGTCGGCATCTTCAATGGCGATTACATCATCGTCCGTGAACAAAAGAGTGCCATGAACGGCGAAATTGTCGTGGCCATGATTGATGGTTCGGCGACCGTCAAGACGTTCTACAAGGAGCAGGGGCGTGTGCGCTTGCAGCCCGAGAACGACACCATGGAACCTATCTATGCAACGAATCCCGTTATCCTGGGCAAAGTCGTCGGCTTGATGCGCCGGTTCTCGTAATGCAAAAACGCATAACCATCTTTGATACCGTCCGCGGGTTTACGATGATTTCTATGGCAGGTTTTCACGCTTGCTATGATCTCGCCTACCTGTACGGCTGGGATATGCCTTGGTTTACCCAGACTGTCTTTCAAGACGTCTGGCGCGCCAGCATCAGCTGGGTATTTTTGTTTATCGCGGGTTGGATGTGCACTCTTTCGCGCAACAATATCAAACGTGCCGCCAAATACGCCTTAGCAGCACTCGTTGTCTGGTTGGCAACAACACTTGTCTCATTCGACGATTCGGTTAATTTTGGCATCATCTACTGCATGGCCGCATGCACCGGCATCGTGGCGTTGACCGATCCCGTCCTTAAGAAGATAACGGCGAGATGGGGCATGCCCCTATGCCTTGTGTTGTTCGCCCTCACCTGGAGCATCCCCAAAACGATCTACCCTGTCCCCTACCTGGCGTGGCTGGGATTTCCGAGCCCTGGGTTTGTCTCAGGTGATTACTACCCCATCATCCCGTTTATCTTTATGTATCTTGCAGGATACTTCGCCGCACACATAGCGCAGGGAATCGATAAGACCGTCCCCAGCTGGGCCTACGCCAACCCCCTGCCGGTGCTCGCCGGCCTTGGACGTCACGCACTCCCCTTTTATCTGCTGCATCAGCCCATCATTCTGGGCATTTTGGAGCTCGTCTACTCGGTGCGATAACGCTCGAGCCGCGGTGCAATACGAGCCGGCAACTTCGCCACAATGCGAACACCGTCCTCGAGATATTCCTCATGCAGAAGGGTTCCCTGCTCATGCACCAGCGTGATGAGAGCGCCCTCGCGATACGGAATATCAGCGGAAAGCAACACATCGGTGGCAGCTGCCTCGCGAGCAATGCGATCAACGAGATCGTCGAGCCCCTCGCCCGTTTGGGCCGAGAACAGAACGGCTTCCGGATAGCGACGACGGAAACTCAATCGATCAACGCTATCGAGAAGATCGATTTTATTGAATACGGTCAGCGTTAAACGCTCTCCGGCGCCGATCTCATCAAGCACGCGGTCGACAGCCTCCAGCTGCCGCTCATAGTCCTCGTCAGACGCATCTACGACTTTGAGAATTAGATCGGCACCCAAAACCTCGGACAGCGTCGATTTAAAGGCATCGACCAGACCATGGGGCAGCTTTTGAATAAAGCCGACGGTATCGGTAATCGTCATGCCGCGACCGCCGGGCAGGCGATACGAACGCGTCGTCGGGTCGAGCGTAGCAAACAGCTTGTCCTGCGAAAGTACCGTAGAGCCGGTCAGACGATTGAGCAACGTCGATTTACCGGCATTGGTATAACCGGCTAACGCGACGCGAAACGCCGGTGACTCAATGCGGTTCTTGGATTGAACATCGCGACGCTGTTCAACCTGCTTGAGCTCACGACGAAGCGCAGCGATCTTATTACGAATGAGGCGACGGTCGACCTCGAGCTGACTTTCGCCCTGACCAAAACGTGAGCCGATGCCGCCGCGCGTCTGCTCCTTGGCGAGATGGCTCCACATGCCACGCAGGCGAGGCAACAAATATTGAAGCTGTGCCAGCTGTACCTGCAGGCGTCCCTCACGCGTCTGAGCATGCAGGCCAAAGATATCTAGGATCAGTGCTGTACGATCGATAATCTTTACCGGCTCGCCCACGGCTTTCTCCAAATAGGATTGCTGCGAGGGGGTCAGGTCGTCGTCAAAAATAACGACATCGGCATCCATGCGATGCACCAGGCCGCACAGCTCTTCAACCTTACCGGAACCGATAAACGATTTAGGATACGGCTTTACCAAACGCTGCGACAAGCGTGCCACGCACTGGGCACCAGCTGTGTGGGCAAGACGCTCCAGCTCATCAAGCGAGCGATCGAGCGGCCATGCATTGTCGCACCACTCAACACCAACTAAAATGGCACGCTCGGGCTCGGGTGCCGTGGGAACAAGGGGGAAACGGGCCATTAGGCAGCCTCAATACGATGCAGGATATCCTCAACGACCTCATCGATCGTACATTCATCCATATCAAACCACGCGATACGGTCATCACGCTTAAACCACGAAAGCTGACGCTTGGCATAACGACGCGAACGCATCTTAATGAGTTCGCGAGCCTCATCCATGCTCATCACGCCATTGAAAGCATCGATGATCTCTTTATAGCCAATTGCCTGCATCGACGTCAGGGCATCACCCAGCCCCTGGCCCATAAGACCGCGGACCTCATCGACAAGACCCTGCTCAAACATCAGATCGACGCGCAGGTTAATGCGCTCGTAGAGCACCTCGCGATTACGCGTCAGACCAAACCATAGGGCATGATAATGCTCGTGCGGAACACTAAACTGCGACTTTTGCTGCGCATAGGAGACGCCATCATCATGCATCTCAAGCGCGCGAATCACACGCCGCACGTTATGGGGATGAATAACAGCAGCCGATTCTGGATCGCGCTCGGCAAGCAGGGCATGCAGCTCTTCCTCGCCAATACGCTCGAAAAGCTCCTGATAGCCCGCACGGCGATCGTCCTCAAGTTCACCCGAGGGAAAGTCCATCTCATCGAGGGCAGCCTTGAGATACAGCCCCGTACCTCCGCAAAAAACCGGCAGGCAACCCGAACCAAGGAGACGTTCAACATGCGCGCGAGCGTCAGCCTGATAAAGCGCAGCAGAATATGCCACACCCGGCTCTACAATGTCGACGAGACGCAGCGGCACCGTGCACTCATCGGGCGCCATCTTTGCGGTACCGATGTCCATGCCGCGATAGATTTGCATCGCATCGCACGACAGCACTTCGGACGAAAGACGAGCTGCCAAACGGTCGGCAACATCACTCTTACCAACCGCCGTCGGACCGACGATCGCAACGGCGGAAAGACCTGCCCCAGGAGAAGCCATTAGCGCGGCTCGCCCACAACGGAGCCGGACAAATACCAGGTCTTGGCAACGTCAACGTCAACATCAACGATCTTGCCAACAAGCTGATCGATGCTGTAACCCTCGGGGATAGGAGCATGCACGGTCTGATTCTTGGGACTCTTGCCCAGCAGGACCGCGTCGTTCTTTTTACTCGTTCCCTCAATGAGCGCCGGAACCACAGTATGAAGCTCGCCCTGGTTATACTCGTGTGCCGTGGTCTCGATAACCTTAACCAGGCGGTTGAAACGCTCAAGAATAACCTCATGCGGCGCAGGATCGTCAATTTCGGCGGCCGGAGTACCGGCGCGCTTGGAATAGATGAAGGTATAGGCCTGAGCATAGCGGACCGTCTCGGCAAGTGAGAGCGTCTGCTCAAAGTCTTCTTCAGTCTCGCCCGGGAAGCCAACGATAATGTCGGTCGAGAGCGCGATATCGGGCATGCGGCTGCGAATGCGATCGACCAGGCCCAGATAGTCCTCGCGTGTATAACGACGATTCATCTCTTTGAGGATCCGCGTCGAACCTGACTGGACGGCCAGGTGCAGTTGCGGCATAACGGCAGATGTCTCGGCCATGGCGTCGATGGTCTCGGGCAGCAGATCCTTGGGATGCGAAGACGTAAAGAAGATACGCTCCACGCCCGTATCGCCCACGGCACGCAGCAGATCGGCAAAACGCGGCTTGCCAAACAGATCGCGACCATATGAATTAACGTTTTGGCCCAACAGCGTAATCTCACGCACGCCCTGGCGCACCAAACCGGTCACCTCGTCGACAATCTCCTCGAAGGGGCGGCTCTTTTCGCGACCGCGCACGTACGGCACGATGCAATAGGTGCAAAAATTATTGCAGCCCGTCATGATGGGCACCCAAGCGTGATACTGGGTCTCGCGATGCCACGGCATGCTCATGGCGTCCGTATCCTCATGCTCATTGGTGCGGATATGACGCTTGCCATCAAGGAACGCCTCGGCAATGAGCTCGGCCACATGCGCGATGGAATGCGTGCCAAAGATGACATTGACGTTATCGACGTTGGTGAGCAGGCCCTCGCCATCGCGCTGCGCGATGCAGCCACCAACGGCAACCACGCGCTTGCCAGAAGGCGAAGGCGGCAGGCTTTTGCAGGAATTGCACTGACCGTACAGGCGAGTATCGGCGGCCTCGCGCACGCAGCACGTCATGAAGACAACGATATCGGCATGCGCGGGATCGAGCGCCATGAGGCAGCCATACGAATCAAGCAGACCGCTCACGCGCTCGGAATCGTGCTGATTCATCTGGCAGCCAAAGGTGCGGATAAAGTAGGTTTTACCGGCAAGAATATCGCGTACGGAACGCTGGTCCATGTGCATAAGTCCTAACGATGGGGAGCGAAACAAAGCAAGCAGAAGCTATGCCACAGGCTTAACATCATCAATGACGACGTTATCCATAGCAGCTCGATTGATCTGGTGAACGTAGATAGAAAGGCGGATGGCCGTGCGCGACTCCCCGTTAATGAGGATGTCGGAGAACACGGGCGCGCAGGAAATATCAAAACCGGTTGGAATCAAAAAACCGCGCGCGATAGCAACGGCCTTAATAGCCTGGTTGACGGCACCGGCGCCGACACACTGGATGTTGACGGGTACACCATCCTTGACCATGCCGGCGATGGCGCCGGCAACGGACGCGGGCGATGATTTGCTTGATACCTTCAGGCAATCCATGAAGAAACTCCTGCATTTAAAAGTACGTTTTAACTGCAATAACTGTATCGTACCGAGTGGACTCGGTAAAGGCACTATTCCTCTTTGGCAAGATCAAAGGTCACGGTGATTCGATCACGCGAAACACGGATCTTTGGGTCGCCGCAAAGGTTGAGATAGTACCGGGTGGCAAGGTCATTAAAGTCGCGTTCCACAGCGCGCGAAAACTGTGCCATGTCATCCTTGGCAATACGTAGCCCGCGACGATCCTTCGCGAGATCGACAGGAGCCGGCGCATGCGAGGACGAATCACGCTCGCGCAGCAGACGCGCGGTCACACCGCGAACGGGCTTAATCTGCCCTGCTAAAATGCGATGGGCCGTGCGCTCGGACATCTCAAGACCCAAACCCGAACAAATACGGATAAAGTCCTCGGCATCAGAAGCAAGGCCTAAACGATCGACAACCGGAAGCTCGCTCTCGTCATCAATGAACAGGAGACGAGACGTATCGAGCCGACTTGACGCTTGAGCATAAAGGGTCGCGGCAATCTCAGACGGAGAACCGAGATAGACATCGCAACCACGCAACTCCTCGAGCGCAAACTCACAAGCAGCGCGAATAATATTATGTGGACCGCGAGCGCAGACATAACGTCCGTCCTCATCCTTGACGGCCTGGGGCCAGCTGGACTGATCGGCACGCTCACTGAGGCGGTCGGCCGCAACGCTCACCTTGAAGGCTGAACCAAGATCGACGCCGGACGTGACCACACGGGCCTCGTCGGTGTTCTGCTTAATCGAAAACAATGCCATGCCACGACCGTGAACGCCCCAACGGTCCATCTTCATGCTCTCGAGCTTGGAGGTAACGCGGGCATCAAAGATTCGCTCTTGCATATCCTGCGGAACGCCAGAACCGTTATCCAGAAAGACAAGCGTGCGGACGCCATCTTCCTTGGTCGTGGCGAGATAGACCTTGTCGGCGCCGGCATCGCGAGCATTACGGAGCATTTCGATGACGATGTCCTCGACATGCTGAATGTCGTGCTTAGCCTGGCGCCGCTCGGCCTCCGAAACGCGGAGGCGGACATACCCCTCGCCAAGGTTCTCCTCGACGCGAAGGTTGCCCTCCCCCGACATCGACGCGATAAATGAGATGAGCTCGTTCGCGTCGCACATGTTATTTGGCGATATCGACAGCGCGGCTCTCGCGAATCACGACGACGCGCACCTGACCGGGATACTCCATCTCTTCCTCGATCTGATGGGCGATATCGTGAGCCAGGACCGTGGACTGGGCATCGGAGATCTTGTCCGGCTGGACCATGACGTGGACCTCGCGACCGGCCTGCATGGCATAGGTACGTTCGACGCCGTCATGGGAGTTGGCGATCTCCTCGAGCTTCTCAAGACGCTTGATGTAGTTCTCGGCAGACTCGCGACGGGCACCGGGGCGAGAGGCAGAGACAGCATCGGCGGCCTGCACCAGGACATCGAGCACCGTGTTGGGGTCGACATCGGCATGGTGAGCCTCAATAGCGTGGACGATAACGGGCTTCTCGCCATAACGGCGGGCAAGCTCGGCGCCGATGACGGCATGCGGGCCCTCGACGTCGTGGTCGATTGCCTTGCCCAGGTCATGAAGCAGGCCGGCGCGCTTGGCGGTCACAACGTCCAGGCCAAGCTCGGAAGCCATCACGCCGCACAGATCAGAGACCTCGAGGGAATGCTGAAGCACGTTCTGACCAAACGAGGTACGGTAGCGCAGGGCACCAAGGGTCTTGACGATCTCGGGGTGCAGATCGTGGATGCCGGTATCGAAGGCAGCCTGCTCGCCAGCCTCGCGCACGCGCTGCTGAACCAGGTCGGCGGCCTTGTGATACATCTCCTCGATACGGGCAGGGTGAATGCGGCCGTCGGCGATGAGGTTCTCGAGGGCGACACGGGCGGTCTCACGACGGACCGGGTCGAAGCTCGAAAGAACGACGGTCTCGGGCGTGTCGTCGATCACGAGGTTGACGCCGGAAACCTGCTCGAAGGTCCGGATGTTGCGACCCTCGCGACCGATGATACGGCCCTTGAGGTCATCAGAGGGAATGTGCACGGAGGTAACGGTGACCTCGGCAGTGTGATCGGCAGCGCAGCGCTGAATCGCCAGAGACAGAATCTCCTGGGCGGTCTTGTGGCACTCGGCGCGAACCTGCTGCTCGGACTCGCGAATGATCGTGGCGGCCTCGTGGGTGACCTCGCCGCGAACCTTATCGAGGAGCTCCTTGTGGGCGTCCTCGCGGGTAAGGTCGGCGATACGCTCGAGCTCGGAGGTCTGCTTTGCGCAGAGCTCCTCGAGCTCACGGGAGCGCTTCTCGACCTGACCGGCCTGGCTGGACAGCTGATGCTCGCGCTTGTCGAGAGCGTCGTTGCGGCGATCGAGGGATTCCTCGCGCTGCATCACGCGGTTCTCGAGCGTACGAATCTCGTTCTTACGCTGCTTGTCCTCGGCCTCAGCGGCCTGCTTGTTCTTGATGATCTCCTCTTTAGCCTCGAGCAGAGCCTCTTTTTTGAGGGTCTCGGCCTGACGCTTAGCATCACCGATCAGGGACTCAGCCTGTGCGTGTGCCGACTGGATTTTTTCGTCGGCCTCGTGAAGACTACCCTGCTTGGCGGTGCGCATGTAGGCAATGGCGGCGATGGCACCCAAAACGATGCCAACGAGCGCTGCGATGATAGGCATGCTCACTCCTTTTTATGGATTCGTTACACAACAAAGCGAACCGTCCTTACGAACGGCTCGCGACATTTGAGTAATATGGGCGCAGCTTATGCGGGTCGGATACAGATAAACATATAAACAAACTCATCACAGATGAGCACATATCACAAAGCAAATGACAGTGTTTATCGTACGTTGAACCACAACAACTGTCAAATAAATGGCCCCAGCACGGCGGCTAAAACGCGGTGAACGGCAGGGCCACAAAACGCATACGCCTAAACCGCACATTCCTCGCGTTCGGCATTAAGACGAGCCTTAACGGCATCGGCGGCGATGTGATACGAGAAGCCCTTGCCCATCAAAAACCGAACCAGTTTTTCGAATCCGCGCGTCTCTGGAACACGCCGCTTGGCGAGCAGGGCTGACGCACGCGCCAAATCGTCTTCGACGGCAAAATAATCCTCGGGATAACCGGGAATGTCATCGAGCACGACATGACGGCGCTTGAGCTCGGTCTCGATTTTACGCTGTCCCCAACCGCGCCGCTTGCGTTCCTCGATAAAGTACGAGCAAAAGCGGTTCTCGTCTAAAAAGCGATACTCGGTGGCACGCTCGATGGCGAAATCGATCGCGGTCTGGCGAAAGCCGTAGCGAGCCAGCTTGTCACGGACCTCACCCGTCGCATGGTCGCGTCGCGATAGCATCTCGGTCACCATGGTAAGTGCACATTTACGCTCGATGAGCTGCACCGCTTCACGAAAGTTATCCCAATCACAGGGAAGATCGGGGCGATTTTTGACATACAGGCGCGCGACCCGCACGGGAATCCAAATGGACCGCTCAAAACCGCCCTCAAGCTCACAATCGATATGTGCGCAAGGCTTTTTGGACGCATACCCGCTCGAGAACGAGGAGGCCGCCTTCTTATCGGGAAAGACGACCGTGGCCTCGGTCACCGTATACGACATGAGCGTAACCGCTACTCGTCGTCATCATCGAGCATGGCGGAACCATCGATGGCGTAAAGCTCGTCAAACTCCTCAGGCGCAGGCTGATCGGTCAGCTCGACCTCGGACGGAGCATCGTCATCAAACTCAAGCCCGCAGGCAAGGCGGACCTTATGCTCAATCTCGTCGGCGCAATCGGGGTGTTCGCGCAGGAACGCCTTGGCGGCCTCGCGACCGTTGCCGAGCTTGTCCTCGCCATAGGCAAACCAGGAGCCCATCTTCTTGCAAATGCCGCACTCGACAGCCATGTCCAGAATCGAGCCCTCCTTAGAGATGCCCGTACCGTACATGATGTCGAACTCAGCAGAACGGAACGGAGCTGCCACCTTGTTCTTAACGACCTTGGCACGCACGCGGTTACCGATAACCTCATCCTTAAGCTTAATGCTGTCGATGCGGCGAATGTCGATACGCACCGAAGAGAAGAACTTAAGGGCGCGGCCGCCCGTCGTGGTCTCGGGGTTGCCGAACATGACGCCGATCTTCTCTCGCAGCTGGTTAATGAAGATGCATGTCGTGTTGGACTTGGACAGCGAGCCGGCGAGCTTGCGGAGCGCCTGACTCATCAGACGAGCTTGCAAACCGACCGTGGTATCGCCGATCTCTCCCTCGATCTCGGCACGCGGGGTCAGCGCGGCGACGGAGTCGACGACGATGGCATCGATGGCGCCGGAACGCACGAGCATGTCAACAATCTCGAGCGCCTGCTCACCCGTATCAGGCTGGGAAATCAGTACCTCGTCGATATCCACGCCAATGCGCGCGGCATACGTGGGATCGAGCGCGTGCTCGGCATCGATAAATGCCACCACGCCACCCATTGCCTGGGCTTCGGCCAGGATCTCGAGCGAAAGCGTCGTCTTACCGGAGGACTCAGGACCGTAAATCTCGACGATACGGCCGCGCGGCACACCGCCGATACCCAGAGCGGCATCGAGTGCCAGAGCGCCCGTGGGGATGGCCTCAACCTCAAGCTCGGGGCCGCCGTCACCATACCTCATGATGGAGCCTTGACCGAACTTCTTCTCGATCTCGGCCTTGGTGGTGGCGATCATCTCTTCGCGCTCTTTACCCGTCGTGGGTGCATGAACGGTACGTACGGGACCTGAATTCTTGGCCATGAATAGCCCTCCTCTTAACAACCTGCATCGATAATAAACGAACGGCTGTTCGTGGTCAACCGTTCAGACCAATCATATGCAGGCAGTCTTTCCAAAACCCAACCAAACGCCGACCAAACACTGTCCAAATGCTTGACCACATAGGGGCAAATAAGAACAAGAAAGACAAAAATACACCTATGACCAGCGCAAACGCTAAATTCGTCAGAGGTCCCCATCTCCACAATTAAGGGGCCTTAAGGCCCCTTAAAACACGCCTATTCCATAGAGTTGAGCACAAGGACAATGCGTCCCAATGCCTCCGTGACCGCATGGGCACGAACACACGAACGGTCGCCCTCATAGTGGCAACGCACAGAGTCCACGATCGGCACTTCCCCATCAGCCACGCGATACGCCCAGCCAATATAGAACGTGCCGGCGGGGTCTTGCTCGGTGCCACCACCGGGCCCAGCGTAGCCCGTTGCGCTCACGGCCACATCGCTCTGATAGAGGTCCAGCGAGCCCGCGGCCATCTCGCGCGCCGTCTGGTGCGACACGGCGCTAAACCGATCGAGCGTCTCCTGCTCAACACCCAGAACACGATGCTTGATCTCATCGCAATAGGTCACCGCACCGCCGCGCAGCACCGCCGAGGCGCCCGGGATATCGGCAATCGTCGAGGCGATCATACCCGCCGTCAGCGACTCAGCCGTAGAAACCGTCACGCCCCGAGCGCTCGCGCGCTCGACAATATCGCGCGCCAGCTCCTCGTTATGTGCGGAAATCTGCTCAAAAGAGTCCGCCATACCCACCAGGACCTAAACCGAAAAGACGATCTTGCGGCAGTTCCAGAAGTACTGGGCGCCCGAGATAACGGTCAGGACAACGGCAACAGCGTACAGGAAGCGTGAAACGCCATAGACACCGAGCAACAGCTCCGCAGGCCCCAACTGGAGGCCGGTCATCGCAAAGACGCACAGGTAGCCGCAGATGGAGACCATCGTGGTCGCCGTCTTGTACTTGCCGAGCTTATCGGCGGCAATGACCACACCGGCCGCACTCGCGACCATGCGAAGGGCGCTCACCAACAGCTCGCGGAACAAGATAATGAACACGGACCACACGGTCACCGCGCCAAAATCGAGGAACAGCAGCAGGGCCGAGAACACGAGTAGCTTGTCGGCGATGGGGTCCAAGAACTTACCGAAGTCGGTGATCTCGTTGCGCGAGCGCGCCAGATAGCCGTCGACCTTATCGGTGCACGACAGGATAACGTACAGAATAAAGGCGGCGGCGGCGAGCGGGCCGTCGAAGGTGCTCCAGTCCGTACCGGCAACGCTCGTGTGAGACAGCGCCGACACGATCATGAACACCGGGATAAAGACGATGCGAACGCACGTCACGATGTTGGCGGGCGTCCAAACACTCGTCAGTTCCTTATTGCTCTCGTTTGCCACGACGCTCTCCTACTCCACAACATGTCCGATAAGCTCATAGCAGAAGCTATCGGTAAACTCGACGGTCAGAATATCACCCACGGACGCCTCGCTGGCGTCCAGATGCACCGCGCCATCGGAATCGGGCGCCTGGAACCAGGCATGGCCGATCAGCTCGGCGCCGTCCTCGGTTTCTTCGATACCGTCGACGATCACCTGGGCGCGCTCGCCCACATGTGCGGCGGTGGCGGCAAAACCGAGCGACTCAGCCAGGTCCATGGCCTCCTGGGCGCGCTCGAGCTTGACCTCTTCGTCGACCTGACCCTCCATCTTAGCGGCCAGGCTGCCCTCCTCCTGCGAGTAGGCAAAGACGCTCGTGTAGTCAAAGCCGACGGTGTCCATAAAGTCGATAAGGTCGCGGAACTCGTCGTCGGTCTCGGTCGGGAAGCCGACCATGGCCGTGGAACGGATCACGATGCCGGGGATACGCTCACGCAGATCGCGGAACAGGTCCTCGAGCTCCTGGCGCGAACCAGAACGGCGCATAGCCTTGAGAATGCGCGCGTCGCAGTGCTGCACGGGGATATCGATATAGGGAAGCACCTCGGGCGTATCGCGAATCGTCTCGATGAGCTCATCGGTCATGCCCTCGGGCTGCAGGTAGAGCACGCGGACCCAGACGTTCTGCGGGCGCACGGCCTCGGCGACGGCACGCAGCAGCTGCGCCAGATTGCGCGGCGAGCCCTCGGCGACGTCCTCATCAGCAAAGTCGGTGCCCCAGATGCCCGTGTCCTGGCCGATCAGCACGATCTCGCGCACGCCACCGGCAACCAGGTCGCGCACCTCAGAAATAATGCTCTCGGCATTGCGCGAGTGATAACGACCGCGAATATAGGGGATCATGCAGAAGCTGCAAAAACGATTGCAGCCATCGGAAATCTTGACGTAGGCAACGGCACCCTCGACGGTACGCTTGACCTGAGGGATATAGGCCGCGATCTCACGCTCGACACCCAGCACGCCATCGATGACTGCCACGATGCCGTCTTCCTCGTCGGCCTTCACAAAGGCAGCGACCTCGGGCAGCTCGTCAGGCAGGTCGTCGCCATAGCGCGACGGCACACAGCCGCACATGACGATGGGGCAAGAACGAACGCCGTCCTGCACCTCGTTGGCGAGCTCGAGCGTGATCTCGATGCTCTCGGACGTTGCGGAGGCGAGGAACGAGCACGTATTGACGATGGCGATATCGGCCTCCTGCGGGTCGAATGCCTCCTCGTAGCCTGCGGCGGTCAAAAGAGAACGCATGCGGTCGGTATCGACCTCGTTCTTGGCGCACCCGAGGGTGATGTAGAGCACGGAGCCCAACGGTGTATCCATGTTGGAGAGCGGTCCTTTCGAATGATATTAGCGGTAGTTGGTGAACTGCAGCGGCTGGCCGTAGTCCTGGTCGCGCAGGAACTGAATCACGGTCTGCAACGCGTCCTTCGAAGCAGAGGAAACACGCAGCTTGTCAGCTTCGATGGTCACCTTGACCTTGAGCTTTTGGTCCTTGATGTCCTTGTTGATCTTCTTGGCGGTCGCCTGGTCGATACCCTCGACGATATGGCCGAGCACGCGCACGGTGCCGCCCGATGCCGCCTGCGGAGCATCCCACGAAACAGCCTTGAGGTCGATGCCGCGCTTGATGAGCTTGGAGCTCAGGACATCGATGATCTGCTTGGAGACAAAGTCGGCCGGGGCGTTGATCGTAAAGAGCTTGTCGCCCTTCGAAAGCTCAATCGTGGCGCCGGAATCCTTTAGGTCATAGCGCTGGGAAATCTCGCGCGTGGTCTGCTGGAAGGCGTTGTCGACCTCTTGCATATTGACCTCGGACACGACGTCGAAGCTGGAATCTTTAGCCATGATGTTTCCTTTCGCGTACGAGCGGCTTAATAGCTATCGTACGAATAGTCGGTAGAATCGGTGGGCGTCTGACCGTCAGTTGCGGCATCGGCGCCATCCGTGGACTGGGCATCGGTGCCGTCGGTGGTATCGGTACCGTCGGTGGTGTCGGCACCATCAGAACTTTCACCATTCTCGGAATCGGTCGTCTCCTTCTTGGGAACGGTGATCGTCACACGCGCCACGCCCGAAGTCTTGGTATCGTAACGGACCTTTTCGCCATTCTTGGTAACGGTGACATCGGAAGGCTTGGACGTGGTGATCTCGATCGAGGACTCGGGCGTGTACTCCTGCTCAAAGGGGCCAGTCGCCTGGGCGCCATAGACCGACTTTCCGTCGACCTTGACCTCAATCCACGCGGTCTTTCCCTTGGCAACGGAGACCTTGACCTTCGTTGCCTCGTTCTCTTCCTTTTTAGCCGTCGTCTTGGTGGCGTCCGAACCGGTCGACTCATCCGTCGCCTCATCGGTGTCTTCGTCCTCGTCGACCGTTTCGGTCTTCTTAGAAGACTTCTTGGTCGTCGTCTTGGTAACAGCGGGCGTCTCGGGCGTGGTCTCGGGCGTCGAAGATGCGCAGCCGCGCAGAAGTACCACGATGAGCACGATCAGCAGCAACGCCACGGCACCGATACCGGCGTAGACGATACGCGGATCGAGCCCGTTGTTTTGAGGAGCACGGGAACCGCCGCGTCCACGACTGGAACTGCTGCGGACGCCTCCCTGAGGCATACGGCCACGATTGCTATCGGAACGGCCGCAATAGCCACCCTGGCCCTGAAGGCTGCGCTGACCCGAGCGGGGCGCAAGTTCACCGCGGCCTTGATAGCCACGCTGGCCCGCACGCGGAGCCGAAGAGCGCTGGCCATACGGCTGTGGTTGAGAGCGAAGACGCGGCGTCACCTGCGTGGTATCGGCGTCCGCATAGCCACTGCGAGAGCGTCCGGTGGAGATACCACGGTGACCGCGATCGGAATAGCCGCCGTCGCCGTAGCCGGCACGAGGGTCACGCGCCACGCCGCGGGCAGCGGGAAGTGCACGGTCCTCGGGCATCGGCGTACTGCGGAACCGGTCACGCTGCGAGCGAATCTCCTCGCCCGAACCCGTCTCGGTAATATAACCGGCCTGCTGAGGACGCTGTCCATAGCGAGTCGAACGACCGCCCTGAACCATCAGGAAGCGCCCGTTATCGACAGAGGAACGCGAATTGACGTAGCCGGCGGCGTCCTGGAAACGACCGCCCTGCTGCGACGTCTCGCGTTCGTATGCCATCAGTTCGTCAAAGTAGGCATTGACGACCTCGCGCGGATTGAGGCCCAAAAAACGAGCATAGCTCGAAATCATGCCCTGCGCATAGCCGCGCGGCGGCATCGAAGCAAAGTTACCGGTCTCGAAAAACTCGATGATCTGCGGCCTGATTTTGATGGTGTTGGCGACCTGCTGAATGGAAAGGCCCATTCGGCGACGCTGCTCGAGCAGCATGTCACCAAAGCGTGCAGCCATCAGAATCCTCCAAACTCACGATCTTCACGTGCCATCTCGGCGTCGACAGATTCCAGCGCGGCAAGCCCCTCCTCGTCCAACAGGACCTCGCGCGGCTTGGAACCGTCGGGCGGGCCGACGACACCCTTTTCTTCCAGCATGTCCATAATACGCCCGGCACGCGCATAGCCAACCTTCAGGCGGCGTTGCAGGCCAGATGTGGAGCCCAGCTGCGATTCCACCACAATATGGGCGGCTTCCCAAATGAGCGGATCATCGTCTTGCGGCTCGGCGACTCCGGTGCGGACAATGCCGCCGCCACCAGCCATGGACATGGAAGCGGGCGCCACGGCGGACAGAATCTCCTCGTGGTAGTCGGGCTCGCTCTGCGACTTGACGAACTCGACAATCTCGTTGATTTCGTCGTCCGAGACAAAGCAGCCCTGGATACGGCGGGGCTTGCCCCAGTCGACCTTGGAGAACAGCATGTCGCCCAAACCGGTGAGCTTCTCGGCGCCCATCTGGTCGATGATGACGCGCGAGTCGATGCCCGTGGCGACGTTAAAGGCGATGCGGTTGGTGATGTTGGCCTTGATGAGGCCCGTCACCACGTTGGAGCTGGGGCGCTGCGTGGCCACGATAAGATGAATACCGGCGGCACGGCCCAGCTGTGCAATACGCACGATCGAGGCCTCGACATCCTTACCGGCGACCATCATCAGGTCCGAAAGCTCGTCGATGATGATGACCAGGTAGGGCATCTTTTGCGGCGGGTTGTCGTAATGCTCAAACTCGCCGGCGGCCTGCTTTTCATTGTAGGTCGAGATCTTACGCACGTTGAGACGCTCGAAAACCTTCAGGCGACGCTCCATCTCGGACACAGCCCATTGCAGAGCGCTCGCGGCCTGCTTAGGCTCGGTCACCACGGGCACATAGAGATGCGGCAGACCGTTATAGCCCGCAAGCTCGACGCGCTTGGGGTCGACCATAATCAGGCGAACGTCCTCGGGAAGGGCGCGCATGAGCAAGGTCGTGATGATGGAGTTGATCATCACCGACTTACCAGAACCAGTCGTACCGGCGATCAACAGGTGAGGCATCTTGGCGAGGTCGGCGACGACCGGCGTGCCCTCGGCGTCACGGCCGATAGCGAGCTCGAGCGGACCGCCCTTCACATAGGGCAGCACGTCGCCCAGATTGACGTTCTGGCGCTTGCGGTTGGGAATCTCGATGCCCACGAGCGAGGTGCCGGGGATCGGGGCAAAGATACGCACCGACTGGGCAGCGAGCGAAAGCGCGATATCGTCCTCGAGGCTCGAGATTTTGCTCACACGCTCGCCCTCACCGGGCTGCAGCTTAAAGGTCGTCACCGTGGGGCCGGCGATCCAGCCGACCACGCGGGCACTGCGGCCAAACTCAAGCAAGGTGGATTGCAGTGACTCAGCGGTCTGCTCCAGCTCCTTGTCCGAAGACGCAGCGGAAGCCGACTGCGGGTTGGCATGCAGGATTTCGAGCGGCGGAAGCTTGAGGCCGTCCTCTTCTTCGCCCTCGGCGTCAGTTGCGGTGTCGCTCGCTCCCCCATTGTCAGCCGCAGCAGGAGCGGCAGAGGCCGTAGAGGTTGAGGCGTCAGCGACCTTGGGGTGCTTCAGGAAGTCGGGGATCTGGGGGGCGGCCGAGACGGGATTCACGGAAAACGGCGGCTCGGACTCGTCAACCTTGTCCGGATCGTCCTCCATCGAAAGCTGTCCGGTGACCTGGCCGCGCTTTGCATGGCGACGCGGCAGCAAAGTTGTCTTTGCGGTCTCAATCGGAGCCTCGTCGTCCTCGTCATCGCCCTCGGTGAGCTCAATCTCGCTATCGGACCAAGACGGGTCGGGCTCACTCGTATTGAGCTTAGGCGCAGTCTTGCCCTTCTTGGCATGACGGCGCGGCAGCAGCGTGGTCTTGGCCCGCTCGGCTTCAACCGACTCGGATACGTCGACAAACGGGTCATCGTCCTCGTCGTCATCCAAAACCGGGTCGACATCGCCACCCATGACCGTGGTCACCGCGGCGTCAGTCCCCTTCTGGCGCAAAATGCTCAGGTGCGGACAAGCGACGCCGGGAACAGACAGGGCCTCTTCATCGCCCCACGGGCTCGCATTGACATCGGCACGTCGACGCTCGGCAAAATCGGCAGCGCGATCGCGTGCGGAGCGCAAAACGCCACCCACCGAAAAGCCGATAATGACCAAACCAACGACGACAAGCCCCAGCAAGACAACCATGGCGATAGGTTTACCCAAGGCGTTTTGCAAGGCACTTGCGATAAAGGCGCCAATGTAGCCGCCCGACACGGAAAGGTTCTGCGGCGTAAACATAAGGTCGCACGAATCGCTCGTGCCCGGCACCATCAGCGAAAGAATGGAGACGACGGCGATAAAGACCAAGGCGCCGCCCGCAACAGAGCGCACGTTGAGCGGCGAGTCCTCACCCAAAAAGAGCGTGGCGGCAAACAGCAAGATGACGATCGGCAGCACGTAGGCGCCCAGACCAAAGCCCAGGTGGTAGAAACCGGCAACCGCAGCCGTCACGGGCGCTGTTGCCGGAGAGATCACGGCAATGAAGGACGCGATCGCCAAAACGGCGATGACCACACCGGCGATATCGCGATTGGCCGAAGGCTCGACCAGGGGCTCAAACTCATCAAACTCGGACTCGTGGCCCTTATTGGCACGCAGATGGGAACCGGCACCCTTAGCAGATGCCGGTTGGTTATTGGCCTTATTGCCTTTGGCGTTTTTTGCAGATCCGCGCGCCAAACTAAACCTCCATGACGACCGGGATGATCATCGGACGGGTGCGCGTACGGCTCCAGATAAAGTTAGAGAGCGAATCGCGCACGGCCTTGCGAATGGCATCGGAACCGCTGCTGGTAAAGCTAAACTTACCCTTCTCGATCGTCTTCATAATGGACGCGGAGGCATCCTCGGAGAACTGGTCGTCGATGGCAAACGAGACGCCGCGGCCCGAGAACTCGATGGCCTCGATCTTCTTGTGTTTGAGGGAGACGATGGCAACGGCCGTGACCATACCGTCGTTGGCGAGCTTCTGGCGATCGCGCAGGACGATGGGGTCGGTATCGCCGATACGCAGGCCGTCGACGTAAACGACACCGGACTCGACGGGCGTACCGCGCTTGACGATACCACCGCGCATCTCGAGCGTGTCGCCGTTATCGAGGATAAAGATATGATCGTCCTTGATGCCCATCTTGCGGGCCAGCTGCGCATGGGCGCGCAGATGCACGGCCTCACCGTGAACCGGCATAAAGTACGTGGGCTTGGCCATGGCCATCAGGAGCTTGAGCTCCTCCTGGCTACCGTGACCCGAGACGTGGACGAGAGCGCGGTTCTTATCCCACACGTCGCAGCCGAGCTTGGCCAGGCTGTTGACGACCTGCTGGACGGCCTTCTCGTTGCCAGGAACGGGAGTTGCCGAAAGGATAACGGTATCGCCCTCGTGGATGGAGAGCGTCTTGTGCTCGCCATTGGCCATGCGGGACAGGGCCGACAGCGGCTCGCCCTGCGAACCGGTGCACATGACGACAATCTTATCGTCGGGCAGGTTATCGATATCGAAGGCATCGATGATATCGGCGTCATCGATGTTGAGGTAGCCCAGCTCACGCGCCACGCGGGTGTTCGTGAGCATGGAGCGACCGGTCACAACGACCTTACGGCCGCACTTGCGGGCGGCATCGCAGATCTGCTGCAGACGATGGATGTGGCTCGAGAACGACGCGACGAACACGCGACCCGGGGCGTTCTTGATGGCGTGCAACAGGTTGGGACCAACCTCGGCCTCGGACTTGGTAAAGCCGGGAACCGTGGCATTGGTGGAGTCGGAAAGCAGCAGGTCGATGCCCTGCTTGGCAAAACGGCTGATAGCGGCATAGTCGGGCGTGACGCCGTCGATGGGCGTCTGGTCGAGCTTAAAGTCGCCGGTGTGCATAACGGTGCCCTGGTTGGTGCGAATGAACACGCCCAGAGCGCCGGGGATGGAGTGCGTCATCGAGAAGAAGTCGAGCGAGATGCCGCCGAGGTTGACATGGCTGCCGCCCTTGACCTCACGGAACTTGGGTGCGCGGATGCGGAACTCGGAGAGCTTGCCCTCGATAAAGCCGACCGTCAGCTTGCTCGAAAAGATGGGCACCTTATTGTTGAGGTCCTGCAGCAGATACGGAAGCGAACCAGTGTGGTCCTCGTGGCCGTGGGTGACGATGATGCCGCGGAGCTTCTCCTCGTTCTCAAGAACATAGGTGTAGTCGGGAAGCACCAGGTCGATACCGGGCTGGGAGTCATCCGGGAACATAAGGCCGGCGTCGACGAGCACCATGTCGTCGCCGCACTCGAAGACCGTCATGTTCTTGCCGATGCCGTCAAGGCCGCCAAGCGGAATGATCTTCAAGGGAGATGATTTTTTAGCTGCCATAGGTGAGTGTTGTTTCCTTTCTTCGAAACGTGTCTGGAACAACCGACGGGGCGCTTCTGGCAAACCGACCGCCGGGAACGTACAAACATGCATCGCAGAGTCGATGCAATAACTACAGTATGATACCCATTTGCCCACCAACAGACCACCCATGCATCAAAGCCCCATCCAAACCGGTCTATCCCGCCGGTTTCCCGTGGGGCGGGCACTGATGAAGTTTCCTGCTCTAAAGTCCTGCTCACGACGGAGGCCACATTAAGTGGCCTCCTGTTCGTGCAGAACTCGCGATAAACTTCATCAGTGCCCGCCCCACGGGAAACCTGCCAAAAAGGGACAGGTTTATTTTGGTCGGTTTTATCTGGGAAGATGCTGCTGCGGCTATCTACAGATCTGAAATCTGACTACTGAATAGACTGTCTAACTAAATAGCGAGCGGCACTAACCAGTCCTTTTGCTTGCGCCCGGGAGGGCCGCATATGAAGTTTATCGCGAGTTCCGCACGCAAAGGAAAGCACTTAATGTGCTTTCCGTCTTGCGCAGGACTGTAGAGCAGGAAACTTCATATGCGGCCCTCCCGGG
>CABRBD010000001.1:0-37583 GCA_902469185.1 uncultured Collinsella sp. | reverse complement strand
GCGGCCTGCTGGGCGGCAGCAACCTTCTCCTCGGCCGCGGCAACGGTGTCGGCGAGCTTCTGCTCCGCCTCGGCCGCGGCGACGTCGGCAGTCTCCTGCGCGGCACGGGCATCGCGCTCGGCCGCCAGCCGCACTTCCTCAATCTGCAACTTGGCGGCATCCAGCTTGGCATGCACCTCGGCGAGCTCCTTGGCAGACGCCTCGCGCACGCCGGCAAGCTCGGCTGCGGCGGCGTCCTTGGCGGCCTGCAGCTCGGCAGCGTCGGCAGCCGTCTTGGCAGCCAAGGCTGCGGCAGACTCACTCTTGACCCGCGCGACTTGCTCGGCAGCAGTCTGCTCGGCAGCCGCGACCCTAGCATCTGCGTCGGCGCGGGCGACTGAGACCTCGGCATCGGCCTCGGCGCGCATCCGCTCAAGCTGAGCCGCCGCGGTCTCACGTGCTTCTGCAGCGGCATCCTCGGCAGCCTTTTTACCGGCCTCGACATCCTCCAGCGAGGCGCGCAGTTCCTCGACATCGGCCTCGGCAATCTGTGCGCGCTGCGTCAACGCCAGCTCGCGTGTCTTGGCCTCGTCCAGTTCATCTACCAGATCGTCGCGCTCATCGGTCAGCGCGTGCGCCTGCACTTTCCAGGACTTCAGCTGCCCCTGGAGCTCCTCAATCTGCTCGCGGGCCTCGGCCAGCGCCTGCTCGGCATCGAGCTGGGCCTGCGTGACCTCCTCCACAAACACACGACGAACCTCAACATCGGGCAGGTCGGGACTATCGACCTGCACCTCCTTGATCTCTTTAATAAACTTGGGCGCCACCGGCGCGTGTTGCACGCTCTCAAGCTCCTGCAGGTTGCGCTCGTCGTCGGTCAGGCTCTTAAAGACGGTGTAGTTGTTGATGAGGTTGGTGTACATCTGCACCATGTACTCGTCGTCGAACGCCAGCGCCTGCTGCTGCACGTCGATGTTGTAACCCACCTTGTCGTAGCGCTCCATAAACTGCCACAGCTGGTAGCACTTGCGGTAGTTGGGGTCTTTCATGATGAGGTTGGTGCGCTGAATGGGGCTGCGAACCGCACTGCAGCCGTTCATGATCTGGCAGAACGACGCGCCGCGCAGCGCCATGACCAGGCGGCGCACGCGGTCGATGCGCATAAAGACGTCCATGTTGTCAGCGTCGTTCTCGGCGAAGCTCTGACGGTTTTTGACCGTCATCTCCACGCTGTACTCGATCTCTTCGTACGCGTCGTCGATCTTACTGTGCATCTTAAAGCGGTTGCGGATCTCGTTGCCCGTCGACCAAAAGATCACGTCGGTACGCTTATCCACAAACGTCAGCAAGCGCTGAATCAGATGGTAGATAAAGCGGTTCTCGTACAGGTCGTACGTCTCGACGGTATTGACGTTGAGGATGCGCGTAGGGTGAACGCCGCCGTCCTCACTCGGCGCCAAAAACTGCGTGTTCTGGCTCAGATGACGGACGCTGTCGGCGCTGATCTTTTTAGCGAGCGAGACCGGCACCACCTCTTCCTCGGTGGTGATAAAGCGGCGCGGCTTTTCGATGATGGTGTTGATGGCGTCGAGCGAGTCCTCGATCATGCTGATCCATTCCTCGTCCACCACCTTGACGAGCTCCTCGCGCTGCTGTTCGATCGTGGTGCCCGAGGCCTGCGCCATCTCAAACAGATAGCGGAAGTAGCGGCTGTCCTCCTGGATGGGCTCCATCTGCTCGGAGAAGCTGGTATAGAGGTCCTGAATGGTCTCGGACATGGGTTACTCCATAGATTGGATCGATCGGAAAGGGGCGGGGCGACATCACGTCGCCCCGCGCTTACGACATTAGTAGAAATTCTGGATCCGCTGCAGGTACATGACGGAATCGGGCAGACCGCCCTCGCCAAAGGTCTTCTCAATGTACTCGATCAGGCCCTTCATCTCGTCGCGCACAAAGCTCACGTTCATGGACTCAAACTTCTTGAGCACCTTGCGGGCGATGATGTAGTCCATGCCGCCCAGCTCAGTGCCGCCGCACGCCACGTACACGGGGATAAAGTCGTACATCTGCTTGATGATACGGTTACCAAAGGCCAGCTTAAAGCGGGTCTGCAGGTACTGGTCCAGCTTGTGCATCTTCTGGAGCAGCTCCTCGTCGATCACATACTCGACCTTGGCCTTTTGGAACAGATACTGCAGGTGGTCGGCCGTCACGTGCACGCGCTCGTGCGGCTCGCACTCAAACGCGTCGGCGCGCTCGTTGAGCTCGATGGGGATCGCACGGTCGTACACCTTGTCCGTGATGGTAAAGGTGGAGTCGTCGTTGTTGGCCGTGCCGATAAACCACAGGCTGTCGGGAATGGTGAGCTTGCCGTCGTGCAGACCCCTGGGATCGGCGGCCCACTGGGTGGGCACCAGGTCGAGCACCCACTCGTCGTGGCTGGGCATCTCGAGCACCGACAGGATCTCGGCAAAGTAGTACTCCACGCGGGCGAGGTTCATCTCGTCGAGCACGATCATGGACGGGTCCTGGCGAAGGCCCGCCTCATACACGGCGCGGAGGAACTCGGTCTCGTTAAAGCGCTTGGAAAACTCGTTGAAGTAGCCCAGCACCTCGGTGCGGTCGCGGAAGCTCGGCTGCACCGAAACGATGGTCGCGGGGTTGTCCAAGTAGCGGCTAAAGCTGTAGGGCAGCGACGTCTTACCGGTACCCGAGATGCCCTCCAGGATCAGCAGCTTGGAGGCGGCCATGCCGGCCACAAAGCGGCGGATGACCTCAGGCGTGTAGTAGAGCTTCATCTGGCTGCAGGCGAACGCGCGGAAGCTGTCGACAAAGTCCTCCAGCGAGATGGCATCGTCGTAGGCCGGCGATTCCCAGTCGCGGTACTTAAGGTCCACAAGGGACAGCTTGGGGAAGCGGTTGGCCTGGGCGATCTCTTTTTCCTCGGCAAGGGTCTTGGCCTCAACGGTGGCCTTGGCCATGGCGGCCGCGGCATCCTTGACGCCCTCGCCATCGAGCGCGAGCGACGCGTTGCCCGACATGACGGCCGTCGCCGCAGCGCCCTCGCCAGCAGCCGCACCGGCGCCCGCGGCGGCGCCCACCACGTTGCCCACCGTGGGCAGATGGTCGTCGGCCAGGGCCGAGGCGCCCACGTACGGAATCTGCTTGGTGCCGCCCATGGCATTGACCTTGAGCGCCAGCAGCTTGTTCTTCTCGTCCATGAGGTCGAGCACCTGCTTGTTCAGGCGGCCG
The DNA here is from genome assembly GCA_902469185.1 of uncultured Collinsella sp. Taxonomy (GTDB): domain Bacteria; phylum Actinomycetota; class Coriobacteriia; order Coriobacteriales; family Coriobacteriaceae; genus Collinsella. The sequence continues at coordinate 34,349 of CABRBD010000001.1, read as the reverse complement.
ATCTCGCGATAGAGCGCCTTGTTGGACGTGTCGTCGCGATGCAGGCGACGGTTGATGCGGTAGTGGTGGATCAGAATGGCCACGATCAGCACGGGGACTGCGATGAGCATGGCAAACAGAATGACCGCGCCGATCTTGCCCACCAGGTCAAACGTGGTGAAGTAGGTCATAAAGATGTTGAAGTACTCAACCCAGCCAAACACCAGCAGGTTAAGGATGGAGCTCACGACGGCAACGACGTTGTAGACGACCTTTGCCAGTAGCTCCCAGGCAAATCCCAGAAACTCACTCACCGTCGGTACCCTCCTGCTTGGTCGCGCTCATCGCCGCCTCGGCCTCGGCCTTCAGACGACGGGCTTCCTCGAGCTTGGCCTCGGCCTGGGCAAGCTGCTCGGCGGCGTTATCGGCCGTGACGGTAGTGTCACCCTTGCCCTCGGCGTCCACGATGGCAGCCGCGGCGGCCAGGCGGTCCTCCTCGGCCATAGCGCGCTTAAGGTTCATGCCCACCACGATGAGGTGATACACCTGGTAGATAAAGAACAGCAGCATGGGCAGCACGATCACAATGAGGAAGCCCATGGAGCTGGACAGGAAATCCATGACCTTGCCCATCTGCGGCAGCGCGAACACGTACTTGCCCACGATATCGCCGTCGCTGATGATGTGCGTATCGGCCACGTCGTTGTTATCGCCCTTGGTGGTAAAGCTGCGCATGCCGTTGACCTCGTCGATGGCGGCGATGCGGTGCGTGTTGAGCGCGTACTCGTTGTCGATAATGGTGTGGAACGTCACGATGTCGCCCACCTCGAGCTTGGAGGTGTCGCACTTTTTGATGACGATGAGGTCGCCCTTGTTAAACGTGGGCGCCATGGAGTCGGACTGTACGGCGAGCGGGGTGAAGCCGGCGATGTCCGAGACGCTGCCGTCCTCGCGCGTGGCGAGCGTGGTAAACGCGTACAGGGCCGCCACCAGGATGATGATCCACATGACGACGCTCAGTGCGATGGATGCGGCCTTTTTAACAGATTGCATGATGTCCCTTACTACCGTGTCTGACTAGGTCGTGCGCGGCCCGATGGCCGCCGTGCATATCTACTGTTCCTCGATGCCCTCAAAGCGCATCGAAACCGAATAGTTAGCTCCCTTTAGCATATTAGTGCAATTTGGGTCCGTTCCCTCGAGCCATATGCGAACGGTTACCGGCTTGTCCGTATCTTTTATTAGGTCGAACATGTCGCTGGCCGCGTTCGCTACTCCCGAGTCGAGCCCAAAGACGGTGGCCGAACCGGACGAGCCCCCGCCTCCGTTGGGGTTGTAGACCCAGGTGTGGCCGTCGGCGGTAAAGCTCATGCGCATGGCGCTGGCCATGCCCTGCGTGTCGGAGCTAAATCGCGTGCCGGACGCGCCACCGTCGCCGTCCTGCCCGGTCAGGCGAACGCGCAGGTCCGTACTGCTCATAAAGTGCAGCGTGAACTCCAGGTAGACACCGGTGGCGGGGTCAGCGGTGGAGCCGTCCTCGAAGGTGAAGGTCTGGTAGTCGCTCGTGGTGACGGGTTTGAGCTTGGATGCGTCGATGTCCACGCCCTTTTCGCTGGCGATGCGTGCCGAGATCTGGTCGAAGCCCAGGCTGTGGACGTATTCGTCGAACGTGGCATGCTCGTCCAGGTCAAAGCGCAGCGAACCGTCGGCGTTGGCGTCGATCATGAGCATGCGGGTTTTGGCGCTATCGGCGATGGAAAACCAGGCAAAGGTTGCCATAGCTATCGCCACCAGGGCAAACAGTACCAGTACCACGGTGGTGGTGAGCTTGCGGCGCAGGTCGGTGTCGGCGGGCGCGGCAACCGGAGCGCCGGTGGTCGGGCGGCGGTTGTCGGGCGTGGCGTGTGCCATTGCTACTCACCGTCCAAGGTCGCAAAGAGCGCCAGGTGCAAGGTGCCCGGATCCTGATAGAGATAGTCGGCGCTATCGGGGTCGGTGCCCTCGATGTAGTAATAGATATCCAAACGATAGGTCTGGCCAAGCCCAAGCGTGGCGAGCGTGTTCTGCGGGCGCGTGGCCGTCTCGCTCGTGTCCAGCGTATAGGCGGCCGGGTCCTGCGTCACGTTGGCACCGCAAGCGAGCTGGCCGTTTTGCCAACCCAGGAGCATGCTCTCGGTGTAGCCCGCCAGGCCCGTAGGCGCGGTCGCGGGGTGCTCGTCGCGATGGCCGCTATCGGAACTGTCGAGCTCAAAGATGTTGGTTGCAAGCACCTGGTTGCCGCTCGAGACTTTAATGCCCACGCGGGCTGCGCGCAGCAGCTCGGCGTCGGTGCCCTGCGGGACCAGCGATTCGGCCAGATACAGGTTGACCTTGCCCCTTACTTTGCTGGCGCCCGTTCCGGTAATGGTAGGGCGCAGATCGATCCAACCGTGGTAGAAGGCGGAGCCGTTGTCTTTTGCCTGCTCAAACACTGTGGCATCGCCGGCAGAGTTGTTTTGCGCACAGGCAGCAAAGCCGTTGAGGTCAAAGGTCGAGACCGGGTAGAGCGTCACGGCGCCGGTCGCGTTGGAAGTTAGGGAAACGTCACCCTGCTGCGACCAGCTGCCGCGGTCGGCGTCACCCAGCTCCAGCACCAGCTTGGACGTGTCGCTGTGCACGCTCACCGAGTTGGTGTTGACCTTCATGTTGTTGGTAAACCAGGCGTAGGTCGCGGCGCCCAAAGTGGCGGCGAGCGCCACCATAACGAGCGCGATGTAGGCACGCGCGCGGCAAGCGTGGCGGCGGGCAGCGGTGCCCTCGAGGACCTGGCGCTCGGCGGCCACGCTGGAGGGGGCCGTGGGGCTCTCACTCTGGGTTTTGGCCTCGCAGCCATCTGCTGGCATGTGCTTCTGATCTTCCATGTCGCTCGCCCCCTTACGCCTTGGCCGCGGCAAAGGCAAGCTGCAGCACCACATCGCGGGCCTGGGCCTCGTCGATGCAATTGGCGTCGCAGCCTTCCATGTACACAACGTAGTGAACGCCTACCACCTCGTTGGCGGCCAGCGTGCAGATGGGCGTGGCGCCCGCGCGCGCCGTGGGCGTGTCGCCGGTGCCGTCCATGCTGTAGGCGCTTATGGCGCGCGCAGGGTCGGCGGTGTAGGTCCAGCCCGAGGCGCCCGCCGCCACGACCACGCCGTCTTGCGCGGTGGTGCGCCTGCTGGTGGCGCCCGCGGTGCTGCCCAGGTCGTCGCAGGTAAAGATGTGCGTCTGCGTACCCGACTGGGTCGTGATCACAAGCCCCAGGCGCAGTGCGGCCAGCAGCTGTGGGTCGCTCGTCACACTCATCTGACCCGGATGCAGGTACACGTTGAGGGCGCTGTCGCCGCCCTTAAGGTACAGCGTGCCCGAAAGGGCATAGTCGTCCAGCTGCGCGGTGCAGTCGGCGTAGTCGGTCGTGATGCCCGCGGCGTTTTGGAACGTGCCGCGCCAAAAGCGGGAAAGGTCCGACGTCGAGATGGGATAGAGCGTCTTGTCGGCGTCGGCAAGCGTGGCCGTCGTGTCCCAGGGCCCGTTGGCCGAAAGGCCAATCTGCAGGTCGGAGCCCTCGTCACTTACCGTATGCGCCACGGGCGTCACGTTGGTGTAGCGCGAGTTGCTAAACCAGGCGTAGGTGGCGGCGCTCAAGGCAGCTACCAGCACCAGCATCCATGCGGCCGCAGCAACCATGCGGCGGCGCGAGCTTAGGATGTCTTTGATGTTCGATGTACTCATCCCCGGCCCCCTTACGAACGCTTGCCGGCAAAGCGCAGCGCCAGCGATTGCAGACTGGTGGCGGCTAGGTTGTTGGTGCAGTCGGGGTCGCAGCCTTCCAGCCACACGTACACATCCACGCGCACAGGCGTGCTGCGGTTGGCGCCCTTGGCAGCGGCGGGCAGGCTGCAGATCTTGGTCGTAGCCTCCTTGAGGCTCACGATGCCGGTGTCTTCGTTGTAGTCGCAGAAGTTTGCGCTAGTCAGCTGGTCAAAATGAACCGTGGCGCCATTGGAGCGGGTGCTGTCGAGCACCAGGTGATTCTGCTCGTTCTCGCCGGCATCCTTGCCGTCGAGCGTGTTGTAGCGCGCCTGGGGATTGCGCTCGCCTGAGACCTCAAAGACATACTGCCCCGTAACGGTGTCGCCCTGCCCCGGAGCATAGGTAACCAGGCCCACGCGCAGGGCGGTGGAGATGGGGTTTGCCGGGTCCTGCTCGGTAAAGTCGATGCCCGACAGGTACACGTCGGTCGCGGCCGAATTGGTAGCCAGGTACAGGGAGGTCTTGTAGTAGTCGGAGTGCTCGGCGGCGCCAAACATGCTGGCAAAGAGCGAGTCCTGGGTGGTTCCGCCGGTAAAGCCCGTTACCTTTTGGAAGCCGTTGAGCACGTTGTCGGTCGAGACGGGATCGAGCAGGCCCGAAAAGCTCAGGCCGGCGTTGGTCTTGTATTCGCCGTCGTACTCGTTGGAGATGAGGAAGGTCACGCCCGTGCCCGCGGCCATCTTGACATCGGTGATGTGGCGGTTGGCGTTGTAGATGTACCAGGCATATGTTACGGCTCCGGCAGCAGCAAGGGCCACCAGCAACGTGGCGAGCATGCGATTGAACTGTTTTCGCAGTGAGCGCGCGTCCGACATGCCCCTCCCCCAGATGCCGCATCGTAAACTACCTGGACACCATTTGCCCATAATGGGAATATTTTACGCGAATGTGCAGTTCATCGGGGGTACAAACGCGACTTTTCGCGTACTGCTCGCACCGGATCGGGGGCCGATAGGGTCGCAAGTTGCCACTTTTTAAAAAATAGTTCTTGCCAGTGGGCGGGAGCTCCGTTATATTATTCCCTGCGCACTCGCGCACCCTTGATCGGGCGTTTAGCTCAGGGGGAGAGCGCTTCCCTGACACGGAAGAGGTCAGAAGTTCAAATCTTCTAACGCCCACCAAATGTTCGCAGCTCAGAGGCTTCGCCTCTGAGCTGTTTTGTTTTACGCCGCCAAGACAAAAGGACGCCGCTGCAGCCAAACCGCCCAAACAGCCCCGGTGATTGCCCCGATCAGGCGCGGTTGGGTCTCGCAGCCATATATAAATAACCCCCTATAAAGTGAGGTTTAATACTTTTCCCAGAAGTGAACGAGCTTATTTGGACCCCCGGAGCATCCACACTTTTTGACGTTAAAACCGCAGGATTCCAGCAGCAAAACCGCAGGAAACAAGCCCCTAAAAGTGTCGATGTTTCGGGGGTCCATTCTGACTCGTTCACTTCTCGGGAAAAGTATTAAACCTGGATATATGGTCGCTAATTCTAACCCCCTGTTACCGCCCCTACCAATACTGATGCGCATCGATAACGGCTTGCCAGAGCCAAAATCGCTTCGTTTCGGCACGCGCATGGGCAAAATATCGCTGCTCTGCACTCATCGCCTTGTTAAAGATGGGGCGCTTATTCCGATGCAGCTTCCGTCGGATGCGTTCGCACAGCCGAACGAGCTTGTCGTAGTCAATTGCTTGGTCGGTTGTCACCGTAAAATACGCTACTCCCTCAAGCAGTTCCAACTCGTTGCGGCGCTCGACATCCTTGTGGATCTTCTCGCGGCCGTCATGAATGGCATCGCTGTCGTAGTCGACCATCGCGGTCAGCACCTCTGGCAGCAGCCCGGCCTTTACTTTATCCCTGCCCACCTCGACTTTAGCCGTAAGCGTAATGTCGGGCGTGCGCTCCAACACGCGCAGTTTGCGCTCGCGCCCATCGTTGAGTCCATCGCGAATGAAAGCCTTCTTGTTGAGCTCGGCCTTGCCCAATGCATACCCGCCGTAGCGCGCAGGCAGCGACATAAACATGCACAGCCCCGACTCCCTCGGAGAGCGCGATCCCTCGATCACATACGCAAGCAGCGCCTTTGCCTTCGCGAGACCCCTTACCTTTGGGGACGCCTCGATATACGCCGCAATGAGCTCCTTCGTCGTGAGCCTGCCATCGCGCATGCCCCCATCCCTGCTTGTCACCCCGCCGGGAGCAAGGTTGTCCAGCCGATAGTCCGATGTCATGGCATAGCCGGCATAGATGGCCTCGGCTGCAGAGCCGTCGTGCGCAGCCTGCACAAACGCCAGCTCGGGAGCGCACACGTACGCATCCAGGCCGCCCATCCAGTGGCCCAGCGAGATAAACGAACCCGCCGGGAGCTCGTTGGTGCAGAGATGCGTCTTAACATGTTTGCTCCGCCGACGGTCGGCGCGCGACGGCACCAGCAAATCCAGCGTTTCGACCCCTAAATCATAGCGATCGATAAACTCCTGCGCCTCTTGGTCCAAGAGCGCGCAGGCGCCCGCAATCGACACGACCTCTGGTTCCGAATCCCCAAATCGAGGGTTCGGAATGTGCGCCAAAAGCGCCAACGCAGCGTTATGTGAAACGATAAAGTAGCTCATGGCGCGAAGATAACACGCGCGTCGGCGGCCGCCGGCGGTCCTGGTAAGTTTTCGGCAAACGACCGGCGGTTTTTTGCCGCAGCGCGTCCAAAGTGTTCATTCGTCGACGTCTAGCTGCAAATCCGTCAAGCTTTTGGCAAGGTTGCCGCTCAACTGACCAAAAGCTGACCATTTGCTTGCCCATTTACTTGACGGCACGACCTCGCCAAAATGCTCCGCGACTTCTCGGACGGTCGAAATGCTCGTTTAGCGACCACACACCCAGCGCTGGGGTATCCTTGGAGCACATGCACCGCAAGTCGCACAAAGGAGCCGCCATGCGCACCGAGCTCGATGTTCCCTTTTCGCACAAAGACCAGGCCAAGGCCCTGGGCGCCAAGTGGGACCGGGTCAAGAAGATCTGGTACGTGCCCGACGGCATCAACCCCGAGCCCTTTGCCGCGTGGCTGCCCGGCGTTGATCGCTCCGACCCCAGCGCGCCCTACATCTACCTGGTGCTGGGCAAGCGCGAATGTTGGAAGTGTCACGAGCAGACGACGGTCGCAGCCTTTGGCATTCCGTATCGGGTGGCCGAGGACTCGGGCAGCAAGGCTGCGCCCGGCGCAATACCCGCTGTGGACGACGCGGGCCACATCGCGATCGACACCGCCCGCGCCAACGCCATAGCCATCGTCCCCGCGCTGGGCTGCGTGCCGGCCGAAATTCGCGACTACCTGCGCGAGCGCTGCGGCTACAAGCCCGTAACGTCGCGCACCACCAAGACCGTATCGCTCGCTAGCACCTGCACCGCCTGCGGCGCGCTGCAAGGCAGCCATTACCTGTTCGAGGAGCCCACGTCGCCGTTTGCACTCACGGCCATCAACAAGCTGCCCGCGCTGGAGTTCGTGCGCGTGGAAGTCGCCGGCGTCTACGGCATCCCCGACAGTCAGGACAACTTTGACCAGGCGCTCTTCACCTGGGCACGTGACCACCACACCCAGTTCCACAAAACCCTGTGCGAGGGGATTTACCTGTGGGGCATCTTATAAGGCAGAAACGCCCGAGCGTGGAAAATCTCCCGTTTTTGACAGCTTTTCAGCCCAAAATCGTCCGATAATCCACGCTCAATTTTCAATCGTCCAACAATCCTCGCTCATCAGCAGGCAACTAGACATCCGCCTCGTCATAGGTAATGGTGCATCCGCAGGTTGGGCATTGCTGAGGATAGACCGGAAGACGTAGGCCCGTCCGAGCCCGCGGGTCGGCAGCGTGCTTGTCGCGGGTGTCGATGAAGCTGATGTCTAGGCATGGGAGGTCTGCACCGCAGCGGGAACAGGGCAAACAGATTTGGCTGCAACTAGCCTCGACGAGCGGAAACAAGCTCCGGTCCATTAACGCTCGCGGTAGGTTTCCGTACACGCCTCGCGCGATATCGCTTCGCCATCCCATGGTCTCCCCTTTCCCGTTTTAACCGTTGAGGAGAGGATGGCAGGATCGTGCAGCTCTCGATGCGGCGCAGCGCGATCCGATCAATCGACATGATTGGGTTGCGACGGGCCGCACCTAACTAATACGGAGCAACGGCTTCCGCCCGACGTCGCGATTCCGAGAAATCGAACTCGGCTCGATGCGCCTCGAGGAATCGAGCGTTGGGTCGCAAGCGATGCTCGTCCGGCTCGCGCAGCACCGAGCCTGCAAACGTCGCATATTCCGTATGTCGCAGAAGGTACGACCCGCAAAGTTGATAGTCGCCGCGTACCAGCTCAAACGAAATCAGATGAGCGTCGAACAGCGAGTGCAGGTCGCGGCGCAGCAGGATACCGTTGCTGACAACCTGCGACTTGGGACCCGAGTAGTTCTCGATATGCGCAGCTTCGAGCGCTTCGTCGACATTGCAACCCGAGACGGCGCATCGACCGGTATAGGCCTCAAAGAGCTGCGTGCGGAAACGCTGCTGGCCGATTCGCTCGCGACGCAGCGCATAGCGAACCTTTTCATCGTCGCTCGCCGGAGCGCCGGAAAACTCCGCCGCAATCGGAGCGTCCTTCATGTAGCTCATATCGGGGAAGAAACGCGCGTCGGGTCCACCCTTGTGAACGGGGCCATGCAGCACAAACCAGCTGTTCTCCGGCTCGTAACGCTCAACGAACGCTAGGCCCAGCACCTTGTAGCCAGCGCTCGTTGCAAAGAACACGCCAACGGGAACGCCGCACTCCATGCAGTTGATCATCTTTTGGTTGTAGTCCTGGTCGCGCCAGTTTTCGACCGAAGCACTTTGCGACGAGTACTTGAGCACCCAGGTGCCATCCTCAAGATAGAGCGGCGGAACATCGGGGTAGGCGCCGCGCTTTGAGTTGTGCACCGAAAGGGCGAAGGTCTTCTCACGCGGATGCTTAACGCGCCGGCGACCAGGCCAAAAGATGCCCGAGTCGCGCGACACCGGAAAGAGTTCGGAATCAATCGTCAGACGAAAGGGATATTGAGGGCTATCGGCATTGGTGCGATGCGGAAGCTTGTCCCACAAGCCGCCACGCTGCTCCTCGCGCAAGAACCACTCCCAAGCCTGGACATATTCGGACGGCACAAAGCTGCAAGCGCGGTCGAAACTCGGCCGAGCAATCAGCGGAACACTAGAAGCGATGCCGTCCATAAGGAACCTCCAGGAAGAACAGTTCCTCACATTATCGCCGACCCCGAGCGATATGCGACAAAGTGCTTCCAGCGGACAGCCACAAAAAAAGGGGCCGCTTCAATCGAAGCGGCCCCTTTAGGCAGTTTAATTGTTGTCTTGCCTCTACTTAGAGTCAGGCACGATGCCGACCAGGCTAACCGTTACATCGAAGGTCGGACTTCCTTCACCAACATCGAGGCCGGACATGTTCTGACAATCGCTGTCAGTGCCTTCCATCCAAATGACAACCTTGAAGTTTGTCCCGCTGTAACCAACATGAGCGAGCATCTGAGCGTCGCCCGTCGGCTTTACGTAGGAGTCACCGCTTCCAGTTGCTCCCCAGTTTTTACTGTTCTGGTCAATCATATTGCCACCGCACACATGGGCATAGGACGGCGCCATGGTCACCGAGAGGCTGTCGGGATTCACGCAACTCCAGCCTTCGGTAGCAGAAACATCGTTTCCCTTGCCTGTCGGAAGGACCGGAGCATAAACAACCTTGAGCTCGTCATTAATCAGCAGACCAACACGAAGGCTGCCTTTGATTTTGTCAAACCAATCTTTCGAAGCGCCTTCCGACGCAGTCACAACAACGGGACCGTTCGAGCTGCTGTTGTCGAGATAGACGTCAGCCTCGCCAGTCTGGTTAATCGTGTAGAGCGTATATTCCGCCATCGTATAGGCGTAATAAGTCTCGGTATCTCCCTTGAGCGTATAGGAACCCTCAAGCTGCTTAGAAATCGTTGCCTTCTGGTAACCACTCACATCTGTACCATTCCATGATTTTGGTACAAACCAGCTATGGGCATCGTCCGTGGAAGACGGACTGATCTCATGGCCAGTGCTTGCGGCGGTCGTCTGATGATCGCTACCGTCATGAATGGCATTTGGGCCGGACGCAATTTGGAGGACCATGCCGTTTGCCTGGGCGCTAACGGTACTGGTGGTGCCGTCAACCTTTGTGTTTGAAACGAACCAGGCATACGTTGCAGAGCCAAGCGCAACCGCTGCCATAACGACTGACAAGGCTGCGATCGCAAGCTGCTTTTTCATCTGCTTAACGCTCAACGGAAATCCTCCTCTCTAAAGAAAAAGGCGGGGGACACCTCTCCCCCGCCTTGTTTAGCTGCTTATCCCGCTAGTTCTTATCGGTCTGAGTAGAGGTAGCAGTGAAGACAACGTTAATGCGCTTGGAAGCCGTCTTCAGATTCTCAAGATTGTTCGTAAAGACCTGAGCATCGTCACCATCGTAGAAGACATACATTTCAACGGTTGTCTCATCCTCGCCAATCTTATCGGCAAGCTTATGCGTGGTGTCAGAAGAGGAGACAATGCCGTCCTTATTGCAAAGCACCCAGTTCGTCCCGCTCATGACCAGCACGCGAAGCGCAGAATCAAATTTATCATTATCGCCTGTGGCACCCGTAATTTTGGCCGAATCAACTACAAGATTGGTGAGCTCAGCGCCCTTTGAGCCAACATAAAAGGTGTTCTTTACGGCATACTTTCCAGTAACCGCGGCGGCAGGCGTGCCGGCAGCGTCGGCGCCCTGAGCAGGAACAAGCTTGACGGTATTGTCGACCTTCAAGCCATCAGTCGCACTGGTACCGAATGCCGTATAGAAGTTAGCCAGCGTATCGTACGGAGTCGTGTCGGCGCCATTTGCCCAATGAGCCGGATAAAGCGGCGTGTTCGCAACAGAAGAATCATCCGTGCGAAGATCCTTAGACGGTTCATTCTCATCACGAATATACATGAACGCAGAGTTCGACTGAGCAGAAATCTTACTGGTCGTTGCGTCGACCTTGTTGTTGCTCACAAACCATGCGAACGTGGCAGAGCCCAGTGCTACGGCTGCTACCAGCACCATGGCGATGGCGGCGCCCATCTGCTTCTTTAATGCCTTGGTATCCATACGGACCCCTTTCTTTCCCCATTCATCCCAGATGACCCTCGAGAAGCCCGGAAGGGGAGCCCGCGCTTTCGTGTTGGATGTTGCTTGCCCATCCTTTAGACATGGAATTGAGAATACCATAATTCTTACGATTTCCTTATGAGTTTTCGGCAGCCTACATTCCGGCAGATTCATAGGTCTACCTCTGGTTATATGCGGTGCTACATGAACATCGTTTACCTTATTTGATCTCTCTCCCGCGCAGTCATAAGCCCCTCTTAAGCCTTGCGACCGCAGCGCCATGCCAACGCACACATTCGCCCTCCGCCGAGCTTCGCCCTAGCCCTTCCCCACCCGCTATACTGATGTAGCACGTGTAATTTCTGCCTGCTTATGCGGGCTATTTGCCGGGAGGACTCTATGGCTGCCGCCAATCAACCCAAGGGAAGCGTTTCTACCGGATCGATCAAGCCGGTGACGCGCAAAGCCGTTCGTTGTCAGCGCGAAGTTGCCTGGCTGGTCACGCAAGCGGCCGGTAAGCTCGTCGCCACCACCGACGACGTCAACGCGCCCACACCCAGCTTTGTGCTGGCGGCGGCGTTGTCATATGCCCGCGAGCAGGAGCAGACCGCCCGGGACCGTGGCGCCGCGATCGACTACAAGGCCGTCATGGGCTCCGACCTCGCGAGCTTTTGTGCGGCCGCGGGGCTGCCCGCAGCGCCCAACGCGCTTTCGGACGCGGGCTACATGTTCACGCTCTCGGGCGCGGATCTGATCCGCGACATCTATGCCTACTGCGGCGACCTGGGCGAGCGCATGAGAGATCCGGTGCAGGTCAAACCGGGCTACGCGATCAAGCTCGCGTTGCGGTTGTTCTTGCTGGACGACGCCGCTGGCAACGGCGCTACCTCCGCCGACAACGCCTCCGCATAACAAAAGCGCCGGGTCGGGAAATCACTCCCGGCCCGGCGCTTCTTCGTTCTACTTGTCCCCGTCCCCCGCGGGCGAGTTCTTTTGGTTGCGACGGTTACTCCAGGTCACGTTGTGTTCCTTGTAGTAATCGGGCGCCTCGTTGCCGCTCGCGCTAATGGGGTCGTTGCCGGTCAGGGTGTCGGCAATATCCTGCACGAATTTAATGAACAGGCTCGAGTCGTCGGTCTCGGACGAATCAAAGTCAAAGCCAAACTCCACCGCACCGCCGATGATCTTGTCCACGCACTCCGGGTCGTCGCCGTCCAGCCAAATGACCACGGTGTACTTGTCCACATCGCCCACGCGAAAGTTCTTGTGGCTAATGGTCGTCACCACGTCCTTGGACGCAAACGGCTCGGTGTTGGGCTCGGGGCTGCCGTCGGCCGTTGCCGCCGCATAGGTGGTGGGCTCGCCGTTGCGGTACACCCGCACGCGCGCCGCCTTCTCCACGCCCTTGCTGGCGCTGACCACCTTGAGCTTGGCGCTGTAGCCCAGATCGGTCTTGCCGGCGTTGCGGATATAGAAGGTGTACGCCACATAGTTCTTGCCGTTGTGGCTGCCGTCGATGTTATCCAGGTTGTCGGGCAGGTCGTCGGCAGCGATATTGGTGCCGTTGTCCACGGCGTCGGCCGCCAGGCGCGCGGTGGCGTTGTTAAAGTCGCCATTGTCGGCAATGGCCACGCCGCGGCGGAACAGCTCCAGGCGGTTGAGGTTGATGGTGAAGTTACCCATGTTTTCCTGCATAAACGACAGGGCAAACAGCACGCCAAAGGCAAGCGCCAGCACCACGAGGGCTTTTTGTAGCTTGTCCATGCGCAGCAGCGCCGTGCCGATGCGCTCCATGCGGCGCTTGGGCATGTACATGGACACGACCGCGTCGGGGTCGATGTCGTCGAGGTCCTGGTCGGCCAGCGCCTGCTCCAGCTCCTCGATGCGCACCACGCCGCGCAAGTCGCGCTTGGGCTTGCGCTTGGGTTTGGGTTTGGGCTTGGACTTGGGCTTGCCGAAGCGCTTGCGGGAGGCGGGGGGCTGGTCGGGCGCGGAGTCCTCGCCGGGCGCGTCCTCGGCGTTAGCGCCGGGAGCGTCCTGTAGCGCGTCCTCGGCTTGGTCCTCGGTCAAACCCTCGGCCAAATCCTCGGCAGCTTGATCTTTGTTGTCGTTACGCTTGAACAGAGCCATGGCGATCAGATCTTATATTTCGTGCGAATGTAGCCGACGTATTCTTTGACGAGCTCGCGCTCCATGTCGTCGGCGTAGCGGAACTGCAGGCCGCAGACGTTGCGGTACAGGCTGCCCTTGGGCGCGCGGCGCACCCAGCACACGATGCCCAGCTGCTCGGGCAGCTCGTGGCGCTCGCCCTGCAGGCGGATCGTGGGCATTTGCACGGCCAGGGCCTCGCCCACGTCGGGATAATCGTTGAGGTAGACGGCCAGGCCGCCGGCCGAGACGTCGATGGTCATGGCGTCCTCGGGCTCGGAGGCGGCCGCGTTGTCGCGCTGGTAGGTAAGGCGCATGGCGACCTTAAAACGCTCGTCGCGGCGCTTGACAAAGGTGCGCTGCTCGGCGACTTTGCGCATTTTCCAGTAGGTGCGGATGCCTTTTTTCTCGACTGCCTCGGGATAGCCGGCGAGCACGAACGTCTCCTCGCCCACTTTGTATTGCAGCAGCAGCTTTTGGTTTTCGTCCATGATGAGCGGCTTGCCGGCGAGCATGGGCGCGCTCATAAGGAAGTACGCGTCGTCCAGGTTCTCTTTGTACGTGGCGAGCATGTTGAAGTCGGTTTTTTGGCCCATGGGCACGTCGAATGCCACCTGAAGCTTGGTCCCCGGCGTTATCTGTTGCTCTGCCATGTTGTCTCCCCCAGTCGCGGGCGCCGATATCATCGTCGTGCGCGATGCACATTGGGCTATTGTACCTGCTTTGCCGCAGGTTTCGATGTGCAGCGCGTGAAATGGCGGGATGCAGGGCGCGGGTGAACGCGCAGCTGCTCCGCGCGCGGCATTAATCTGACAGCGATGCATGCCCCCGACAGTCCGTCTGTCTATCTCTCAGCCATCTCTCATTTATCTCTCAGCTTAGAGATGAGTGAGAGATGAGAGACAAAAATGCCGTTATCGGTTCAAGCAAATCACGTTCGCGCAGGTAAACTCATGTATACGGGAACTTTGACTCGATCCCTAGCCACCTTGCAGCATTGTTATCTCTCATATTTATCTCTCGTCTTTCAGCTATCTCTCGTGTTAGTGACGAATGAGAGATGAGAGATGCGTGAGTGATGGACGAGTGTGATTTTTTGGACGGTCGGAAAATCCCTCAAATAAAAAACGGGGCCGGCCTTACGCCGAGCCCCGTTTTCAAACGGTCAGTTAGTTATCCAACGCGCGAGCATAGCAGTCAACATTACGCCGCCGCGAACACTCCCAAGCCCGTTCCGATGATGCAGATTGCGAAGATGCCCAAGATGATCCAAATGGTCTTGACGCCCTTTTTATAGAGGGCAACGCAAGCGAACGTTGCCAGCAAGGGCAGCAGACCGGGGAATATCGAATCGAACAGATCCTGCAGAACAATCTCCGAACCACCCACGTCAAAGGTCAAAGCCGTGGACAGCGAGACCTGTGCCGCAATCATGGCGCCGATAACGGTCATTCCGAGGACACCGGCAGCATGCGTCATGCGAGACATAAGGTTGCTCTCTTCGGACTGCTGCAAAAACTTGGTTCCCAAGTCGTAACCCAGATGGGCGGCGACGATACGCGTTGCAAAGTTAATCACGGAGTAGATGAGCGCGTACACGATGGGGCCGAGCGGGTTGCCCGTCGAAGCGATGCCAATACCAATGCCGGCGGCAACCACGCGGAACGTACCCCAGTAGAACGAATCGCCGATGCCGGAAAGCGGTCCCATGAGGCCGACCTTCATGGCGTTAATCGAGGACGTGTCGAAGTTCTTATCGGCAGCCGCCTGCTCTTCCATCGAAACCGTTAGGCCGGCTACAAACGGAAGCACATGAGGCGTGATGTTAAAGAACTCGGTATGGCGATCGAGCGCCGCATAGTAATCGTCGTCGTTGGGATAGATCTTTCGCAGGGGCTTCTGAATGGTGTACATGAAGCCCATTGCCATCATCTTGTCGTACGACTGCGAGCACTGGCTCGTAAACTGGCGAAGGAACATGCTCCGATACATATCGGGAGTCATAATCGCGTCCTTCTTGGCCTCTTTGAGGTCGGTGTTCTGGATAGCCATTAGAAGTCCTCCTCTTCATCTGCAGCAACCGTCTGCGGACCGGACGAGCCCTCGCGGAAGGCCAGGAGCAGCGCGACGCAAATGGCAGCTGCGGCGACGCCGACCACGTCCATCTTGAGGTAGATGACCATAATGAAGCCCAGGAACAGCCAGGGAAGGAGCTTGTTATCGCCCATGGTCCTGATAAGAAGAGCGAAGCCGATGCAGACCATGACGCCGGACGCAACGTTGAGGCCGTCCATCACAAACTGCGGAATCGCGTTGAGCGCATTGTTGATAAGGTCGGCACCAAAGAACAGCGAGCCAAACACCAGCAGTGCAGACGGAATGCCAATCGACAGCGGCACGATGGTCAGATGGTACAGATTCGCCTTGGCAAGATCGCGATTTGCCAGAGCGGTCTCAATCTTCTTGCAGGCAAAGGCACCCGGAACGGCGTAGCAGAAGTTGCGCCACACCTGAAGGAAGACGGAGACGGGAAGGGCGAGCGCGACGGCAGTTGCCGTGCCCGTACCCGTAATGACGGCAAACGCGCAGCCAAGCACGCCGGAGGCATAGACCTCGGGAGGAACCGCCGCGCCGACCATGATGGCGCCCATGAACATGGACTCCAAAGCAGCGCCGACGATAACGCCCTGCTGGACATCGCCAAGGATCAAGCCGACAAACAGGCTCGTAAACAGCGGACGACCAAGCATCGTAATGCCAAATAATTGCTCGTCCATGGACGCAATAAATGCGACCAGTGCAACTAGAAGATACTGGACAACCATTTCGATCAACCCCAGAAACAGGTCTGCAGGCGAGGCATTCTGCGCAGCTCGCCTGCAGACAACCGCAGCAATTTGAGAGGATTAGTAGTTCATCTGGTGATAGTAACGACGCGTGGTGAGCGGGTGGTTACGGACGTGCTCGAGATGGCAGCTCAGACGCTCGGTGATGGTGTAGGTGACCATCGGGGAGACGATCTTGCGGAACTCGGGGTCGCTGAACGGCAGCTCGACCTCGGCGGTGTCAAACTTGTTCACGCGGACGTTGACGCCCTTCTCGTCGGCGAGCATGTGAGTGAAGTTGTCCACGCGGTCCATGAGCTTACGGGTGTCGTCCTCGCCGTAGAGCATGATGAGGCTCGTGCCTTCCTCGCACAGCTCGATGGTGCCGTGGAAGAACTCGGCGGCGTGGATGGACTTGGTCTTGATCCACTGCATCTCCTCGAGGATGCACATGGCGTAGTCGTAGGCCTCACCCCAGAGCATGCCGGAGCCAATCACCATGTGGTAATCGGTGTCCTTGAAGTCCTCAGCCATGGCGGCGCAGCGCTCGTCCTGAGCGTCCTTGGCCTTGATGAGGTACGGAGCGATGTTGCCGAACTCTTCCATGAAGGTGTCGTACTTGGGGAAGGCGCCGGCGTTCTTGAGGAAGCGGGCGACCAGCGTGATCTGGTAGGTGTAGATGGCCTCGCACAGAACGTCGTCCTCGGCGAAGCTGAAGAACTTGTAATCGGCGTACTCGGTGGCCGGGGTGTTGTCGTTGGAGACATACATCAGCGTGCGGGCGCCCTGCTCCTGGCAGAACTTGGCAGCCTCAATGATCTCGGGGGTGGTGCCGGTACGGGTGGAGAAGACGCAGACCGAGTCCTTGTTGAAGGTCTTGGGCGGGCATGCGAGGAACTCAGCGGCGATCTCGCAGTGGACATCGACGTCGGCCGTGGTGGTCTCGACCCAATACTTCATCGGGAGCGTGTGGGCCCAGGTGCCGCCGCAGCCGATGAAGAAGATGTTGGAATAACCCTGCTCGCAGACCTTGTCCACGGCAGCCTCAATCTGAGGACGGAGAGCGAGGGCATCGCTCACAACCTTCTCGTAACGAGGCTCATCGAAATTGAACATCCCTTACTCCTAACTCACTTGGATGAACCCTTCATTCATCCCATGACGTTATAATACTTTATATAACTAACTATGCAAGAACTATTTCAGATTTTTTTGATTTTTCTTTAATAAAAAGCCCGCCGATCATTTGATCGGCGGGCATAGGCATAGAGCATTGGTTCAATAAATGCCGAGTATCAACGTGTTTCCGGCTAGAGAACGTCCTTGGCAAACACCTTAGCGTCATTGGGGACCTGACGGATTTCGATGGCCACGCCATCGCCCAGGAGCTCTTGGATATGCTCGGCATCTTTCTCGGTCGCAAAGATCGCAGGGGTCGGATGAAGCGTGGTCTCAGGGGTCTTTCGGGTTCCGCCCAGATTGATCTCTTTGATGTCTTTGCAACCCTTAGCGAGACGATAGACATCTTCAATCGTCTCAGTGATGATAAACAGCGAATACTTGTCGGTAACGCCGCTGTTGAGCGCCTCGATAGCAGCGTCAACATCCTTGATGACGAGTTTAACGCCGTTGGGGCGGGCGAGCCTCAAGGCCGCCTTCCTCATGTCGTCTTTTGCCACAGCATCGCTGGCAAGCAAGATGCAATCTACATCCAAAGCGTGAGTCCAGGACATGGCAACTTGGCCGTGAATCAGTCGGTAATCAACTCTCGTAAGCTTAATCATCGTTATCATCTCCGCACGTGATAAAGGGAATGACAGGCGTGGCCCCTAGCTAGGGCTCGAACCAGAACTAACTAGAACTCTTCTTCCTCGGCGCCGGCAAGCATGTCCGCCGCCTCGCAAAGCTGAATAAACGAACGCGATCCCTCGACCGCGGCTTTGGCCCTGTCCGCATCCAGGGAGTCCAGCTGTGTAACCATTTCCACCAGCAGCGGCAAGTTCATTCCAGCGATTAACGTAAACGATCCGTCGGTCTGCCTCTGAATGAATTCGTTGTTTACAGAGCCGCCAAAGATGTCAGTCACGACAAACCAAGAGTCGGCAGGGTCCCTCGTCTCCATCCATGCATCAATCAACGCCGCGACGTCCCTTGAATCGTCATCGACATAGGCGCACAGGCACTCGATTCGGTCGTTGGTGCCCATCAGAATCTCCAGAGAGCTTTTCATGCCTTGGGCGAGATAACCATGACTCGCTAGCAATATCTTATTCATAGTTCTCCAATACCAATAGGACGTACTATATTGTCATAACAAAGTATATTAGCAATCTACCCTACGTGGTGTGTCTATTTTCCAAATCCGCGAACGGTAACAATTGGTCGGTAAATCGACCAATCTATCTCTAATTTACAAATAGAACTTCAGTCGCTCGGTGCAGTACACCTGACGGGAGATGAAAAGCGGCTCGCCACTTGGGGCATAACGTCTATCGACAAACAGAAGCAGCGAAGAGTCCAGCTCCACGTTAAGGTATGCCGCCTCGAGCTCGCTCGCATAGCAGACCTCGAGCGTACGCGTGTTGGGACCCATCTTGATCCCCTGGCGATCGAGTACCGCCATCAGCGAATCATCGAGGGACTCATGCTCCAAAAAAGAAAGCGCAGCGGAATAGCTATTGGTTTCCAGCATCGTGGGCTTGCCATCCACAAGGCGCAGACGACGGCTACGCAATACCTTTTGGGTATCGTCTACGCCCAGGAACTTCGCGTCTCGCAGACTTGGAAAGTCCCAGCCCATTTCGAGAACCCTGGTAGACGCCTGTTTGCCCGCAAGCTGGCACGAATGGGTAAAGCTCTCACGGTCGTCCGCGGCATACATCTGCGTGTCCGACGAAACGAACGTGCCCTTGCCGCGGGCCCTCTCAACAAGCCCAGCATCTTCCATTTCTTTAATTGCGGAGCGAACCGTTATTCGGCTCACGCCAAATTGCTCGATAAGCTCCGCCTCGGTCGGAAGCTTATCTCCCGGGCGGTACGTGCCGTTGGCGATTGAATCAGAAAGCGCACGAACAATCTGTTTGTACAGGGGGATAACGCTATTTGCCTCAACCATATCAACCATACCTTTACAAGGAATCAGCAGCCTATAGATAAATGACTTATATTGTATTAGAACTTTTTAGCACTCCACGCCATTTCCTATAATGTTTTAGCAAACGAGGGGTTATTTTGCGTAAGCGGTGTAGAGTCCATCCATTTCCGCATACAGCTTCAATCTGATGGCGGTATATGCATCCGATAAGCCGATTGATTTTTATCTTATACCTGTCTCACATTCATCCCTCGTCGTAGAGATGAATGTGAGGTGAGAGATACGTACTTGACGCGCGAGCGTGGATATTTGGACGGTTTTTGGGCTTTTGGCGGCCGATTTCGTCCGAAAATCCACGCTCGTGCGGCAGACGTCCGAATTTCCACGCTCGTGTGCCAGAAAATCCACGCTCATCCGGCAGATTGGTCGAAGGCCCCATATGGGTATACTCTCGGAGATTCGACTCGATTCGCCCCCGTTGGGGCGTCAAAGGAGACTGCATATGTCCACTACCTCAACCGACCCGCGCGCCGCTGCCGCCGCGCTGCTGGTGCCCGGAACCACCTGCCACGGCTTTACCGTCGAACGCCGCGAGACCGTGCCCGAGCTCGACGCAGACGCTTACGTGCTGCGCCACACCGCCTCGGGCGCTCGCCTGCTGCACCTAGCGTGCGACGACGAAAACAAGGCCTTTGCCATTGGCTTTAAGACGCCGCCGGCCGATTCCACCGGCGTGTTCCACATTCTTGAGCACTCGGTGCTGTGCGGATCGGCCAAGTTTCCCGTCAAGGAGCCGTTTGTCGACCTGATCAAGAGCTCCATGCAGACGTTCCTCAACGCCATGACCTACCCCGACAAGACCATCTACCCCGTTGCCACCACCAACGAGCAGGATCTGTACAACCTGATGGACGTGTACTTGGACGCGGTGTTCAACCCGGCGATCTACACCAAGCCCACCATTTTTGAGCAGGAAGGCTGGCACTACGAGCTGGACCTGCCGGAGAGCGTCGAGGGCGAGGGCGAGGGCGGCTCCGCGAGCCTGCGCGAGGGCACGCTGCGCTATAACGGCGTGGTGTTCAACGAGATGAAGGGTGCGCTGTCCGACCCCATGAGCGTGCTGGACGACGCCGTCAACGCCGCGCTCTATCCCGACACTGCCTATGCGCACGAGAGCGGCGGCGACCCGCGCGCAATTCCCGCGCTCACCTACGAGCAGTTCCTGGACACGCACTCGCGCCACTACAACCCTTCCAACTCCTACATCACGCTCTATGGCGACCTGGACGTGGACCGCGCGCTGGCCTTTTTGGACGAGCGCTATCTGTCGCAGCCGAGCGCCGCGAGCCGCCGCATGGACGCTGCCGTCGCCGCCGGCGACGACCCGTCCACGCTGGCGCCCAATCCGCTGGACGTGCAGGCGCCTGTGACCTGCGAGTATAAGCGCGTCGAGATGGCCACCACGCCCGAGAACGCCCTGGTGGGCCTGGGCCTTGTGCTGGGTAGCGCGCTCGACCGCAAGCGCACAATCGCCGCGGACATCTTGTTCGAAGCGTTGCTGGGCTCCAACGAAGCGCCGGTTAAGAAGGCCATTCTGGCCGCCGGCCTGGGCGGCAACGTGGTGAGCTACACCGCGGCCGAGAGCCTGCAGCCCTACGAGCTCATCATGCTGCAAAACGCGCAGCCCGGCGTGGCGCGCGAGCTGCGCCGCGTGTTCCAGGACGCCTGCCGCGACCTGTGCGAGCACGGCGTTCCGCGCGAGCGCCTGGAGGCCATCATCAGCAGCAACGAATACGACCTGCGCCAGCGCGACTACGGTATCGCCGACGGCGTGGCCATTGCGTGCGACGCGCTGAGCACCTGGCTCTACGATGACGACGCCGCGACGCTGGCGCTCAAGTACGGCCCAGTGTACGAGGAGCTTCGTGGCGAGCTGGACGGCAGCTACTTTGAGGACCTGCTGCGCGAGCTGGTGCTGCAGAACGACCATATGGCTCTGGTCGAGCTGGCGCCGGTGGACGCCGCCGAGGGCGCAGAGGGTGCCGAGGCCGCCGAGCTGGCAGCCAAGCGCGATGCCATGACCGATGCCGAGCTGGCCGATGTGGTCGAGCGCACGGCCGCGCTGCGCACCGCGCAGGAGGCCGAGGACACGCCCGAGGCCAAGGCCACGTTGCCGCGCCTGCGCGTGTCCGACATTGGCGAGGCGCGCCCCGAGCCGCCGCTGGTCGTGGACACGACCGCGCCCATCCCCTGTCTGCGCCACGGCATCCCCACCAACCGCCTGGCCTACGCCATGCAGTACTTCGACCTGAGCTGCGTCGCGTTTGAGGACCTGCCCTATGTGACGCTGCTCTGCCGCCTGCTCAAGCAGCTGCCCACGCGCGAGCATTCGGCCGAGGAACTCGACAACCTGATCGCCGGCAAGCTGGGCTTTTTGAGCTTTACGACCGAAGTTATGACGCAGCCCGACGTGGACGGCGCGCGCCCCTACCTGCTGGTGAGCGCCGGCGCCCTGTCCGAGAAGATCGACGCGCTGGCGAGCCTGCCGCGCGAGGTGTGGTCGAGCACGCTGCTGGCGGACGCCGACGCCGACCGCGTGCGCGACGTGCTCACACAGATTCGCATTGGTCTTGAGCAGGGATTTATCAACAACGGACACTCGGCGGCGCTCGGTCGCGCGATGAGCTACAGCTCGCCTTCGGCCGTGGTGCGCGAGCAACTTTCGGGCGTGGATTTCTACCTGTTCCTGCGCGATCTGCTCGACCACTTTGACGAGCGCCTGGACGACCTGCGCGCCAAGCTTGCCGAGCTGGCGGAGCGTATCTTTGTGGCTGATGGCTGCATGGCGAGCTTTACCGGCAGCGATGAGGACTTTGACGCGTACTGGGATGCCGCGGGCGACCTGGGGCTAGGCGCGGACGCTAGTGCCGTTGCCGGCCGCGATGCGCTCGTGGTGCCGACGCCGTGCAATCGCCACGAGGCTTTTGTCATCCCCAGCGACATCTGCTTTGCGGCAAGCGCGTGCGACCCGCGTCGCCTAGGCATTGACGTGACAGGCGCTTGGGCCGTGGCTGCCAACGCGCTCTCCTACGATTACCTGTGGAACGAGATTCGCGTGAAGGGCGGTGCATACGGCTGCGGATTCCGCGCAGCCGGCGAGCGCCAGACGGCGTTCTACACCTACCGCGACCCGGCAATCGATCCCTCGATTGAGCGCGTGGCGCGCGCGGGCGAATGGCTCGGCAGCTTTGAGCCCGACGGGGCCGCCTTTGAGGGCTTTATCGTGAGCTGCGTGAGCGGCATGGACGCGCCGGTAAAGCCGTACGCGCTCACCAAGCGCCGCAACACGACCTATCTGGCCGGGCTCGATCCGCATGCGCGCGAGGAGCGTCGCGCCCAGATGCTCGCCGCCACGCCCGGTGAGCTGCGCTCGCTCGGCGCCGACGTGACGCGCATTGCGGCCGAGTCGCCCACCTGCGTCTTTGGCGGCCGCGACGTCATCGCCAAGAGCAACGCCGGCTTTAACGTCGTCGACCTGATGGGCTAACCACAGCAAGCAAAACCACTACAAAGGGGACAGGCCCCTTTGTAGTGGTTCGAACACTTGTTCTATACGTACACATGTTCTATAGTATGGGTGATTGCATCGGATCAAAATTGCAACTAGAATATAGTTGCAGAATGTGAGGCGGGATGACTCGAGCCGATAAACTCATCGCCCAACTGTTTAGCTGCCCTTCGACGTATCGGTATGCCGATTTTTTAAAAGTCATGGCCTCATATGGCTTTGAAATGGACAGCAAAGGCAAGACATCCGGATCGCGCATTCGCTTCTACAGGCCCTCAGATGGCAGGATGTTCGTGATGCACGCGCCTCATCCATCTGACGAATTGACAGCGGGGACAATTCGAAACATCGTTCGATTTCTGCAGGATGTCGGAGGCAGTCATGAGTAACGTTTTGGCATACAAGGGCTATTTCGCCCCAGTCGAGTTCGATGCCGAGCAGCATGTACTAACAGGTATGGTCGCCGGCATTAGGGACGCAATTGTATTTGAAGGCTCCAAGGCTGAAGAAGTGGAGCAATGCTTCCACGACGCCGTCGACGATTACCTTGAGTTTTGTGCCGAAAAGGGCAAGGAACCAGAGCGGGCTTTTAAGGGCTCGTTCAATGTGAGAACAGGCTCCGAGCTTCACAAGCAGGCAGCACTGGCGGCGGCAAAGAAGGGCGAGTCACTCAATAAGTTTGTGACCGAAGCAATCGCCGCGGCGTTATAGCGTTAACGCATGGGCCAAAACCACCACAAAGGGGACAGGCACCTTTGTGGTGGTTTCGACATTTGCCCAGATAAAACCTGCCAAAATAAACCTGTCCCTTTTTGGTAGGTTTGGGAGAGGAAGCCGGGATGGACAAGGCTGAGTTGCGGCGGGCGGTGATTGCTCGGCGCGATGCTCTTGATTTGGACTTGCGGGCGGCGAAGTCTGCTGATATCTGTGCGCGGCTGGTTGAGCTGCTGGGCCGCTTGGATGCCGCGGCGCCGCACACCGTTGCCGTCTATGCCGCGATGGGTTCCGAAGTCGACTCAGCCGCGTTTGCCGCAGCTGCCTCCAAACGTGGCTGGCGCGTGGCCTATCCGTGCATGCTCTCGGCAACAGACGCCGCAGCTTGTGGCCAGCGCATGTGTATGCGGGCAGTTGCTGCCGGCGACGCGGACGCGGCTACGTTTATCGCCCACCCCACGCGGGCCTTTGCGGCCACGGACATCGACAGCAGCCGCTTCCCTATCGTGCCTGCCGAAGCTCTCGACATGATCGTCGTGCCGCTCGTAGCATTCGACCGCACCGGCACGCGCCTAGGCTACGGCGGCGGCTGCTATGACCGCTACCTGCCCATGCTCTCGCCCGCATGCCAAATCATCGGCATCGCCTTTGACGAGCAGCGTGTCGACCACGTTCCCACCGATGCCCACGACCTGCCGCTGCCCAACATCATCAGCGCCTAACGGCTGGCACGCTGCACCCCACAAAAATGAGCGTGGAAAATTTCCCACTTTGGGCCTGTTCGGGGGCAAAAAACGGGAGATTATCCACGCTCATTATTCAAACGTCCGATAATCCACGCTCGTGTGTCCGAAAATCCACGCTCAACCAAATCGCGTCTAAATTCCCACGCTCATCCGTCCGGATTTCCACGCTCGTGCAGCCTAACGCCCTGCCACCGCCTCAGCATGCACGCGGCACGCCGGCAACCTTGAGCTTGCGATCGAGCTTTGTCGGGTCCCTTAGATCATCCCAGCACAAGCGCACAATCTTACAGTTATCGAGCAGCGAAAGCCTCGACTCGCGCTGGCGCTCATCAAATTGCGCCTTTGCAAGCTTGCCCTCCTCCGCCGCCTTCTCGCTTTTAACGAATCCGTCGAACTCCCCAATAATCAACCGGTCACCCACGCGCCACAAATAGTCAACGCGATACGGCCGTCCCGGCTCAACCGGGTCGAACAGCTCAATTTGCAGCTCCGGCGTCTGCCAGCCGCGCTCGATCATCAGGGCGCGCGCCTTGGACTCGCCACCGCTTTCCGACAGGCCATCGGCATACCGTGCAACCCTGCGCGCCGTCACAACACCGCGACGATTTAAGCCAAGCTTGTTGACTGCCTCAACGAGATGCTCCTTCGACAACAGCTGCTCATGAAGCGCCGAGTCCGCAATGATCAGTCCCTCGACAAACGATGCATCGACCAGGCAATCCGTAATCGTTTGATCGATATCGGTCACGGCAATGTCCATCTGGGTGGCCCGTGTTTGACGAACATAACGATGGCGAACGACCTGAGAGCCCGGCGTCGTTGATTGTGCCGGTGCCACGGCGATATGGATGTGCGTCAAATTGGCATGCGAAACCGAAAGGCCATAGACAACGGCCGCCGTATAGGAGCAAAACGTCCAGTCGGGGTGCTTTTGCGCAAGCGCCCGCACCCGATGCAGATAACGCTGCCGAAACTTGAGCTCGGACCAGTATTCCGGACGCGCATACAACCCCGGCATGACCACCTTGAGACTTCCCGCCGCCACCCGCCGCTCAATCTGCTTTGCCTCCGCCGTCGTACGCGCGTACACGCAGCTCATCTGCTGCTCGCACGCTTTAATGTGGCCTGTGAGTCTTTGATTCGCCGTCGCGTTTGCCATGTCGCCTCCCAACTCTTGGAACGGCGCCAACGTACCAGACGGTTTCATGCGAAGTCTGACCAAATGCTGTCCAGCAGCTGACCAAATGCTTGACGGTTTTGGACGTTTTAGGTTAATGGCTTATATCTGCAGGTAGAACGGTTGTCGAGAGGTCCCTGTCTCCACATCTTTATGCCTCAAAAGCCGTCGATTTCCTTAAAAGAAAATATGCTGTGGCTCGAAACTACCTAGTTTGCGATGCTGTCCGTAAACACTCGACGCGTGGTGCTGCCGCCTACGACAGCCGCAGAAAAATCGAGCGTGGAAAATCTCCCACTTTGGGCCTGTTCCTCGACCAAAAGTGGGAGATTATCCACGCTCATTCAACATGCGTCCGATTATCCACGCTCGTCGCGTAGCGGCCACGATAACCGCCGCAGCCACAGCCACGACAGCGGCCTAGTGCTCCTCGCCGGCGCGGGCCAGGTCGTAGGGCGTGGTCTGGTAGACGTAGTAGTTGAGCCAGTTGGTGTAGAGCAGCTGAGCCTGGCTGCGCCAGACGTTGCGCGGCTCGGCGGTGGGATCGTCGCCCGGGAAGTAATGCGCCGGCACCTGAGGGTTGAGCCCGCGCTTCACGTCGCGCTCGTACTCCAGGCGCAGCGTGTCGGTATCGTACTCGGGATGGCCAAAGACAAAAAAGCGGCGGCTGTCGGTCGACTTGACGATATACAGGCCTACCTCGTCGGACACGGCCACGACTTCAAGCTGCGGCTCGGCCTCCACGTCCTCGCGGCGCACATCGGTGTTGCGCGAATGCACGGCATAGAAGCGGTCGTCAAAGCCGCGGACCAGCGGGCTTTGCGGCTTCACCAGATAATGCTCAAATACGCCGCTCGCCTTTGCCGGCAGGTCGTACTTCTGGATACCGTAATGATGGTAGAGCCCCGCCTGCGCGCCCCAACAAATGTGCAGCGTGGAGTGCACGTGCGTGGTGGACCAATCCATGATCTGGCAGAGCTCGGGCCAGTAGTCGACCTCCTCGAACGGCATCTGCTCCACCGGCGCGCCCGTGATGATCAGGCCGTCGTAGTGGATGTCGCGGATGTCGTCGAACGTGCGGTAGAACGTCTCCAGGTGGCCGGCGCTCACGTGCGTGGCCTCGTGCGTCTTGGTGCGCAGCAGGTCCACCTCCACCTGCAACGGCGTGTTGGAGAGTTTGCGCATAATCTGCGTCTCGGTGGCGATCTTGGTGGGCATGAGGTTGAGGATGAGCACACGCAGCGGACGGATGTCCTGGTGCAGCGCGCGGTACTCGGTCATGACAAAGATGTTCTCGCTCTCGAGCTGCGCGGCGGCAGGGAGGGCGTCGGGGATGCGAATGGGCATGGATGCTCCTTACGAGTCAGTTGCAGCTATGGTACAACGAGCGGCCCCATCCGCGCGAGCACATCGCCCGGCGATGTCGCCAGCGGCCCAAATCACTCCAAAAGTAGAGATTAAAGCATGTCCCAAAAATCTACTTCGCTTTAGCTTAGCAAAGTGACAGCAGGACGCTACAATGGTTCGATGCGAGAAACTCGGCCGAAAGGATACATATATGTACCAGACGCGTAAGATCGGTGTGGTCGGCCAGGGCCACGTAGGAGCACATGTCGCCAACAGCCTGCTCATGCAGGGCATTGCCGATGAGCTGTACCTGTGCGATATCAACGAGACCAAGGTGACATCCGAGGTCCAGGACCTGCGCGACTCCCTTTCGTTTGTCCCGTACAACACCAAGATCGTCAACTGCTACGACCACTACGAGGAGCTGGCCTGCTGCGACGTCATCGTCAACGCTGCCGGCAAGGTCGCGCTGGCCGCCGGCAACCGCGACGGTGAGCTGTTCTTTACCACCGACGCCGCCCGCACCTTTGCCAAGCGCATCGTCGACGCCGGCTTTGACGGCATCTTCGTGAGCATCTCCAACCCCTGCGACGTCGTGTGCACCGAGCTGTGGCACCTGACCGGCTACGATCCCAAGAAGATCATCGGCTCGGGCTGCGGCCTGGATTCCGCCCGCCTGCGCACCGAGATCTCCAAGAAGATCGGCGTGAGCCCCAAGTCCATCGACGCCTACATGATCGGCGAGCACGGCTTTAGCCAGCTTGCCGCCTTTAAGGCCGCAACCATCGCCGGCAAGAGCCTCACCGAGCTTCAGGCCGAAAACCCCGACAAGTACGCCTTCGACCACATGGAGATCGAGGAGCTCGCGCGCAAGGGCGGCTATGTGACCTACGCCGGCAAGCAGTGCACCGAGTACGCCGTCGCCAACTCCGCCGCGCGCGTCTGCGCCGCCGTTCTGCACAACGAGCACGCCGTGCTTTCGGCCTCTACGCTTATGACCGGCCAGTATGGCGAGGAAGGCATCTTTACCTCCCTGCCGTGCGTGATCGGTGCCGAGGGCGTCGAGGAGGTCTACACGCTCGACCTTTCCGAGCACGAGCTCGAAGGCTTCCACAAGAGCTGCCAGCACATCCGTGACAACATTGCCCAGCTCGACTGGTGGGATGCCGAGGCCTACGACGCCAAGTAGGTCGTCGGTTGACGCGATACCCCCCCCACGCATGGACGCAATGCAGAGCGGGCCGCGCCGGAAATCCCCGGTGCGGCCCGCTATTTACGCACGCTGTTCGCTTGCGAATCGAAGGTGAATACTTTTCCCGGTACCTAGTACTGCTCGACACCCATATAGCGACGAACCTCGGGGCTGTGGTCGAACACCTTGCCGCGGGCGGCGCGCAGCTCGCAGCTCATCGCGTAGAAGAAGATCGGCTCCAGGAACGAACGCACGCTGGCCGGCACCTCGCCCACGCCGTACTCTAGCGCATCGAGCACCATGACCGTATCGGTATGCGTGTTGAGGAATGCGAGCGCGCGCTCCTCCATGGGACGGCACTCGCCCGATCCGAGCTGCACAAAGTAGAACACGCCGGGCTCGGTGGCCTCGAAGGGGCCGTGGAAGTACTCGCCGGAGTGGATGTAGCAGCAGTGCTGCCACTGCATCTCCATGAGCGAGCAGATGGCCATAGCGTAGGTCTGGCTAAAGTTGGGGCCGGAGCCCAGGATGTAGAAGAACTTGTGCTGCTGGCAGAGCTCGGCAAAGCGGTCGCCCAGCTCCGCGTTGACCTTCTCGCGGGCGGCGGGCAGCAGCGCGTCCATCTGCTTAAGGCCGGCATACATGTCGGCGAGTGCCTCGTAGCCTTCCTGCTGATCGAGCAGCTCGGCAGCCATCAGAACGCCGATGCCCTGCGGGACCTCGGCCTGCGACTCGCCCTTGCCCCACGGATAGACCCAGGTGGTCCACTTGCCGTTGTCGATCTTGGAACCCGCATAGTCGGTCATAGCCACGACCTCGGCACCGGCAGCCAGCGCCATCTCGCAACCGTCGACGACCTCCTGCGTGTTGCCGCTGTGGCTGCAGGCGACGACGAGCGACTTCGGCCCCAGGCTCTTGGGGGCCATCAGGCAAAACTCGCGCGCGGTGTAGACCGTCGAGGCAAACGTGGTTGCCTCGCGCTTGAGCAGCTCGTTGGCCGGCATCAGGTCGATCATCGAACCGCCACAGGCGATCCAAAAGACGTTCTCGATCTTACCCTTGCGCTCGATAATTTCCTGAATCAGATCGTGTGCGTTCACCGTGACGCTCCTCCTTGTGTGGCGGCTTTGAACGACGACAGCTCGTACCTGCGATCGTTCTATGTTGTCCTATTTATAACATGCGAACTGTCACAGGTGAAGTCGTTTCAGCAAATTTGTTCTATGTTGTTCTGTCTATGGGCGTTAGATGTCAAACAAGTAGCGCGAGCCCACGATCTTTTGGCGCCCGAGCAGCAGGGGCCGCCCGTCCGCATCGGTAAAGTACGCCTCCATATAGAAGAGCGGCTCGCCGACCGGCACCTCCAGCAGTGGGGCCGCCTGAGCATCGGCAAGCGCAATCTCCACGGTGCAGGGGTCGGACTTGAGCGGTGCGCGGCCCGAATGCTCGGCAACGAACGCAAAGATCGAGTTATCGGCGAGGTCCTTATCGGCCAACGTCTGCAGGTAGGGATGATCGGCCAGCACAAAGGCGTTGTTCTCGAGCATGACGGGCACGCCATCTGCCGTGCGCACGCGCTCGACCACGATAAGCTCGCAGCCGGGCTCCACGCCAAAAAACGCCGCGTCCTCACGCGTCGCCGCAACCACCGTGCGCGACACCAGGCGTGCTCCGGCCACCATGTCGTTGGCGGCGCAACCCTCGGAAAAGCTCTGAACGTCACCCTTCTGGACAATCTTGCGCTTGAGCTTGGGCGCGCACACGAACGTGCCCCTCCCCTGCTGGCGGTTGAGATACCCCGCGCGCGACAGCTCCTCGATGGCGCGGCGTACGGTGATGCGTCCCACGCCGTAGGACTTCGCGAGCTCCATCTCGGAAGGAATGCGCGAGCCGGATGCGTACACGCCGCGCGCGATCTCGCCCTTTAGGTCATCCATAACCTGCTGGTACAGCGGCACGGCGGATACCTCAGTGCGCTCGGTTTTATCGTCGAATGCCATCGTTACGCTCCATCCCGTGCATGCTCGGACTCAAACTCTTCAATCGCCGCCATAAACTGCTCGCCAAAGGCGTCGGCCTTTTTCTCGCCGATGCCGTTGACCTGGATAAGCTCGTCGCGCGTCTGCGGGCGTAGGCGGCACAGACCGCGCAGGGCCTTGTCGGAAAAGACCATGTACGGCGCCATCTCCAGCTCGGTCGAGATCTCCTTGCGCAGGGCACGCAGGCGCTCGAACAGCTCGGCATCGTCACCCACGCGCGGGCGCTGATCCAGCTCGGCCTCCTCGCGCAGCAGATCCACCGCACGGCGGGCGCGGGCCGAGGCCTTGCGCTTGGACGCGCGACGCTTAACGGTAAAGGCGAACGCCTCGTCCTCGACCTCGCCGGCGCGCGGGCCTAGCCCCACGACCGGGTACTGCCCCTGCGAGGTGGTCAGGTAGCCGCGGCCGCACAGCTGGCCGATGATGTCCTTGATGCGCCCGACCGATTCGCTCGACAGCTCACCGTAGCCGCGGTCCTCGTCCAGATTCATCTGGCGAATGCGCTCGGTGTTGCCGCCGTGGAGCACGTCGGCGATGAGCGACTTGCCAAAACGCATGGGACGCGTGGCCACATAGCGCACGGCGGCGCGGGCCATATCGGTGACGTCCTCGACCTCGAACTGCGTGAGGCAGTTGCTGCAGTTACCACAGCCCTCGGCGTCGTCTGCCGTGCCGCCCGCGGCGGCTGCCGCATGCTCGGCCGCGGCCTCGTCGCCAAAGTAGCGCAGCATGTATTCGCGCAGGCAGCCGGTGGTATTGCAGTAGCCCTCCATCTGGCTGAGCAGGCGGTAGCGATTCTGGAGCGCCCACGCGCGCTGCTCGTCGTCGAGCGCCTCATCGGCAGCATCGCCGCGATCGATCAGAAAGCGGCGCATGCGAAAATCGTTGCCGTTCCACAGCAAGTGGCAGCTGGCCGGGTCGCCATCGCGGCCGGCACGGCCCGCCTCCTGGTAGTAGGCCTCGATGCTCTCGGGCACGTTGTTGTGGATCACGTAGCGCACGTTGGGCTTGTCGATGCCCATGCCAAAGGCGTTGGTGGCAACCATCACCTGAATGTCGTCGTCGATAAAGGCACGCTGGCTCTGGCGGCGGGCGTCGTTGCCCATGCCGGCATGGTAACGGCCCACGCGAATACCGCTGGGTCCCAGCGCCTCGGCAAGCTCGCCCGCCAGCGCATCGACCGTCTTGCGAGTCGAGCAATACACGATGCCGCTCTCGCTCGAATGCGCAATCACGTAGTCGCGCACCCAGGCAGTCTTGGCCTTGTCGCCCATCTCCTCGCAACCAAAGTAGAGGTTCTTGCGATCGAAGCCCGTCACCACGCACGCGGGGTTTTGCAGGCCGAGCATCTGCTGAATGTCCGCACGCACGCGCTCGGTCGCCGTAGCGGTAAAGGCCGCAACGATGGGGCGCTGCGGCAGGGAATCAATAAACTCGCGAATCTGCAGGTAGGCGGGGCGGAAATCCTGGCCCCATTGGCTCACGCAGTGGGCCTCGTCAATAGCCACGAGCGGAACGCCGATGCCGCCTTCGGTCGCAGCTTCCTGCGCAAAGGCCAGAAAGCGCGGCTCGAGCAGACGCTCGGGTGCCACGTACATAAGCTGGTAGCGACCCTCGCGCGCCCGCTTGAGCACGGTGTTTTGCTGAGCCGGGGTAAGGCTGGAGTTGAGATAGCTGGGGCGTGCACCCGCCGCGAGCAGCGCACGGGTCTGGTCCTCCATAAGCGACAGCAACGGGCTCACCACAAAGGTGATGCCGGACAGCATAAGCGCAGGCACCTGGTAGCAAATGGACTTGCCGGCGCCCGTGGGCATAACACCCAGCGCATCGCGGCCTGCAAGAATCGCATCCACCATGCGGTCCTGCCCCGGGCGAAACGAGGTGTAGCCAAAATAGGCGCCGAGCGTGTCGAGCGCCATCTGCTGCATGCTATCGGTCATGGTTTCCTAACGTCAGAATCATCTGCCGCCGATTATACGCCGCCACGCGGACCAGTGCCGCACGGCTACCGGCCACGAGTAATACGATCCAAGGCGGATGAGCGTGGAAACGTCGCTGGTTGAGCATGAGTCAGCGAAAACGCCCCTAAGCGAGCAAGGTGACGTGAAAGAGGAGGGAAGCGTACTTCGGTACGCGACCGACGATTGAACGTCAGATTGCCGCCTAGGGGCGTTTGCAGCGTCGACCGGTCCGTCGTTCGTTAGAACGACGGACCAAAACTTCTGATCATGCCGCCGAAGTTGAAAGGCAGATTGCCGCTCTGGCGGGCTTGCAGCGTCGAGCGGTTGCGGCGTTTGGTAAAACGCCGCAACCTACATGACCATGACGTAACGGCTACCCACGTAGTACTGCTTACCCATCAGGACCGGCTCGCCATTGGGGCCGATAAAGCCGGCGCGCAGGTTGAGCAGCGGATCGTGCGGGGCAATGCCCAGCTCGACCGCCTGTTCGGCACTGGCGCGCACGGCCTCGACCGTGCGGTAGCCAACCGAAACGATCGGGGTTCCGCCCACGCGCTCGACCTCGGCAAAAATCGATTTGTCCTCAAGATCGGCCGTCAACAGCTCACGGTATGTATCAAACGGCACAAAGATGTTTTCCTCAAAGATAGGCTCGCCATCGGCCGTGCGCACGCGCTTAATGTGGAGCAGCAGCGCGTCCTTCTGCAGGCCAAAGAAGTCCATCTCGTTTTGGCGCGCCGGAACGATCTGACGATCGACCACATGCGCACCGGCCTTCATGCCATTATCGGCGCACAGCGCGGTAAACGTCTGCAGCATCGAAGCATGAAACTGGCGGTTGATGTGCGGCGTGGAGACAAAGGTGCCACGGCCCTGCTGCTTAACCAGGTAGCCATCGGAACACAGCTCCTCGACAGCGCGGCGCACCGTAATGCGACTCACCTCGTACTGCTCGGCAAGCTCGAGCTCGGACGGGATACGCTCCTTGGGTGCATAAACACCTTTCTCGATCGCGTCCTTGATCTCGTCATAAATCTGCTGGTAAAGCGGTGCATTTTTCGGTGCGGGCATATCTAATCACTCTTATCAAAATATCAAAATAAGTAATACGTATATAACGTCTGTTTACATGATACCTCAGTTTGGTAAAACGATACACCCGACCTGCCAAATAGGGACAGGTTTATTTTGGCAGGTTTTATCTGGGCAAACGAAAGCCCCTCGAAAGCAGCGGGGCTTTCGAGGGGCTCATGCGAACGGGATTACGCCGGGCCGGCAACATACCAACACCTTACTTGCCGTCGTCCTGCTGCAGGCTGTCCTGCTCGCTGAGGCGCGCCTGACGGCTCGCCATGCGCGCGGGCTTGTCGGGATCGGGTACGGCCGTGGGCATGGGCTCATCGACATGACCGCCCCACCAGCCGCCCACAAAGTTGAGTGTGTGGAACACATTGATCACGGCGCCGGGGTCGACGTCGCACACCAGCTTGACGATATCCTGGCTCTCGTAGGTCGAGACAACGGTGTGCAGCAGGTACATCGTCTCGCGGCTGTATCCGCCAATGACCTCGGCGCAGCTAATGCCGTGCTGAAAATGGTTAACATAGGCGGTCATGACCTCATCTGCCTTGCGCGTCGTGATCTGCAGCGTCACGCGGTCGTAGCGGCGGTAGAAGCTGTCGATGGTCTTGGTCGAAATAAACTGGAACACGATGGAGTACGCCGCGTTGTCCCAGCCAAACATAAAGCCAAAGATCGCCAGGATAAAGCAGTTGAAACCAAAGATGACGCCCCAGATGGTCTTGCCCGTGTGGTTGGAGACCCACAGCGCGATGAAGTCGGTGCCGCCGGTGGATGCGCCGGATTTAAGCGCGATGGCAGCACCCAGGCCCGAGACCACGCCGCCAAAAATGATGAGCATGATCTTGTCGCCCAAAAACGGAGCAAAGTGAAAGATGTTGAGGAACAGCGATGAGAGCACGACCTGCATCATCGAGAAGATGACGAAGCGCTTGCTAATGCCGCTCCAGCATAGGAGCGCCACGGGGATGTTGAGCGCGAGCATGCCGAGCGAGATATCGATGTGAACGCCGCCCAGCGAGGTAACGCGATCGAGCAGGACCGCGACGCCGGTGAGACCGCTCGGAAGCAAGTCGGCGGGCTGAATGAACGCCTGAATCAGAAATGTCTGGAGGACGGCTGATATGGTGACCGCCACGGCGGTAATGGCGCGGCGGACGATGGTGAGGCGACCGAGCACGAGCACGCGGTCCGTGAGCTGATCGATGGCATTCGCCACGTAGGCTCCTTTCGAAGGCAGATGTGGTTGTGGGGCATGCCCGCGATTGTAGCATGGAGCGAGATGAGGCGCTTTAATTCACCCTCTCTCGACGACCAAAACGGGACCAGCCTTGATTATCGACTTCATTCGAACACCTCCCACATTCATCCGCACATGTGCGGATGAATGTGGGAACCCGATACCCTGAGGGCCGGATCGGCCGGCCCCGGGAGATCGGAGGACGGCATGTCCGGAAAGAAGAAAAGGGGCTCCGCAAG